>NZ_QAJJ01000017.1:0-664165 GCF_003852455.1 Rhodococcus sp. KBW08
ACACCGGACAGCCCTTCACAGTCCCGACAGCGTCCGGGTGCGGCCCGTTCGGCGTTCTGAATCCAATCGTCAACTGGCGTGCCGGGCTTCCCTCGTCCACCACGTCCAACTCACTCACCACGACGAGCGACGTCTACAACATCGGCGCCGACAGCCTCAGGCCCCAGTCGGCCGGCTCACCTGAACCCGCCGCCGTCATCGCCGAACGTAACGCCAGGTAAGTAGTTCGGACTTCATTCATCTCCGGCTTCGGTGGCGTCGAGCAATGCACCGAGGGCGCGGTGAAGTTCGGCAAGCTCACGTCCACCGGCTTCCGTCAGCACGCGAGTATTCTCCGCATCCAATTCGCGGACAATGCCTTTGGCGAGCACGATGACTCGTCCTCCCTCGTCACTGAGATCGAGGCGAACGGCGCGCCCATCGCGGTCGTCGCGTTCGCTGACGACAAATCCCCCCTTCTCCAAAGCTCGCACGAGCTTGGATATGTAGATTCGCTGCAACCCTGTGTGCGTGGCGAGTTCCCGCTGGCTGGGCCTCTCCCCCGCACTCACCAAACCGTGCAGGGACGCAAGCACCGAATACTGGGCGTGAGTCAACCCGAGATGCGCAATCGCTCTGTCAACCCCCGCCCGCCAGCGCAAGGCAAGATGCCACACCAGCGAGCCAGTCGTCCATGTTTCTCGATCTTGCATGCATATAGAGTACATGGCTACTATCTCAATATAGAGTATATGGAAACTATTTGAGGAGTCGCAATGGCCGCAATTTCCGTGCTCGACTCGACCATGGCTTACAACTCGTGCGGCGCAGGCACCCCCTTCGTGCTGATCCACGGGAACCCCACATCGTCACACTTGTGGCGAAAGATACTGCCAGACATAGGAAATCTCGGCCATGCACTCGCTCCGGACCTCATCGGCATGGGGGCTTCCGGCAAACCGGCCATCGACTACGGTTTCCTCGACTCCGCCCGCTACCTCGATGCATGGTTCGACGAGATGAAGATCGACGACGTCGTACTCGTCGGGCACGACTGGGGTGGAGCACTCGCTCTCGACTGGGCCGCCCGCCACCCCGATCGCGTCCGAGGTGTGGCCTTCTTCGAAACGATCCTCCGTCCGATGACCTGGGACGAACACTTCCCGGGAGACGCACGAGCGCGGGTTGAAGCGCTGAGGGCCCCGGGCACCGGCGAAACGAAGGTGCTCGACGAGAATTTCTTTCTCGAAATTGCGCTTCACAGAACAGTTCTCGGAGCTCTACCCGAAACAGATGCTGACGCCTATCGCGCCCCTTACCCGTCACCCGAGAGTCGCCGACCCCTTCTCGCGTGGCCACGATCCTTCCCCATCGAGGGAACTCCCGCCGAAGTGACGGCACGCGTGTCGGCGTACAGCCAATGGCTTGCCACAAGCAGCGAGGTACCCAAACTCCTTCTCACCTTCAGCGGACCAGCCGAACTGCTCATGATCGGACCGGACGAAGTCGCGTGGTGCCGATCGAACATCACCAACCTCGAGGTGATTCAGTGCGGTCCCGCCGGGCATCTTGCCCCCGAGGATCAGCCAGGAGCAATCACCGCGGCGCTCACCGAATGGACACAGCGGCATCGTCTCAGCCCACGAGTGACGTAAGACCGACACCGACACCGACCCGCACAGCTAGCGTCCAGACCTCGCTCCGAAATGTGGGACCGACACCACCTCCGCCGGATTTGTCCGATATAACTATCTGGCGAGTACGCCGGTTGGGACGAGGTCGAGAACGAGGGGCGTGTGTGGTGAACGAGGACGGGTTGGGGCGGACTTCCGAATCGGGGGCTCCACACCGAGTGGGTGGGTTTCTCTATCACCGCAACGGCGACCGTTGGGAGTGGTCAGCCGAAGTTGCGCGAATTCACGGTTACGAACCAGACCAGGTAGCTCCGACGACGGAATTGATGCTCTCGCACAAGCATCCGGACGATCGAAGACACGTTGCTCAGACACTGCATGCCATCCGCACTTCAGGCGGCCCGTTCAGCAGCCGACACCGCATCATCGACACTGCCGGAGACACTCACTCGGTAATCGTCGTCGGCGACAGCATCGTGGACGAGTCAGGGGATGTGATCGGTAGCTCCGGCTTCTACATCGACGTCACCGAAACCCTCGACAGCACCGTGAAGGCATCCGTCGACGAACTGGTCAACGAAATCGCCACGTCCCGCGGAGTCATCGAGCAAGCCAAAGGCATGCTCATGGTGATCTACGGCATTTCAGCCGATCGTGCCTTCGATATTCTCGTGTGGCGTTCCCAAGAGACCAACGTGAAACTCAGGGATGTTGCCGAGCAGTTAATCGTTCGTGCGCTGGACGACTTCCGGGTCCCGGCGCTTCTGCGTACCCGGTTCGATCACTTGCTGCTGCAGGTTTGAATCACTAATGGGTTGAGGGATCTGCAGGGTTGAGGGATCTGCTTGAGGCGGTTCCCGTGGCTGGCTGCTCAACCTCGAGGAACCTCGCCCGCATTGATTCCGGGACGGTCCGATGCGGCCTATCCCCGTTGTTACCCAACACCGGGTAAAAGGAAACTACTCCTGGTCAGACTTTTTGTCGGAGGAGTCCTCGACCAGTTCAGGTGCTTGTTCTCGCGTTGCCATTCCGCCGTCGCCGCCCTTGTCCACGGGCCCTGGGTGCCCACCCTTGGGCGACTGGTCGTTGTCGTCTTTGTCGGTCATACGATTGTCCTCATCATCTCGTGGTCCAGGTCCTGGAGCCGGCGCAAAGACCGGGACCCAGCTCCATCTCAATCTAACGCGCTCAGGACTTCTCGCAACCCTCACCGATTTTGTTTGCATTTCAGTGCTTTCGGGCAGGTGAGTGCGAACAGCAGTTCCACGATGAGAGGTCGATTCCAGTGCGCGCAGTGACTTGGCAAGGCAAACGGAAAGTAAGCGTCGATACGGTTCCGGACCCCACGATCGTCGAACCCACCGACGCGATCATCAAGGTCACCACGACGAACATCTGCGGGTCCGATCTGCACCTGTACGAGACCTTGGGTGCGTTCATGAATGCGGGCGACATTCTCGGTCACGAACCGATGGGCATCGTCGAAGAAGTCGGGTCGGAGATCACGAACCTCGAGATAGGCGATCGCGTCGTGATCCCGTTCCAGATCTCGTGTGGCAACTGTTTCATGTGCGATTCGAGCCTCTACACACAGTGTGAGACGACTCAGGTCCGCGATCAGGGAACCGGCGCAGCGTTGTTCGGATTCTCCGAACTGTACGGATCGGTGCCAGGTGGTCAGGCTGAATACCTACGAGTGCCGCAAGCACACTTCACACACATCAAAGTTCCCGAAGGTCCCGCGGATTCGCGCTTCGTCTACCTCTCCGATGTGCTGCCCACAGCCTGGCAGTCGGTCGAATACGCCGACATCCCGCCGGGTGGGTCCGTGACAATCCTCGGTCTCGGACCGATCGGTGACATGGCGGCTCGCATCGCCCACCACAAGGGATTTCGGGTAATCGGCGTGGACCGTGTACCCGAACGCCTTGCACGCCTTGCCGAACGTGGGATCGAAACCCTCAATCTCGACGACTACGGCAGCAAGATCGGCGACGCCGTCAGGAATGCGACGAACGGCCGTGGAACCGACTCGGTCATCGATGCTGTCGGCATGGAAGCGCACGGGTCTCCGATCGGAAAGCTCGCGCAGCAGTTCGTCGGACTTCTCCCCGATGTTCTAGCCGCGCCTGCGATGCGTAACGCAGGAATCGATCGCCTCGGTGCTGTCTATTCAGCCATCGACATCGTTCGGCGCGGTGGAACCGTTTCTCTGATCGGTGTTTACGGCGGCATGGTTGACCCACTGCCGCTGATGACCATGTTCGACAAGCAGATTCAGCTCAGGATGGGCCAGGCGAATGTCAAGAAGTGGGTAGACGACATCATGCCCCTGCTCACTGACGACGACCCACTCGGCGTCGACAGCTTTTCCACTCATCAGCTGCCGCTCGATCAGGCGCCACACGCCTACGAGATCTTCCAGAAGAAACAGGAAGGAGCGGTCAAGATCCAACTGAAACCGCACCTGTAGTCCAACTCCGATCAGCTCGACGGGTTCATGCGCCGCTGCGCATCTTGTTCGCGAAACCACCGATCGTCATACTCACCTCACACACGCTCGACAGAAAGAAACTGAAACCGAAATGGCTCGCGTACTTACCGTCTCCGACAGCGTCGTCGTCAATGCCGACGCGCTGTCCCTCTACGAGCTCATCAGCGATCCCACTCGTATGGGTGCCTGGAGTCCCGAAAACTTGGGCGCGACCTTGCGAGGAGATCGCGAAAGCGCATTCCTGGGTATGGAGTTCGACGGACATAACAAACGTGGGCGCGCACAGTGGACCACGAGATGCACAGTCACCGCTGCCGACGCCGGAAAGCTCTTCGAGTTCCGCGTTCACAAGATAGGCCTCTCCACGCCGCGGATTCCTGCCGCCATCGCAACCTGGCAGTTCCGATTCTCGCCGGTGCCCGGCGGAACCCGAGTCACCGAAACGTGGACCGACGACAGGCGCGGCTGGCCGGACCTTGCGGCCGAGTTGTTCGACAAGGTTGCCACCGGTGGAAAGACGTTCGCCGACTTTCAGCACGGCAACATCCGCAAGACGCTGCTGAACTTCAAGAGCGTCGTTGAGCAGGAAGTATCCGGCGTCGAAGGCAGCACCGGCTGACCAACTGCAACCATATATGGCAGTTTCTGCCACTTTTGGTACAGTGCGGATATGGCAACAGCCCGCCGCACCGCACTACTTCTCCGCGTCTCGCAGAGTTGTGCTGCCGCTTTCGTCGAACGCGGCGACACTTCGACGACAATCGCCGAACTCGCCGAGCGTGCGGAAATCTCCGAGCGCACGTTCTACCGCTGCTTCGCCACCAAAGAGGAGAGCATCTGGCCGATGCTCGACGACGGCAACCGGAGCCTCGCCGCCGCACTCGGTGAGCAGCCACGCGATTCGGGACTTGCGCCGGCTGTCCAAAACGCCTTCGTCGCCTCGGTCGGCGAGTCTTTCGAGGCCATGACACGGTCACTGATGCCGATCATCTTCAGTGATGCTGCACTCCGGAGAGTCTGGGAGTCAGCGACTTTCGAGACGATGGAACTCATTCGCCCCGAAGTGGCCCGGCTGATCGATCGGCCGGAAACCTCGCTCGACACCACCGCAGCTGCGGGTCAGGCGACGCTCGCGGTGGTCGCAGCACTACGGGAAATGGCAGACCACCGAACCCCAGCGCCCGCGGCAATCAACCGTGCACTCGACGCGTTTTCGACGTCGTATCTCTCACATCCAACTGGTAAGGAACAATCATGACTCAGGATCTCTCCGGAAAAACCGTACTCGTCACCGGCGGCGCACGCGGCCTGGGTGAGGCGTTTGCGCGCGGCATCGTCGCGGGTAACGGCCGCGTCGTCATCGGCGACCTACTCGACGACGACGGTCGAGCAGTAGCCGAATCTCTCGGCGACGCAGCGCGTTACGTTCATCTCGACGTCACCGACCCAGGGTCGTGGAAGTCTGCCGTCGAGTTCACCGTGTCCGAGTTCGGCGCCATCAACGGTCTGGTCAACAACGCCGGGATCTCCGCGTCCGGCCAGACGGTCGCCGATGAGCCCCTCGAAACGTTCCAGCGGATCATCCAGATCAACCTCGTGTCCGTACACACCGGCATCCACACGGTGGTCCCGTTCATGAAGGCAGCAGGTGGCGGATCCATCGTGAACATCTCCTCGGCTGCCGGCCTGATGGGCATGGCTCTGACCAGTGGGTACGGTGCGGCCAAGTGGGGCGTGCGTGGACTGAGCAAGATCGCTGCCGTCGAACTCGGTCGCGACAAGATCCGAGTCAACTCGGTTCACCCCGGCATGGTCTTGACACCCATGACTGCACCGACGGGCATCAGCCTCGAAGAAGGCGCATTCCCCAACAATCCGTATCGACGCGTCGGTCGCCCGGAGGAGTTGGTCGGTGCAGTCACCTACCTGCTTTCCGACGATGCTTCGTACACAACAGGTTCCGAGATCGCCGTCGACGGCGGTTGGACTGCGGGACCGTCGATCGAGTACATCGCCGGCCAGTAACCTCGCGTCGACTCAAGTGTGCAGAATTTGCGCGATGCCAAGTTGGAGGTCGCGCAAATTCACGGCCGGACCGAGGGCGTGCCGTGGTGCTGAACCTGTAGCAGCGATCAATGCCTCCTTCGCCGCACGCACGGCCGATGTCGGCTGCCGACCAATCTCCTCTACCAATTCCCGAACACTCGACGCGAGCAGGTCGTCTGTCACACACCGATTCGCCAAACCTGTTGTCACTGCCTCCGATCCTTGCAGAAGTCGTCCGGTGTAGTGCAGTTCAGCGGCCACTGCAGGTCCCGCAGCACGGACAAGGCGCGCCGCGAACGCCGGGCTCGGCCGAATCCCGAGACGCGCAATAGGCATGCCGATTCTGGCGGAAGTCGCGATGACTCGAATGTCGCAGGAGAGCGCCAACTGACAGCCTGCTCCGGCTGCCACGCCGGAAATCTGAGCGATGACAGGAACCGGGCAAGCCTCGATAGCGCGGAAAGCTGCCTCCATTTGCGCGAACGACTCCTCGACGTCCTCAGCACGGGCACCGACCCACTCGGTGACATCGGACCCGGAGCAGAAGGTATCGCCGACGCCCCGGAGGACGACAACGCCGAGCGATGCATGGGTCGAGACGCCAATGATCCTAAGTGCGAGATCTTTCCAAGCATCACCGTTCAAAGCGTTTCGACGACGTCCAGTGCCGATCGTCACGGTCACGATCGGGCCGTCGAACGCTACACTCACAGACCCGGCGTCGCGCCGACGATGTCTCAGAGCCGGAACCACCGATGTCGGTCTCATCGGATTGCTTCGCTGAGCCAACTGGCGACAAAGGCGTTGTCCGCGCCGAGCAGCGGTGGAGCCGAATGACAATCTTTGGTGACCTCGATCCCGTCCACAGAGAAGAATCGGAGTGGGGGGCCTGGAAGCGTAATCCGGCCAAGGCTTTCGTGTTCGACTTCGACCATCAACCCCTGCGAACGAGTCTGTTCCCAGCGGTACACCTCGTCGATTCCACGAACACGCCCCGCCGGAATACCCGCTCGATCGAGCTCAAGCAGCAACTCGTCTGTACCATACTTCGAAAATGTCTCCTCGATGAGCTGGCGAACCACCTTATTGTTTCGAACCCGCTCGGAGTTGCCTGCCATCCCAGGGGCATCTGGGTCAAAACCGAAGCCGGAGCAGAACCGCCTCCAAAGTCCTTCACTGCCAACCGCAATCTGAACTACACCGTCTGCCGTAGGGAAGAGCCCGTAGGGACAGATCGACGGATGGTGATTACCCTGTGCCTTACCAGTTTCACCAGCGACGGTGAATCGAGTTCCCTGGAAGGCGTGGATACCTACTATGCCGGCCAACAAAGAGGTTCGTACCGTCTGCCCAACGCCGGTTCGCGCTCGCTCCTGCAGTGCCGCGAGAACACCGAATGCGCCGTACATCCCTGCCAGTAGATCGGCTATCGGGGTTCCGACCTTTTGGAAGTCGTCCGGACCCGAACCTGTCAGAGACATCAGACCAGCCTCGCCCTGGGCAATTTGGTCGTACCCCGCACGCCCGCCTTCCGGTCCGTCATGACCGAATCCACTGATGGACAGCACTACGAGTCGCGGATTCAGCTCCGAAAGTCGTTCGGCTGTAAGCCCCAACCGATCGAGGACGCCGGTCCGAAAGTTCTCCATCAGAACGTCGGCGCGTGCGACAAGGGATTCCAGTAGCGCAAGGCCCTCGTGAGATTTCAGATCAACTACGACCGACTTCTTGTTTCGATTTGCGGACAAAAAGTATGTCGATTCTCGCTGTGCACCTGCAGGTTCCATGAAAGGCGGTCCCCAGCCCCGCGTATCGTCGCCGGTACCGGGTGTCTCGATCTTGATGACCGTCGCGCCCAGATCGCCGAACATCATTGCCGCGTGAGGTCCCGCGAGTGCGCGCGTGAGGTCTGCAACGACTATGCCTGCCAAAGGTCCTCTTCGAACATCGGATTCGGAGTGGTTCGACGATGATTCCACCGAATCGATGTCGTCCGTCGCTGAATTGATCATGTAAATTTCCTGTCGATAGTCGGCGTAGCGGTAGAGCTGTCAGGCGAGCGTCCGAGCAGGTTCCTGCGCTCGCAACCTGTGGAGGAATCCTGCTGCCAGCTCGGTTGCGTGATGCATTCCTGCAACGCCGTAGACGTGAAAATCCGGTCTGACCAGAACGACATCTGCGTCCTGATCATCGAGCCAGCGCGTATAGGTGAGGTCGACGTCGTCGACAAGGGTGACGCCCGGCGATTCGTCTCCAACGAGCGCAACGAGGTCGATCCCCAACTCCGCCAGAGCTGTTCGCATCGTCTCCGGCACATCTCGCAGCGCGGCCGATGTGCGTGAAATCAATGCGCCCGGCCCATCGAACGCGTCGTCGAACATTGTTACTGCGCCATCTCCGATTCGAACCTGACCTTGCAACGCCAGACTGCCGCCGGCAGTCCCAACATGAATCCCTGGGCCAAGCCCTGGTCGTGGCGGAGCAGGTGCCTTCATTCCTGCAGTCCAGTCCGCGATCATCCGGGCATCACGTTCAGCGGCTTGCTGCGGGTCGGACATGCAGATGACTTGGCCTAGTTCCGTCGAGAACTGCACAAAAGCACGTACGTGTCGAAGTCGTTCTGTTCCATACGTATCGAGCAGGTGGTCGTCCGCCGCCGAACGCAGCACCGCGTCGAGCTTCCACGACAGATTCATCACGTCGCGAACACCAGCGCCCAGACCTTGTCCGGCGAACGGTGGCATGAGATGCGCAGAATCGCCGGCGAGTAACACGCGCCCACGCCGCCATCGCGTCGCCCAGCAAGCCTGGAACGTGTACACGGAGTGTCGTTCAAGGACTGCATTGTCGGGGGTCAGCCCATACGGCTCGAGCAGTTCCCATGCGGTGTCTTCGCGTTGAAGCGATTCTCGACTCTCTTCCGGCAGTCGCATGAACTCCCAGCGACGGCGCCCCGGACCACCTGGAACCATCGTGGAAGGGCGCCGATAGTCGCAATTCTGCGCGGCAACATTCGGGAAACTGGTTCCAGCCACAGGTTTGACATCGACAACCAACCAATCGTGGAAGTACCCCTCGTCGTGCCAGTCGATGTCGGCCCATTGACGAACGCGACTGTTCGCCCCGTCTGCACCGACGATCCATCGCGCATCAACGGTGACGCACCTACCGCTCTCCACGGATTGAACGACTACCGTTGCCAGTTCCGAATTCTGCGTCAATGCCACCGCTTCCCATCCCCTCATCACGCGAATGTTGGGCAACCCCGCGACAATGGAGTCAAGGGCCCCTTCCAACGCGGGCTGACTGAAAAAGTAGGTGTTGTACCAACCGGATTCACCTCTACCACTCCAGTCGACCTCCACCAGTGTCCGGCCGTCACCGTTTCGCCACACATACATGTCGTCATAGGGTTCGGTTATCTCCGGAATGGTGTCCGGCGCCAACCCGACCGACTGCAGGATGCGGGCGAAATCGGCGCAATGGGTTACCGCACGCGGCAGGGGGTATCCGACTTCATTGCGGTCCACCACGACGACAGCGTGACCCTTCTGAGCGAGTTTGACGGCGAGAAGCTTCCCCACCGGCCCGAAACCGACGATCATCACGTCAGCAGCTATCCTCGTTGCTTCGGCGTTGACACTCTGCACAGCGAATTCCGTTCTGGTGAAATAGCTTTGATGTTGTAAACAATGATCGACTCGTCAATTCCATATGTCACGGATCGGGTCCCGGAAATCAGGACGAGCCGAATTCTCGATGCCGCAGGAAACGTCTGCACGACCCCGGCGAGCATCGAGACAACCGTCGTCACCACGGCGCTCGCGGCGGAGATATGTCCCGGTTCTCGGCTACGTAAAGCGAGGGCAGGAAACGAGACAAAAATGTGAACTCGTCGTACGCGTGCTGCAGGAGTCCCTGACCGAACTCCACAGTTGCTTGCGCCGCAATCTGTTCGGCGGTTTGCCCGAGTGCCTCGAGATCATGTCCGATGAAGAAGTGACTTCGCAGCGCCATCCCCCACTCGGTATCGCGAGCAATGTGCAGTAGCCTGCCGCCGAGCACGCGCCCATCCGGGAGGCGGGGCGGATTATGGGTGACCCCCAATCTCCCGACAACCACTCCGGAGACGGCACCGGATTCTCTTGCTTTGGAATAGGGCTCTTCGTCGAAGAACTCGGACGGATCCCGAAATTGAATGACCAGATCATCGGCAGGCTGCCCCGAGAAGTATTCGGTGACTACGTGCTCGCTGCCGATATGAGTGTCGTCCGAGAGATCACCCTGCCAACTGCTGTACGTGTGGTCGATGGGATGCCACCAGACGTATTTCTGTGTGTCGCAACGCCAGCGAACCCACCATTCGAGCATCTCACCGGTGCAACCGTGCATATCCGTACGTACTGCGACGTGCAGTCCTCCAGACGGCAGTCGCTCGTATCCCATCTCCAATTGCAAAGGCTTCGGGTCGAGTAGAGCGGCGACTTCTGACAGGTCCATTGATTCAGCTCCTCGGGATTGCGTTTTTCCAACGAGCTGAAGGTATGAGTCAGGTGTGCTGCGCGTCACCCCACTTGTCCCGGTTTCCGGGACTAAACGGTTACGCCCGAGAAGTCGACATCGGACGATGGCACGCATCACATCGACCGCCCGAATCGGGCTCACCATCTGGAGAGACAACACATGCATCTCAACGCACCCGCCCGTACCGATGAATGTGGGGAGACTCGATCCAACCCCGCCGTAATCGGGTTGTGCATGGTTATCACCGTGATCGAGGGATTCAACCTGATCGTCTACGGATCTGTTATTCCGTTGCTGTTGGAAGACTCGTACCTGCGCATAACCGATCAACAAGCAGGACTGGTCGGCGGGCTTGTCTATATCGGAGCCATCGCCGGATCTGTACTGGCCCCTCTCGCTGCCGAACGCTCCGGTCGAAAGTGGGTTCTCATCGTTGCCATCGCTCTGTTCGCTTTCGGAGCCGTGATCACCGGAGCGTCGATCAGCATCGTCATGCTCGCAGTGGGGCGCTTTGTCACTGGGTTCGGTGTCGGCGGCGCGCTCACCACTGCAATGACAGTCGCCCGCAACAGTGCGGATTCGTCACGGGCGTCGTTGGTTGTCACGATCACGATGGCAGGTATTCCGCTCGGTGGCGTGGTCGCGTCGTTGCTCGCAATTCCGGTGCTTCCTGCGTTCGGATGGCGCCCGATGTTCTTCATCGGTGCATGTACTGCCCTGGTGATCCTCGCCGCCGTCGTGATGATCGATATCCCGACCGATACTGCCCAAGAGGTGGCGGGGCGTTTATGGTCCAGTCGGGAAAAGATTGCCGCACTGTTCACCGGGCGCGGGTCCTTGATCGCGCTGACTGTCGCGGTATGCGCAATTTCCAACATGGTTGCGTGGCAGGGGCTCAACGTGTGGGCAGCGCAGTCGATGATTGACCTGGGGTACTCGCTGAACACCGCTCTTGTGATCACCTTCACCCTGACCGGCGCCGCAGTGCTCGGATCCTTTTTCAGTGCGTGGGCCGCCGACCGCCGCGGGGCCTCAGTCGTGGCGATAGGCACCAGTGCGTGCACGCTTGTCGGACTTCTCGGTATGGTCTATCTCCCGACATCGATGACGGCGACCATGATTTGCGTGGCACTGATGGGCATCGGCGGCCATTCCACGATGAATCTGGTGCACACGACCACAGCTGACATCTACCCGTTGCCGGCACGAGCAACTGCCCTCGGTTGGTCGAACGGGACATCATTCGTCGGGGCGTTCTTGGGCCCGGTAATCGGTGGTACCGCCATCATGTCGGGCGGGGCCGTCGGATTGTTCAGTACATTCGCGAACGCCGCGGCCGTGTGCGTGGTCGCGGTCTGTGCACTTTGTTTTGCAGACAGAGGCATCGGACGGTAAGAATTCCACTGAACACGAATCAGTTCCCGACCTCCGCGCAGGAGGCGGGAACTGATTCGCGCGAGCTGCAAAAGCCACGGTACAACACGAAAAAATACTCTCAAGCAGTCGAATTCAGAGTCGAGCTCGCGACAATTCCAGATCTACCTGACTGTTCACCACTTTGAGACCTTCCATCGCGAGTTCCTTCTTCATTTTGAACCGACCGGACGGAATGACAATGGCGATAGCTTGAAGGGCACCCGTCGGCCCGGTCATTGCAGTAGCCACGGCGCAAATCCCTACGTCGTGCTCCTCGATGTCCACGGAAACGTGGGAACGGCGCACTTCCGCTAGTTCCCCCAGCAGCGCTGCTCGTTCGGTGATCGTGTTATCCGTAAATCGCGGTAGATCCGGTGACAACAACGCAACTGCCTGCTCTTCCGGCAACTGGGCAAGCAAGGCCTTCCCGATACAACTCGCATGCAGCGAAAAGCTCTTGCCAACCTTGGTGACACCTCTGAGCCTCTCCGGGGAGGCAATCTGATCGACGACGACAACCTCGCGACCACTGAAGATCGCCAACTCCACGTTCTCGTTGACGGTTCGAGCCAACGTCGCCAGCTGGGATCGGTTGGCCGACAGCAGCCGCAGGTGAGCATTCATCCCGAACTTGAGTAAGCCGGGCCCCAAGATGTATCCGGATCTGTCCGGAACTCGGACGACGTACAACTCGCGTTCGAGGGCTTGAATGACTCGATGCACCGTCGAACGTGGAAGTCCGGTGCGGGTGGCGAGGTCTGTCAGCGTCATTGGCCAGCGACTCTCGGCGATCGAATCCAGAATCACCGTGGCCCTGCCTATGTTCGCCACGACTAGCTCCTCGTCCAGGTCCTGGTCACCGTCAGCTCGATGATGCTCCAGTCTCGTTCGTCGACAACCATCGTGTATTCACCGAGGGTGTGCACGCAAGGGTCGGGTTCGAACACCCACCGAGTGTAGTGCGCGTGGGCTTTCCACACTCGGGGGCCCGCCCCGGGGAGCACCACGAGGTTGCTGACGTCATGGCGATGTGGCACTGGTGATTTCCACAAGTCTGCGAAGAAATTCTTCGCATCGTCCGGATGATCGAAACCCATCCCGGGAAAGCTCACTCGGGCAGAAGCCAGGAGCCCCACAGCACCGTCGATGTCTTTGCGATCGGCAAAGTCGACGTACGTGTGAAGTAGATTCGAAATCCAATGTCTGGCCGAGACGACTCCGTGGAGCTGACTGCCGTTCACGATTCTGTCTGCTCTTGCCACTGCCGAACGTAGGAACGTCCGTAATCGTTGCCATGCGGAGTGCGCATCACCGTGTGAATATGGAAGGGCTGAGGAGTGTCGTAGTCGAGGAAGACACCGCAGTGGTGATCCAGTTCGGCTATCAAGACCGGAGATTGGATACGGTAGTAGAAGACGTCCCCCGGACGATGCCCGCCGATCCAGCAGAACCATGTCTGGTCCAGGTGCTCTTCGATCTCGCGCAGACGAGCTGTCCGAGGTCCCGCGGGCAACAATTCCACGAACTGTTCGGCGATCGCGAGCACTAATTGCCTGGCACGAGTGTCCATTTGATCGACAGGGAGGCCTTCTAAGGGAATCACGCGGTTGTCCTGGAACGCTCCAGCGAGGTGCCGTTCGTCCCCGGGGTGCACTCGCCCTGGAGGCATGGCTGGATCGTTCATCAGCCCGTACACAGTGGCCACACGCCGCTGGTCGTCCGTGAGGGCGGCCATCAGTTCTATCCCGAGTTCGATTCGACCAGTAAACGATTCGGTGCCGGCGTGAGGACCCGCGTCTATCTCGTTGGGCTCCGCGCCGAGAAATACCGGACTTACAACCATCCGCCCGCCGATGATCAGGCAGTTGACCGCGCAGTGGTGACCGTACAGCTGCCATCCCCACGGCGACACGACACTCGGCTCACCGTACAGAGCGACGTTGTAACTGAATTCGTTGAGGATGGTCTCCAACCCGACAACCTCGCCGAGAAAACCATTGATCAACATCATGTTTCGGACGATTCGAAAGCCCTCCGGGCTCAGCGACGCCTCGACCAACCGCAAGGCCAACTGTCTGACGCGTTGTGATTGGAACTCGAGTCGCACACCTGTGTCGAACTGCATGAATTCAGGGTTTGCCCACGTCTGCCACTCGACAGCGTCGATCGGATAACTGATCCTTGAGCGATCGGCGTCACTCAACTCCGAAATCAAATCTTTCGCGGCACCCACCATTTCACCTACCGGCGCCTCTTCACGGTGCGTGACTGCGGTCAATGGGTAAAGCCCGTCCGTGATCGTGCCGTTTTCGGTGACTCCCCGAAATTCGTTGAGGTATAGCGGCCTCCATCCCTCAACGAGATCACCGGTAAAGGTCCCAGGCCGACTCGACACATCACGATAGGCGTAGGGATCCAAACCTCGAACACTCGAGAGTCGGCGATGATCGTGAGAAAACAGATGTGAGCGGAACTCACCGGACATGAATCGTCCTTTCAGGCTGGAATGTTGTGCCGTACGACGGCTGCATTTACTGCAGCCACATCGCCGGCGGAGATTGCGTCGACAAGTTCGACGTGAATGTGAAACCTCTCGGTGCGGTAGTCCGCGGCGGCACGCTCGTTGTCGAATTCGGTGGCCGTGCCGTGCAGCGGACCCAGAGTGCCGATGTAGACCGATCGCGCCAGGCCATTGGGAACGATCGTCGCGATTCGCTCGTGCAAGGCCCAGTTCGCTCGGAGGAAGGAGTCCCAGTCGAGGGCGGATTCCATCCGCTTCAGGTGTGCCCCCAAGTCGGCGATGTCGGTCCGGCTTCGGTGCCGAGCCGCAGCAGTGTCGATCAATATTTCGAGGTGATCACGCAACTCGATAGCGTCCGCGACTACCGAAGGCTCCTCGGCGACACTCAGCAACGTATGGCGCAAGCGAACTACTGGGCTTCTCTCAGCGACAAATAAGCCGCCGCCTCGCCCCTGGCGAATCTCCAGCACTCCCCGATCACGAAGAAGCCGAACCGACTCGCTGACAGTCGAATACGCAAATCCGGTCTCGCTGCGAAGCGATTCCAGCGTGCCGATCGGTGCCCCGGACTCCAGGTTCTGCTCCCGAATCCGGCTGTCGATCGCCGCTGCCAACTGCTCGGCACGGGTCCCCCTCCCCGCGGATTTCGACAGCACAGAAATCGGGTCACTCGGCGCAACAGAACTCCGTCGTGTGCGTCCGTCTTGTCCATCTGGGGTCTCGTGAGGCATAGTCCTATGAAACCATAAACCTCCGAAGGTTTATAGGTTTAATTCGAACCTGAAAGGCAACTGATGAAAATCGTTGGGATTCAGCAACCCGATCGTGGAGTTCAGGTGGCTCAACTGTCCGAGGACGGTGCCCAGGTGAGTGTCGTGTGCACTCTCGAGGAGTTCTGGTCGGATCCCGCCGGCAAGCTCGCAACGACTCCGACCGGCCCGCGTCTGCCGATAACCGACTTCGAGTTCGTTCCACCGGTCCTGCCGGGCGCGAGAGTGGTCTGCGTCGGACTCAACTATCTTGCCCACGTAGCAGAGGGGAGCTACCGCGCGGAGCCCCTACCCGTCCATCCGACTCTGTTCGCCCGGTGGCCCAACTCCCTCACTGTCGGGGACACTGGTGTCCCCGTTCCCGCCAACGAGCAGGGTCTCGACTGGGAAGGAGAGGTGGTCGCCTGGGTAGGGCGGAAGCTTACCGACGCCACTCCCGACGAGGCCCTTGCAGCTGTCGTCGGATACTCGACGTTCAACGATCTCACCTGCAGACGAGCACAGAAACTCACCTCGCAGTGGATACTCGGAAAGAACGGTGACCGATCCGGCCCACTAGGACCGATGGTTCCTGCGAGCGAAGTCGGAGACCTGCGCGACGGCCTTCGGATACAAACCCGCGTCAACGGCGAAATCGTTCAGGACGCCCGAACCGACGAAATGGTCTATACAGTCGGCGACACGCTCTCTCACATCTCACACACCTTCACGCTGCGCCCCGGGGACCTTCTCGCTACGGGCACCCCGTCGGGAGTCGGCTACGCACGCTCACCTCAATGGCTACTGCAACCAGGCGACCAGGTCGAGGTGGAAGTCGAAAAGCTTGGAATCCTTCGAAATACATTGGTATCCAACCATACTCGACTCGCAGGCTAAGCAAGAACGACATGCACTGTCTCGAGATTCGTCAGCCCGAGATGGGCGATCCCCCAGATGGTCCTCGGCAGACACCAAGGTGGTGACCTTTGCCGGCCACTTCACGGGGACCAGTCACAATGTTTCTGATTGCATTCGCGGAGGGCAACTTTCGCAGTCGCTGCAGCGCTCGATGCAGGTCGAGTGACACCTCGTCCGTCGTACGGGCAAGCGATGTTGCGGTCGCCTCGGTGCCGAGGCCGACGATCAGACGCAGAACCAGGACATCGCGTTCGACAACCGGAAGGGCCGTTGGCGACGGAAGCGGCCCGCCACTGAACCCGTCGGGTGCCGCCCGGGCAATCGCGACGCTCGTTCTCGCATACAGCAACCGCAGGAAAGGCTGATTCAACTCCAATCCGTCGCGCACTGCCTCGAGAACAGCGAGGCACGAGGCATCCGCGGCGGAGTCGGAGACAGTCCGATCAAGCTCGGCGCGGCACCGCAGCACAACCATCGGACGAAACGCCGCGTACAAATCGGCCATGGCTTCATTGCTACCGCTCCGTGCCGCGGCGGCCAACACCTCGAGCGCGCCTTCCTGCAACATGGGCTTACATTCTCTCTGTCTCGAAACGAAATTCGTCGTGCAGACGACCGATCAGCTGGAACCGAACAGTCCGGCGAAGGGGTTCACTATCGGCGCGGGTGCCGGACCTTGCCCGCCTTGCCATTGATTCTGGTTGCCCTGATTCCAGTCGTTGCCCTGATTCCAGTTATCACCCTGGTTCCAGCCGCCGTTTCCACCATGGTCCCAATCGTGCGAGTGATCGCCACCCTGATCTCCGTACCAACTGTTATCAGTCTGCGTTACATCATGATTCACCGTATCCGCCGAGGCCGGCGCGGCGAGCACGGCTATCGGTACCGTCAATACCGCACCCGTCACTGCGAGCTTGGCCCAGAAGTGCTTCTTACGTTGTTCCGGTGTGAATAGTCGAGCCATGATCGATCCCTTCTCCGAAGATTTCTCCAGACTCCCTCTGGCTGTCCCGAACGGGGCACACCCCAGTGAAGTCCTGCATCCTGGCCGTCCACTGGCACTACCCTGGCAGATGCCTGGCAGGACTTACTTCAAACCGAACGCCTTGCACTACAGAATGTTCCGGCACTGACGCGCTGCTCGCTCCGCGCCCCAGTTCCGACCGTTCCGTTCCAGGCGGCAAGCGGTCGCTCGGGCGTAAAGTCGAGAGAGTTCGGCTCAGTCACCCAGAGCGGAAGGACACCCAGGCAATGCGGAGCGATGGAGACACGTGGGACATCGTCAGTAGTGTCGGACTCACTGCGCTGGCAGTGGCGACGTTCCGCGCATTGGAAAGCACCCGCACGGACGCGATCATCGAGGACCAATTCGCATCGTGGTTCGTGGAGGCCGCAGCGGAGCCGCATTTCACAGCTCTTCTGAAAGATCCCGCGCTCCTCGACGACACCCCCTTCGGCGGTTTCATGGGGTTGCGAACCCGGTTCTTCGACGAATTCTTCTTGTCGTCAACCGAATCCGGAATCATGCAGGCGGTAATCGTTGCGGCAGGGTTGGATTCGCGCGCCTATCGACTGGACTGGACCCCAGGATCGACAGTCTTCGAAGTAGATCAACCAAAGGTGCTGGAGTTCAAAGCCGAAGTGCTCACCGCGCGCGATGCCCAGCCGAAAATCGATCGACGCACAGTTCCTACCGATCTGCGCAACGATTGGCCGACTGCGCTCGAGAGCGCTGGTTTCGATCGGAACGACCCCACTGCCTGGTCGGCAGAAGGCCTGCTCGCGTACCTCCCCGGCGCTGCCCACGATGCATTGTTCGAGCGGATCGACGAACTCTCGGCGACCGGTAGTCGGTTGGCAGTGAACGACTTTCCGGCCGGCACGGACCCGAAGAAGCTGGCGGCCATCAGATCCAAGTACTTTGCGCAGAGTCCGTTCGGAGACCTGGACATTTCGCAACTGTTCTACAGCGACAAACGATCCGATCCGGGACAGTGGTTGACTGAACACAATTGGACCGTCCGACGCTTCAACTCGGTCGAGTTGGCAGATCTGTATGATCGCCCGATTCCTGATCTCCCCGAAGAGATCGCCGCACTGTCGACGCAGCCCACTTTCCTGGCCGCAACCAAGAACTGAATCTCGCAGTCATCACGAAAGTTACTCGGGTGCAGCATTTCTCCCTATTGTCCAGCTTCAACATGCGTGTCACCACCACAAGGAGTTGACGGTACTCGAGGATGAACCGATTCAGTACTTCAGGCTGAGTATGTCCACACCTCAGACGGACGCGCGCCGAAGAGAACGCTGATGAAATGAATCCATGAAACTCGAACACACACGCAGGAAGAGTCGCCCGCTCACGCTGGTGGCACTTGCCTCCGCAGCGGTATTCGCCCTCGTGGCATGTACCTCCGGGTCCGATTCTGCACAAACCTCTGAGAACAGCACAACGAGCTCCGCCTCCGATACACCTGCGACAGTCACGATCCCCGACAGCTCCGTCGGCAAGCAGATCACCTGGCTTCTCAGTGCTTTCAACACGAGCACGCCATTGACCCAGGAAGAAATCGCCGAGCACTTCGGACCCACCGCACCCGTCGTCCTGACGCCTCCGGACTTCGACTCCATCCGAGCCGGACAGCCCTGGACACCAGTGAATTACACGGGAGGTGATACCGACGGCACCGTTTCCATCACCAGTGCCACCGGCGGCGCATTCGACATCAACGTCGTCGTCGACGGCAACGGATTGGTCCTTGGAATGGCGATCACACCGGCCAAAGACGATCATGTGCCTGCCGCATCATGGCAAGAGCTCGAAACAGCTGTCAAAGCACTTCCCGCGCCGACGAACTTGACCGTCACCGAAGTCACCGGCGGAAAGAACGCCGAGGTCTTCGGCGTCGGCGACACTTCACCGCAGCCCACAGGGTCAACGATCAAGCTGTACGTTCTCGGCGCAGTTGCGACGGCTGTCGAGAACGGGACACTCTCCTGGGATCAGAAGCTCACCGTCACCGACGACCTCAAGTCGATGCCAGGCGGGACCATGCAGGACCTGCCGTCCGGAACCGAAGTCACGGTCCGGGAAACCGCCGGCAAGATGATCTCGATCAGCGACAACACCGCCACCGACATGCTGATCGCTGCTGTCGGGCGCGAGCAGGTCGAAGCCGAGTTCACCCCGATGGGCATGGCGGATCCTTCGCTCAATATTCCGCTGAAGCCGACCCGCGCACTGTTCCAACTCGGCTGGGGCAACGATGGCGCACAACGTGTCGCCTGGCGCGACGGAACCCCGGACGAGCGTCGAGCAATACTGGCGGCACAACCCGGCGGCCTGGTGGACGTTCCTGTGTCAGCATTCACCACCCCCGCATGGCCTTTCGACATCGACTGGTTCGCCTCGCCCGCGGACCTGCGTGCCGCGCTGGTCTCGCTACAAGAGATGGCGAAGACCGAGACCGGCGCACCGGTTCGAGACATACTGGCCGAGGATCCGGCGCTCAGTGAGGAGTCCGCGAAATGGTTCACCTACGGCGGATTCAAGGGCGGCAGCTCCATCGGCGTCCTTGCAGGTGCCTACTATGTCGAACGCGAGGATCGCGCCTGGGTTGTCACCATGCAAACTCATGGTGACGAGGCTGCACTGGTTGCCGACCCGGCTCTGTACTTCGATCCGGTCGACGACGCGATGCTCTTGATCCAGAAAGACGCGACCAGCTAGGAACAGATTGAGGTCGAGATTTCGCGGAAGTTCCCAGCGTGGCTTGCAGCGGAACAAAGACCGCTGCGCATCCGGTGACATCCGGATGCGCAGCGGCTTCGGTAAGTCTTAGCCCGTTGGCGTCTTAGCCCGTCGGCTCAGTCTCTTCCGACGAGAATCCGTCGAAGAATGCGATGACCTTCTGGAGAAGTGCCGCGATGTCGAAATCTTCCAAGCTACCCATTGCGTTCGTCCTTTCGTTTAACACTGAGGATGAAACGTGCATCTTGCAATTCCCAATGTAAAGCATCAATGGGATTATTTCTCGACCACGCAGCACTTCTGCCACAAAACTCCACACAGCAAGATGCGAGCAAATTGTCGCAAATAACTGCTTCCACCCGCAGTATTTCCGATCTTTGGAACCCGAGAAACTTCCCCAATTAACCGATGGGTAAATCTTGAGAAAAATTTCCGGGCGCGTCGATTTCGATAGATATCCCTGGCGAAACTCTCCGTCGAAGACGACAAGGTTGGCGAAGTTTCCACACTGTTTAAACGCAGTTTTGCCAGCCTCAAAGAGGCGCCACCCACATACATAGTGGACATTCGACTGCGATAACGAACCGGTAGCAACACGATCCCACGCACTTTCTCCCAAATTCTGACGTTCACCCATAACCACTGCATATTTCCGCTGATGAAACGCAATACCAGTCCGAAAGTCCGATAACTTTACCAGATACTGTGCGCGGGATTAACTGGTCACATATCCACTGCCGCTCCGAGTGGCCACTCTCACCGAAACCTCACATCTGAATGTTGGACGTTAGTTTAGATGGGTTCACATTTCTCCGGGATCGGCGTGATAAATGCGGACTCCACGGATAAAACCGAGACAGCCCCACCGCACTCCGACAGGTCACGATCCGCGACTCGACGACGTGCGGGCGGGCAGGCTCACACGAGGGTGAAATAGGGGGTGAAACATGCCAGGAGGTCTCGTTTTTCCGAGTCCGACACAGTACGTTTTCCCAGGCACGCCAGTCCCCAGATTCACACGGTGTGCAAGGGCTCGTTGACGCTTACGAGATGTTGGCAAGACCGACCACAGGCCCCGTTCTCCCGACGAGAACGGGGCTTCCTCGTGTCGGTTTCCTCCGTCGACCGACCGGGTAGACGCGAGCATGAGCGCCACCAGCTCGACCGGATCCACCGCTGGCCGCTACGAATCGACGACCCCGACCGTCGGCGTCGAAGAAGAATTCATCCTCGTCGACCCGACATCGTGGTTGCCCTCCACCGACAATGCCGCGGTCGCGGAAACCGCGTCGGCACTCGGTATGGATCTTCAGCTCGAATTGTCCCGGTGCCAGGTCGAGACCAACTCTCCGGTGTGCCAGAGCATCGGCGAACTCCGAACCCATTTGATCGACATGCGTCGGCGCGCAGCGAAAGCGGCCGAGTTGAACGGCTGCAGGCTGTTGGCCGTCGGCGCACCGCTTTCCGGGCCTTCGCGTTTCGAGATTAGCGATGCGCCTCGTTACCGACAGATGGGTGAGCGCTTCGGCGCCCTCGCTGCCGAACAGAGCATCTGTGGTTGCCACATCCATGTTGGCGTCGCTGATCGAGCCGAAGCCGTGCAGGTCTGCAATCACGTGCGCATCTGGCTGCCCGCCTTGCTTGCTCTGAGCGCCAATTCTCGTGTCCACCAAGGATCCGACACAGAATTCGCGAGTTGGCGGGCGATCCAATGGTCCAGGTGGCCCGTCGCCGGGCCGCCGCCGTACTTCGAGAGCGCTGCAGACTTCGACACCGTGGTAGCGCGGATGGTGGATTGCGGCGTGATGCTCGACGAGCGGATGGCCTACTGGGACGTCCGTCCGTCGTGCCATCTACCGACCGTCGAGATCCGGGTTTGCGACGTTCAACCGACAGCAGACGATGCAGCGCTACTGGCAACACTTGGACGGGCTCTGGTGGCAACTGCGTTAGGCGCGATAGACCGGGGCATCGAGGCTCCGAACATTTCTCTCGAGAACCTTCGTCTCGCAACCTGGGTGTCCGCGAAGGAAGGGGTCCTGGGAACGTCGATCGATCCTGTTACCACACAAAGAATTTCGGCCACCGAACTGTTGCACCGACTCCTGATCCATGTCCGCGACTCACTCGACGAGACAGGCGAGTACGCGAGTGTGGAGTCGGCGCTGCGGAACAAGTCGGTCACCGGCAGCGGCAGCGACTGGCAACAGCGAACGCTTCGCCAGGTCTGCCTTCGGGAACTGATCGCGCGTGCCATTCAACGCACCACCCCGATCGAGCCGGCACGCATGGATACGCATGCGGGACCGGCTCCCGATTAGTAGTAATGCCGCCGACCGCCGACAGCGTGCCCGGCCGCGCCCAACGCGTACAGGATGATTCCGATCACCAGCAAGACGACACCAATCGTCCACAGGATCGGAATGTTCACCACGAAACCGATTATCAGCAGGATTACGCCGAGGATGATCATGACAAGCTCCTTCAGTGCGTTCACTCGGGCGGATACGCCCGCCTCGAGCCGCATACACCCCGGATACCCGTCGGCCGTGCGTTTCATACCCTCGCTGACCGGGTATTTCGCTGGGCACCATAATATTTGAAGAATCGAGCACGCCATGATGAGAATTGTGACTCTGATCGTTCTGATCTGGCTGATCGTCGGAGCCGTTGCGGCCGGCCAGCGCGGTTACTACAGCAGTTCGCCGACCAACTGTGCCGGCGTCGGGACCATCGCGCTCACCGTCATCGCGGGCCCGCTGAACTACTTCGGCGTCAATCCCAAAGTTACGGACTGCACGCTTCCTCAACCGACCGAGTGAACTGCCGATATGCAGCGCTAAACCGACTAGTCGTTACCCTGGAGGTGAGTCGACACACATCGAAGTGAGGGGCCACCATGACCACTGCGCCAGATCGCACCCGAATCGAGTTCCCGGACATCAGCTCGCGTGCGTGGGAACACCCTGCCGATCGGGCTGCATTGGTGACCCTCCGGACACTTCGGGGGTTCGACACCGTGCTGCGGACGCTGTCCGGCTTACTCCAGGAACGCCAGCATCGCCTCATGTATCTCGCTACATCCGTGCGGGTCGACGAACGCCAGTTCAGCGACCTGAACGATCTGCGACGCGATTGCGTCGACATTCTGCAGGCCGACGAGACACCAGAATTGTTCGTCCTCCAAACCCCGATGGTCAACGCCTTCACCATCGGTATGGACAAGCCGTTCATGGTGGTCACGACCGGCCTGCTGGACGTGATGAACTACGAGGAGCAGCGGTTCATCATCGGCCACGAACTCGGCCATGCGCTGTCCGGCCATGCGGTCTACCGCACCATCCTGATGCATTTGATGCGACTGGCCGGAACCATCGGTTGGTTACCCGTCGGCGGGTGGGCACTGCGCGCGATCATCGCCGCCCTCATGGAATGGCAGCGCAAATCCGAACTGTCCGGCGATCGCGCCGGATTGCTGTGCGGGCAGGACGTCCACACCGCGATTCGCGTCCAGATGAAATTGGCGGGCGGATCGCGAGTCAGTGAAATCGACATCGACGCATTCCTCGCCCAGGCTGCCGAGTACGACGCCAGCGGCGACCTCCGGGACGGCGTACTCAAGCTCCTCAACATCGAACTGCTCTCGCATCCGTTCTCGGTACTTCGCGCCGCAGAACTCAAGAAATGGGTGGACAGCGGAGACTATGCCGCGATCCTGCGCGGAAACTACCCGCGGCGAGGAGAAGACGACGGAGCGAAGATCAGCGACGAGTTCAAGAATGCAGCCAAGACCTACAAGCAGAACTTCGACGAGTCAGAGGACCCTCTGATCCGAATGGTGCGCGAGATCGGCAGCGGACTGGGCGGCGCGGTCGGCGCCGTCGGAAACGGCGTCGGCGACGTCGCGTCGGATATCAAGGAACGATTTACTCACTGGCGCAAGAGTTCCGACAGAACGAAGGGCACCGACGACGCCGAGTGAGCAGAATCGGGACCTGCCACCGAAGGCAGTCGGCGGCAGGTCCCGGGCTCTTGGCGTGAGAGTGATGCAGGCTTCCCTCTGCACCACCCTCACGTTCACAGACAGTACCAGCAGTCGAACAAACGTGCGAACTGAAAGCGGTCGTGTCGAATACCCGGTTGTCGGGTACGCGGCATAGGACCACTACAGAAGGGAGCCGACATGCATGCTGGGCGACTGAAGAAGGTCGGTTCGAGTGACGGCCCGTTTGCCTCCGTGTACTTCGAAGACGTCCGCAACCGGGAGGATGCGCGCGAGCGCTTCGAACTCGAATGGCGCTCGATGCGCAATCAACTCTCGAAACAGGGCGCGTCCGAAACGCTCATCGCACGACTGGACGAGGTGAAGGACAACCATCACGGAATCTCGGGACGCGCTGGGCGAGCGATAGTTGCCACACCCGAAGCAGTGCTGATCGACGATATTCTGCTCGAACCCGCAGGATCGACCATCGCAACCTTGGGCGAGCTGCCCTACTTGATTCCACTGATCGCACACGGATACGACACCGAGCCCTTCCTCATCGCCAAGGTCGACCACACCGGCGCGGACCTGTGCGTGCGCGATGCCCGCGGGCGTGACGTGTACGGCGAATCGGTCGACGGCGACGGCTTCCCGGTACACAAGGCGCACGTGGGCGGCCAGGAGCGGTACACCGACAGTCAAAGCCTCGTGGAGGAGAACATCCGGAAGAACCTGGCACAGGCTGTGGAGCGCGCGGCATCGCTCGCCCGCGAACACAAGGTCGCGCTGGTGGTCGTGATCGGAGAAGTACAGTCACGCAAAGCTTTTGCACAGCTCCTACCGTCGACGCTACGAGTGGTGGATGTCGAAAAGGGTTCACGTTCAGTGGGTTCGTCACCTGCTGAGGTGTCCAAGTCGATTCGTGAACTGATCGATACGCAGCGGCTGCGCAGGATGGACTCGGAAACCGAACGCTACGTCGCAGAGCAGGGACGGGACTCCGGTCTCTCCATCGACGGGACCGCGCGCGTCCTCGACGCTCTCGAACAGGGCAAGGTCGAGACACTGTTGCTCACCGATCCCGACGACAAGGAAGTCACCAGCGGAAAGTTGATCGGGCCCGCCGATCGCGTACTCCCCTACATCGCAATCGGGACCGGAACCGAACTGGTACAGATCGACGAACGCCTGGTTCTCGCCGACGGATACGGCGCGATCCTCCGGCATCCTTGAACATCGGCAGCCTGATCGGATTCGGTGGGTGAGCACCTTCAGCGAGAGGCGTGCTTGCCCACCGAGTCCGGAAATCCGTCGGCAATTGCTGCGACAAGTTCCAGATATGCCCGCGCAGTGCGCTTGTTCAGCAATTTCAAGTCGATCGGACCGCCCTCGCCGAGGTGATCGTCGTAGGGCAAGGTCTTGACCGCGCGCACTCCCCGCTGAGCGAAAACGTCTTCGAGTTGATCGAGGTCGAGCGAAGACGAACCCGGCCTCGTCGAATTGATCGCCACGACCGACCTGCTCACCAGGTCTGCGTAGCCATGCTTGGTCAGCCAACTGAGCGTTGCAGCAGCGCTACGGGCACCGTCCTGTGCCGTCGGGCTGACGACAACCAACGCATCTGCTTCGTCGAGGATTCCGTACATGGCCGAGTGCATGATCCCTGTGCCGCAGTCGGTGATGACGATGTTGTAATGCACCTCGAGAATTCGCAGAGTATCGAGGTAGTCCTGCTCGTTGAACGACTCCGAGGTTTCCGGATCTGCTTCACTCGCAAGGATTTCGAGCCGGCTGTCGCCTTGAGACGTGTAGTAGCGAACATCGCTGTACGTGCGAATGTCGCCGTCGGCCAACAGATCACGAACGGTCAGATGATGTTCACGTCGTTCGCGATCCGCCAGGGTCCCCAGATCGGGGTTGGCGTCGATGGCCACGATGCGATCCCCACGGATCGACGCGAACGTCGAACCGACGGTCTTGGCCGCCGTGGTTTTTCCCACACCGCCCTTGAGCGAGATGAAGGCAATTTTGTACACACCGCGCACCGTGCGGTTGGCACGGCGCACGAGAGCTTGGTGCTCGAGTTCGGCAGCAGACTGCCCCGTGTTGATCCTCCCACCGGTGAGTTTGAACAACACACTGCCCAAACCGCGTTCAGGCGGACGCTTCGCTCGCTTGATGATGTCCAGGTCGTCGACGGACGTCATAGCCCTGGGCGTCGAGGTCCGAAAATCGGTCGGCTCTTCACGACGTTGCTGACGCATCCGCTGACTGGGCAACGGTTTTGCTGCGGGTTCGTCGAATTGCGGTGTGAAGGTGACGGTTCGAATCGACGTTGCGTAACCGTCGTCGGACGCGTCGAAAAGGCCGTCGCCCTGAGTTGTTCCGGAGTTGTTCCCCAAGACTCCGCCATTCGAACCGTTGTTATCGCTGCGCACCGTTTTCCTAGGTCGAGTTCGGAATCATTTCGGACATAGCCTCTCGGACGCTATCACTCTGGCGGGCTTGCCGTTCTCTGCTCAATACCGTCACGGCACAACAGACCGTTACACCCGCACTTCGATGACTTTGGTCCTCACACTGGTGCCATTCTCAGCAAACACGATCGTCGTAACGATATGCGGCACATATATCTTCATCTGCCGACAAAAGCAGCCTTCCGCAATGTCAGGGCAAATCCCTTGGTAACAAACGAAAAAAGGGAGGGTGATCGCGCAAGCGACCTCCCTCCCTTCATGGACATGTGTTCAGCTGCTGCAGAATTCCGAGCTCCCGAGGCTCCCGAAAATCGTCGACAGATCCACACTTCCGAGCGAACTGCCTGTATCGCAGCCGTCGGCAGTAAGCGCGAAGTCGACACCGGTGACGTCAGCCGTACTCAGATTCACCGGAATTGAGGTTGGATCGGCGCCGCAACCGCTGCCGGGAATCACTTCGACGGAATAGCCATCCTTGGCCGGCTTGTACTGAAAGAAGTAGTCACCGGATCCATCCGTGGTTGTCGTCGCGATTTGTGTGCCCGCATCGAGCAGATTCAACGTCACGTCGGAAGCACCGACTCCATCGACGCCCGGACACCCGGTGACAGTTCCGAAGATGCTGAACACTTTCACCATCTCGAAGTCGATCCCGGTTGCGTCGGATGTCGTCAGATCCACCGGCGTGCCGTTGGGTACGGATCCGCATCCGGCGGGCGCGTAGGGACTGACGGTGTAATTGCCCGGAGGAACATTCGCGATCGTGTACGCGCCACCCGCCCCGACAGTGGCCGAGGAGATCTGCGTCGAACCGTCCCATACGACCATCCATATCCCGACCGGATCGCCAGAGTCGCTGCACGAGTTGACGAGGGTTCCCGACACCGAGCGTGTGACCGGGTCCGCCGAGGCCACCGAAGACAGGAAGAGACCGAACGCACCCACCAGGGCGAATATCGCAAAGAATCGACGCCTCATGAAACTCTCCTATGTGTTTGCCCTGCCGTCGACCCGTTGCCGGCGACCGGAGCCAAGTCAACACGGGAAAATGACCGTCATGTTTGTTTTGTCCACTCCTCGGCAAAGTTTGGCGAATCGGACAAATCGCCCTCTGACACGGTCGTCGGTCGGCGACCACAACGATCCCGACCGATCACCTACTAAGCCCGGTAGTAGGCGCCTGTATCCTTTCGCGTATGACGCCGGGTCCGAAAGATGTCGCGCAGCTGCGCGGCGCTTTTGTGGGCGGCACCTCCGGCGCGGTGTCGGTCGCAGCCCACGCCCTCGGTGGCGGCGGCATGGCCCCGTCCGAAAGCGCCGTGGTGTTGTTGATCCTCGCGTGCGCGAGCGTCGGCGCGGTGGTCACGTCCATCGACACCCGCAGATCCCCCGCGCTCTTGCTTGCCCTCATGCTCGCAGCGGGTCAGGCCATCGGCCACGCGACATTGACGATCGCTTCAGATCATCAACACGGCTTGCTCCTGTCGCTCCCGATGCTCGCAGCGCACATCGCTGCGGTCGGAGTGTGCGCAGTACTGATCCGCGGCGCAGAACGCGGGTACGTCGTGGCGGCGTCGACGGTAGCGGCCATCGTCGCGGTGCTCCTACGGCCGTGGGCGCCTGAACCATCGCCGTTCACTGCGCGCACTCGATACCGCGCCAAAGTTGTTCTGCGTCAACTTCTCACTTCCGGTCTGGGCACTCGCGGCCCGCCGGCATTCGTGTAACTCACCTTCCCTTTCCTTTCACGCACGTGATTTCGTGCGCCACTTTGCTGTGCGCCTTTATTAACCGCCCGCGGTTAATAAAGGCGCACGGCGGGATCGAGTACACGCATGTCCGCACCCGAATTGGAGCGCGCACAGACGCGCGCGTCCAACGACAGTTCTCCCCCGAAGAAGCAGGTTGGCGGCGCCAGACCACTGATACTGCGTCTGCATTTCTACGCCGGCGTTCTCATCGGGCCGTTCATCCTCATCGCCGCGTTGAGCGGTGGCCTCTACGCGATGGCGCCCACCATCGAGAAGTTCGTCTACAGCGACTACCTCCAGACCGACACCACCGGACAGATCGCGTCTCTGAACGACCAGATCCGTTCCGCTCAGCAGTATCGACCTGACCTGACGGTCTCGGCAGTACGTCCGTCCCCTGCTGCCGGAACCACCACACGGGTCCTGTTCACCGATCCGTCACTGGGCGAATCGGAGAGGCTCGCGGTCTTCGTCGATCCGGTGCTCGCACAGCCGGTCGGCGAGTTGGCCGTGTACGGAAGCAGTGGTTCGCTGCCATTGCGCACCTGGATCTCCCAGCTGCATCGCCACCTTCATCTGGGCGAACCCGGCCGCCTCTACAGCGAATTGGCCGCGTCGTGGATGTGGGTGGTCGCACTCGGTGGCGTCTACCTGTGGTTCCGTCGATACCGCACCGCCAGGAACGCTCGTCTGCTCACGATCGACCGAGCGTCCACCGGACGAAGCCGGACCCTGAACTGGCACGGTGTCGTCGGCATCTGGATAGCAGTTGCATTGGTCTTCCTCTCGGCGACCGGCCTCACGTGGTCGACCTACGCCGGAGAGAACGTCAGCAATCTGAGAACTGCATTGAGTTGGACGACGCCCTCCGTCGTGAAAACTCTCGGCGACGCTCCCCCACCGGCGACAGGCGGGCACGAGGGCCACGACATGGCTCCCGCTGCCACCGGCACTCTGACCGATACCAACGTCGGACGCGTCGACACCGTCCTCGGAATCGCCAGATACAACGGGATCACCGGTCCGGTCGAAGTATCGATACCTGCCAATGCCGAGACAGCGTTCACCGTCGCCCAGACTCGTGAGCCCTGGGTGTACAGCAACAACACCATCGCCATCGACGGAGCGACACAAAAGGTCACCGACGAGTTGTGGTTCTCGGATTGGCCACTCGCAGCCAAACTTTCGGCCTGGGGAATCCAACTCCACATGGGCCTTCTGTTCGGCCTTGCCAACCAGATCGCACTCGCCGCACTGGCGCTCGCGCTGGTCAGCGTGGTCATTCGGGGTTACATCATGTGGTGGCGCCGACGCCCCACCCGTGGCTCCGACTGGGCAGTCGGCCGGGTTCCTGCCCGCGGCGGAATCCGCAACCTCTCCCCGATCAGCCTCGTTGCGCTCGTCGCGATCACGGCGCTGGTCGGCTGGTTCGTTCCGCTACTCGGCATCAGCCTGCTCGCATTCCTGCTGATCGACGTGTGCATTGCGGCGTTCAAACGCCGCGCCACTACCTGACAATCACGAATTACGGAGACACACATGACTGTTCGCACCAAGATATTCGCAGCTGTTGCATTGACCGCAGCTCTCGCGCTGACCGGCTGTTCTTCCAACTCCGACAAGGAAACCGAAGCTGCACAATCCATCACAGTTCAGGATCAATGGGTCAAGGCCGCGCCGGAAGGCATGAGTGCGGCGTTCGCCGAACTCATCAACTCCAGTGACAAGGACGTACGCGTGGTCTCGGCCACCAGCCCCGCGTCGTCTCGACTCGAATTGCACGAAGTCGTGACCGGCGACGGCGGAACGATGACGATGCGCCCCAAGGACGGCGGTTTCCTGGTCCCTGCCAACGGTTCCGCCTCCCTTACCCCGGGCGGTGACCACCTGATGTTCATGGACCTGTCGGCGCCGCTGCTCCCGGGCGCCGAAACCGATCTCACCCTGATCTACGACGACGGTTCCAGCACCACGTTCACAGCTCAGATTCGCGACTTCTCCGGTAATCAGGAGAACTACGACCCGAATCACGGTGGCTGAGAACACGAACCCGCCCAGCCGAGCTCTCAGCCGGCGGCGCCTTCTCGGAGGAGGCGCCGCCGCGCTCGGCGTCGCGGGAATAACCTGGGGCGCAACCACAGTGGTCGAGCGCAGCGAACACGAGCAGCAAGCAGGCAAGCTCGTGGAGCCGTTCTACGGAGTCCACCAAGCTGGGATCGCCACCACTCCACAAGCGCACGGCACGTTCATCGGGTTCGACCTCTTGCCTGGAACCGATCGAGCAGTCGTCGTCGGGATCATGAAGATGTGGTCCGAGGATGCGTCACGGCTGACCGCCGGCAGTCCGGCGTTGGCGGACACCGAACGGGAACTTGCCGTGGATCCGGCGCGCCTGACGGTGACCGTCGGTTACGGCCCCGGCCTGTTCACCAAGCTGGGATTGCAGGCACGTCAACCGGACTGGTTCGAGCCGTTGCCGAGCTACGCGATCGATCGACTCGACGAACGATGGGGCGGCTCGGATCTGCTGCTGCAGATCTGCGGCGACGATCCGGTGACCATTGCTCACGCCGTTCGAGTGCTGACCAAGAACGTCCGATCACTGACGACAATCCGATGGACGCAGAAAGGATTCCGGAACGCACGTGGCACCACGCCCGAAGGAACCACGATGCGTAATCTCATGGGCCAGGTGGACGGGACGGTCAATCCTGCTCCGGGAACAGTGGATTTCGATTCACTGATCTGGCACGACGGGACCGGGCAGTCGTGGCTCGCGGGCGGAACCTCCTTGGTACTACGACGCATTCGCATGGAAATGGATACCTGGGACGAACTCGATCGCTCGGGACGCGAACTCACCATGGGGCGCACGTTGTCCAATGGCGCTCCGCTCAACGGAACCGACGAATTCGACGAAGCGGACTTCACTCTCACGGACAAGTTCGGTATTCCGGTGATCCCGCCAGGATCACACATCGCCAGAGCACACCGAACACATGAAAAGGAGCAATTCTTCCGCCGGGCTTACAACTACGACGACGCACCCGAGAGCGGGCAGACCTCGAACTCGGGGTTGATCTTCGCCGCGTTCCAACGGGACATCGCCGAGCAATATCTGCCGGTCCAACAGCGGTTGAGTGACTTCGACGCACTCAACGAGTGGACGACGCCGATCGGTTCTGCGGTGTATCTCATTCCGCCGGGGTGCACCGAGAACGATTACCTCGGAAGCGGTTTGCTCGGCTGACAACACCGGGTAACGATATTGTGGGGGCGGGATCCGAACGGATCCCGCCCCCACAATGCCTTCTACCTGAAGCTGTTGCGTTACTTGGACTTACGAGGTCCCGGCATAGCCGCACCCGGACGAGCGGTAGTCAACCTCGTGACCCACCCACTGGCGGGCCACTTCTTCAGGCCGACGTTGTGCGGGGTGACCTCGGTTCCGACGTACTTGGCAGCAAGCTCGTCGTCGACGGTTCCGTTGAAACGCCACAGTTGACTTCCGTCGGCATTGCGAGTGGAGACCTCCCATGACTGTGCGCGGAAGGCACCACGAATGATGCTGTCGGCAAAGACCAGAACGGGAATGCCGATCTCGGCACGGACAGCCGCACCGGCAGACCACTCGGCGCGTGCGAGTTCGTAGATCTCTTCCGGCGTTACTCCCGGACGGGCGGAGGCCGGTACGTGGAGGACGATGCTCGGCGTCGGGAGTTCCGGCGCGGGATCGGCCGAGTATCGCAACGCGAGTTCCTCGACGCGGGTCGCACGGGCGTCCTTGTCCGAGGTATCGCCCGCGAGGTTGGTCAGGCCGTCTCCCGCGTCGGTAATCCGCAAGGCTTCCACGATGCCGCGGACGACCTCTCCGGTAGTGGCAGCCGAATCGGTGGCGGCGGAAACAGATCGGAGGAGTACGAAGTGCTCCACTGCCGAACCTGCGTCGTAGATTTCACGGATCCGAGCGATCTTGGCTGCCGTCACAGCAGCATTCGACTCGGCCGGGCCGTCCGCTCCTTCGAGATTCGCGAGTTCACCGAGCGCTTCGAACACCGGCGCGAACACCTGGTTTCCCGTGCCGTGCCCGACATGGAATACCTGGTCGTTACGTGGGTCACGCAACGCAAAGACATACTGCCCCAACCGCTTCCCGACCTTTTCGGTGAACGGCTGCGGAGCCGGCTTCCTGACGACGACCTCGGTGGACAGAGTGCGCATCACGGCCAGACGCAGTGCGTCGGGCACGCTGGCAGAACCGGCAGCACCGGAAAAGATTGCCGCCGAGGCAGCGCTGATCGAGGTGAACGTGCGGCCGACTTGCTTCTCGAGAGATGCAGAGACCGTACCGACCGCAGTCAGTTTTGCATCGAGGGTGCCGTCACCCTCGACAAGGAACTCCTTGATCAACGGAGCAACGAGCAGGGTGGAGCCGATAGCGCGAGGAACTGTCCAGACAATAGCCATGACACGAGCCTAGGCGATCACCTCGAGACGCGAGGCGAACGCGACTCAGCCCGCCGCTGTCGGCCCGGCCAGTCCCTGCACAAGTAGGTTCCAGGCCGCGTGCGCGACTTCTTTTCGTGAGCTCTCGGCGGTCCGTTCCATGATCGCGGCGAACATGGCGATCGCCAGGATCACGTCCTCGGCAGTGACGGACTCGCGTATCTTCCCAGCTCGACGCGCTTCGTCGAGGCGACCTTCGAGAAGATCGGTCAGGCGGGTGCCGGCCGAATTCAGTCGTGAATCGCCGAAGGAGACAGGTTTGATGACCTCCACGAACACGATCGAGGTGGTGATCTGGTCGACCAACAAACGAAAAAGATCGTCGAGAGTCGAATCCGGATCGGCAGCCAGATCCTGCAACTCGACGATGTTCTCGTCGAACACTGCGAGTGCCAGGCTTTCGCGAGTGGGAAAGTGCCGGTAGAGGCTGCCCTGGCCGACACCGGCCGTACGGGCGATCAGGCTGAGCGGAGCAGCGAAACCCTGGGTGGCGAACACCTCGCGAGCTGCTGAGATGAGTGCCGCACGATTGCGCGCCGCGTCTCTCGGCCCTCTGTTGAGAGATCCGCTATTGACGCGGCCAGACGATGTCACGCACACTACGATACCAACCGGACAGCATTGTCCGGTTGGTTGCGGCCCGACACCGGTTCACACCCCGACCCGACCGTCGTGAGCGCTCGAACCCGCGCCTGCCCTCCGTGCTGCCTGTCCGTGAGATACGTCTGCCCGTGAGATACGTCTGCCCGTGAGATACGAAAGGCAATCCCGCACCGGGAGTTGGACTCGATGAAATCGTTCACGACCATCAGAACCAGATCTGCCATCGCGCTCGTCGCATTGATCACCATCCTTCCCGTGTGTGTCGCCGCGGCCGAACCAGCCACCGCCCCCGGCTCGATCCTCGAAACCTCCGGTGTCGGTTCGAACGCGGCGAGTCGTGCGGAGTGCGGGCCTGGTTCGATGCCCGAGACCGGGTTGCAGGGTGATGTTCCGGCCGAGGACCGAAACAGCGGACGCAGCCGGGATGGTTACAGCTGCAACATGTCTCAGATCGGTGGCTACTCGGGTCGCGGCGGCGGGATCACATCCACCAACTTCGAACACTGCTCGTACGTCGGCAGCTTCTTCCCCGGGAACCTCCTCGGCCCCGCGCAAGGCGTCCAAGTTCTCGACGTGTCAGATCCTGCCAACCCCGCACTCACCGCCACTCTGACCGAACCGGCGATGCTGGCCGGAACGTGGGAGAGCCTCAAGGTCAACGCCACGCGAAAGCTGCTGGTGGGCACGGGCGTTCCGCTCTTGACCGGCGTCGGCCTGATGTCGGTCTACGACATCTCCGACTGCGCACACCCGAAACTGCTCAACCCCGGGCCGGGAACCGATCTGGGAATGCTGCTGCCCATCACCAATCACGAGGGTGGGTTCTCACCGGACGGGAACACCTACTGGTCTTCCGGCACCGCCCCCGGCGTGGTGAGCGCCGTCGATCTCACCGATCCCACCAACCCGCGTGTCATCTGGCAGGACCTCATCGGGTTGTCGACCCACGGATTCGGAATCAGTCCCGACGGAACTCGCATGTACCTGTCCAACAATCTCGGCGGAATACATGTTCTCGACATCAGTGAGGTTCAGCGCCGCGTCCCCAATCCTCGGGTGCGCCAACTGTCCCAGCTCTCGTGGACCGACGGGTGGGCCACCCAGCACAGCATTCCCGTGACGTACGACGGTTCGCCGTACCTGTTCACCGTCGACGAAGGCGGTTCAGGCGGAGTCAAATTGATCGACGTCTCCCATGACGACGAACCGTCGGTCGTCAATTCGGTGAAGCTCGAGATCAATCTGCCGGAGAATCAAGACGCTGCGCTGGCGTCCGCTGCCGGCGGATCGCTGTTCGCGTACGAATCTCACTACTGTTCGGCCGATCGCCCGGTCGACCCGACGGCGCTGGCATGCGGATGGATCTCGAGCGGAATTCGGGTCTTCGACATTCGAGATCCCTTCGATGTCCACGAAATTGCGTACTTCAACCCACCTGCTCGGACCGGCGACAATCTCCAACTCGCCAACTCGCCGCACGCTCTCGCATCGCTCATCGGGGTACCCATCCTCAGCACCCCGGCAATCGCGCAGTCGATCGCGCAGGGCCAGTTCGACCCCGGCCAAGCGCTGAGTTCGCGGTCGGGCATGCTCGCTCTCGGCGACATCTCGACCGATTGGTGCTTCTCCCCACCCGAATGGCGAGGTACCACATTGTGGGCGACGTGCGCCGACAACGGCTTTGTTGCCATGCAACTCGAAAACGGTGTCTACACACCACCCGCCGACCAGAAGACGACCGTGGGATCATGACGGTGCCACGATCGGTCAAAGCCGTCGCGCTCGTAGCTGCGGCACTGATGCTGCTCGTACTCGGCGCAGCACTACGTCCCCTGTTTGCACCCGAGAACCACACGCAGACAGCTGTTCTGAGCGAAACCGAAATCGGATTCGTACACGACATGGCGGCCCACCATCAACAGGCACTCTTCATTCTCGCGCGTCTGAGTCCTGATGTGGACCCGGCGGTAACGAGACTGGCCCAACAGATCGACGATGTTCAACGAACGGAAATCGGTGTCATGCTCGGTTGGCTGCGGTTGGCCGGTGTCCCGCCGAACAGTAGAACGCCGATGGCGTGGATGGAGGCGTCACCGAGCAGTGCGGGCGACTCTCATCATCACCCGGCAACGCCGGAAACAGAGGCCGACGCCATGCCGGGCATCGCTACGACGGAAGAACTCGAGAAACTGAGCGCCGCTCGCGGGCTCGACGCCGAGGTTCTGTTCCTTCAACTGATGGAACGTCACCACCGTGGCGGGATCGCCATGGCACAGGTGGCCGATACCCTGTTCGAGAGCGGGCCAGTGAAACAGTCCGCCCGCGACATGATCAACACGCAGAGTCAGGAGTCCGGGCTGATGACACTGATGCTCGGACAACGTGGGGCACAACCACTGCACTGACCCGCATGTGCACTGACTACCATGGGTGTCGACCTGTGAACTACAGAAAGAATCGACACTTCAATGACCCTGCTCGTTCGCGGAATCGAATGGTCGAACCCGACAGCACCGCGGATCCGATGCGTCGACGACACCACTTCCGCTACGACCTTCTTCACTCACGACTCGGTTCTGCGGTTTTCCGTCGACGAGAAGAAGGGCCGCCGCTGCCTCGGCTGGCGAGATCTCACCGCAGAAGGTCGAGGGCACTCGCCGTGTGACCGCGAGGCCACGGTCGTTGCCGGGCGCCAATGCGACCGGTGCCGAAATCGCGAGGGGTTCACCACAGTTCATCAGGCACACGTCAGCGGGGCGCACATTCATCCGAACGTGCGCACCTACCTCGCACAACCACAATGGCTCTACGTGGACGTATTCGCCGGCGGTCAGATGAAGGTGGGGACGGCGTCCGAGTTTCGCAAACATCCGCGAGTCGCCGAGCAGGGCGCGGTCTGCGCGTTGTTCGTCGCGCGGTCGACGGACGGTTACAGCATCCGTTCGCTCGAAGCCAGGGCGTCGGAAGAGTTCCACTTGAGCCAGGCCATACGTACGTCTCGGAAGATCGAGGCGTTGACGGGAACTCTTGATCGAGAAAAACTCCGAAAGTCGTTGCACCACTTCGTATCGTCGATCAGCGACGAGCTGAAGGACATCGGATCGGACATCGACGGCATCGAGATCCTGGAGGCTCCCGAAGAATGGCGGGCGCCGGAATGCGCCGACGTGGTCTTCGATGCCGCACCGTTGATCGCGTATCCGCACACTTTCGAGTCCGGGGAGCATTCCCTGTATCTAGAGGGCCTTGCCGGTTCGATCGCATCGATGCGGATCGACCCCGATCCTGAATCACCACGCTTTGTCGCGGACGTGTCCGGACTGGTCGGTCGAACCATCACCGTCGGCGAGTTCGAGTCCCCAGGCGTGGCGATTCAGGAATCGTTGTTCTGAAGGTTGGTCAGCAACTTCCCGCAGTCGCTGCGGCGAATCCGCGAGTGACCTCGGCCTGCTCGTCGGCAGACAAGCTCGACCATTCGGGATAGGCCTGGATGGAGGTCAGCATGTCGTTTGCCAATGATTCACGCGTCATGCCCATTTCCTCGCCCGACTCGTCAATCGCCGGCTGGTATGCGTCGAGGTACCGGAGAACGTCGGAGCACGCCTGCGCGTAGGTCCGTGGCAGCGCCGAACTCACATTCGGGTCCGACGGGACCTCGGCCGGGACGCTCGAGTCGACGGGCGGTGCCTCGGTCGTCGATTCCGGCGACGTCGCCGGAGCCGCGGATGACGTCGTCGGCGTCGCAGTGGCGGTCGCCGAAGCGGAGGAAGTGAGTGTTCCGACCTCGGTCGGCTTGTCTCCGTCAGAACCGCAGGCAACCAGCGCCACCAGCGAGCAGGCACCGATGAACCCGGTGATCGTTTTCTTCATCCTTCAAGGATGCCAGAGGGCAGCCGGCGTTCGAACCGACCGGCGCCGCCGACCGGCCGGGATCGCCTGGGCGGCCCGTCGAATCCGAGCACCTCGTCGGCCCGACTGCAGGATTGGACCGTATGCCCCGTCCGCCAACCCATGCTACCGTTATTTAACTGCAAAGTAACTATGGGCGGGATTGTCCGGTCTGCCGCGTTCATCCGGAACGCTCTGATCGGAAATAGTTCGTTTTTAAGGGGCTGGAACGAGTGGGACTTTTTCGTCGACGAGGTTCCCGGGAGGAAGACGACGATCGCGGGCAGAACCTCGATCGCAGCGACCCCGGGTACGCTGCCTGGTTCGCGAACGTCGCCGACGCGGGCAGTCAGCCGGTTCCGTACAAGCGGCCGCTGACCGCACCGGTCTATCCGCAACTCCACTCGCCGACACCGGACTACGAGACAGACACCGGATGGCCGCTCGACGCGCCCTCCGGAGACGGCTGGCTACCCGCAGACCGAATCGACGAATTCGAGTCGTCGTATGGCCGCTCATCTGCATCGAACGGAACGAACCCGCACATCTCACCAGCTGAACAGTTGCCGCCCGGCCCACCCCCGACGCCGCAACCGACGATTCCGCCTCGAAATGTACCGATGACTTCACCACCGAAGCATCACCTGGAGTCGCCCAGCGCGACTCGGCCCTACCAAGGAGAAGCAATGAGCAACATCGACAAAATCCTCGGCGAATTGATGCGCATCGACGGTGCCAGCGGTGCAGCCGTCGTCGACGCCGACAGCGGGATGGTTCTCGGTATGAGCGGCAACCCGTCGTTCAGCCTCGAATATGCCGGCGCCGGCAACTCCGAGGTTGTGCGAGCAAAGCTCCGCACGATGAGTAACTTGGGGATTACCGACACCCTGGAAGACATCCTGATCACCCTGAGCAACCAGTACCACCTCATTCGCGTCCTCGAGACGCCCGGACTGTCGACACTGTTCGTGTACCTCGTTTTGGACCGCGCACGTGCGAACTTGGCGCTGGCCCGCCACAAGCTGGGCGAGCAGACCCCCAAGATCGAGATCTGACGCGTCCACTCCACCCGAGAAGGCCCGGTCCTCACCCAACGGCGAGGACCGGGCCTTGTCCGTTCAGAACCGTCGATTGGTGAACGTCGCACCGGCACCGATACTGGGACCGTGACTATCGCGGATACACCTTGCGTGTGGTTGACCACCCTCCGAAATGACGGCTCGCCGCACACGACTCCGGTGTGGTTCTTACTGCGTCGGAACACATTCTGGATACCGAGCGCAGAGCAGAATCGGAAGGTTCGGAACCTGCGGGACGATCCTCGGGTCTCGTTGGCCGTCGACGGATCCGCCGGCGATCCGTGGGTCGCACAGGGACTCGGGACAATTCATCACGACGTCGGCGAGTTCAGCGATCTCCTGAGACTTTTCGGCGAGAAGTACGCCGGCTGGGATGCCGCGGACAAGACTCCCGACGGCCCGCGAGTTCTCGTCTCGGTCCCGGTGACGCGGTGGCTCCTTCGACCGGACTGACAGACAGTGCCGGTTCGGCCCGAAATGTCGTGAATGACATACTTGTAGTTCATCTCTCGCAGAAATGGACTCTCACACATGGCACGCACGGCACATCACAGGCGCGGCATCACCGGCGTCACCATCGGCATTGCTGCCGTGATCGTGCTGGGAGGTTGCGCGAACTCCAACGCCGACGCGCCCGAAACATCTTCTCTCGGTTCAGGAATCGGATCCGGTGTCACGACGACGGCGGTGGCCGAAGCCTCGACGCCGTCTTCCGCTGCAGCTGAACTACTGGCGCAGATCCCGATCAAGGGACGCGCACCCAAGACCGGATACGACCGCGCGCTGTTCGGCACCGCTTGGACGGACGACGTCACCGTCGAGTTCGGTCACAACGGCTGCGACACACGCAATGACATTCTCCGCCGCGACCTCACCGACCTGACATTCAAGGACGGCTCCAAAAGCTGCTCGGTCCAAACCGGTACGCTCCGTGACCCGTACACGAACAAGACCATCGCCTTCACCCGCGGCCAGGACACGTCTTCGGCAGTGCAGATCGACCATGTAGTCGCACTCTCGGACGCCTGGCAGAAGGGCGCGCAGCAGCTGGACACCCAGACGCGAACAAATCTCGCGAACGACCCGCGAAACCTACGCGCTGTCGACGGACCCACCAACCAGAAGAAGTCGGATTCCGACGCAGCGTCGTGGCTGCCACCCAACAAGGCCTACCGCTGCCAGTACGTGACTGCTCAAGTGGAAGTGAAAGCCGCATACGGTTTGTGGGTCACCCAAGCCGAACACGACACCATCGCAGACATTCTCGCGACCTGCTGAACTCTTGCTTTGATCAGCGGACTCTGATCAGCGACCTTTGATCAGATACCGCACAATCGCCATTCCGAGCGCGAGGCCCACCACGGTGGCCAGCGCTGCAACCAGACCGTGACCGGTCAGTGCGACGAACGCGCCGGTGGTGACTGCGACGACCGCAATGATCCCCGCGTCCACTCTGCTTTGACCACGTTCAGGCATGGCACTCTCTCGTGCCGTCAGGTCCGTCCGCTCCCCTCGTAGCGGACGGACCCAGCGGCAAACTGTCGAAATGCGCGAACTCCGGTGGCCTCACCGGGCTGACTTTGCGGGCGGTCCTGCGAGGCCGGCACGTCCCCCGGAGCCAACTCACATCGGTTCACGAAGTCCGTACCTTCGCAGAATATACCGATTGGTAGGTAATTACCGAGGGCTAAAGTCCCTGGTCATGGACTCATGCGACGAGTGGTCGGAAACTCGAGACGAACGAGCGTATCCGCGAGCCGAGCGTTTATCGAGATAGTGAGAACAGCCATAAGGCCGCCCGGACATGGAGCGGAGACGTCTAGGACCCGAAAAGTGATCCGAGATCCAATGATCCGATTGACGACACTCTCTTCCAATCAGCGCAATATGCGGTGGTGAAGCGAGAATCCGTCAAGAGAATCGTGACCGTCGCCGGTCCGAGGGTGCTTTCGAACTCGAGGACATTCACTACACCGTCGCCGTCAACTTTTGCTCGGCCATATATGCATGGCATGTCAGCCGATTCGGGTCCGGAAGTCGTGTAGGTCCCCGGCAACACCTCCCACGGCACGTCGAACAGCCCGTGACCGGGAATGTTTCCCGGCGCTGCTGAGGCCGTAGACGTCCCGATCATTGCCACACTGACAGCTACTACCGCAGCGGACGCGAGCAAACCAACCTTGCGCATTTTCCCTACCTTGTTCATACCTGAACCGCAGCGGCGAGTTCGAAGGCTTGTTGATGTAAGAACCCGCGGTTCGCGCAGTTCTTCAACTAACGGTAGTAAAAGGACACAAGTTTTGGTGAGCTACCTTTTGTGGTTCTGGCCCGGTTTCCGTGACGGAGACTCCCCTCGAGAAAAACAGGGAACGCCGGCGTTGCGGCTCTCGGCATGATTCGAACCTGTCATTCCAGTATTCGATCACACACCCGTATTCGAGCCGAAACGTCGACGCTCCCCTGCCGTTTGGGTGACTCAGCCCCCGAGTGAGCCTGTCGGAAGCTTCGAGAAGATGTCCCCGAGGCTTCCGGTTCCGCCCGGTGTTTCCGGATCCGTCGGATCCACCGGCTCCACGACGACGACACCAGGCACGGTGACGGTCACGGTCTTGTCCACGGACTCCGAGGCGCTGAACTTCTTGGTACCCAGAAACTTTGCGGTGATACGATGTTCACCCTGGTCGCGGAACGGCCAGACCAGTTCTGCGTGACCATTCGAATCGACTGCGGCGCTGCCGATCTTCGTTTCACCGTCGAAGAACTCGACTGTTCCCTCACCCGGATTCGGGTCGATACTCGCCGCGATCTTGACGTCTTCGCCGGTCAGTGCCTCGAGTGCAACGTCGACCGTCGTTTCGGTCTGGTTGGTCGAGAAAACCTCGGTAGTGGAAAGGGCGCCACGTCCGTCACCGGAAGCAACACAATACCCAGCTGCATTGGTCCACCGAGACTCACCGAAACTCATGCTCGTGTCTTTGATCTTGATAACCGGGCTCGCCGCCCCGGCGCGCAGGTGCGTCGTCGCGTTGCCCTCATCCAACCGAGCCGTGAGCGTCAATTCAACTGCCGGCAGGCGGAAGTCGGTGTTGGCCTTGACCTGCAGCCCTTCCTTGGGCTTGTTGTCGCTCGCGCTCGGCCCGTCGTTGACGGTCTTGTTGCCGGTGCCGGTAATTCGCAAATACTCACCGGCGGGGTTCACATTTCCATCTGCGCCGACACGGAGCAGCACCGCCGTTTCGCCGGTCAAGTTGGACGACGAATCACCGACGAGTGAGTACGAAATCAGTTCTGCACCTTGAGGAAGCGCGATGTCGTACTTGATACGACCGGTGTCCGAATCCGAACTACGCATGACGCCCGGATGGAGTTTCACGGTGAACTCTTCGCCGGGACGCACGGACCGGGGCGCCGTGACCTCCAGGTTGTCGGAGAACGACCAGTCCCAATCGGTGAAGCCGTCGACCCGGCACTTGTGTTCGACGGAAACTGTTCGCGTCACGGCATCTGAGGCCGCTGCCACCGGCGCGGACACAGCGAGGAGTCCGGCGGCGAGAGCTGGCACGACTGCGCAGGCAGCCAGGGTACGGGGGTTCATGTGTTGCCTTTCAGAAGAACTCGGGCATCGAGGGTGCGGTGAAGTAGGACCGTGATCACTTGCCGCCGAGCGAACCAGTCGGCAACTGAGGCAGAACGGACTCGAGGCTGCCGAAACCACCCGGGGTGCCCGGATCGGTCGGGTTGGGATCGACCGGACCTGTTGTATCGCCGGTCACCGTGAGAATGTGCGCCGCCGAGGTGTACGTCGCCTCGGCGCCGGTAGCGGTGAACACCGCAGTGACGGACTTGGTTCCAGCCTTACCGAAGGTCATATCCAGGCGGGCAATTCCGCGAACCACCGGTCGCGGCTCACCGACGGGCTTGCCGTCGACGATGAACTGCACTGTTCCCGTTGCGTTTTCCGGCGTGACGTGAGCGGCAAAGGACACCTTGGTGCCGGTAGCGGCGGTAGCCGGTCCTTCGAGCGTGGTCACGATGTCGGCTCCGGGTCCTGGATCAACAGGTCCCAGATCCCCGTCGATTCTCGTCGACGCCAATGCACCGGCGCCGGTGTTGAGGGGGCCGGTCTCACTGTCGCGAGGTGAGCAGGACGTGGGCGCCCAGATGGTTCCAGCGAGCCAGTGACTGACCTGAGGGAGGAAGGTCAAGAACGACTCCGGTCCACCGAACGTACCTGCAGCACCAGAAGTCCGGACATTGGTTTCGACTGCGCCGGACGGCCCGGCCTTCACGGTGATTCTGATCTTCGGAAAGACGATGTTGGTCTCGGCTCCGGACTGAGCATTGATCGCAAGCCCGCCGTGCGCACCCGACGACGATGACGGGCTGTTGCCGATCGCTTCGTTCGCGCCGGACAACCGGAGTATCGGACCGTCCGCTGCGGGAGTGCCGTCTTCGTTCACGCGAATGACCGAAGCGGGTTTCCCGGCAACGACATTGCCCGGATCGGTGACTGTCGCGGAGACGAACTCCGCGTTGGCCGGAATCGGCAGATCGATCTTCAGACGCGAGATCTTCTTGACACTTGCGCCGCTCACATCGTTCGGGATCTGGACGCTACCCGGGTCCACGTCGATGTCGAAGACTTGACCTGGCGCCACGACAGAAGGAGCCGAAACCCGTACCGTGGCAGGCTTTCCGTCTGACGACGGACCGGAGAACGCACTCGGAACTGCGCGGCACGTGACCTGAAAGGTTGTCGACGTGGTTTCTGCAACGGGCGCCGCGGTCGCCGGAATCACGGCCACCGCAGTTCCACCGGCAAGGAGACCGGCGAGCAGCGCAGCGTTCAGTAAGCGTTTTGACATGATGTCCTCTCGGAACAACCTGATTGACGTTTGCCGCCGAACTGTAACGGAGTCACCAACCGAATTAGTCAGTTTTCGATCAACAAAACCCACACAGTAGGTAAACAATTGGTAAGAGTTACTGGCCGTCACAGCTGACCGCCCACATGAGCGTTTCCCATTCCGGGCATATATATGGCACGAAAGGCCTTGCAGCGTAGTCGAATTCAATGCCGTGTCGCACCGCGGCCGCACCTTCGTTCACACTCTACCCTTACGGGAGGGTAGGGTATGAGCACCTCGTCAGGACGGAATCTCATGGCAGTAACCATCACTTCATCCACCAACGACAATTCGGTACGGGCCGCTCTCCGGTCACCTCGCCGTCTCAAAACCGAAGTCTTGGCCGGACTTGTCGTTGCACTGGCGCTGATTCCCGAGGCGATATCATTCTCGATCATCGCCGGTGTCGACCCCCGTGTGGGCTTGTTCGCGTCATTCACGATGGCAGTGACCATCGCCGTCGTCGGCGGACGACCCGCCATGATCTCGGCGGCCACGGGCGCAGTCGCACTGGTCGTCGCTCCACTCACTCGCGAATACGGAATCGACTATCTGATTGCGACCGTCCTCCTGGCCGGCCTTCTACAGATCGTGTTGAGCCTCCTCGGAGTCGCGAAGTTGATGCGCTTCATTCCGCGCAGCGTCATGGTGGGATTCGTCAACGCACTGGCAATCTTGATCTTCATCGCTCAACTCCCCCACCTGATCGATGTTCCGTGGCTCGTCTTCCCACTTCTGGCCGTCGCCCTCCTGATCCTCGTATTCCTGCCGAAACTCACGAACGCCGTCCCGGCTCCACTGGTGGCGATCGTGCTACTGACTACCGCCACAGTCGTTTTCGCTTTCGACGTTCCCGACGTCGGCGACGAGGGCGAACTTCCGTCGAGCCTGCCGACGCTACTGTTTCCCGACGTCCCTCTGAATACACACACACTGTCGATCATTGCTCCGTACGCATTGGCCATGGCGCTCGTCGGCCTTCTCGAATCGTTGATGACGGCCAAACTCGTCGACGACGTCACCGATACCCACTCGAACAAGACCCGCGAAGGGTGGGGTCAAGGCGTCGCCAACATCGTCACCGGTTTCTTCGGAGGCATGGGAGGGTGCGCGATGATCGGCCAGACCATGATCAACGTCAAGGTCTCCGGTGCTCGCACTCGGATCTCGACCTTCCTGGCGGGTGTGTTCCTGCTGATACTCGTGGTCGGCCTGGGTGACGTCGTGGCATTGATTCCCATGGCCGCATTGGTAGCCGTCATGATCATGGTCTCGGTCGGCACTTTCGATTGGCACAGCATCAATCCGAAGACCCTGCGCCGCATGCCGATCGGTGAGACGGTGGTCATGCTGGTCACCGTGGCCGTCACCGTCGCGACCCACAATCTCGCCTACGGCGTGATCGTCGGAGTGATCACCGCGATGGTGATCTTCGCGCGCCGCGTCGCGCACCTCACCGAAGTAATCGACGTCGCGCACCCGGACGCGGACACCCGCGTCTATGCGGTTCGAGGCGAGCTTTTCTTCGCGTCGAGCAACGATCTGATCTACCAGTTCGACTATGCCGGCGACCCGAAGAACGTTGTCATCGATTTGTCCGAGTCTCATATCTGGGACGCGTCGACCGTGGCAACTCTGGACGCCATCACCACCAAGTACGCGACCAGAGGCAAGAATGTCGAGATCGTGGGCCTCGACGGCGCCTCGGCCGAGCGCCATCTGCGCCTGTCCGGCCGCTTGGGTGACGGTCACTGAGAGGATGGAAGCCCAGCGCGACGAAAGTGGGAGTGATGTCTGAGGCGGAACCCGCGGGCCAGGAGCAGAACATGCAGATCGGCCAGGTTGCCGAACGCACCGAACTGTCGATCAAGACGATCCGTCATTACGACGACGTCGGGCTGGTCACTCCGTCCGAGCGGAGCGCCGGAGGATTCCGCCTCTACACCGAGGCCGATGTCCAACGGCTACTGGTAATCCGACGAATGAAGCCGCTCGGATTCAGTCTCGAAGAAATGAGACAACTTCTCGATTCTCTGGCCGTGCTCGGCGATACAGCTTCGGACTCGTCAACACGAACCGCCGCAACCGAATTCGTCACCGCTTGCCATACCCGAGCGGAAGAAAGCTGCATACATTTACGCAAGCAACTCGCCTACGCCGAAGAGCTGACGGGATTGCTCGCCGACCACAGCCTGAACGGTGAACGGCGTTCGTGAACTGCGGTCTGAACTAAGCTGGGTTGATGGCCCGATACTTCGACGTTCACCCCGAAAACCCGCAGCCGCGCGCGATCAGCCAGATCGTCGAAATGCTGCGCAACGACGCGGTCATCGCCTATCCCACTGATTCCTGCTACGCCCTCGGTGCCCGAATGGACAATCACTCGGGCACCGATCGGATCCGCGAGATCCGTCACCTGCGGTCGGATCACCACTTCACGCTGGTCTGTGCCGACTTCGCGCAGCTGGGGCACTTCGTCCACGTCACCAACTCGGCGTTTCGCGCGGTGAAAGCGGCTACCCCGGGGCAATACACGTTCATCCTTCCCGCCACGAAGGAAGTTCCGCGACGGCTGGCACATGCCAAGAAGAAGACCGTCGGGGTGCGCATTCCCAGCCACCCGGTGGTGCGTGCACTTCTGCAGGAGTTGGGCGAACCGATCCTCTCCAGCACTCTTCTGTTACCGGGAGCCGAGGAACCGATGACGGACGGCTGGCAGATCAAGGAAGAACTCGACCACCAACTCGACGCCGTCATCGACTCGGGTGACTGCGGTACTGAACCGACCACGGTTGTCGACTATTCGTCCGGTGTTCCCGAGATCGTGCGCGTCGGCGCGGGAGATCCTTCCCGTTTCGAGTAGCCGCGACGTCAGCTCTGCATTTTCCGAGAGCGGAAGGCCGCCGGAGAAGTCCCGAACCGTTCTTTGAACAGTCGCGAGAAGTGGCTCGCGTCGGAGAAACACCATCGGGTTGCGATCGAGGTGATCGAGCCGTTCGTTCGGCGCAATTCCTCACGCGCCCTGGCCAAGCGCCGCGCCCGTACCGTCCCGTTGAACGTCTCGCCAGTTCGGCCGAAGACTCGCTGGACCGTCCGGGCCGAGACCGCGTGGGCGGCAGCAACAGCGGTTAACGACAACGACGGATCACTCAGGTGCCCGTCGATCCAGGCATCGATTGACAAGCGCAGCGCGACGGAACCGACAGCGTCGCCGGTTCCGATGGTTTGGCTCACCGCCCCGTCGAACAGTTCGAGGGTGGCATTTCTTGCCGCTGATATCGCAGATTCAGGAAGTTCGGCCAACGAATCGTCCAGCATCGACAGATAGGAAACCAACAACCGTACCGACGGTGAGTCCCGATTCAGTGCGCCGCCGAAAGCCGGCCACGCTCGACCGGAGACCTCTGCCAGAGCTGAGCGAGGAATCAGCAAATTGATCGAACGAATCGCCTCCAGCACCTCGAACTCGGCCTCATTGCGCGTATCCCACAGAACCACGTCACCAGCGCCCACGAGAATCGTTTCGCCTGCCCGTGTCAGCGCTTCGCGTCCTGAACGGATTGCGATCAGCACCACCCAGTCTTCCGTGGCGTCGGATACCTGAGTTGCTGTTCGCTTTCCTGAGCACGGATCACAACTGAGGTCGACGAAACCGAAGTCGTCCAGCGAGCGTCGCCCCACCGATGCGGTAAATCCCCCGCGTAGATCCGACCGGGATACCTGCACATCGAGGGGAATGAATTCCTCCCGCAGACGGGACTCCCACCAGTGGCCACCCCTACCGAAAGGAATGCCGTCGGCAGCCTGCTGTTCCGACCCGACGGTGACCATACCTCAGGTTATCGCATATTCACTTCAAGGGTCGGTGACACGGCGCGAAAACACCAGACCGTGGCGCGCAGATGCATGACCGAGGCCCTCGACGGGAGACAGCATGTGTCCAGGAGCAGACGAGAAGACCCTGCGCCGCGAAGCACGCTCGAAGGGAATGTCGATGAAGGCGAAGGCCGCAGTGCTGTGGGATCACAACACACCGTGGAGTGTCGAGGAGATCGAGCTCGCAGATCCGAAAGAACGAGAAGTCCTGATCAAAGTGGTTGCCAGCGGCATGTGCCACTCCGACGATCATGCTGTGACCGGTGATCTGGCAGTGCCACTCCCCGTGATCGGTGGCCACGAAGGCGCGGGCATAGTCGAGAAAGTCGGCCCCGGCGTGCGAGACGTCGAGGTAGGCGATCACGTCGTCCTCTCGTTCATTCCCTCGTGTGGACGCTGCCGTTGGTGTGCAGTCGGGCAGAGCAACCTCTGCGACCTCGGCGCCATTCTGATGGCCGGCGCGCAGGTCGACGGAACATATCGCGCGGCAGCACGCGGGCACGATGTCGGAACCTTCTCGCTTCTGGGCACTTTCGGCAACTACACGGTTGTACCGGAAGCGTCGGTGGTGAAGATCAACAAATGGATTCCCCTGGAGAAGGCCTGCCTCGTCGGCTGCGGAGTCACCACCGGTTGGGGATCTGCCGTCAATACCGGAGAGGTCTCGCCCGGCGACTCCGTGGTCGTCGTCGGAATCGGCGGGATCGGCGGAAGTGCCATCCAGGGGGCGAAGATCGCGGGCGCGAGGCACATCGTGGCAGTCGACATCTCGCCGGACAAGAAGGCCATGGCCGAAACTCTCGGAGCGACACACTTTGCTTCGTCGATCGACGAAGCCATGACGCTGGTCAACGAATTGACCTGGGGCGTCATGGCTGACGTCGCGATCCTGACCGTCGGGGTGGCGAGCGGCGACATGATCCAGCCGATGGTCGGGCTGATCCGCAAGGGTGGCCGCGTAGTTCTGACAGCGGTCTCACCGATGGGTGCCACTGACACACAGTTGCACCTCGCCGAAATGACCCTGTTCCAAAAACAGCTCCGCGGAAGCCTGTTCGGCGAATGTAATCCTCGCGCCGACATCCCCCGCCTACTCAACCTCTACGAAGCCGGCCTCTTGAAGCTCGACGAGATGGTCACCACCGAGTACCGCCTCGAAGACATCAACCAGGGCTACGACGACATGAAGTCGGGAAAGATCATGCGCGGAGTCATCATTCACGAACATTGATCATCGATCGGCGCACCTGTCACGGCGTGACTCTGCACACCTGTCACGGCGTGACGATATCGAACCACAGATCGAAGTCCTCCAGCAGCGAGATGAACGTCTCCAGTTCAGACTGATCTCCCACAGCTTTTGCCGTTCCGGCCTTGATGGATTCGGTGAGCGAGGTCGTTCCGAGATACACCTCGTTGAACACGGCACGGGTCAAGGTCAGAGTCAGGGCGGCCGAAGCATCTGCCTTGTCCGTGTCGTAGTTCAGCACGCCGTTGCGCACTGTGACCAGGACGTTGTCCGCAGTGTCCGACAACACGAATCGCAACGACAGGTCGACGTCGGCAGCTTTGGGACCGTCGAGGCGAACTGCCCAGAAGTCCAGCATCTGCTCGAGTGGCATCACCGCGACAACGGCCGGGCCGGTGGGGTTGTTGGACGGCATCGGCGCCAGCGGATGCCGCAGTTCCATCGCTCCGACCAGGTAGAAGTTGCGCCACGTACCGTTCTCGGCTTGGTAGCCGAGTTGTTCGTACGTGTCCGCCAACAACTCTCGCGCGTTCTGGTTACTCGGATCGGCGAACACCAGATGGTTCACCAGCTCCGCTGCCCAGCGGTAGTCGCCGTCGTCGAACGCCTGCTTACCCTTGGTCAGAAGTGCATCCGGCCCGCCGACTGCTTCGACGTAGCGTTTGCCGTTCTCCACCGGCGGATGAGGATTCAGGTGAGCGGGAACGCCGTCGAACCAACCGAGATAGAAGGTGTAGATCGCTTTGACGTTGTGACTGAGCGAGCCGTAGTACCCGCGGTTGTACCACTGCTTTCCGATGGCGTCGGGAACCTCGATCTGGTCGGCAATCTCTACCGGTGTCAGCCCCTTGTTGGCAAGGCGCAACGTCTGGTCGTGGAGATACTTGTACAGGTCTGCCTGATCCGACATGAGCTTCAATATCTTGTCGTTGCCCCACGTAGGCCAATGATGCTGCGCGAAAATGATTTCGACGTCGGGGAACAGCTCCATCGCCAGGCGGACGTAGTGCGACCAGGCCTTGGCATCGCGAGTCTTGGCGCCTCGCAACGTGTACAGATTGTGCATCGTGTGCGTGACGTCCTCAGCCGAACCGAGCGCTTTGAAATCAGGCAGGTAGAACAGCATTTCGGACGGAGCTTCGGTTCCCGGAGCAAGCATGAAGGTCACTCGCACGCCGTCGATCACTTCTTCGTGTACCGGTTCGGTAATGATGTCGGTCGGCACGGCGAACGTCGACGTGCCGTGCGAGGTGGACAATCCGAGACCACCGGATACCTGCCCCTGTGGACCCGGGCGCAGGAACGATCCGTACATGTACATTCCGCGACGGGTCATCGCCGTGCCGGCAAGTACGTTCTCGGAAATCGCTTCCTCGGTGAAACTGTCCGGTGCATAAACTTTTACGGCACCGGACTCGATCTCTTCGTCGGTGACAAATCCTTTGACTCCGCCGAAGTGATCGCCGTGGGAGTGCGTGAAGATGATTGCCTTGACCGGGACCTTGGGGCGGTGCTGGTAGTACAACTCCAACGCAAGAGCGGCTGTTTCCGCGGACATCAGGGTGTCACCGATGATCAACCCGGTATCACCCTCGATGATCGTGGTGTTCGACAAGTCCTGTCCGATCACCTGGTACAGACGATCGGCGAGCTTGAAGAGACCGCCGCCCTTTCCCATCAAGGTGGCTTGGCGCCACAGACTCGGGTTGACGGTGTCCGGAGCGTCGCCGTCGGCGAATCCGTAAGCGTCGTACGAGAAGATGAACTGCCCTTTGTCGCCCTTGACCAACCCACCGTCGATGAGCGGCGCCACCAGACCCCGTGAAATCAACTCGAAGTCGAAAGTGTCGTCGAATGGGAGGTCACGGAGAACCTGGGCATTTGCCAGCCGAGTCGCTTCGGTTGCGGGCTTGGGGTCGAGTTCGGACGGTGTAGTCATCTTCTCTTACGCTCCTCGGGAACTCGCGGTGACCTGTGTCGGGATACCGGTTCATCCTCGATCCCCACGCAGGCCTCGCGCATCACCCGGAAGGGATGATCAGGTGGTCCGCCCAGCGATCAACAACGCAGCGACGAACTCACGGACCAACGTCCGCTCGTCGTTCTCGTCCGCCCCCGGCACCATGAGCAGCGAGAGGATCACTCGCACGATCCAGCGTGCCCGCGACGCTGTGTCTGCGCCGATTTCACCGAGCATCGCGACGCCCAGTCCGTTGATGACGTCGGATGAATTGGCAAGTTCACCGGCAAGACTCGCATCGCCCGGGGTGAACCATGCAGCCAGCGTCGGAGTGTTGCGCACCGCGGATACTGCAGTGAGCATCGCCGTTTCGAGACGTTCGCTCGGATCATCGATGGTCGCCACAGATTCCGCGATCGCAGTTCCCAACCTGCGCGCTTCGCGGTGAACGAACGCGATGTGAAGAGCCTGGCGATTCTCGAAATACCGATACAGGGTGGCCCGGGAACATCCTGCAGCAGAGGCTATCTCCGCCATACCGACGGCGTTGACGCCTTTCTCGACGAACAATTGTGCCGCGCTGTCGAGGATCTTCTCGGCTGCCGCCAAGGCGCGACCCTCACCGAGCCAGTCGTTGCTCACGGCCGAGTCACCGACATCGGAGCCGTGAGGGGACGGCGCACGTAGTTGCCCGGCGCGTACTGCATCGCGTCGATGTCGACATGGAAGTCGGGGATCCGGGAAAGCAACTCTTCCAACGCAACTCGTGCCTGCATTCGAGCTGCCGATGCTCCCAGACAATGGTGGGCGCCATGACTGAAAGTGAGAATTTTCTGCGGTCGACGCACGACGTTCAACTCCGCCGCGTCAGGTCCGTACTTGTCAGGATCACGATTGGCCGCACCGTACATGAGCAGAACTTTACGTCCCGCCGGAATCACCTTGCCACCCAAGGCCACATCTCGCGTCGTCGTTCGCGCCAAACCTTGGACAGGTGAGGTGAGTCGAAGCAGTTCTTCGACCGCGTCGGTAATCAATGCAGGATCATCCAGCAGGATCTGACGCTGGTCGAGCCGCTCGGTCAACATAGCCACCGATCCGCCCAACATTCCTGTTGTCGTGTCGTTTCCCCCGGCCACCATGGTGAAGGCGAAGCCGAGAATCGACAACAGGCCGGACATGTCGCCGTCATCACCGAGCCCAGCGGCGAGTAGATGGGAAATCGTGTCGTCGCCCGGTTCGACCTTGCGGCGTTCGATCAGCGAAGCGAAGTACATCATCAACTCGCCGGTGGCGGCCTGCGCCGTCGTCGCTGCTGCGGCCACACCACCGGCCGAGTTGGCAGCAACAATGGCCTCGGTCCAGCCGTCGAACTGATCCCGGTCCGCTTCCGGCACACCCAGATAGTGCGCGACAACCATCGACGGCAACGGCTTGAAGAGCTCGACGACGATATCGCCGCTGCCTCGCGCTTTCAACGCCTCGATGCGTTCGACGACAAAGTCGCGGACCATCGGCTCGACCGCCGATACCTGACGCGGCGTGAAGCCCTTCGACACCATGCGCCGGAACTCCGACTGCACGGGCGGATCCTGCATCACGAACGGCGGATTGTCCTGCATCCCGATCTGCTCGAGCTCACCGTAGACAGTGGTCAATCCCTTTGCCGACGAGTACGTCTCGTAATCACGAGCGGCGTTGTAGACGTCTTCGTGACGGGTGAGCACCCAGTAGTCGTCCTGCGGCGAGGCTTCCGGCACCACGTTGTGCACCGGGTCGTTCTCGCGCAATGCGTCGTACATGGCCCACGGCGAACGCCAGGACTCCCCGGTGGAAGGAACAAACCGTGGTGAATGTGACACAGAGGTTGTCATGACTCGACTATGAGACATATTGATAGATGTGTCAACGTTCGACGATGAATATTTCAGCGATCAATATCGAGTAACCCACCTCCACGCAGAGCACTATCGTGTGTCGGGTGATCATGGATCCGAAGAACCACCCGAACAGTTCTGACACCGGACGCCGCGCCGTGGTCGCGGTTCTCCTCCCCCGCGAGCACCTCGCTTTCATCAGGGACTGGTGCCTGCACCACATCGAGCAGGGCTGGGAGGTTGTTCTCTACGACAACACCGGTTCCGTCGGGTCCACCCGCAAGACAAGCGCATTCAGTCTCAATCGCTGGCACGGCCGCAGCGAGGACAAAAGAGGCAACTCCTACGGCGCCTTCACACGATCGATGTCGGACACCGAAGTTCAGGTCGCATTCCGCAAAGAACTGCACGACCTTCCGGTGACGATCGTCGACTGGCAACCGCGCGACGCGGACGGTCGGATCGTGCACGGGCAGGTAGAGGCCTACGTCGACTACGTGGGTCGATACCGCGACACTGTCGAGTGGGCAGCATTCATCGACGCCGACGAATACCTCGAGCACGCACCAGGATTGAACTGGGAGGTTCTACTTGGCGGCGTTACTCAGGCAGGTTCGCACCGCGTCGTTCTCGATGCCCTGGTCTACGAATCCAGGTGGACCCGCGACGGGCAACTGCGAGACGTCGAGGCATTGAAATGCCTTGGCCTGCAAAGCCACGGCTGCAAGAACATCGTGAGATTGTCGGAGATTCTGCGAGCGGACGTCCACTGGGCCTGGAAGACAACCGAACCCGACACCTTCGTGCGACCGGACAGATCGCTCTACTACTTCCGTCACTATCGCGGCTCGGAAGCGACACTCGATTTCACGCCGGCGCCGAACTTCGGACCTCAGGTCCACGAAGAAGGCGTGGATGTTCCGGCGACAATCGACCTATCACAAAAATGAATGTGCCTGCAAGGCACAGGTATTCAGATGGAGAAAACCTCCGGCCCGCATCCATGAAGGCAATGCCTTCAGAATGCGGGCCGGAGGCGGTCAATCCGCTTCAGCGAATCACTTAGGCTGCGAGCTTGCTGCGCCGCCGATTGCGCCGAGAAGACCGGCAACTGCGCCGATGCCGACGAGAACGCCGCCCAGGCCTGCAATGATCTTCTGGAAGTCGCCGAGCTGGGTCAGGTCTGCCTTGCTGCTGCCAGTGGTGAATGCCATGTCTAGCTCCTCATCATGGAATGTGTACGCGGTCCGCGCGCCCGGTATGTAACGGCGCTCACAATATACGTAAGACAGCCGAAATTTGAAGCGGTGCCGCCGAGTGGGACGTAACTCACATCTCATCCAGCGGGAACCCATGAGTAACAATGCGCGATTCGGACAACGCTTCGGGAACCGTTGAATGACGAGCAGGAGAACAGCAGTGGGCAAGTTGGATGGAAAAGTGGCCCTGATCACTGGCGCAGGGCAAGGCGTCGGTCAGGGAGTCGCGTTGGCACTCGCCAAGGAAGGCGCTCACATCGCGGTCGCGGGTCGCACAGAGTCGAAACTCGTCGTCACATGTAACGAGATCACCGAACGCGGCGGTCGTGCCGAGCCGGTGCTCATGGATATCGCCGACGCGGATTCCATCACTGCTGCCGTGGCGCGGACGGTGGAACTGTTCGGCGGCGTCGACATCCTGATCAACAACGCCAGCCTCAACCCACTCGGCAACATCCTCGACATCACTCCGGAGCGCCTTGCCGACGGATTGACTTCCGGTCCCGTCGCGACGCTGCGAACCATGCAAGCCTGCTACCCGTTCATGAAGGAGCGCGGCGGCGGGGCGATCATCAACATGGTCAGTTCCGTGGCCGTCCGCTGGGATGCTGCCGGCTACGGCGGATACGCGGCGGTGAAGGAGTCCGTCCGAGCCCTCAGTCGCGCGGCAGCGTGCGAATGGGGCGTCGACGGGATCCGCGTCAACGCGGTCGCTCCACACGCGTCGTCACCGGGGTTGCAGCGTTGGGCAGATGCGCGTCCGGAAGAGGCTGCCGCTTTTGTTGCCGGGATTCCGCTCCGCAGGATCGGGGACTGCGAGACGGACATCGGCACCGCGGTGGCTTTCCTGGTCGGCCCGGATGCCGCTTATCTGACGGGAGCAACAATTCCGCTCGACGGTGGTCAGTCACGCTGGGGCTGAGATGTGTCGTCGTCGAAGGCAAGCACCGCCGACTTGTCTTCGGCGATCGGGCGGCCGAAAACGAAACCGACCAGAACGGATGCCAAAACCAACGCGGTCAGCACTATGAGCCCGACCATCCACCACATGGTTTTCAGTATGCCCGAACGGTCATCGACCGGGCATGCCACGGGTCCCTTGAAAAATCGCAAACCTTCCGCGAAAAGTGTTTGACATCAGTCGAATTCCGTTTCGACCGTTTTGCGAACTTCGCGAAATTCCGTGATCGAGCGCACAGTTTCGGATCTCGAACTGCGACGAGAGCGTGACTGGAACCGCGCCTCGGTGCATCCTGACAAGTATGGAATCCGCTGTTTCGACCCAACTCGCCACCGGTAGCACCCTCACGCACCCGTGGGGCGGGACGAGCAACATCACCGATCTCGGTGGAGATGTTCACTGGATCGACTTCGGTGGCCCCAGCGGAGCGCCGCCCATCGTGCTCGTCCACGGGCTTGGCGGCTCGCACCTGAACTGGGTGCGGGTGGCACCGGCGCTGGCGGCGCGCACGCGCGTGTACGCACTGGACCTCGCCGGATTCGGACTCACCTCTGCCCGGGGGCGGCACACCGGCGTCGACGCCAACGCAGCACTCCTGAATCGTTTTCTCGACACAGTGGTCGGTGAACCCGCCGTCCTGTTCGGCAATTCCATGGGCGGAATGGTCTCGGCAATGTCGACCCATGCCAGTCCCGAATCGGTCGCCGGCCTGGTCCTGGTGGATCCGGCGCTCCCCCTGCCCGTCCAACTTCCCGACCTGACAGTCGCCGCACAATTTGCGCTCTACTCGATGCCGTACGTCGGAGAGCAGGTCCTCGGCTTCGGACGTCGGAAGATGTCAGACCGGCAGTTGGCCGCTCAGATGACCAGATTGTGTTTTGCTGATCCGACGCGAGCCGATCCCGCAGTCCTCGACGCTGGCGCCGCCTTGACGGCGATTCGCCGCAACGAACCCACCCAGGACGCAGAATTCCTCCAGGCAGCACGGTCATTGTTGATGACGCTCGCCCGTCCGGCTTCGTATCGAAAGACCCTGCGAGAGATCACGACTCCGACGCTCCTGATGCACGGCGACCGCGATCGGTTGGTCCCGGTCGAGGCTGCACGGGCAGCTGCTACCGCACATCCACACTGGACCACCATCATTCTCGGCGACACCGGCCACACCCCACAATTGGAGATTCCGGACGAGTTCACCCGTCATGCGCTCGCGTGGCTCGATCGCACGGGGCTGATCACGAGCTGATCCGTACCGGCACCACGCCCGTTGAACGGCCTTGCCGATCGAGCAAGTGCCCCATCAACTTCGGCGCATCGAGGACGATTCGGCGATCGACTATCTCCAATGACGGCGTACGTGCTGCGATGTCTGCTTCCACCGCGGCGGCACTCGACAGCGTCGGGAACCATCCGGCGAAGATGACGTTGGCCGGCCCGGCCACCGTCGCCACCAATCTGATGTCCGAGAGAGTTCGAAGTATGCGGGCGGAGTTCTCCGCGACGGAACTACGCGCGAAGTAGAGGGCATGAACCGGCCGACCACTCGCGAATCGTGCGACCTCGCAACGCAGAAGAGTGTGCTGCGACAGCGCGGTATTCAGGCGTCGACGAGCGGATGTCGCGCTGATTCCCAAGGCAGCGGCCAACTCGGTGATGGAAATACGAGGCTGCGCACTCAAGACGTCGACGACTTCGGCGGTGCTCGCTTCGAGTGTGTACCGGCGTCCCAATTGCGGTGGCGTGATCCCGGATTCACGCAAACGTCGTACTCCGTCGGGTTCGAGAGCGCCGAGACGCCACCGACTCCCCTCGGTGAAAACGCGTGTCACAGGTAGGACGATGACGTCTGTGACGCCGGCCAGAGAGTGGAGGTCGTCGAGCACGTAGTGGGCCAGCGAATCGTGATCGGCGAAGAGAGCTTCCAGCATCACGTTGCATCTGCCCGAATGCACGTTGACGCTCAGGACGTGTGCGTGGGTGATCACCTCCGAGACGATCGCGGAGAGCCGGCCCGGTTCACACCGAAGTTCGACGAACGCAAGTACCGAGCTGGGATCGGCCGCCGGATAAGCCGCTATCCACGCTGTGCCCGATTCGGTCAGTGCAGTCCATCGCCTCGCTGCCGTCACAGGGTCTATGCCGACCACCGACCCGATCAACGCCCACGGTGCCCGAGGTTGAACCTGCATGGCATGAATGATTCGCAGATCAATTTCGTCCAAGAGCGTCGAATCGTGCATGAGATAGCACGATAGTTGACTGATCCTGCAAACAGGACTGCAATTCCCAGTGCCGCCGCAGTCTCGAAAAATGACGACGAGCACACCTTTCAAAGAGCGCGCAGCCAAGCACCTCGACACCATCACAGACGCGGCGCTGGGCCTCAGCCACGTGATTCACGACCATCCCGAGCTTGCCTTCGCCGAGTACAACGCGTCGGCGGCCGTGGCAACGATCCTCGAGGATGCCGGCTTCACCGTCGAACGCGGTCCGGCCGGACTGCCGACGGCAGTGTCCTCCACCTACGGAAGCGGCGAGCTGGTGATCGGACTCTTCGCCGAGTACGACGCCTTGCCGGGAATCGGGCATGCCTGTGGGCACAACATCATCGCATCGTCCGCGGTGACCGCGGGATTGTTGCTCGCGCCTCTGGCTGATGAACTGGGCATCACCGTGGCAGTATTCGGAACCCCGGCCGAAGAGGGCGGCGGCGGAAAAGTAGTGATGCTCGAGCATGGAACTTTCGATTTCCTGCACTGCGCGATGATGGTTCACCCCGGTGCCGCAGATCTGCGAGCACCGAACATGCTTGCCATCTCCCACCTGGACGTCACCTACACCGGGATCTCCGCTCACGCGTCGTTCGCAGTGGGCGCCGTCAACGCCGCCGACGCGTTCACGGTCGCCCAGGTCGGGATCGGCCTACTGCGGCAACATCTTCCGAAGGACGTGCAGGTACACGGATATGTCAGCGACGCGGGCGTAGCACCCAACGTCATCCCGGGCAGTTCACACGGGGCCTACGCGGTTCGAGCCGACACACTCGACGGCGTAGTAGCCGTCAAGCCCAAGGTGGAACGCTGCTTCACCGCCGGAGCGACCGCAACCGGCTGCGAAGTGACCATCACGGAACCTTCACCGGCGTACGGCGAATCCCGGTGGGACGCGGACATGAGCGCGCTCTACCAGAGGAACAGCGAAGCACTCGGGCGCGTTTTCTTCGAGTACGACGGTCCCGCAGCGGGATCCACCGACATGGGCAACGTCTCGCATCGTATTCCGACGATCCACCCGATCATCGGGATCGAATGCAACGGCGCAAGCAACCATCAGGCAGAGTTCACCCCCTACTGCCGCGCGGAAACCGGCGACAAGGCAGTGCTGGACGGCGCCCTCGCGCTCGCGTGGACTGCAATCGACTGCGCGAGCGATCCCGCGCTCCGCGCACGGTTGCTGAACCACAGGTGAACGCGAAACGGTCACATACTGCAAAGTTCTCGGACCCTGGGAATGTGTCGGAGTACACGCGTAGCGTGAGATTCGTGCCTTCCTCGGCCAAGCATTTCCGCGTCCCTTGCTTGTGTATCCGTTTCGGTTAAGGAGAGTTTCAGATGCCCGCACGCACAGCGCTCGACGGAACACCCTGTTGGATCGACCTCACCAGTTCCGACACCGAGATTGCCAAATCCTTCTACACCAACGTGTTCGGTTGGCAGGCCGACTCCAACGACGACCCGCAGTACGGCGGTTACGCGATCTTCAGCAAAGACGGGCAGCCCATCGCCGGGCTCGGGCCCCAGCAGGAGGGAAACCCGTACGGCAACGTCTGGACCACCTACATCTCCTCTACTGATGCGGCGGCGTCGGCGTCCAAAGCCGAAGCTGCCGGCGGAATGATCATGATGCCGTCGATGCAGGTCGGCCCCCAGGGCAGCATGGCGATCGTGGGCGATCCGGCCGGTGCCGTCGTCGGTATCTGGCAGGCAGATCAGCACAATGGCTTCGGTCTGGTGGGCGAGGCCGGAGCGCCGGTCTGGCACGAGACTTTGTCCAAGAACTACGCCGCGGTCCTGCCGTTCTACACCGACGTGTTCGGCTGGACTTACGAGTCCATCGGCGACAGCGACGAATTCCGATATTCACAAGCCAAGCAGGGCGACACCGTCGTCGCCGGTCTGATGGATGCCAGCTCGTTCCTCCCGGCAGAGGTCCCGTCGTTCTGGCAGGTGTACTTCGGGGCGGACGACACCGATGCTGCCGTCGCCAAGGTCGTCGAATTCGGCGGCAGCGTATTGCGTGATCCCGAGGACACGCCCTTCGGCCGTCTCGCGTCGGTTGCCGATCCACTCGGTGCCAACTTCCAGATCTCCACGATCATGGAATGAATCTCCGCGCAGAGGCCGCCCCGGTCCGCGGTCTCTGCGCGCCGATCATCTGGAATGTCCGGATCTGACCGCACAGATTTGAACACTCGCCCAGAAGGTATGCAGTTTTCTCTGTCCAACGCCTAATCTCATGGGATGCCCGCCCCCGCACCTCTCCTCGATGTGTACTCCCAGCCGACTCTGTCGACGCTTGCGCCGTCGGTACTCGCTTCTCTCGGAGTAGGCGGCGAAGCAAACCGTCTCGATCTGAATCCCAGCAAGAAGACCGTAATTCTGCTGGTAGACGGGATGGGCGCGAACTTGCTCGCTCGCAACGCCGAACACGCACCATTCCTGAACTCACTCGTCGGAACGCCGATACGGGCAGGTTTCCCCACGACGACGGCCACCAGCATCGTCTCGCTGGGGACCGGGCTGCCCTCGGGAGCACACGGAATCACCGGCTACCAGTCCTACGTCGAAGAAGCCGATTCGGTGTTCAACTGGCTGGGTTGGCACAGCGCCGGCAAGAAGGAATCTCAGACCGACTCCATCGTTCCGGAGACCCTGCAGCCGCAGGCCACGACCTTCGATCGCGCCGCGGCCGCCGGAATCACCGTCACCACCGTCGTTCCGTCCAAGTTCGACGGCAGCGGCCTCACTCGGGCGGGGATGCGCGGTGCCCAGTTTGCCGGAATCCATGCATACGGAGACCTCCTCGCTCGCACCGTGGCGGCGTCGAAATCTGCCGAACGGACGTTCACGTACTGCTACATCAGCGAGATCGACGCACTCGGCCACGTCTACGGACCCGAGTCCGAGCCGTGGATCTTCCAACTGATGCTTGTCGATCGACTGGTCGAACAACTCGCAGCCGCTCTCGGTCCGGACGTGAGATTGCTGGTGACGGCAGACCACGGAATGGTCGACGTGCTGGACGAGAACAAGATCGACTTCGACAACACCCCGATGCTGTCCAAAGACGTACTCGCCCTTGCCGGCGAGCCCCGGTGCCGGCACATCCACACCCGAGAAGGCGCTGCACAAGATGTTGCGGACCGCTGGCGCGCCGAACTGGGTGACCGCATGTGGATCGGGACCAGATCCGAGGGCATCGTCGCGGGATTGTTCGGGCCCGCAGTACATTCCGAGTATCACGGCCGGATCGGCGATGTCATCGCCATTGCTTCCGGAGACGTGGCGGTCGTTCGTCGATCGGTCGAATCGGGACTGTCCGGTCTCCGTGGACAGCACGGCGCCCTGACCCCGGACGAACTGCTGGTACCGCTCCTGTCCTCAGGACAGCAGTAGGGCTCGCGCCCGGCGAATCTCGGGAACGCCGACGACCTTGCATGCGCCCAACAGGACGACGACACCTACGGCCGCACCCGCCGACAATGAAATAGCAGCAGCAAGCCTGGGCTCGGGGATTCGGTTCTGAACCGCCACCACCAAAGTGAGCGCACAACCTCCTGCCAGAACTGCCGCTGTCGAAATTCTCCCGACGGTCGCCTGCACCTGACGGAATCCCAACAGCCCGTATCGCTTTCGAAGCAGGACGTGACCGAGCACCGCTCCGCACACGTAGGAGAACGAGCCGGCCGCACAGACGGCCAGGATCAGCGTTTCGTCACTCGCCGACAATGACGCAAGAAGAACGAGCGCCGTCTTTCCAACTACCATCACCACGGCTATCACCGCGGGAGTGCGGGTATTGTTGTCGGCGTAGAACACTCGTAGCTGAAGCATGACCATCGCAAAGGGCACCAACCCGAATGCACTGACTGCCACGGCCGTCCCGATCAACCGGGCGCTACTGCCGTCGACCCGGCCGAAAAAGATCAGGGTGGTCAACGAGGGGCCGAACACCATGAGAGCCACCGTGACCGGAATCAACGCCACCACCGAATACCTGGCTCCCCGGCCGAGATCGGATACGACACCGACGTCGTCACCCGCAGCGACCGACCTGGCGATTCGCGGCATCAGCACCGTCAACAGCGACACTCCGAGGATGCCGTACGCCACTTGAAACAGCAGATCCGCATGCGTGTACATCGAGTACACGTGACGGGAGAGAGTGACCTTCATCGTCACCCACACACCGACCTGACCGGCTACGACGTACACCAGTACCCAACCGAGCAACGGCGCCCCGACGCGCACCGGGCGCCACGTGTGCGGCACGACCCGCACGCGAAGGCGCCACCGAAAACCGTTGCGGTGCAGCGCCCGAGCAACGACAGCGGTTTGCGCCACTATCCCGAGCAAAGTGCCGATACCGATCACCAGAACCTGCGCGGTGGTCATCGACTCGGGAGTCAGAGCCACCGGCCCCGGAATGCACAGGAAGACCGCGACCGTCACCAGAAGGACGACGTTGTTGATCACCGGCGCCCAGGCCGGCGCGCCGAACACCGATCGAACGCTGAGCACAGCCGTCATCATCGCCGTGACGCCGTAGAAGAAGATCTCCGGCAGAAGCAAGTACGCGAAGAGCGTCGTGAGCTCGCGTTGAGCCGGATCATCGATCACGGCCGAGACCAGAGGCGGCGCGCACACCACCGCCACAACGGTCACGAGCGCAAGAGCAAGCGCTCCCACAGTGAGAACGCGCTGCGTCTGCTCTCGTTCGAGCGTCCGCCCACGGCTTCGCTGCCGTGTCAGATACGGAAGCAGGACACTGGCGAGAATCCCGCCGAGGAGAAGCTGATAGACCATGTTCGGAAAGCTGTTGGCCGCGTTGTACGCATCACTGACCAGGGCGATCCCGAGGACTGCGGCAAGCGCAAGGGTGCGGACGAAACCGGTGATCCGGCTGACCGTGCTGGCGAGCGCCACGTGCCCGCCCATCTTCGCCAAGCTGCCGCCCGTCTCACCCGTACGTTCGGACTCCCCCACACTCTCGACCATCTCGCCAGAGTGCCACATCGCAGAGGTTCGACGAGCCGGACCGGAAACGACTGCCCTCCTGGAAACGACCGAGCGCCCCGAACCGTGGGTTCGAGGCGCTCGGCGCAAGAGAAGATCAGGCTGATTCCGCTCCAGCCAACGGCGGCATGACGACAACCTGACCGGCGAAGGACAGACCTGCACCGAAGGCGAGAAGCAGTGCCTTGTCGCCCGGCTTGCACTGGCCGTCGCGCAGCATCTGCTCCATGGCGAGCGGGATCGAGGCCGCGGACGTGTTGCCCGTCTCGGCGATGTCGTTGGAGACGGGGAAGCCCTCGGGCAGCTTCATGCTGCGAGCGATGACCTCGTTGATGCGCTGGTTTGCCTGGTGCGGCACAAAAGCGTCGATGTCCTCGATACCGAGCCCCGACTTCTCCAGGGTTCGAGTGGCGACCTTGCCCATCTCGAAGGCCGCCCAGCGGAACACCGCGGTACCGGCCATCTTGATCCACGGCCGAGGTCCGGTCGGGTTCTTGGTGTAGTCGAGCCAGCTGGGCTCCTGAACGATGGCGTCGGACTGGCTGCCGTCCGAACCCCACTCGACCGGGCCGATTCCGACGGTATCGCTCGGGCCGACGACAACTGCGCCTGCGCCGTCACCGAAGATGAAGCGAACGCTGCGATCGGTGGGCTCGGTGGCCTCGCTCATCAACTCGACGCCGACGACGAGTACGTGATCAACCGTTCCGCTGCGAACGAGGTCGCTGGCCACCGCAAGGGCGGTACAGAAACCGGCGCAGCCTGCCGCGACGTCGAACGCCGCCGGGCCCTTGATACCGAGTTCGTGGGCGACGATGGATGCGGCCTGGGGAGTCTGCAGGTCCCACGTCGACGTCGCGATGATCACGGCGCCGATCTGCTCGGGTGCAATGCCGCTGACGTCCAGTGCTTTACGGGCCGCGCTGATCGACATCGCGAGGATGCCTTCACCCTCGCCGGAGAACCGGCGCGACTTGATACCCGATCGCGTCTGGATCCACTCGTCGGTGGAATCGATCAGCTCGCAGATCTCGTCGTTGGTCACGACTCGCTCCGGGCGGTGAACGCCGAGCCCGAGAAGGACGGACTGCCGACCTCCGGCCACACTGGCAATCGGCTTACCCATTGATCGATCTCCTCGTTGGTTTCTGGTGATGACGCGCATTCGACATCACACGTTACGTACAGGACATAAGCCCCTGCCTCTCAGGTCACCGTTCGATCACGGCAACAACATGAGGCTGGCTCACATTACGCTTCGGTCAGGTATGTAGTCCAGGTCCACGATCAGGCGCGCAAATGAGCTAGAACTGCCAAAACACGACGATGCCCGCTTTCGGAAGCCGACAGGCCGAGTTTTGCGAAGATATTTCCTATGTGCTTGCTCACAGCAGTGTCGCTGACGACCAGTTTCCTGGCGATTTCCTGATTTCCCAGCCCCTCCGCCATCAATCCGAGAACCTCGGACTCGCGTGGGGTCAGCGATCTGATCGGGTCGTCGGCGCGTCGACGGCTCATCAGTTGGGATACGACCTCGGGATCCATCACGGTTCCGCCGTCGACGACCCGGTTCAAGGCGTCGACGAACTCGGCCACCTTGCCGACGCGTTCCTTGAGCAGGTACCCGACCCCGCCGGCACCTCCTGCCAACAATTCACCGGCGTAGCGATCCTCGACATACGCGGAAAGGACCAGGACGGGAAAGCCCGGGCGAAGCTTGCGCACCTCGATCGCCGCTCGAAGTCCCTCGTTGGTGAAAGTAGGAGGCATCCGGACGTCGAGCACCGCGGCGTCAGGAGCGGTCTCCTCGAACACCGTGAGGAACTGTTCGGCGTCGGAGACGGCAGACACCTCGAAGCCCTCTCCGCGGAGCAACAGTGCCAGCCCCTCTCGCAGGAGAGCGTCGTCCTCGGCAATCAGAATCCGCACGGTAGTTCCACCCTCATCGTTGTCGGTCCACCCTCCGGGCTCTCCAATACTGCGGTTCCTTCGAAAGCCTCGACCCGGCGTCGGATACCCGCCACGCCGCCGCCCGGCCGTTCGTTCGCGCCGCCGTGACCGTCGTCGATCACGTCGATGAGCATCGTCTCACCCAACGAGTCGGTGGACGCCTCCGTCCTTGCCGTGACGGTGACGCTGCGCGCTCCGCTGTGCTTTGCGACGTTGGTCAAAGCCTCGGCGACGACGAAGTACGCAGCAGCCTCGACGGCGGCCGGGGCACGGCGGAGCTCCTCGATCTCGAGTACGCAGGGCACGGTGGAGCGCCCAGCAAGCGCCGAGATCGCACCCTCGAGGCCGAGTTCGTCGAGGATCGGCGGATAGATGTCGTGCACCAACGTCCGGAGTTCGCTCAACGCCTCGGTGGCCGCATCTTGGGCCCGATGCAGTTGTGGCAGAGCCTGGTCCGGGTTGATCTGCAACGATCGCTCGGCCATACCCAGCATCATCACCACGGCGACCAGTCGGTTCTGCGCGCCGTCGTGCAGATCGCGCTCGATCCGCTTGAGTTCGGCCGAATGCGCGTCGAGGGCCGCAGCGCGGCTGGCAGTCAGGGCGGTGACGCGCTTCGAGAGGTCCGAACGTGTGTCCGGTGCAAGCAAAGTCGTGGTCGACCAGCTGATCCACTTCGCCATCGCGGGGATCAACCACCACGCGATCAGGAAGTACAGGATGCCGATCAACGGCATTCCGGCAGCGCCCAGCCACGACGTCACGGGGTACGGATTGTTGACGGGTTCGCCCGCGGGCATCTGCTGCCAGTACAGCGGGACGGCAATCGCATTGAGTGCACCGAGTGGAAGAGCAATGGTCAGCATCGCCGCGACGAAAGCCCCCAGACCGTGAATCGACAACCAGGCCGCGTCGCGCCTCGTCGACTGATCGGTGAGGAATCGGCGCCAGTCCCCGAATGTCGGATTGCTTGGCATCGGTGGGTATCGCTGCAGAACAGGGCGTCCGGTGTACGCAGCAGTTCTCTTGCGGGCCAGACCCGCCCACCACCGGAGTACCCGCACGTACGACGGCAACAGCAACCAGCCGACGATCAGAATCGAGAGCGACAGCAGAATGAGACCGACCATCAGCAAGAACAGGGAGACCACGGCTGCCACACCCTCGACGAGCACGTACACCGCAGCCCTGGTTCTCTTCTTCACTGCCCCAGCATGCCGCACCTGATGCCGCGATCCACTACAGCTGGCTACACCATTGATTCGGGACCCTGCTGGATGTCGACGAATGCCGAATCTCCATAGCGTTCATCCCATGAAGAATCGACACTCGGTCCTCGCCCCGCCGGCCCCTGGTGCCACGGCCGCCCGAACATCCGCCGTGCGACTCGAAGGCGTCAGCAAGGTCTACGGCAACGGCCGCGGCGCCGTGACCGCCCTCGACAACATCAGCCTCACCTTGCCGCGCAGCACCTTCACCGCCGTGATGGGCCCGTCCGGATCGGGCAAGAGCACTTTCCTGCACTGCGCGGCGGGCCTGGACCGGCCGAGCAGCGGATCGGTGTGGCTGGGCGACACCGAGATCTCACAGCTGAAGCCGAAGGACCGCAGCATCTTCCGTCGCGATCACATAGGTTTCGTCTTCCAGGCATACAACCTGCTCGGTGCTCTCGACGTCGAGCAGAACGTCACGCTCCCGCTACTGCTCGCCGGACGACGAGCCGACAAGCAGTACCTGACCTTCGTCCTCGAATCCGTCGGACTCGGATCGCACCGCAAGCGCAAACCCTCCGAACTGTCCGGTGGTCAGCAGCAACGCGTCGCCATCGCGCGCGCCCTCGTCACCCACCCCGACGCACTCTTTGCCGACGAGCCGACGGGCGCCCTCGACTCCCGCAGCGCCAAGCAGGTTCTGGAGTTGTTGCGCCGGACAGCCGCCGAGTTCGATCAGACCATCGTCATGGTCACGCACGACCCGGTGGCCGCGTCGTACGCCGATCGTGTGCTGTTCCTCGCCGACGGGAAACTGGTCGGGCACATCGACCGCCCGACGCCGCAGCAGATTGCCGAGCGCATGACACACCTCGGGGACTGGTGATGATGAAGGCGCACACTTTTGCGCATCTCAAAGCGCATCGCTCCGGATTCATCGCCGTGTTCGTCTCCGTATTCTGCGCGGCTCTCCTCACGTGCGGTTTGGGTGTCCTGCTGGAATCAGGAGTGCGAGGCGGAGTCTCACCACATCTCTACGCCGGTGCAGACGCCGTGGTCAGCGCGCCACAGGCACTCGAGGTCAAGGAGGACGCCGATCAGCCTTTTGCCGAGCGAGTTCTCCTCGACGGCGATACTGTCCGCAAACTCGATGCCCTCGATGTCACGGTGGTTCCCGACATCTCTGTCCCCGTCAGCACCGCCGAGGGCGTCGTACTCGACGCACATCCTTGGAACACAGCACAATTGGCGCCGTATTCGCTGACCGATGGTCGCGCTCCGCAGAGCCGAGACGAGGTGGTCGCGACTACGGGCGCCGCGCTCGGCGAGCGAATCACGCTGGCTCACGGCGCGATAGCGGACGAGTACACCGTCGTCGGCACAGCTGATTCGGCCTCGGTGCCGTCACCCGACCGTCCGGCACTCGTCTTCCTCGACCACGCAGAGGCCGAACGGTTGTGGCCGCACCAGAACTCTGTCACCGCAGTCGGATTGATCGCTCCAGAAGGCGTGAATGCTGCCGCTCTCGCCCGCGACGCACTCGCCGGAACCGGTGCGGAGGTCTCGACCGGCACCGCACGCGGAGGCATCGAGTTCCTCGACGCCGGAGCTGCGCGGACTCAGTTGATCGTGCTCTGTGCCACGTTTGCGGGTCTTGCATTGATGGTCAGCATGTTCGTCGTTTCCAGCACGTTGTCGCTCTCGATCAACGCCAGGCGCCGAGAGTTCGCTCTGTTGCGGGCAATCGGGGCCACCACGCGACAAGTCCACGTCATGATCGGGCGTGAAGTGCTGCTCGTGGCGGCGGCTGCGGCTGCGCTCGGCGCGGTGCCCGGATTCCTACTCGCCCGATTCCTCGGTGCACAGTTTGCCGATGCAGGGGTCATGCCCACCGATTTCGCGCTGGCGTACAGCCCGCTTCCGGCGATCGCGGCTTTCCTGATCTGCGTACTCACTGCCCGCGCGGCAGCGGCGATCGCGGCACGACGACCGGCAAAGCTCGACCCCGTCGAAGCGCTTCGCGAATCCGAAAGCGGCCCGGCGAAACTGAGCCGCGGACGCATCGTCACCGGGCTGATCTTCGGTGCCGCCGGTCTCGGCGCGTGCATCCTCCCCGCATTCCTGCCCGGCAGCGTGGCAGCCGCTGGAGCCGGTTCGAGCGCACTGTTGTTGATCTTCTCGGTCGCGCTGCTCGGCCCGTTGTTGGTGCGCGGCATCATCAAGGTGATCGGCGGTCCACTGCGCCGTAGTGGGTCGGCGTCCAAAGTTCTCGCTGCCGCCAACGCCGAATCCAATTCGAGGCGGCTCTCGTCGGCGGTTGTTCCGTTGGCTCTCGCCATCGCCCTGGGCTCGGTGCAGTTCTTCAGCCAGAGCACCGTCGCCGCCGAGGCGACCAACCAGTCGATCAAGGGCGTCACCGCCGACCTGATCGTCGGCGCGCCGGCCGGTATCGCTCCCGCGCTCCTCGACTCGATCGCATCGGTGCCCGGAGTGAGTGCGGCAAACCCGGTAGTCCGCAGTCAAGTCCTGCCGGTACCCAGCGGTGAGGAAGGCGGCTCAGCCGACAGCGCGATCGCGGCCCAGGGAATCGACGCCACCGGCGCCGACGCAACCCTCGATCTCGCGGTGACCGAGGGCGACCTCAGCGCTCTGACCGGCGATACCGTTGCCGTCAGCGAAGACGGGGCCTTCACACTCGGAGCCAAGGTCGGCCAGCGCGTCGACCTCTATCTGGGAGACGGAACACTGGTACATCCGATGGTCGTCGCGAAATATGGTCGCGGCCTCGGATTCGGGGACGTGACCATGCCGATCGAGACTTTGCGTCGGCACTCCACCGACGCTCTGATCGACACCGTTCTGGTTGCTGCCGAACCCGGACGGTCGGCCGAAGTCCAGCAGTCGTTGCTCTCGTTCCCCTCGATCGCCGCGCTGAACCAGGACCAGTTCGGGGCCGCAGGCGAAGATCAGCGTCGCATGCAGTCGTGGGTCAGCATCCTCGCCGTCCTGGTCCTGCTCGGTTATCTGGCAGTCGCCGTCGTGAATACCTTGGTCGCCGCCACTGCGGAGCGTTCCCGCGAGTTCGCGCTCCTTCAACTGGTGGGCTCGCGGACGAGGCAGGTCCGAGCGATGATGCGTATCGAGTCGTTGATGGTGGTGGGAATCGCCGTCGTGGTCGGATCACTGATCGCCCTGCCGCCTCTGATGGGTATCGCCGTAGCGGTGTCCGGGCAGCCGATCCCGGCGATTTCACCGGCGATCTACGGTGCCATCGTCGCCGTGACCGCTGTTCTGGGATTCGTCTCCATCGCGATCCCGACGCGCGCCGCCCTGCGCAAGAACCCGATGGACGGCGTCCGTAACAACTGAGTGGCACTACCGTCGTCATCTATGGATGTGGCCGCCTGGGACAAGAACTACGAAGAAACCGAGCTCGTCTGGGGCGCTCCACCCAACGAGCTGCTGGTGGAATACGCGACGGCCCTCCCCCACGGCCAGGCACTGGACCTGGCGTGCGGGGAGGGCCGTAACGCGTTGTGGCTCGCGACCCGCGGTTGGGAGGTCACCGGGATCGACTACTCGGCCGTCGCGATCGAGAAAGCCCGCACGATCGCGGCCCGCTCGCCCCGATCGGTTCTCGACCGGCTCGACTACCGGTGCGGCGACGTCACCGTCGCGGAGTACGCCTCCAGGAACGGGCAGGGATACGACTTGGCCCTGCTTCTTTACCTTCATCTGCCCGCACCACAACGCACCCTGGTTGTGAACCGTGCCATAAATTCTCTGAAACCTGATGGAATCCTCATGATTTTGGGTCACGACCGAAGCAACATCGACTACGGCGTCGGCGGCCCGAAAGATCCCGAAATCCTTTACACACCAGAGGAATTGATGCAGGAGTTCCAAGGAAGGCTCGAGTTCGAGATCGCCGGAAATCCGCACAGACACACCGAAACGGGAATCGCGGTCGACGCGCTTGTCATCGGACGCAAATCCGGTGTTGGCAATGCAAAGAACGGCTAGTAACATGTATTAAGTTACCGACGAGTAATAAACTTCGGGCGGTACTAGGAGTGCTGGACCGCACCACCTCACTGGGAGAAGCAGAAGACATGGGCCATTACAAGAGCAACGTTCGGGACCTGGAGTTCAACCTCTTCGAGGTTCTCGGACTGGAGAAGCCACTGAGCGAAGGCGCTTGGGGCGACCTGGATGCCGACACTGTCCGCAACATGCTGGCAGAGGTCGCACGCCTGGCCGAGGGACCGCTTGGCGAATCTTTCGCCGATGCGGACCGCAACCCCCCTGTCTTCGATCCCGAGACGCACACCGTTGCACTTCCGGAATCCTTCAAGAAGTCGTTCAAGGCTCTGTGGGATGCCGAGTGGTACCGCATGGGACTGAGCGAAGAGGTCGGCGGCGTGCCGGTCCCCCGCTCCGTCGTGTGGGCCATCGGTGAGCTGATCCTGGGCGCACAGCCTGCAGCACACATGTACCAGGCCGGACCCGCCTTCGCGGACGTGCTGTTCAACAACGGCACCGAAGAGCAGAAGAAGTGGGCAGCCACCATCGTCGAACGCGGATGGGGCGCCACCATGGTCCTCACCGAGCCCGACGCCGGCTCCGACGTCGGTGCCGGACGCACCAAGGCAATCAAGCAGGACGACGGCTCCTGGCACATCGAGGGCGTCAAGCGCTTCATCACCTCGGCAGACTCGGACGACCTGTTCGAGAACATCTTCCACCTCGTTCTCGCTCGCCCCGAAGGCGCCGGACCCGGCACCAAGGGCCTGAGCCTGTTCTTCGTCCCGAAGACACACTTCAACTTCGAGACCGAAGAGTTCGGCGAGCGTAACGGCGTCTTCGTCACCAACGTCGAACACAAGATGGGCCTGAAGGTCTCCGCCACATGTGAGGTCACCTTCGGCGGCCACGGCATCCCCGCACAGGGCTGGCTGGTCGGCGAGGTCCACAACGGCATCGCCCAGATGTTCGACGTCATCGAGCACGCTCGAATGATGGTCGGCACCAAGGCAATCGCCACCCTCTCGACCGGTTACCTCAACGCTCTCGACTACGCCAAGCAGCGTGTTCAGGGCGCAGACCTGACCCAGATGACCAACAAGGCAGCACCGCGCGTGACCATCACGCACCACCCCGACGTGCGTCGTAGCCTGGCAATGCAGAAGGCATACGCCGAGGGCCTGCGCGCGGTGTACCTCTACACCGCAGCACACCAGGACGAGGTTGTCGCCCAGCTCGTCTCGGGCGCAGACAAGGACACCGCGTTCCGCGTCAACGACCTGCTGCTCCCGATCGTCAAGGGCGTCGGCTCCGAGCGTGCGTACCAGTACCTGACGGACAGCCTGCAGACCCTCGGTGGCTCCGGCTTCCTGCAGGACTACCCGATCGAGCAGTACATCCGCGACTCCAAGATCGACTCGCTGTACGAAGGCACGACGGCCATCCAGGCTCAGGACTTCTTCTTCCGCAAGATCGCTCGTGACCGCGGCGTCGCGCTCGCTCACGTTGCGGGACAGATCAAGACCTTCATCGACAGCGAAGCCGGCAACGGTCGTCTGAAGGCGGAGCGCGCACTGCTCGCCACCGCACTCGAAGACGTCCAGGCCATGGCTGCCACGCTCACCGGCTTCCTCATGGGAGCTCAGGAGCAGCCCACCGAGCTGTACAAGGTCGGCCTCGGCTCCGTCCGCTTCCTGATGTCCGTCGGCGACCTGCTCATCGGCTGGCAGCTGCTCCGCCAGTCCGAGATTGCTCTCGCAGCACTCGACAACGGCGCTTCCGACAAGGACAAGGGCTTCTACGAGGGCAAGGTCGCCATCGCGTCCTTCTTCGCCAAGAACGTCCTGCCCGAGCTCACCGCTTCACGCGAGATCATCGCGAACACCGAGAACGACATCATGGAGATCGACGAAGCAGCATTCTGATTCGTTCCTGATTCATGAAGAGTGCCGGTCCCGAGAACGTTTCGGGGCCGGCATTTTCGGCTGTCGGCACTCGGTGGTGACTGGTGTCATCTGCGCTCGATGGTCGGGCAACTGATCTGCGCGGACAGTACCGACGTCGTCGGTTGCTCGCCCGGTCGTGCCGCCGTACCCGCCAGGGAAAGCGCCACGCGCCTGCGGTCCGGAGAACTGACTATTTCGACGGACTTGTCGTCGCCACCGCCGAAGGACACGAACTGTCCGCTCTGATCCGAGAACTTCATGATCGCGGACCCGTGCTGACCTGGTTCGGGATTCTCGTTCACGTAGACCTGCAACTGGAAATCACGTCCCGGATATTCGCCGCCGCCGTCGTACTCGTAGAAGGAACTGGTGTGCACCTCGTAGGCCCACTGACGGTGACCGGCGGGCAGCGAATCCGCCCAGTTGTGCTCGAAACACGTGACGGATCCGGGCAGCGAGACATTGGCTGCGCCGCTCCACCCACCGGACAGGGTGATGGCTCCGTATGGCGCTGCTTCGGACTCGTGCCGATCGGAGGGCAAGGGCGGAACCGTCAAGGGTCCGACATTGCGACCGGTGAACTCGAAAAGCCTTTCGCTCGACACGAACGGGGGCGACTCGCGCTCACCGGCACAGGAGACAACCGACAGGGTGGCCATGACCAGCACCGCGCACATCCCGCGTCTACGAACCGGCACCTCGACTCCCCCGTTCCGTTTCCAACAGAATACATACCGTTCGGTCTCCAAGTTGCCGGACGTGTCCGACACATCCCATTCATGGGACAGCTCGCCCGCTACCGATGTGATTGGGTGAGCACGAACGTCCACTGAACCAGCACTCGGTTCTTTCGAAGGCCGAGTAGATCAACAGACAGGTGATCATCGTGGTCGCACCAGAGCACGCACAACCCGATTACGCCCCTGACCTGGCATTGACCGCCACGGACTTGGCGCTCGACGGCCCATGGGGGCCGGTGTTCGGACCCGTCAATCTCGAGATTCGTGCGGGCGGTGTGACCATCCTCGAAGGCTCGGCCGGTTCAGGACGTACGTCCTTACTTCTGACACTCAGCGGGCGAATGAAAGCCAGTTCCGGATCACTGTCCGTCTTCGGTCGAACGCGTCCCCGAGAGATCTTCGAGATCGCCGGGATCGCCGGGTTCGAGGACATCGACGAGCTTGCCGAGTCCGTCACCGTCCGCGATCTGATCACCGAACAAATTCGCTGGGATGCTCCCTGGTACAAACTCGTCGGACGCGCCGGAGACCGCGAACTCGAAGCGGTGTGCGCTCCCGTCTTCGGCGATCATCCGTTGCCTGCGCTCGGCCGATACGTCAGCGATCTCGGGGAACTCGAGGCGACCCTGCTGCGTATCGCCGTCGCGAACACGAAGAAGCCGGCCTTGCTGGTCGTCGACGATCTCGAACAGGTGCGGCGTGACTCCGAGCGCGCATATCTCGTCGAGCGACTGGTCGAGATGGGGAGCTACCAGACCATCATCGCGTCGACCGTCAACCCGCTGCCCGACGGATCACCCATCGATGCCGTCACCCTGCTCCAAGAAGTCACCAATCCCGACCAAGAAGGGGCGAGGTAACCGCGATGCTCGCTGGAATGTCTCTCGGAACCGAACTCAAGCGGTTCTCCCGCGGCGCGATGCCCAGGATCGCACTCGTCACCATCATCTTGATGCCACTGCTGTACGGCGCGATGTACCTGTGGGCCTTCTGGAATCCGTTCGGTGAGGTCAACAAGGTCCCCGTCGCGCTGGTCAACACAGACCGCGGTGCGATGGTGCAGGGTCAGGAACTCAACGCGGGCGACGAGGTAAGCCAAGCGCTGCTCGATTCCGGTGAGCTCGATCTCCACCTGGTCTCACAGCAGGAAGCCGCTCAGGGAGTCTCGGACGGCACGTACTACTTCTCTCTCACCTTGCCTGAGAATTTCAGCGAGGCCGTGGCCTCCCCGACGACCAAGGACCCCCACAAAGCTCAGTTGCAGTTCACCTTCAACGACGTCAACAACTACCTCGGCACCATCATCGGCCAAAACGCCGCCCAGCAGGTCCTCAGTCAAGTCAGCGACAAGATCGGCGCGCAGTCCGTCGAGACGGTCCTGGTCGGATTGACCGACGCGGGTGCAGGTTTGAAGCAGGCCGCCGACGGAGCACTCCAGCTCTCGGCCGGAGTGAACACTGCCAACGCCGGAGCCGGCGAATTGGCGTCGGGCTCGAAAACGCTGGCCGACAACATGGTTACCGCACGTGACGGCGCAGCCACTCTTGCCGGCGGTACAGCGCAACTCTCGACCGGTATCAATACCGCCACGGACGGTGTCCTCGCACTGACCGACGGTTTGGGGCAGCTCGATCTCGGGGCCGTCCAACTGGGCGACGGCGCAAGCCAACTCAGTGGTGGCGTCACCCAGGTCGTCGACCAGCTGAGCGTCCTCGGGAACACACAAGCAGACGTCGCACAGCTGGTCGGTCAGGCAGTGGCCAGCCTTCGACTGAACCCGGATCCCGTCAGCCAACAGATCGCCAACGCCCTCGCGCCTGCCCAGGACATGCTGCGCACTCAGGGCTTCGGCGAAGCGACCATGGGTCAACTGGGCGAACTCAAGAGCGGCGCACAACAACTCGCTTACCAACTCGACGATCCCTCGAGCACCTTCCGCGCCGGGCTCAGCGCCGCGGCCAACGGCGGCGGTGAACTCCGCAACGGCCTGGTACAGCTGCGTGACGGCGGTCAGCAAGTCAACGACGGCGCTCAAACCCTCAGCAGTGGACTGGTTCAACTCACCGACGGCAGCGTCCAACTCTCCGACGGTGCAGCCAAACTCGCCGACGGAACCGAGCAACTCCGTGCCGGGTCTGCCGAACTCGCAACCAAACTCACCGAGGGCGCCGGCCAGGTTCCCAGTTGGACCGATCAGCAGCGAACAGCAACCGCTCAAACCCTCTCCAGTCCGGTCGAGCTGCAGGAGACCTACGAGAACCGGGCAAGCACCTTCGGTACCGGTTTTGCTCCGTTCTTCCTGCCCCTCGCACTGTTCGTGGGCGGCATCATCACCTGGATGCTGCTCAAGCCGCTCCAGAACCGGCCTATCGCAAACGGACTCGGCGCGCTGCGAGTGGTCCTCGCCTCGTACTGGCCGGCCTTGCTCATCGGCATCTGCCAGGTGATCGTGATGTACCTGGTCGTGCACTTCGCAGTTGGCCTGCACCCCACGCACGCCCTCGGCACCGTCGGATTCCTGATGCTCATCACTGCCACGTATATGGCGTTGATCCAGGCGTTCAACGCCATCTTCGGAGTCTCCGTCGGACGCGTGATCACCCTGGCGTTCCTGATGCTGCAACTGGTTTCGGCCGGCGGCATCTATCCCGTGGAAACCACCGCGAAACCGTTCCAGATCATCCACCCGTTCGACCCCATGACCTACGCGGTGAACGGGCTTCGACAACTCACCGTCGGCGGCATCGACTCGAGACTGTGGGTCTCGATCGCCGTCCTCGGCGGCCTTCTCGTCGCCTCACTCGGGGCCAGTTCACTTGCTGCACGCCGAAATCGGCAGTGGACCATGGACAGGTTGCATCCGCCGATCGAGGTCTAGGTCTAGGTCTAGCTCTCCGGCCAAGGCTCCACGGTCAGCGCAGGCCATTCCCTGCGCCACCGTGCCGCCTTGGCCTCGTACACCTCTCTCGGCGCCAGCACCGGGTTGGGGCGGACGATCATGTCGAAGAGATCGCCGTAGCCATGCGGGGCATACACGTCCAAGGTCCCATCCGATCCCTTGGTGATCCCGAAACAGCAAGTTGTGGAAGCGAAGTGGTCGATAGCGTCGCGGCAACTGGTGAACGGAACGCCGGGAATCCCGAAATGTTGCTCGTACCACAGGTGCACGCGGGCTTCGTTGCGTACTTCGACATCGGCATCGACATCGGCGAACAGTTCTGCCGCCGAACGAATCACACGGTCCTCCGCGTCGTAGCTCAGATCGCCGGCGTCAAAATAGAAGAGGTCGTAGTCCTTGACCCCGGCGCCGAGGTCACGGCCGTCGATGCGATTCCAGACGGTTTGGAAGAGCCCACCCGCCGTCAGGTACCACTCCGGCAATCCCAGCTTCGGCGCCCGATCCATGATCGTTGCGACCACCGGATTGGCCAGGCCGATCTCGAGAAATCGTTCACGCATGCACTTCAGCCTTTCATATGACAAGCAAACTTGACATCTAGTGACAAGTATTCTTTACTTTTTGCATGACTGGAAAGGCCGGCGACAACAACGTGCGGGAGCACCGACGCCTCGCCGGCCTCACCCAGGCGCAACTGGCCACGGCAGGTCAGGTGAGCAGACAGAGCATCGTCTCCGTCGAACGCGGCGACTATGCACCGAGTGTCTACCTGGCACTACGCCTGGCACTGGCACTGGGGACCACCGTCGAAGCGCTCTTTCCCCTACCCGAATCGGAACTCACCACAGAAATTCCAGAGGAGACGGCATGAGCACCATGATGAAGGCAATGCGGTTCGTCGGCGATCTGGACGACGACTTCTACAAAGACGAGCGTCAGCGCGACGTCTGGAACGAAGCCTCGGCGGTGGGACTCCAGAGTGTCTTCTGGGCAATATTCGTCAGCTCGGCGATTCTGCCCTGGGTCGCCGGCCGAACAGGGGCGTGGATCTCGCTCGCGCTGCTGATCGTTGCGTTGTTCGGCTCGTTGATCACGATCATCTATGCGAAGCGCCGCGACGTCGATGTCTACGTATTGTCCACCTACGGCCGCCCTCGCGTGGTGATCAGCATCGCGCTCTACCTCGTGGCCGCTGTCGGAATCATGGCCCGTCTCGAATTCGATTCGTACGAAGAATCGTCAACCTGGGTCGGCGCGCTGGTAGGCGCCATCATCGGCGGTGGCGTCGCAATCGCAATCGTCAAACTTCACCAGCAGCGCGCCAAGCGACGCGAAGCGGCCGAAGAACTTCTCTGAATTCCGGAAGTCTGCCCAGCACAACGGAATCCATAGAGTTGGTAAAATCGTGCCAGGTCAACCGATCGCGAGTAACGTCGAAACGGTGAGCACTCGCCTCGGATACCAGATGCCCAACTTCAGCTACGGCGGTCCGGTCAAGGACCTCTTTCCCACCGTCATAGCGCAGGCCCGCGAAGCCGAAGCCGCAGGCTTCGACACTGCATTCGTGATGGATCACTTCTACCAACTCCCCGGAATCGGAGCGCCGGACGCCCCGATGCTCGAGGCCTACTCCGCGCTCTCCGCGCTGGCGACGGCCACCGAGACCATCCAGTTGTCTGCACTGGTCACGGGAAACACCTACCGCAATCCGCCCATGCTCGCCAAGACCGTCACCACCCTCGACGTGGTGAGCGGCGGTCGGGCCATCCTGGGTATCGGCGCCGGTTGGTTCGAACTCGAACACAATTCGTTCGGGTACGAGTTCGGCACTTTCACCGAGCGCTTCCAGAAACTCGACGAAGCACTGCGGATCATCGCGCCGATGCTCCGCGGTGATCGCCCCACCTTCGACGGCAAGTGGTATCACGTCGAGGACGCCATCAACGAGCCTCGCGTCCGCGACGACCTGCCGATCCTGCTCGGCGGTGGCGGTGAGAAGAAGACGTTCGGCCTCGCCGCTCGGTTCGCGGATCACCTCAACATCATCTGCGACCCGTCGGAACTGCCACGCAAGATGGAAGCACTTGCGGCGCGATGCGACGAAGCCGGTCGTGATCCCGCAACCCTCGAAACCAGCTTCCTGACGTTCATGATGATCGACGAGGACGGCGACAAGGCTCGCGCGCATCAGCGAACGTTCCTCGCGGAGCGTGGTCTCGACATCACCACGGCGCCGGAAGACGTGGTCGCCAAGGCCACCGAACGTCATTTCGTCGGCAGCCCGGACGACGTAGCCGAGCAGGTCCAGACGCGCATCCTCGACCACGGCATCGACGGCGTCGTGATCAACCTGATCACCAACGGCGAAGAGCCGGGCATCGTCGACCTCGCGGGCCGCACCCTCGGTCCACTCGTCGGGAAGTAGTCCCCTACTCGCACTTCACGATCGGCACCGGGTCGTACTTGACGGTCCGGGTGTTCGAGGAAATCTCGGCGCCACTCGCGTGGTCGGTGATCACGCGAGTGTCGCTGACCGTGAACCCGGGCGCACCGCTCGAAGCAACACAGCCAGGCCCCTCCGGCAACGTCACGGTGTTCGGCGACGTCGGCGACGTACGCGGGCCTGTCGTCGACGTGACATCGACGGTTTTGGTTCCCCAGATCCGAACGGTGATGTTCGACGAGGTCGCAATCGTCTCGATCATCACGCCGGTCTTCGCCGGATTACGGAACTGCAAGTCGATCGCACCGTCGAAGATGGTCGCCTCACGCGCCTCGGGGTACCGCGAGATGTAGTAACTGTGCTCGGTGTGCGCGACGTCGTCCATGCCGGCGAAGTACGTCGCGTTGTAGAGCGTCGTCGCGAGCTGGCTGATTCCACCGCCGACAGCTTTGTCCGGGCGACCGTTGTTGATGATTCCGGACTCGACGTATCCCTGAGCCGCACCGCGCGGGCCCGTGTACTCGTTGAGCGAGAACGTGTCCCCGGGCTTGATCACGGCCCCGTCGATCTCCGACGCGGCCAGGCCGATGTTCACGCCAGACGCGTATTCGAAACCACCGGTGGTGAATTCGCCGATCACCTCGTTGATGCCGAGGGCCTCCGCGGCTTCGGTGGTCAACGCCGGCGGGACCGGACCGTACACGGCGGGTGTTGCCCGAGAAGCCGTGCTGCCCAACAGAACCGGAAGTTCCTTGACCGTGTCCGGCCAGTTGATCAGATCACCGACAACACCCGGCACAACCGACGGCTTGCCACCAGCGAAGGTGAACGACGCGTCCTTGGGTTGCACTTCCGTCGACACCAACTGCGGAGTCAGAATCTTGATCGCCGCATCCGTGTTGTACTGCGGAGTCAGCCCACCCGAGCCGTCGGGTGTGAAGGTCAGAACCTCACCGATCTGATCGACGCCGAGTGTCGCGACCTTGCCGTCACGGCCGTTGACCACGACGTCACCCGAGACAGCCGGAATGGCGACCTCCTGCAGTGCGCGATCGACACCAGCCTGAGTGACCGTCACCGGCACCTCGTCGACCGGAAGATCGACGACGCCACCATCGGACCATTCGGCGGCGAAGGTCGAACCCGCCTTCTGCGTTTCGAGGGCCTGGCCGGCGGCAGGTGAAACACCCGTCGCCTTCCCGTTCTCGAATACAACTGCGCCTTCGACGGGCGCACGATCACTGTTCGCCGCAAGCTGCGCCATGGAGGTGTCCAACGCTTGCTGGTCGACGGTCGACACCACGGGCACCTCGCGGGAGCCGAAGAACGACGTGATGCGGGTGATCGGGTTGATGGGCTGAGCGTTCACTCCGGAAAGCGTCGCCGACCAGTCGACGTCCACACCTGCAGATGCGGGAACGATCTCGGAGTCGACGCCGCCGGCATGTACGGCTACAGGTTCGACGAGCCTCGGGCCGAGTTGGGCGCGGAGCGTGGCCTCCGCGTCGGCGGGCGTGAGATCACCGATGTCCACCCCGGCGACCTGGGTGCCGCGTGGTGTCTTCCCGGACGAGGTGAAGATGTCCACTCCGTAGGCAATCGCTGCGACGGCAAAGATGGCGCCGACTGCTATCGCCGGTTTGACCCACTTGCGGGAAGACGTCGAAGCAGGCGCTTCCGGTTGTTGTTGTTGTGGCACTGGTGGTGCAACTACCGCTGGTTCGCGGACAACAGGCTCGTACTGCTGCTGGATGGGTTCGAACTTCTGGGTGTCGTACTGCTGCACGAACTCGGGGCGCGGCGGCTTCGGGGGAACCACCACCGCCGGAGGCTCGAACTGCTCTGTCTGCTCGTCGATGGCTTCTGTCGCCGGAGCCTCGTCGACTACTTCCGTCGGCGGGGCGTCGTCCGCTGGGACGACGGGGATGACGGTGGTGACTTCGTTTGCCGATTCGTCGTCTGTCAGCTCGTCTTCGTCTTCGTCCGCTACTGCTGCGTCTGCCGCCTCTGCGGAATCGACTACGTCTGCGTCGACAGGCTGGGGAGATTCGACCGATTCGGCCTCGACAACCGCGTCGGTGTCCTCAGGGGTCTGGGGTTCCTCGACCGACTCGGTCTCTTCGACCGCCTGAGGTTCCTCGACCGACTCGAGTTCCTGTTCCGGGAGGGACGAGTCCTCGCTGTTCGTCTTCTCGACGGACGGACCCTCTTCGTCACTCACCTGTTGGCTCCTCGCTGCATCAACCGTCGCTGCGGCGCTCACCGACAACTCAATACAGGATATCCGGACATACGAGAGCCCCGCGCTGCTGCCAGGTCGGGGGTCAGGCAGCAACACGGGGCTGTCATGAATATCGGTAGCTATTCTGCAGCGTTACACGCCTGCGCGAAAAAGTTTGCAAAGAGTTCGGGGATCCGGCCACCCCTCGTGGCCGGATCCCCGATTACGCATCCCCTCGCGACGATCACTGCAGGTGAGCGCAGTTTTCACTCGCGTGGGGAGATTGTGGAGCGGTTACCGCTCGATGATCGCCGTGACACCCTGGCCACCGGCCGCACAGATCGAGATCAGGCCGCGGCCCGAACCCTTTTCGGCGAGCATCTTTGCGAGGGAAGCGACGATACGTCCGCCGGTCGCCGCGAACGGGTGACCTGCAGCCAAGGACGATCCGTTGACATTGAGCTTGCTTCGGTCGATCGATCCCAATGCGCCGTCGAGGCCGAGGCGTTCCTTGCAGTACTCGTCGGACTCGAAGGCCTGCAGGGTTGCCAGAACCACCGAAGCGAAGGCTTCGTGGATTTCGTAGTAATCGAAGTCCTGCAAGGTCAGACCGTTGCGGGCCAGCAAACGCGGGATCGCGTACGTGGGAGCCATGAGCAGCCCGTCCTTGCCGTGGACGTAGTCGACGGCAGCGGTTTCGGAATCGACGAGGTGCGCCAGAACCGGAAGATTGCGCTCGGCTGCCCACTCGTCGGTGGAGAGGAGCACTGCAGAAGCACCGTCGGTGAGCGGCGTCGAGTTGCCTGCCGTCATAGTCGCGTCGCCGAGCTTGGTACCGAAGACCGGCTTGAGTGTCGACAGCTTCTCGACGGTCGAACCGGGACGGAGGTTGTCGTCGCGGGTCAGGCCGAGGAACGGGGTGACGAGGTCGTCGAAGAAACCGCGGTCGTAGGCAGCCGCCATGTTCTTGTGGCTGGCAGCGGCAAGTTCGTCCTGGTCCTCGCGCTTGACGCCGAATTCCTTGGCGGTGATCGCAGCGTGGTCACCCATCGACTTGCCGGTGCGAGGCTCGCCGTTGCGCGGAATTTCGAGGCCGATCATGCCCGCACGGACGTTGCCGAGCAGCTTGATGCGGTCGCCCGTGGACTTCGCGCGGTTGAGGGAAAGCAGGAACTCGCGTGCCTGATCGTTGACGCCGATCGGAGCGTCGGACGTGGTGTCCGTACCGCCACCGATGCCGGAATCGATGCGGCCGGCCGAAATGGCATCGCCGACGGCGATGATCGACTGCAGTCCCGTGCCACACGCCTGCTGAAGGTCGTACGCCGACGTGTAAGGGCTCAGCGCGCTGCCGAGAACGGACTCGCGAATGAGATTGAAATCACGGCTGTGCTTGAGCACCGCACCGCCGACGACCATGCCGAGCTTCTCGCCTTGCAGATTGAATCGGCTCACCAGACCGTCGAGCGTCGCAGTGAACATGTCCTGGTTGGACGCCTGTGCGTACGCCTTGTCCGAGCGTGCGAACGGAATGCGATTTCCGCCGACGATCGCAACCGGACGGCGCTGACCTGCAGAATTTGCAGCGGCTGCGGCCGGTGCAGTGCGAGGTGCGGCGGGCTTTGCATTTGAACGGGCTTTGCTTGTCACTTGCGTCTCCAAGGATGGTGCGATTACCTGTTGAAGACTATTCTTACTCAGTAGTAAGTTACTTGTCTATCGCCGCATTCTTCCGATTGCCCGGTGAGAGACAACCCGAAACACAACAGAAGGTAGGACCGTGGCAGCCAGCAAGGGAGCTCCCGACCTCTATTCACAGTTCCTCTCGTCCGCCCCCGGCGCATTCATCGCGTCGAAGGCCGGCCTGCCCAGGCCCGAGAACCTGCGTCGCTACAAAGCAGGGGAACCCGCACTCGCCGGACCTGTCCTCATCGGCGGCAAGGGTCGGCTCGCAGAACCGCTTCGCGTACTGCTCTCCGACTACCCGGCAGCTCAGGCACACGACAGCAGCTTCGGCGGGCTCGTGTTCGACGCAACCGGAATCACTCAGGTCAGTGAGCTCGAGCAGCTGTTCGAGTTCTTCCAGCCCGTGATCCGCAACCTCGCACCGTCGGCTCGCCTCGTGGTTCTCGGCACGACGCCGGAAGAAACCTCGAGCGTCGACGAGCATGTCGCGCAGCGCGCGCTCGAAGGCTTCACTCGCAGCGTCGGCAAGGAGATCAAGCGCGGTTCCACCGCTCAGCTGGTCTACGTCTCCCCCAAGGCGTCCACCGGACTCTCCGGCGTGGAATCGACTCTGCGCTTTCTCCTTTCGGCGAAGTCCGCCTTCGTCGACGGCCAGGTCATCGTCGTCGGTGCTGAAGATTCCGTCGCGCCCGCGAGCTGGGACAAGCCGCTCGAAGGCAAGGTTGCCGTCGTCACCGGCGCTGCCCGCGGCATCGGTGCCACCATCGCCGAGGTCCTGGCCCGCGACGGCGCTCACGTCGTCTGCGCTGACATCCCGGCCGCCGGCGAAGCACTGTCCGAGACCGCGAACAAGGTCGGCGGCACGTCCCTCGCCCTCGACGTCACGGCAGCCGACGCAGCCGAGGTCCTCGCAGCTCACCTCCTCGAGCGTCACGGCGGAGCGGACATCATCGTCCACAACGCCGGCATCACCCGCGACAAGACCCTCGCCAACATGGACGAGGGCCGCTGGAACATGGTCATGAACGTCAATCTTCTTGCACCGCAGAAGATCACCGAGCACCTCGTCGAGAAGGGCGCCCTCAAGGAAGGCGGCCGCGTCGTCGACGTCTCCTCCATCGCCGGCATCGCAGGCAACCGCGGCCAGACCAACTACGGCACCTCCAAGGCCGGCGTCATCGGCCTCGTACACGCCGAAGCTCCCGTCCTGGCGAAGAAGAACATCACCATCAACGCCGTCGCACCGGGCTTCATCGAGACCGCCATGACCGCCGCCATCCCCTTCGCCACCCGCGAAGCCGGCCGCCGCATGAGCTCGCTCCTGCAGGGCGGTGAGACCGTCGACGTCGCCGAGACCGTCGCATACTTCGCGAGCCCGGCCTCCAATGCCGTTACGGGACAGGTCGTTCGCGTCTGCGGCCAGAGCCTCCTGGGCGCATGATGGCGACAAAGACCGTCGCGCTCACCGAGCAGCCGAGGACCCTCGACATCTACTCCCGCGCGGTACTGGGATTGCTGCCGTGGAACAAGTCCAACTCTCGCTCGGTGCCACAGCAGACCTTCACCCTCACCGGACTGAAGGTCGACACCGACAATCTGGCGGCGTACTGCCGCGTGACCGGACTGCGGTTCGGCGATACTCTGCCGATCACGTACCCCTTCACCTTGGCCTTCCCGACGGTGATGAAGCTGATGGTGTCGAAGGACTTCCCCTTCGCCGCCGTCGGTTCCGTTCACGCCGAGAACGTCATCGAATCACTACGGCCCATCTCCGTCAGCGAACCGCTGGACCTCTCGGTGCATGCCGAGAACCTGCGTGAGCACCGCAAGGGTCTGCTGATCGACGTGATCACCGAAATTCGGGTGGGACGGGAACTGGTCTGGCGACAGACCTCGAGCTTCCTGAACCAGCAGAAGACCTCCCTGTCCGGCCAGCCCGGTCCGGAGCCCAAGGCAGACGAGGTCCCGCCGATGCCGATGAGCACCCTCCGCGTCGACCAGACCACGATCAGCAAGTACGCCGCCGTCTCCGGCGACCGTAATCCGATTCACGTCTCGTCTCTGGGCGCGAAGGCTTTCGGTTTCCCGAAGACAATTGCTCACGGAATGTGGAGTGCCGCGGCACTTCTGCGGACCGTCGAGGGGTCCGTCGCGGACAAGGTCACCTACAGCGTGCGTTTCGGCAAGCCGATTCTGCTGCCGGCGACGTTGAATGCCTACGCCGACCGCACCGACGACGGCTGGGATCTGTCGCTGCGTCACCCGAAGAAGGGTTACCCGCACGTCACTGCGACGCTGCGCTGACCTAAGTTTTGTCGGGTTTCCCACCCACCCAAATTGAGCGAACGTACCTTTCGGCGCCTTGGATGCGCTGAAAGGTACGTTCGCTCAGATTGGTTTGGGGGCTATTCGGACTTCTTCTTGCCCGAGAGACCGCGCCACGCGAGGGATTCGAGTAGGTCCGCGGCGGCGTCCACTTCGATTTCCCCACCCGCGACCCGGTCAGCTACCGCCTCACCGGCGCCGACGAGTGCGATGGCGATGATCCCGTAATCGTGCGCGGCATCAGGATCCTTGGTGCTGGACTCGAGCAGATGCGCGGTCAACTCGATCAACCGATCGCGGCTGGACTGCACGGTTCCCGCAAAAGCCTGCTGCCCGACGGCCTGACGGTAGAGCACCATCCACGACTTGCGGTTTGCGCCCACGAACCCGAGGAAGCCCTCGAGAGCGGCGCGCAATTGTTCACGCGGAGTCAGGTTCGGCGCGCCCGCGGGGGCGAGAGCTTCGAGGAAGCGGAGCCCTTCACGATGAATGCACGCCGCGAACAGTTCTTCCTTCGAGCCGTAGTACAGGTACAGCATCGGCTTCGAGATCTCGGCTTTGGCCGCGATGGTGTCCATCGAAGTTTCGTGAAATCCCCTGTCGGAGAACACGTCCACAGCCGCGTCGAGCATCTGCTGCTCACGCACTGCGCGTGGCAGTCGCTTGGTACCGCCGGCCATGCTTCCTCCAACCACAGGGTAAATGTCGATCTTACTCTACGGTAAGATTGTGCGTCGAATCCTGACTTCGACTCAGCAGGTCACGGCACCTTTGGCGGTGGCAACTGTGACGACGGCCTGATCGACCCGTGCCTGCGGAAGCTCACCCGACGCGACGGCCTGCTCGAGATGGTCGAGCACCCGCGGAACGTCATCAGTGGTCAGCCACAGTGCCTGATCGACACCTGCCACCAGCGCAGCCTGAACCGCGTCGGCAATATCGTATCGGTCGGTGATCGCCTGCATGCCGCTGAGGTCGTCGGTGAATACCGGGCCGGTGAACGGCGCTGCGCCGTAACCCACTCCGTCGCGAAGCAACGCAACGGCGGCGGGGCTGATGCTGGCAGGGGTACCGGGCTCGGTCAGACCGGGAACCTCGAGGTGCCCCATCATGACGCCTACTCCGGTTCCCGACAGCTCGCGAAAGGGAATCAAGTCCGACGCGATCAGATCCTGCAAGGGCGGCGTTGTCACTTCACCCCGGTGCGAGTCACCCGACGCGCTGCCATGCCCGGGAAAGTGCTTGATCACCGGGAAGATTCCGGCGTCGCGCATACCCTGCGCGTACGCACCGGCGTACGCAACCACGGTCTGGGGGTCGTCGGAGTACGAGCGGTCACCGATCACGGAGTCGTCGGGTTGGCTGCTCACGTCGACGTCGGGGGCGTAGTTGACGGTGATTCCGAGATCCTTCAACCCGCGTCCACGCTCGAGAGCCATCTGGTACGTCTGTTCCACTGTCATGGTCTGCGCTGTTTCCCTGGCCGACGGATCGGGCCCGAGAATGTCCGCGACGCGGGAAACTCGTCCACCTTCTTCGTCGATCGTCACCATCAACGGCAACTTCGACGCCGAAGCAACCTGCGGCACTTCGCGATTGGTGAGCATCGACTGATCGGTCCAACTTCCGACGAAAATGCCGCCGATCTCCTCGTTCTGCACTATCGACATCGCGTCGTCGGTCCCGGTGACGCCGACGTTGAGCAGCTGGGCAAGTTTCTGACGCAGGGACAGTGAAGCCAGAAGGTCACTACCGCACGACGCGGCGACGGGTGCGGAGCTGGATGCCGCAGGCGTCGACGTGATCTCGGAGGTGGTGCTGGTCGGGGCGCTCGAAACCGGATCGGCGGTCCCGTTTTCGCCCGAGCATCCCGCAACCAACCCTCCGCACAATGCAATGGTCGTCGCAGCCTTCAGAAACTTGATCCGCATACCTCGACCGTAACGGACCCGGTACCCATACACTCCCTCACGGGCACATCGGGACGGTAGCCTGGAAGAGAACCGATTCCCCCGCTGACGAGGAGGTCGTGATGCCACAAGGTCTGATGCTCATCGCGTACGACGGTTCCGACAACGCCAAGCGTGCAGTCGACTACGCGGGGCGTTTCCTCTCCGCCAATCGCGCTGTTCTCGTCACTGCCTGGGAGCCGATGGTTCGCCAGGCCGCTCGCATGTCCGGCCTGTCCGGGGTGATGCAACCGGAGTGGGTTCCCGACGACGACGTCGAGGACATCGCGTACACCGACGCCAAAGTCACCCTCGCCGAGGGTGTCGCACTGGCCGAGGCCGCGGGCCTGACCGTCGAAGGTAGAAGCGCCGAGTGCCGCTCCGCGATCTGGTCTGCAATCTGCGAAACCGCAGACGAATTGGACGTCGACATCATCGTGACCGGCACCCGAGGCACTACGGGTTTGCGGTCGCTACTGCAGAGCAGTGTCGCGGATCATGTTCTGCGTCACAGTCATCGGCCGGTGTTGATCGTCCCTCCGGGGAAGTGACCTTCGCGCATTCCTGATCCGGGGCCGACTAGTGTCGAAAGCACCATGGACGGTTTTGTTCTCTCTCGCCCCGATCACAGCGTGGTCACCCGCGGCGTACGACGCAGCTTCGGCAGCTCCGACGCGGCCACCCACGCTTTGTCGGCAGGTACGACAAAGCTGATCGTCGGAGCGCTGCCCTTCGACCCCGCTGCCCCAACGGCGTTGTACGAACCTGCCGAGGCGACGATCGCGTCGCGGCCGTGGCAACCGGTCGATCCCCCGGCGCTGCCCACGACCAAGGTGGGCCGGGAGATCCCGTCGGCGTCGGAGCATCTTCGCCGGGTGGAAAAGTTGATCGGACGCCTCCGCAGTGGAGAGATCGACAAGGTTGTCGCGGCTCGCACTGTGGAGCTTCGGACGCAGACTCCGATCTCCCCGACCGCGCTCGCCGCTCGCATGGCGGCGCTCAATCCCGTCGCCAACACCTTTGCCGTCGACCTATCTGCTGCGGGAGCCGAATTCGAGGGCCACAGCCTGGTCGGCGCAACGCCCGAGGTATTGGTCAGTCGACGCGGGCGCGTCGTGACGTGTCGCCCGTTGGCTGGGACAACCAAGCGATCCACCGACTCCGAACAAGACCGCGAGGCCGGCGAGAGCCTTCTGCGTTCGACGAAGAATCTGGCCGAGCACGCCTTCGTGACGGCGTGGATCCGCGAGGTCCTGCAACCGATGTGCAGTGATCTGTCGGTACCGGCAACGCCCGAACTGACCAACACTCAAGAGGTCTGGCACTTGGCCAGCCCGATCCGCGGCACCCTGCGAAACGACACCACTGCGCTCGACCTCGCCATCGCTCTGCATCCGACGCCCGCGCTGTGCGGAACACCCACCGACGTGGCACTGAAGGTGATCCGCGAGACCGAGGAACCGCGCCGTTTCTACGGCGGCGCCGTGGGATGGTGCGACGACGCCGGCGACGGTGATTGGGTGGTTGCCATCCGCTGCGCCGAGATCAGTGCAGACGGCCTCAGTGCCTGGGCCAGCGCGGGTGGCGGAATTGTCGCCGAATCGGATCCGCAGGACGAACTCGACGAGACGTCCACGAAACTGCGCACTCTGTTGACCGCGCTCGGTGCCGAAACCCTCGACTGACCAGCACGTCACGAGGGTAATCGTCCGGATTCTCGAGTGCGGGTGATACCTTGACCCGAGCAGTTCGTACGGGCCGGTAAGTCCGTCCGACCGCGAACGACCGACTAACGACCAATTGGGAGATCCGCGATGACGAAGTTCCTTGTCCCCGGTGTGGCCAGCGCTGTCATCGGTGCCGTTCTGGGTGCCGGCGTCATCTTCGGTGTCACGGCCGCCGCGTCGGACAACACTCGTCCCGAGATCGACCGCAGCGGAAACGCAGATTCTTCCGTGCTGAACCAGGTTGAGTACGGCAGCCGCTGAGAGCGCAGGCCTCGCGAGTTCCCGTTCTTCCGCCGACGCAGCGGTGTCTTCGGTAGACACCGCCCCGTCGGCAGAGCCCCTGTCGAAGCGGTGGCTGTTCGGCGCCTCCGTCGTAGCGTTTCTTCTCACATTTCTGCAATCGCCGGGTCTGATCACCGCTGACACCAAGTACGACCTGACGCAGAATCCGTTCGGTTTTCTCGAACGCGCGTCGCATCAGTGGAGCAGTCAGGCCCCGCTCGGCCAGGTTCAGAACCAGGCCTATGGATATTTCTTTCCGCACGGGCCGTTCTTCGCGCTCGGCGAGTTGGCGAACGTTCCGCCGTGGATCACTCAGCGCGTCTGGTGGGCGCTGCTTCTGATCGCAGGTTTCTGGGGCATCATCCGAGTTGCCGAGGCTCTCGGTATCGGCAGCCGTATTTCGCGCGTCATCGCAGCGCTTGCCTTTGTTCTTTCTCCCCGCGTGCTGACCACTCTCGGTTCGATTTCCTCGGAAACCCTGCCGATGATGTTGGCGCCGTGGGTGTTGTTGCCGGTGGTTCTGGCCTTCGGCCCTGTGCGTGGAAAAGGAGTCCCTGGACTCCCTAACCGCTCACGGGGGTTGAGGCGGTTGGCCGCACAATCCGCGCTTGCCGTCGCCCTCATGGGTTCGATCAATGCCGTCGCCACCGCCGCAGCCTGCCTGGTCGCGATCATCTGGTGGCTCTCGCACAAACCCAACCGAACGTGGCTGACGTTCACCGCATGGTGGGCGCTGTTCGTTGCACTCGGCACTCTCTGGTGGATCGTGCCGCTACTGCTGCTCGGCAAGATCAGCCCACCGTTCCTGGACTACATCGAGTCCGCCGGTGTCACCACTCAATGGGCGTCGCTCGCCGAGATACTGCGCGGCACGGACAGTTGGACCCCGTTCGTCTCCCCCGAACGCATTGCCGGCGCCGTTCTGGTCACCCAGCCCGCAGCAGTTGTCGCCACCGGTCTGGTTGCCGCTGCCGGCCTCGCCGGGCTCTGCATGCGGTCCATGCCCGCTCGCGGCCGGCTGACGCTCATCCTGTTCGTCGGTATCACCGGCCTGGCCGCGGGATACGTAGGTGAACTCAGCTCACCGGTATCGGAGTCGGTACGCCTGTTCCTCGACTCGGCGGGCGCGCCGCTGCGCAACGTCCACAAGCTCGAGCCGGTGGTCCGCCTACCGCTGGTGCTCGGACTCGCACACCTGCTGGCCAAAGTGCCGCTGCCGGGATCGGTTCCACTCGCCCGATGGCGCCGCGCGTTCGCCCATCCCGAGCGCGAACCGATGGTCGCACTGACCAGCCTGATCCTCGTTGCCCTCACCCTCTCGACGGCCTTGGCCTGGACGGGAAAGCTCGCTCCCCGCGGTGCGTATCCGGACGTCCCCTCGTACTGGAACGAAGCAGCACAGTGGCTCGAGGACAACACCTCCCCCGGATCGGAAGCCGAACGTGCCCTGGTCGTCCCGGGAGCGCCCTTCGGCAGCCAGGTCTGGGGTCTGACTCGTGACGAACCGCTCCAGGCGTTGGCGAGTACGCCGTGGGCGGTGCGTGACTCGGTCCCGCTGACCCCTCCCGGCGCCATCCGAGCGCTCGATTCGGTGCAACGTCTGATCGCCGACGGACGTCCGTCGGACGGCCTCGCGCAGACCTTGCTGGGGCAGGGCATCCACTATCTGGTGATGCGCAACGACCTCGACGGCGAAACGTCGCGCTCGGCCAGGCCGATACTCGTGCACCAGGCGGTCGAAGGCTCGCCGGGGATCGAGCGCGTCGCGCATTTCGGTGAAGACGACAGCCCCGAACCGGTCGAAGGGCTGGTCGCGGACAGCGACCTGCGTCCCGGTTACCCGGCCATCGAGATCTTCGAGGTCACCGCGCCTGACGGCTCCCCGGCGGTCAGTGGACCGTACTCCGTCGACCTGAACCAGGTTCCGCGCGTTCAAGGCGGTCCGGAATCTGCTGTGCGCCTTCACGAAAGCGGGCTGATCCCGGGGACCGGCCCGATGATTCTCGCCGCCGACGCCGAAGCTGCCGGACTGCCGGTCGATTCGGTCACCGTCACCGACACCCCACGCGATCGGGAAACCGATTTCGGTCAGGTCGACAACCACAGTTCCGCCCTGCGCACCCCTGACGACGCTCGTCGTACCTACAATCTGGTGCCCGACTACCCGGTAGCGAACACGCCTCTCGTGGAAGGCCGTTGGAGCGGCGCTTCGATCACCGTTTCCAGCGCAGCCTCCGACGCCACCCAGCTGGGCGGCACTTCACCGTCGAGCAGTCCGGCATCGACGGTCGACGGCGATCCGGCCACCGGCTGGTTCAGCAACGGCATCGAGCGTGCACTGGGCCAGTGGTTGCAGATCGACTTCGACACACCGATTTCCAGTGGCCTGCTCCATCTGACCACCAGCGCCGCGGCGATCGGCGCTCCGGTCAAATGGCTCGAGGTCTCGACACCGAACGGCAGCACGGCGGTGAAGGTGGAGCGTCCCGGTGAGCCCATCACCGTCTCGATCCCGGGCGGCAACACTCCGTGGGTACGCGTCACGGCGACTCACACCGAAAACGGATCGCCTGGAACACAGTTCGGCATCAGCGAACTCTCCGTCGAAGACTTCTCCGATCGCAGCGCGCCGAAGTCCGTCCCGATCCGTTTCGACACAGTCCTGCCGAGTACGCCGACGGGCGCATCCGTGAACGCCTGGGATTTGAGCCAGGAGTTCCCCGGCCGCAACGCGTGCGCCGTCTCGACGGACCGCGTGCGGTGCAGCAATGCATTCATGGCGATACCCGAAGAGCCGAGCCGTTTCCAGCGCACGCTCACGGTGCCCGAAAACACAGTCGTTGCACCGACACTGACTGTCCGAGCGCGTCAGGGCAACGCCCTCGAAGATCTGCTTTCCGCCCCAGGCCGAATCACGGCTTCGGGTTCCAGCGACATCGGCGACACACGCGGATCTGCCTTCGCTGCCACCGACGGCGACCCACGCACCACGTGGTCGGCGCCGCAGAGCACCACCGAACCGGGCGGCCCGAAACCGACTCTGACTCTCAACCTTCCCGAGCCCACCCTGGTCACCGGCCTGGACATCACACGGGGACTTGGCACCCTGCCCTCGCTGCCGACCAGCGTCGCGGTGAACCTCGGCAACGGACCGCAGGTTCGAGCGCTGCCCGACCTCGAAGACGAAACGCCTCGAACCAGTCGAGTTACCCTCTCCCCCTACGTCACCGACAAGATCGTCCTCAGCGTCACCGATTGGGAACCGGTCCTCGATCAGACGGCGCTCGGCTTCGCCCAGGCGCAGCCCACCGGCCTCGCCGAGGTCGGCGTCGTCGGCGCAGACGGGACACCGATCGCCGGTTCCGGCGTGCAGGGCACAGACTCATTCGACAACCGCACCGTCACCGTCCCCTGTGGCGACGGCCCGACCATTTCGGTTGCCGGACAGCAGTTCCCTACCTCGATCACAGCGACGGCGGCCCAACTTCGCACCGGCGCACCGGTCGAGGCACGTGTGTGCGACCTGGACGCGTCGGCAACTTTGCCGGCGGGACAGCCTGAAGTAGTCGTCGAACCGGGCCCCGCATTCTCGGTCGACAATCTCAACCTGACGGCTGTCGGTCCTTCAGCCGCGCAACGGAATACACCGCTCGAATCGACCGCGTGGACGGCGAATCACCGAGAACTCACCGTCACGAACTCGTCCACCGATCAGTTGATCGTCAATCCCGAGAGCACCAGCATCGGTTGGATCGCCACGGCGCCGGACGGTTCCGAGCTGACGCCGGTGGTCGTGAACGGTTGGCAGCAGGGCTGGATCGTGCCGGCAGGCACCGCGGGAACCGTCACCATCGACTTCCCCAGCGACCGTTGGTACCGTCTCGGCATCTTCGGCGGGCTCGTGTTGCTGATCCCGCTGCTGTTCGCAGCTCTTGTCCCCACCCGCCGAGAACCCAAGCCGCACATACCGCCCCGCCCGTGGCGCAGCGGTGCGGCAGGATGGGTGGGCGTGCTCGCGGCGGCCACCGTCATCGGTGGCGGAGTGGGAGCGGCGATCGCGGTCGTGTGCTCGATCCTCGGACTTGCCGCGCTGCGAATCTTCGGCCCGGCTCGGACCGCACGCATTCTCGTCGGCACCGCCGGCGTGGCCGCGATGATCGGCATCACGCTGCTCTCGACCGGACCGTGGCGGGCACCGGGCGGCTATGTGGGCGATTCGTTCGCGATTCAGTTCTCGATGTTGGTGGCCTTGGTCGTGACCGGGTTGGCCGCGTTGCCCTTTGCCGGTTCACCGATGTGGCGACGCTTCTCCCACCGCGTCACCGCGACGCGCGCCGGTTCCTCCACCAAGGCGTAACTGGCCGAGGCCACAGCGACGCTCAGGACGACCGTGAGGGCCAGGACGTAGAAGAAGCTGCCCGAGAACGGAACTATGCCGAATACGGGGAACACAGCGTTCAATACGGCCAGGTGCCAGATGAACAGGCCGTAGGACCAGCGTCCGATTGCCAGCGCCAAAGGACTGGCCAGGAACCGATGCTGCGATTGATCGCGCAGAACCAGTGGCGCGATCAACGAGAAACTGATGATCGCACCGAGTGCAATCTTGATCGCGTACTGCCACGGCTCCGGCCGCACCAGACCTTCGGGCCCGGCCAGATCGGTGCACGAGAGAACGAAGGCGATAAAGGCAATGAGGGTCAGGAGTACCCGACGGTGCGCGAGGCGATGCACCCACGTCGACGGGCCAACTGCCAACTCGGCCAGCACCATGCCGGCGCCGAACCACGGCAGGTAGCCGGGCAACCAGTTGTCGTGGTGGATGGCGTCCGGCGTCGGAATCGGAATGAATGCCCACGCCAGGGCCAGCACCGACACTCCGAGCAGAAGCGGTAGCCGGTACCGGGCAGTGCCGCCGCGCAACCGCACCATCAGATACGCGAACAGTGGCAACAGAACGTAGAACGCCACCTCGACCGACAGGCTCCACATCTGCGTGAGCCCCTCGGTGAGCGTCAACGGCACGAAGACCTGTGCCAACCCGAGATTCGCGAGCCACACCTGGTAGCCCCCACCGGCGCCGGGCAGGAACAGCAGGATCAGGACCACCGCCACCCAGTACGCCGGCAGGATGCGCGTCGCGCGGGAGATCCAGTACCGGACCGTCGGCTGCGGCTGCCCGATTCCGCGGGCCTTTGCCGCGTGCGGACGCCACAGCAGAAATCCGGACAAAGCAAAGAACACCGCTACGGCGAGGTCGAGACGGCCGAACGCTCGCCCGATCGCGCCGGACTGCGCTTCACCGGTCTGGAACGCGACATGGGTGACGAGGACGCCGAGCGCCGCCAATCCGCGCATACCGTCCAAAGCCGGAACGAAGCCCCGAGCCTGTGGCGGGACCGTCTGAGAGGAATTCGTGGAACTGATCATCACGGATAAGTGTGCACCCCAGGCCGATTGAGGGAAACCACCAGGGACTCACAACAAAATGCCTGGCCAATTCATGCCCTCATGCGACAAACCGGGCCGGTGGACTGTTAGTGTTCTGCCACACATGGTGTCCATCGGGGGCCCCATGCGATCTGCGCAGCTCATATTGTGCCGGTTGGGGAACCTCGAAAGACTTAACGGGTTAGGAGTCACAGCATGGCGGAACGCTCAGGGCCGAGCCGGATACTTCCTTGCATTCTGGTGGGCCTCGGTGCCTTCCTTTTGGCCATCGCCATCCTCATTCCTACCTACACGGTAGGCAAGCTGGAGAAGACGCCACTCGACCTCGAGGTGACCACCGTCGCCACAGGCACCGGTAGCGTCCTCAACTCGGCGGCCCTCCTCGCCGGTAAGGCACAGGTCGACAACAACGTGCCGATCGTCGCTCAGCGCTACGTCACCACGCAGGACCCGTCCGACGCCGACATCATCACCGTCGAAGCCGGCCAGACGGTCCGTCGTACCGACAAGCAGGGCGATACCGGGCTGCTGACCGCAACCCTGGACCGCGTCACACTCGATCGCGTCAGCTCGATGCCGACCAACGATCCGGTCGGAACCGTCCAGACCTCCAGCGACCAGCCCGCCGAAGAAGTTTCCCGCGACGGTCTGCAGTACAAGTTCCCGTTCAACACGGAACAGAAGAGCTACCCCTACTTCGACCTGAACGCTCGCGCCACGAAGGACATCGACTTCGTCGAAGAGACCGAGATCAACGGTCTGAAGGTGTACCACTTCCAGCAGACGATCGATCCCGTCGACCTGTCGAAGGTCGTCAACTCCCCCACCAACAAGCTGAGCCTGCCCGCCGACACCTGGGGCGTTCCCGGTGGCGCTACTCCGATCACGATGACGCGTTGGTACACCAACGTCCGTGACCTGTGGGTCGAGCCCAAGACCGGCGTTGTCGTCAAGGGCCAGGAACAGTTGCACCAGTACTACGGACGCAACAAGGATGCCGTCGACGTCGAGGTTCTCAAGGTCACGCTGCCCTTCGACGAAGCCACCATCGAGTACCAGGTCCAGCAGGCCCGTGACGGCATGGACAAGCTCTCGCTGTTCGGCCGCACCGTCCCGATCGTGGCAGGTGTCCTCGGTGTCATCGCACTGATCGCCGGTATCTTCCTCGGGATTCGCAGCGGCAAGGGCGGAACCCCGGCCCGCGCTGCACACGGCGGAACGAACCAGAATCCCAGCGGCCAGGGCTCGCCCGAGCCGGCTCCGGGTGAGCACGACTGGACCTCGGACGACACCCAGGTGATCCCGCGTCCGGATCTGCGCAAGGACTGATTCAGGCAGTAAGCAGAGCGCCCCTTCCACACGGAAGGGGCGCTCTGCTGCGTTTCGGGACTTTGTTGCCGGATCGGCGTACGGATTGGCGCAACGGGTCGTTCCCTCCGCGTGGTCGCGGGCTTACCGTTTTCTGGAAGTCCAGACCACCCCCGAACACGAGGAGCCACATGCCCGCATCAACCGTTCTGGGTTCGCACATCTGTGTCAGCGATCTGACGCGACGGAGATTTGTTGTCGGCAGTGCTGCATTCTCCGGGCTGTTCGCCGCCGGTTGCGCACGATCTGCCGGTACCGAGGGCGATGCAGCCGGGATGCGCACGGTCACGACCTCGCTCGGAACCTACGACATTCCGGTGACCCCGAAGCGCGTCGTCGCCATCGACTCCCGACTCGACCTCGAACCGGCCGTCGCGATGGGCCTGCCGGTCATCGCGTACAGCTTCGACGCCGCCGAACCGTGGGTTCCGGCCGATCCCACGGCGCAGGTGTTCGAGGCACCGGTCAACGTCGAGGCAATTCTCGCGCTGGAACCGGACCTGATCATCTGCACCGACATCGGTGAGGCCTCCGACATGTGGCCGCTGCAGCAGTTGAGCCAGACAGCTCCTGTGCTTCCGATGGACTTCACGCGTCCGTGGCGCGAGAACATCGACCAGTTGGCGAGTTGGCTGAATCGCACCGAGAACCCTGAGGTCCGTCAGGTCATCGGAGCGTACGAGGACAAGGCAGCCGGACTGAAGGAACGCCACGCCCAGAGCTTGGCGAGCAAGCAGATCGTGCTGCTGAACTACGTGAATCAGAAGGTCAACGGCGTCAACCGTAAGGGCATCTCCACGCAGGTGGCCGAGGACCTCGGCGTGCGACTCCAGTGGCCGGTCGAGGGACAGAAGGAGATCTCCACCGAAAACCTCGTGACTGCCCTCGACTCTGCCGACGGAATGATCGTCACCACCGCGCCCGGTGTGGATCCCGTCAGCGACGACCGTGCGATGTGGAACCGTATCCGCGCAGTACAAGGCGACAACGTCGTCTACACGGGTGGAAACATCAACTACGGGTCCGTCTACACCGCGATGCGTACGCTCGACTACTTCGACGATTTGTTCACGCGTCTGGAGAACTGACGCCGCTGTGAGGTGCCGGCCCGGCGCGGTCGGCACTTCGCACCGCGGCGACGGACACCGCCAACGCCGTCGTCGACGCAACCACGACGGCGACGCCGATCAACTCTCCCGGCGTCTTCGCCCACACGAGCATGACCGTCGCCTCCACGGCCAGTCCTGCCCACGCCAGAAGGGCCACTCGCGTGCGTTCTGACGCGATTGCGGACAGCAAGGCACCCTGGAGTACCGCCAGCGCTGCACCGTGCAGGGCGAAAGCCCACAGCATCGGAGCGACGGCGGCGTACGCGTCGCCCACGAGCATCGGCACCAGCGGGCCTGCAACCGCCGCCCCCAGAACCAACACGGCGCCGATACCGACGAGCACCGCCAACGCCGAGCGAACCGCTTGCGCCGAGTGCGCCGGATTCGCCATCTTCGGGTACAGCACGACGCCCACTGCCTGTGGAAGCCAGAACGCCACCTTCGTCGCGACGGCGCCGAGTGCGTAGACACCGGCGTCGTATTCGCTGAGGACGACGCGGACGATCAGCAGATCCAGCGAAGACAACGCGATCAGCGCGAGCTGAACCTGCGACGCCGCGAGCACGGAGACAACCCCGATCCGCACCGGACGGTCCTCGCTCACCGAGACGGTTCGGTCGACCACACGAACTATCGCCACCAGCAACGCAGTTCCGGCCGCGCCCGCGACCAAGGCGGCGCCTGCTCCGCCGCCGAATGCCAGAACGATCACTGCCGGAAAACCTTTCATCACCCCGGCCCCGGCCAGTACGGCGCTGAGAGTGCCGAATCGGCCGTGCCCCTGCAACAAACCCTGCTCCGTGGCCAGCAGAACCAACATGGGCGCGGTCACCAAGGCCGAGAACGCCGCCACGATTCCGGTGTCGAGTAGCCATGCCATCGCCGGAGCGAGCGCCACCGCGAGAACGGCGACGATCGCGGTGCATCGATACCCCAACGACCGCAACGCATCTGTGCTCTTGCCACGCACCGCCTCGCGGGCGACCACCGTCTGCAACGCCAAAGCCGGAACCGCAAGTACCAACTGGGCGGCAAGCAGACTCGCGAACTCTCCGTAGCCGACCGGACCCAACCATCGGCTGGCCAACCATGCCAACAGGTACGACGCGACATTGGCCGTCATCGATCCCACCAAAACCATGCCGACCCCGGCCGCGGCGGCGCGATCGAGTGGTTGGCGAGGCATGGCAGTAATGATGCACCACGTATCGTGCGCGTCATGACAGTGCAAGCCGGATACCGCCGTTACCTGCCTGCGGCGTACAGCCTGGCGCTGGCACTGTTGATCCTCGGACCGCTGCTCGGCCCCGGCTACCTCCTGCTGCGCGACGCCGTCAGCACGCCTCGCTCGTACCTGACCGACTCCGCCCTCGGACTCACCGACGCCGCAGCCCGCGCTGTTCCCCAGGACGCGCTGATCGCAGCGTTGAGCACCGTGATCGACGGCGGACTGGTGGTCAAGTTCATCCTGCTCGTGGCGCTCTGGCTCGCCGGTTGGGGTGCGGCGCGCATGGTCGCCGTCCTGCTGCCGACGGCCGGTGTCGGTCCACAACTGGTCGCGTCGACGGTAATGCTCTGGAACCCCTACGTGGCCGAGCGCCTGTTGCAAGGACATTGGAGCCTGCTGACCGGATATGCCGCACTGCCGTGGATCGTGTGTGCCGGGATCGGAGTTCGCCGAGCCACGCCCGGGTCCTGGTGGGCGTTGGCCGCGTCACTTGCATTCGCGGGCCTGACACCTACCGGCGCTCTGCTCGCTCTGACGGCCGCGCTGGTGGTGGTTGCCACCCCAGGAGGCCGAACCTCGGCCATGCGGCGTGTCTGCGGCGCTATCGGGCTGTTCCTCGTCGCCGCCTCGCCGTGGTTGGTCGCCACCTTCGTATCCGGAGCAGCCGGCGACGGTTCCGATCCGGCGGGAGTCGCCGCCTTTGCCGCCCGAGCGGAACCAGGCCTCGCGACACTCGGCAGCCTCGCCGGTCTCGGCGGTATCTGGAATTCGGCAGCGATACCGTCCACGCGCACAACACTCTTCGCGTTGGTCGGAACAGTTCTTCTACTTGTCGTGGTGTTTACCGGTGTGCCCGCTCTATGGCGCCGACGCCGGAACCCCGTTGTCAGTGGACTCGGCGCGCTGGCCCTGTGTGCGGTGCTCGCTCCGACCCTGGGCGCCACTCCGTGGGGGCTCGACGTCGGCCGATGGTCGGTCGAGGTTTTCACCGGCGCCGGGCTGCTGCGTGACGCGCAGAAGTGGGTCGCGCTGGCCGTACCGTTCTACGCACTCGCTGCCGCCGCCGCGGTGATGTGGGCGGGCAATCGGTTCTCCCTTCCCCGCCCGACATTCTCGATCGCCGCCGTCGTGGTGACGATCGTGGCGCTACCGGATCTGGTGTGGGGCGTCGGCGGCGCGTTGAAGCCCGTGCACTATCCCGGGTCCTGGACCGTGGTGGCCGAGCAACTACGAGACGAAACCGGTGACGTTGCAGTGCTTCCCGCCGGGATGTTCCGTGCCTTCCCCTACAGCGGTGATGCGCCGGTACTCGACCCAGCACCACGCTTCCTGCCCCTCGACGTGCTGCAGACCGGCCAACTGGTGGTTGCCGGTGGTGCTGTCGGCGGTGAAGGAACCCGGGCCACCCAGGTCGAGGATCTGCTGCTTGCCGGCGGGAGTCCTACGCAGTTGGCCGATCTCGGAGTCGGATGGGTACTGATCGAGCGTGAGACACCAGGTCAGCTCGGCAAGGCGGCAGCGACACTCGACGGCTTGGAACAGGTCTTCGCCGACAACGATCTCGAGCTCTACCGGGTACCGGGAGATGTTGCCGCGCAGGAAGCCTCGACCGGCGCCCGAACGGCCGTCATAGTTGCGCATCTCGCCTGGATACTGATGGGCGTGATCGCGCTGATCTCAGTCGGACTGAACCAGAACCGAATTCGACTCGCGCGGCGCGGCCAGTCCTGAGACCCACCGACCGTCCTTGTGTGCGGTCAGCACCTCGAGCACTCCGGTGCCGGTCTGCTCCCAGGAGAACTCGCCCGACCACACCCGAGCTTTCTCACCGAGCACCGTGCGGAGTTCGTGGTCACGGAGCAGGGTGCCTGCAGCCTGCGTCAGATCAGCGATATCGCCGTCGCCGGCGTGCTCGCCCCCGACCAGAAGGCCCGTCACTCCGTCGACGATCGAATCGGTCAAGCCCTTGGAACTGCGGTAGCCGATCGTCGGAACACCGTGCTGCGCAGCCTCGATGACCGCCAGGCCCCATCCTTCCTTCCGTGAAGGCATGAGGTGAATCCACGACTGCGCAAGGAGTTCATGTTTACGGGCCTCGTCGACGTGACCGTAGAACGAGACGGCGTCACCGATTCCCAACTCTGCGGCGCGATCCCGCAGATTCTGCTCCCACCAACCGCCACCGATGACGTCGAGATGGATGTCCGGAAGCGTCGGACGCAGAGCTGCGACGGCCTCGAGTGCGTCCTCGATCTGCTTGTGCGGCACCAGTCGTGAGAGAACCGAGATGGTGGGACGCTCGGCCCTGGTGATCGATCCACCCGCATCGACGCCGACGGGGAGCCGATCGGCACCGTTGCGCACCACGGCAATTCGTTCGCGCTCGACACCGAGATCCACCAATTCTTCGGCCGAAGGAAGCGACACCGTCAGATACTGGCTACGTCGATGGGTGCGCGGTGACAATCGCGATTCGACCCACCAGCCGATCCGACCGACGAGCTTGCCTGCCACCGGCCATTGTTCACGATGGCAGTGATGGACCAGAAGCGTGACCGGCGCACCGGCCACGGTCTTCGAGAAGAAAGGGATGCCGTTCTGGGTGTCGATCACCGCGTCGGGGCGGATGCCCTTGAGCGATCCGAAACCCAGACGCCCGGCGGCAATGGCAGCCAGAGCGCGGGGGTACACGCTGAAACGACCACCGGCCCGGCTGATGGTGATGCCGTCTCTAACCTCCGACGCGGGCGCCCCGGGATACGACGCCGTCCGCAGCGTCACCTTGATGCCGCGCTCGGCCAACTGGGATCCGACCTGCTCGAGGTAACGCTCGCTTCCACCGCCCTGGGGATGCCCGGTATCGCGCCAGCAGAGCAACAGAACCTCGCGCACGTGCGTTACTCCCTGAGTTGGTCGGTGGCCACCCCGGTTCGGGCGATCCTGCGGGATGCCCCGCCTGACCGGCCGGTAACCCTGCCGAACACCCTAACTGTTCGAGCGTCCGTATTGCCGCGCTCCTGACGGTGTTCGTGGACCGGGCGGCCCAGTGGCTAAAGTTGCTACCCGTGACCAAGCCCGCAGTGACCCGCATTTTCGGCCGACGGGCAACCCTGAAACGCTCGTTCGGCCTGCTCAGCGACTTCCGCCACGAGCAGTCCGCGCCCGATATCTTCTACGGCGCGCTCGCGCGCGACTCCGTCGAATTGATCTCGGACCTGCACGAAGGTCACACCGGACGATCCCTCGACGGTCTCACCGTCCTCGACGTGGGCGGCGGTCCGGGCTATTTCGCGGAGGTCTTTCAAGCCGCAGGTGCCCGCTACATTCCCGTCGAACCCGATCCTTCGGAGATGCACGCAGCGGGTCTGACGGTGGGCGGCGCGGTGCGTGGATCCGGTTTGGCACTGCCGTTCCTGGACTCGTCCGTCGACATCTGCTTCTCCTCCAACGTGGCCGAACACGTCAGTGAACCCTGGCTGATGGCCGAGGAAATGCTGCGAGTGACCAAGCCCGGCGGCTTGATGGTTCTCTCGTACACCCTGTGGTGGGGTCCGTTCGGTGGCCACGAAACCGGACCGTGGCACGCACTGGGCGGTGAGTACGCGGCCAAGCGGTACCTCCGCAAGACCGGACGCGAACCGAAGAACAGATTCGGGGTGTCGTTGTTCAAAGTCGGCGCCACCGACGGCTTACGCTGGGCCCGTGGAACCAGCCAGGGCACATTGCTCGCCGCGATCCCCCGCTACCACCCGTCGTGGGCGTGGTGGATGGTCCGAGTCCCCGGCCTGCGGGAGTTCCTGGTGAGCAACCTCGTCGTGGTTCTCGAAAAGCGATAGCGACATGCGCCTCGCACTCGACATCGGTGGCACCAAGATGGCTGCCGGCGTCGTGTCCGAGGACGGCCGTGTTCCCGTAGTCGACAGCGTTCCGACGCCGCAGACCGACCCGTGGGGAGCGTGTGCGGCGCTGCTCCAGCGAGTCGCCGACGGCCGAGACGTCGACGGTGTGGGCATCGCGTGCGCCGGGCCGGTGGACACCGATGCCGGCGTCGTAGCTCCCATCAACATCTCCGAGTGGGCACAGGGATTCGAGCTGGTAGCGGGCGTCCGCAGCGTCTTTCCCGACGCCGGAACCGCCCTCGCCATGGACGGAGCCGCAGCGGCTTTGGCGGAGTTCCACCACGGCGCCGGACGCGGGACCCCGAACCTCCTGAGCCTGGTCGTCTCGACGGGAATCGGCGGCGGAATCGTTCTCGGCGGCGAGATTGCTCGGGGTCGCACGGGGAATGCCGGTCACATCGGCCACCTCGTCGTTCCAGGCTCTGCCGAACCGTGCAGCTGCGGGGGCGTCGGCTGCCTCGAGACGGTGGCCAGTGGGCCCGCCGCGGTGCGATGGGCTCGTAGCCAGGGATGGACGGGCACCACCGGCCGTCAGCTCGCCGAGAGCGCACACAGCGGGGACACGATCGCCGTGGACTCACTTCACCGCGCCGGCACGGCACTCGGTGGCGCCATCGCCTCGGCGGCCGCCCTCCTGGATGTGGACCTCGTGGTGATCGGCGGCGGTTTCGCCCAGTCGGGTGCACCGCTGTGGGAACCGATGCTCGACGCGGCTGCCCGACATGCCCGTTTGTCGTTCATTCAAGAGCTCCGGATCGTTCCCGCCGAGCTGGGTGGCGCCGGAACTCTGACCGGCGCGGGCTTGCTCTCGCTCACCGCCGTTATCTGACACGCGTTCTTCCCCGATAAATCCGCAGGGAGTCCCACTAAACGGGTGCCACCTGTTCCCAATTTCTGTAACGTGTTTTAGTGTTCTGACTCACACCGTTACGGGCATTGCACGTGACGCCTACGGGAAGGAGGTGACCGTGAGCCCAGACGCTTCCTCATCTGACGTTGCCTCGACCGCTTCTTCGACAGATGACGCCGAGCATCACGCCCAGGTCGCCCGACCGAGCGATTCCCTCCGCGACACCGAAGACCTCCGTGAGCGACTGGAACGGTGGATGGCCGGGAAGGTGCCGAGCGGATCCACTGTGACCGTCGCCGACGTCACCTTGCCCGCAGCCAACGGCATGTCCAGTGAAACCATTCTTTTCGACGCCACCTGGGACGGCGATCATCATCCCTTGGTCGCCCGGGTGGCGCCGACGGAATCGACCATGCCGGTGTTTCCGACGTACGACCTCGAATCCCAGTTCCGCACCATGGCTCAGGTGCGAGAGCATTCGGCGGTGCCCGTGCCTGCGGTGTACTGGTCAGAGTCCGATCCGGACGCGTTGGGTGCCCCGTTCTTCGTGATGGAACGAATCTCCGGCGACGTGCCGCCCGACGTCATGCCGTACAACTTCGGATCTTGGGTCACCGAAGCGTCCCCCGAGCAGCGAAAAACCCTCCAGCGCAGCTCGGTCGGCGTCCTGGCTCAATTGCACGCCATCGACAAGCCTTGTGAGCGTTTCGACTTCCTCCAACTCCCGAATTCGGGAACGACTGCACGAGAAGCATTCACGGCGCACATCGCCGAGCAGCGCGCGTACTACGAGTGGGTGGTTTCCGACGGCGTCAGATCACCGCTCATCGAACGTGCCCTCGACTGGATCGAGGAGAACAATCCCGCGGACGATTCTCCGGCGGTGCTCTGTTGGGGCGACTCGCGCATCGGCAACGTCATGTACCAGGACTTCGCGCCGGTAGCCGTACTCGACTGGGAAATGGCAACTCTCGGCCCACGAGAGATGGATCTGGGCTGGATGGCATTCCTGCACAGGTTCTTCGAGGACATCGCCGGACTGGCCAACCTACCCGGTCTTCCCGACTTCCTTCGACTGCCGGATCTCGCGCAGACCTACGCCGAGATCACCGGCCACACCCCACACGATCTGGAGTTCTATGTTACCTACGCCGCACTGCGCCAGGCGGTGATCATGTGGCGAATCCAGGCCCGCGCCATAGCTTTCGGGCAGTCGCAGCGCCCCGAAGACCCTGACGACATGATCATGCACCGCGCTTCGCTCGCCGCGATGCTCGACGGTACCTACTGGGAGAGGTTGGCCTGACATGCTCTCACCGATGGACGACTATCCCGTTCACCAGATCGCCGAACCGATCCGTCACGTAGCCACCTCGGATCGAAACTTCTACGACCGCTACTACTTCAACTGCTACCCCACCGAATCCCCCGACGTGTTCCTCATCGTCGGACTCGGCCAGTACCCCAACCTCGGCGTCATGGACGCATTCGCAGTGCTTCGCCGCGGCGACGACCACATCGTTGCTCGCATGTCGAAGGCTCTGGGCACCGACCGTACCGACACCACCGTCGGACCTTTGCGCATCGAAGTGCTGGAAGGGCTGCAGAAGCTCCGTGTCGTCCTCGAGCCGGGCAGCGACTACGATCTCTCCTTCGACATCACCTTCGATGCCACCATCCCGGCAGCGCTCGAGCCCAAGCACTTTCGCCGCCAACTCGAACGAGTCACGTTCGACACCTCACGCTTCCTGCAGACCGGAACCTGGACCGGATCGCTCACCGTCGACGGGGAGGAACTCGCGATCGACCCCACGACATGGCGGGGAAACCGCGACCGCTCGTGGGGCGTGCGACCGGTCGGAGAAGCCGAACCGCAGGGCAGACGCGCCGTCGACGGAATCCAGAACTTCTTCTGGATCTATGCGGTCATGCAGTTCGACGAGTTCACGATTTCGGTGATCATGCAGGAAGACGAACAGGGCAGGCGCATCGTCGAAGAAGCCATGCGGGTGTGGCCGGACGAAGCCAGGGACAACGAATGGCTCGGCCGGCCCGAACACGAGTTGACGTTCTGCCCCGACACCCGCGACGTCACCGGAGCGATCGTCACCTTCCACCGGCCGGGCGGTGAAGTCCTCACCGTCACCTGCGAACTGTTGCTGGCCAACTACATCGGAATCGGCACCGGCTACGGACTCGAACAGGACTGGCGTCACGGAATGTGGCAGGGCGAACTCGTCGTACAGGGACTGCGCCACAAGGTCCACGAGATCGAACCGTTCCAACGCATGTTCTCCCCCGTCGACAATCTCGCGTCCTTCACGCTCACAGAAGGCACGAACACCAACACCGGCACCGGTCTTTTCGAGGTAGCCGCCATCGGACCGCACGAGAAATACGGATTCACCAGTTTCACCGACACCGCACAGGCAGACGACGCGTATGCCCTCGCGGCGACCGACAACACCGAGGAATGAATTGATGACTGACTACGACAAGCTCTACATCGGTGGAGCATGGGTGGCCCCGGCCACCGACCAGGTACTCGAAGTGTTCTCTCCCGCAACGGAGGAGCGCGTCGGCAGCTGTCCCATCGCAGCACCGGCAGACATCGACGCGGCCGTGTCCGCAGCCCGCGCGGCGTTCGAGGGACCGTGGTCACGCACCACCCCCGCCGAGCGCGGCGCAATCCTCGCCAAGGCCGCCAAGCTGATCGAAGAGCGCAGCGCGGAGATCAACCAGCTCATCTCCAACGAGATGGGTCAGCCGCCCGCCATGGTCGGCATGATGCAGCAGACCCCGTCGATGGCGACGCTGGGCTACTACGCCGAACTGGCCGACAAGTTCGCGTGGGAAGAGAAGCGCACCGGCGCATTCGGGCAGACCAAGGTGACCCGTGAGCCCGTCGGCGTCGTCGCCGCCGTGCTGGCCTGGAACGTCCCGCTGTTCCTGGCGATCAACAAGCTGGCACCCGCACTGCTCGCCGGCTGCACCGTACTGCTCAAGCCCGCACCCGAATCCCCTCTCTCCGTCCACGTGATCGCCGAGATCTTCACCGAGGCAGGTGTTCCCGAAGGCGTCATCTCGGTACTCCCCGGCGGAGCCGAGACCGGCGAATACCTGGTCTCTCATGCGGGCATCGACAAGATCACCTTCACCGGATCCAGTGCCGTCGGCCGCAAGATCGGTGCCATCGCCGCGCAGAACCTCAAGCGCTGCTCCCTCGAACTGGGTGGCAAGTCCGCCGCGATCATCCTCGAGGACGCCGACATCGCCGCCGGAATGCCGATGCTCGTCATGTCCGGCCTGATGAACACCGGTCAGGCCTGTGTCGCTCAGACCCGAATCCTCGCTCCCCGTTCGCGTTACGACGAGGTCATCGAGGGAATGAAGACCGCGGCAGGCTTCATGACCGTCGGCGATCCGTCCGATCCCGCAGCACAACTCGGCCCGCTGATCTCCGAGAAGCAGCGCGAGCGCGTCGAGGGATACATCGCCAAGGGCAAGGAAGAAGGCGCACGCGTCGTACTCGGTGGTGGACGTCCCGCCGGCCTGGACAAGGGCTGGTACGTCGAGCCGACGATCTTCGCCGACGTGGACAACTCGATGACCATCGCACGTGAGGAGATCTTCGGACCCGTTCTCTCGGTGATTCCGTACGACTCCGAGGACGAGGCCATCAAGATCGCCAACGATTCCGATTACGGCCTCGCCGGATCGGTGTGGACCACCGACATCGATCACGGACTCGAAGTTGCCGCGCAGATCCGCACGGGTACCTACGCGATCAACTGGTACGCCTTCGATCCCGGATCACCGTTCGGTGGTTACAAGAACTCCGGTATCGGTCGCGAGAACGGACCCGAGGGCCTCGAAGCATTCTGCGAGACCAAGTCCGTACTCATGCCGCCCGGCTACGTGGGCTGACCCACCCGAGGCCAGCACCCTTTGCTGACAGTTGGCACCCGTTCCGACCTGCCGGAACGGGTGCCAACCCCATGAAATGGGTGCCAACTCCCAGCGAATCCACAGATCCACCCGGTACCGTCGAAAACGAATCAGTCATCTCACAAAGGACATTCATATGCTCACCAACGCCATCAACGCTTTCCTCGCACTCTGGGGCAGCGCCTCCGTCGGCAGCAGTGGATACCAGATCCCGCCGGGAACCCTTCCGTTCGGTTCCTGAGACAGGACAACAGAACCCGCTGAGCGCACGTCGCGCTCAGCGGGTTCTTTGCTCTCACCGACTCTGCATCTATCGGTCCAGAACGTGATCCACCAAGTGATCCTCGTGACCGGACACCAACGCGTCGGCGTCTCCGGCGTTCACATGACCGAACCACGTACCACCAGGGTTCGCGATCACCAACGGCCCAAGGTTGCACGGGCTCAGACAACCCGTTCCCGTCACCTTTGCCGACGTTCCTTTGGCCGCGGCGCTCATGGCCCGGTGCAACGGTCCCGCTCCGTACGCCATACAGCGCGGGCCCTTGCACACCAACAGATGAGTCTCGTGCGGTTCGATCACGGACCAGGCCGGACTGCGATACGACGCCGGACTGGCAGTGATCGGCTTTCCCGCCGAGTCGAGTTCGTCGATCACCTGCGCGGCCACTGCACCTTCCAAAGATTCCGATTCGTGTAGCGACACTTCCAGTTCGGCGTCGATCCGGGTTTCACGCCAGTTCGCGACCGCCTTGCTGGTCCACGTGAGCAGGTACCGATCCCTCGGAACCGCAACGGGAATCAACACGACCTTGTCCACGTCATCGGTATGCGCTCGATCGAGTTCCTCGTGAAGGCTCGGCGAGGAGACATCGAGGTACGCAACGCAAACGTCGACGTCTGTGCCCGCCTGAACAGCGTCGAGCATCCGCCGTGCAGCCGACTCGTCCAGGCCACTGACAGTCGGCCGTAATACGACGATCACCCGACGCGAGGACCGATTGTTGCTCATGCCGACGGCGCGGTTGTCCAGTCGATGCTGCTCGACGGAGCCAGCCCGAACTCTTCGATCTTCGCGCGCAACTGTTCCGCGCCGTAGATGTTGGGGAATCCGCTGGTGAACATGGCGAGCGGAAGTACGACGAAGCGGTTCTGCTTGACGGCGTCGAGGTCGCGTAGGCCTTCTCGGCTCTTGATCGCGTCGATCTTCCCCTGTACTTCGTCAGCGCTCTTCTTGTAGTCCATGATCACGATGACGTCGGGTTCGGACTTCGCTACGGTCTCCCAGCTCGCTTTGAACCAGGTGTTGTCGACATCGGCGAACACGTTGGTTCCTCCGGCCGCGTCGATGATTCCGTTGGGGGCTCCGTTGCCTCCGCTGGTGTACAGATCTTCTTCACCGCTGTCGTAGATCAAAACCTTCGGCTTGTCGGCGGCATCTGGCGCGGACTCCAGACGTGCCAAACGTGAATCCAATTCGGTCAATGCCTCGGCGGCGGTGTCCTCGGTTCCGAACAGCTTTCCGTAATTGGTCACGTCCGCACGAAGGGCATCCCACGGACCCATCGTGCCGAGCGCGGAATCCGCTGCGGCACTCTGCCGACAACTATCGGAGATCACATATGCATCGATGTTGTTGCTCTGCAGCGATTCCGGCGTCACGCCGGAGGCTCCCTTGAACAAGCCGCTGTAGGAGCCGACCACCAGGTCCGCCTGCTTACCCAGAATCGTCTCCATCGTGATCGTTCCGTCCAGGTGTGGGACATCCGCAATTCCAGGGCCGAACATCGACTCCATGACCGCGTCGTTGTTCGTGTTCAACACGACGGCCGCGAGACGATCCAAACCGCCGACTCGGAGAATGGTGCCGATATTGGCCGCATTGCTTGTCGCAACTACGTTCTCGATCGGAAGCTGGAAAGTGCTTTCGGTCCCGCAGTTCTCCAATGTCACCGAAGTCTTGTCTGCAGCTTCGTCCACCGGTGCAGTTGCCGAGCAGCCGGCAACTGTCAACAACGCTGTCGCGGCTACAACCGCACCGAACGACGCGCGGGTCTTGACATGTATCAAAGTGCACTCTCCGAAAATGATTGTTGTAGTTGAGAATTTCGTGATTCGAATACGAGGTGTGAACGGCCTGTCGCGGGGTTCACGAGCTCGAAAGTCTCGACGCCGAAGACAGTTGCCACCACCGAGGTGGTGAGTACGTCGGATGGATGTCCGAACGCCCTGGCCACTCCATCCGCGAGCACGAGCACCCGATCGCACACTGCCGCAGCCAAATCGAGGTCGTGCAGTGCCATGATCACCGTCCGGTCCAACGACCGGACCAGATCGAGCAGTTCGAGTTGATGCCGGATGTCGAGATGATTGGTCGGCTCGTCGAGGATGAGCACACCGGCGTCCTGTGCGAGACCTCGGGCGAGAAACACCCGCCGACGCTCACCGCCGGACAGCGTGTCCATCGAAGAGAACCGGTGCTCGATCATTCCGACCTCGCCCAGAGCACGATCGACGACGGCATTCTCGTGCTTTCCACCGACGCTCCAGGGCTTTGCATGTGGTGTGCGGCCCAGACTCACGTACTCGTGAACCAACAAATCGGCGGGACTCTGCTCTTCCTGCGCCACAAAGGAAATGGCTTTGGCCCGCGACCGCGCGGGCATCGCGTGCACGGAGTCGCCGCCGACACGAATGTCACCGCCGGCGATCGGCCCGAGACCGGCGAGAGCACGCAAGAACGTCGACTTGCCCGAGCCGTTCGGACCAACCACGCCGACCACTGCGCCGGCGTCAGCCGCGATGTCGACGCCTTTGACGATGGTTCGACGGTCGATGCGGACAACTACTCCGGACGCGGTCAGCGCCAGGGCTCGGGCGCTCACGAACTGCCACCGAATCGGTAGCGCCGACGGCCGAGAAGCAGGAGAAACAGCGGGGCGCCGATCACCCCGGTCACCACGCTCAGTGGGATCTCCGTCGGTCGCAGCGAGGTCCGCGCCACGACGTCGACCCATACCAGGAACGACGCGCCGATCAGTGCTGCCGCCGGCAATACCACTCGATGTCTGGCTCCGACGATCATGCGTGTGACGTGCGGTATGACCAAGCCTACGAAGGCAATCGCGCCGGACACTGCAACCATCGTGCCGACCAACGCTGCCAGCACTCCGAACAACACGTTTCGCAGGGTGCGGATGGGAATACCGAGCGAAGCGGCGACGTCCGGCCCGGCCGCCAGTGCGTCGAGCCAACCGTGCAGGGCGAACACCGCTGCCGTCAGCAGGACCACAACGATGACCGGCACCCACAACTTGTCCCAGGAGGCCCCGGCCAAACTTCCCAGGAGCCAGAACAATACGGACTGCGCGGCCTGGGAATCATTGGTACGCAGCACCAGAAAACTCGCGATCGCCGACAGGGCGGATGCGGTAACGGTGCCGGTCAGAACCAATCGCAGTGGAGTGATGCCGCCTTGCAGCGTCGCGATGGTGAAGACGAGAATCGCAGCTCCCAGTGCTCCGATCATCGCACCGAAGCTGAGCGCCCACACTCCCGCGCCGGCGAACAGTCCGGTGGTGATGACGGCGGTGGCACCGACACTCGCGCCGGACGACACTCCCAGCAGGTGGGGATCGGCGAGAGCGTTACGGACGAGGGTTTGCACCACCGCACCGGCGACGGCAAGACCAGCGCCGACAGCCAGACCGAGCAGTACCCGCGGTGCTCTGATTCCCCACACGATCGCAAGTTCGGAACGCGTGACGGGTGGGCCTCCGAAGCGCGAGTGCACCACCTCCACCACAGTGGACACGGGGAGCATCTCGGATCCGAATGCCAACGCGCACACAGCAGAGAGCACGGTGACGACCAGCAGAGCGGGCAGCACGATACCCGGACTGAGCCGTCCTCGAGGCGCACCGGCCTTCGGCGAAGGCAGGTGGGTAGGTGGAGACAGAGCTCCGCCAACAGCATTCATGGTGTGACCGATCCATCCTCGTGGCATGACACAACGTCAACGAGGGTGGTATCTGGCTACGGTCGACGCGTGGACGACCTCACAGTGGCGGGACCGCGCCGGAATTGCACCGACTTCCCATTACCTCGATGATGACGTCAGAACCATAACGGACCGCAGTCACCATTCGATACACCGGATCAGGATTCCGACGCGATCATCGATCTCGCCTGCCGCACGACGGCTTCCGTTCGCACGCGAAGTTCTTCGGGTGAATCCGATTCCAGCACAACCCGATGCACCTGGCCGTCCACGGCAGTCACAGTCAACCGCGACGTCAACAACGCATCGTCCGCACTGAAACCACGACTCTGCAAGTATTCCGAAAACCCATACACCAATTGATGATTCATGTGATCGACCTGCTCGATGAGCTCAGGGGTCCGAGGAACCTGATCGTAGAGCAGGTGGAAGAACTGTCGCGGATTACTGTTCACTTCGATCGCGCACTCCACCAACGACCTGACAGCCTCGTCCGGAGTGAGTTCACGCTCGACGATGTCGGCAAGGCAGACCGCAAAACGTTCCCGCGCGGCACTCACGTGACGGTTCGCCAACTCCGAGAGGATCTCGTACTTGTCGCCGAAATACTGGTAGAGCGAGCCCACCGAGACGCCTGCCTCGTCAGCGATCCGGTTGGTGGTCGCCGCCATGCCCTCCGACGCGAAAACGCGAGTAGCTGCCTCCAGGATCACGTCGTAGGTAGCCCTCGAGCGCTGCTGGGAGGGCCTTTTCCGCCGAGTCGACACGGTCCTCCGATGCGAGTTGTCAGCCGCGACGCCGGTACCGAGAATTGTGTAGGTGACCAGCGCCGATTACTCGAAGTTTATGCCCGACCGGTACACCGCCCACATGCCGGAGCCGACCACGACGTGGTGGGAGTGGAACGGCAACACCGTCCACGTCGCACGGGCAGTGGTTCCAGACGCGCCGGTTCGGGTTCTCGGTATCCACGGCGCCGGCGGGTACTCGGGCGCGTTGTGGCCGTTCGCCGGGATCGGCGTGAAACTCGGAGCCGAAGTCCTCTTCCCCGATCTTCCGCTGTACGGCGACACCGTCGTAGGCGATCCCGCCGGCGTCCGGTACGAGCAGTGGGTCGAACTCCTCTGTGACCTCGTCCGGGCCGAGAAAGCAGCCGACGATCGGCCGCTGGTGCTTCTGGGAGCCAGCATCGGCGGTCTGCTGGCCTACGAGGTAGCCGCGCGGACCGGTCTGGCCGACGCCGTCGTCGCTACCTGTCTGCTCGATCCCTCGAATCCGTCGGCCAGAGCTGCCGCGGCGCGGTTCGGCCCGATGGGTGTCTATGGCGCTCCCCTGATGCGCCGCACCGAACGACTGGTGGGCCGTATCCGCGTGCCCATCCGTTGGGTCGCCGACGTCGCGAACATGAGCAGCAACCGTGAACTCGCGACGCTGTGCGCAACCGATCCGCGCGGTGGCGGTGTTCGGGTGCCACTCGGATTCCTCAGCAGCTACTTCTCGTTCGAGCACACCGCGCCCGAATCATTTCGGACCACGCCCGTCCTGCTCACCCACCCGGCCGACGACCGATGGACGCCACCCGAACTGAGCCTGCAGTTCCTCCGCCGCATCAACGCACCCACCGAATTCGTGATGCTGGACGGGTGCGGGCACTTTCCCGTCGAAGAGCCGGGCCTGACGCAGTTCCACGACGCCGTCGACACACTGCTGCGCTCCGTCGCCGAGCGTCACCGCACGAAACCGTCGCCACCCGCCTAGCCTGAAGTTCGTGAGCATCGAACCCAAGGCCGAGCCGACGGGAAACGGCGACGAGAGCACCACGACAGTCGTTCTGGCGTTTGCGGCGAACGCGCTGATCGCCGGTGCCAAAACGGCGGCCGCCATCGTCACCGGATCTGCATCGATGGTCGCCGAGGCCACCCACTCCTGGGCCGATACCGGCAACGAAGTGCTGCTGCTGATCGCGAACCGCCGCTCGAAACGGGTACCGGACCGAGACCAGCCACTCGGGTACGGCCGGGAGGCCTACATCTGGTCGATGTTCGCCGCCCTCGGACTGTTTGCACTCGGCGCGGGTGTGTCAATCACCCACGGCATCCAGGAACTGTTCCATTCCGAACCGGCCACCGACTTCGGTGTCGCCTACGCAGTCCTCGGCGTCTCGTTCGTCCTCGAAGGCATCTCGTTCCGGCAGGCGTACAAGCAACTCCGCACCGAAGCATCTGCCGTGAACCGCGACGTGATGGCCCAGGCGCTCAACACCTCCGACCCGACGACCCGGGCCGTGTTCGCCGAAGACGCTGCGGCACTTATCGGTTTGGTCATCGCGTTCGTCGGTGTTCTGCTGCACCAGATCACCGGTTCACCGATCCCCGACGCCCTCGGTTCCATCTTCGTCGGCATTCTCCTCGGGGTCATCGCGATCATCTTGATCGACCGCAACCGCCGCTTCCTGGTCGGCGAAGAGGCCTCGCCGACGCTGCGAGCAGCAGCCGTCGAAGCTCTCACCCAACTACCCGAAATCAACCGAATTACGTTCCTGCGCATGGAATACCTCGGGCCGCGGCAGGTGTACCTGGTGGCCAGCGTCGATCTGGTCGGTGACTACGCGGAATCCCGAGTGGCCCACACGTTGCGCGAACTCGAACGCTCACTCGAGCAGAGTCCACGCGTCGTGCGGGCGATCCTGACCCTCTCGACGCCCGAAGAACCGTCGATCACAGTCTGAACTCTACGGCCGGGCGATAGGCTTGTTCGATGCGCGCACTGATCGTGATTCTGGCGGTTCTGGGATTTGTCGTCGGGGGAATTCCCCTGGTGGGCAGTCTGATCGACGTGATGACCAGTCCCGACGAGACAATCGTCTATCAGGGTTCCTACGTACCACTGCGCGGCGTCCAGATGGCTCGGGACTACGAGTCGTCGATGAACATCGCTTTCGACGCCCGATCGGACGATCCGCGCTGGCTCGTCCTTGCCTGCTATCCCATGATCGGAGCAGTACTGGGTGCTTTGACGGCCGTCGTACTGGGACGTCTCGGGTGGCGCCTGACGCGACCCTGAGCAGACGCCGATGACCACCCGTCGTCTACACGAGGGTGGCCATCGAAGAAGGACAGCTTCAGATGTACATCGCAGGATCGATGTAACTGTTCGGGTCCACCAGTTTCTCCTTGGTAGTCCGTGGCCGCGCCACCGCCGGGATACCCGTCGCGATGGATTCGGCCGGAACATCTCTGGTGACAACGGCATTGGCGCCGATAGCGCTACCTTCACCGATGACGACAGGTCCGAGGATCTTGGCACCAGCGCCGACGGTGACCCGGTCACCCAGCGTCGGGTGACGCTTGACCTGCTCGAGCGAGCGACCACCGAGAGTGACGCCGTGATAGAGCATCACGTCGTTACCGACTTCGGCCGTCTCCCCGATCACGACGCCCATGCCGTGGTCGATGAAGAACCGTCGACCGATGGTGGCGCCCGGATGGATCTCGATGCCGGTGACGAAGCGCGTCAGCTGCGAGAGCACTCGCGCCGGGCCACGTAAGGCGGGGACGGCCCACATGCGATGCGCAACCCGATGCGCCCAAATGGCATGCAGCCCTGAATAAACGAGCGCGTTCTCCACATTGCTGCGCGCGGCAGGATCCTGACCGCGCGCAGCCTGCAGGTCCTCGCGAATTGTCCCGAGGATACTCACAAGTCTCAGTCCCGGATGTGTTCGAACAGCGGGGTGGAGATGTAACGCTCGCCGAAGTCGCACACGACAGCCACGATCAGCTTGCCGGCATTTTCCGGACGCTTCGCCAACTCGAGTGCGGCCCAGACGATGGCACCGGACGAGATGCCGCCCAGGATGCCTTCCTTGGTGCCGAGCGCGCGAGCGACCTCGATGGAATCGGGGAACGAAACGTCGATGATCTCGTCGTAGATCTCACGATCGAGGACGTCGGGCACGAAGTTCGCGCCGATTCCCTGGATCTTGTGGGGGCCGGGCTGGCCACCGTTGAGGATCGGCGAGTCGATGGGCTCGACGCCGACGATCTTGACCTCGGGCTTGTACTTGCGAAGGGTGCGTCCGACGCCGGTGATGGTGCCGCCGGTGCCGATGCCGGACACGAAGATGTCGACGGCGCCGTCGGTGTCGGCCCAGACCTCTTCGCCCGTCGTGGCCTCGTGGATGGCCGGGTTGGCCGGGTTCGCGAACTGGCTGGCCGAGACTGCGTTCTCGGTCTGCTCGACGATTTCCTTGGCCTTGGCGACTGCACCGGCCATGCCCTCGGAGCCCGGGGTCAGGACGATCTCGGCGCCGTAAGCACGCAGCATCACGCGACGCTCGGTGGACATGGTCTCGGGCATGGTCAGGATGACCTTGTAGCCGCGAGCAGCACCGACCATGGCGAGTGCGATACCGGTGTTACCACTGGTGCCCTCGACGATCGTGCCACCGGGCTTGAGTGCACCGGACTTCTCGGCGGCGTCGATGATCGCCACGCCGATCCGGTCCTTGACGCTGTTGGCCGGGTTGTAGAACTCGAGCTTGACGGCGACCTGTGCGTCCAGGCCCTCGGTCAGACGGTTGAGCCGCACGATCGGGGTGCGCCCGACCAATTCGGTCACGTTGTTGTAGATCCCGCTCATATCTGGTCCTCCTGAGGATCGAGTGTGTCGACCCGCTCGCTGATCACTGCTTTACGGCTGAACTGCATAACGGCTGAACTGCTTAACGGCTACAGGCAAGGGCATACAGACGACCGATGCCGCATCGGTTCATCAAATTGAACCAATGCGGCATCAGGCCACTACATACGGGGGCGGTTTATCAGGCCAACCGCTGCTTCAGAGCTTCGAACTCGTCACGAATGCCGGTCGGCAGCTTCTCGCCGACGAAGTCGAACCACTCTTCGATGAGCGGGATCTCGGCCTTCCACTCGTCGATGTTGACCGCGAGGGCCTCGGTGATGTCGGCGTCCGACACGTCCAGTCCTTCGATGTCGAGTGCCGATCCGGTGGGAACGACGCCGATCGGGGTGTCGATGCCGGCAGCCTTGTGCTCGATGCGCTCGACGATCCACTTCAGGACGCGAGAGTTCTCGCCGAAGCCTGGCCACAGGAAGCGTCCGTCGTCGCCGCGGCGGAACCAGTTGACGTAGAAGACCTTGGGGAGCTTGGACGCGTCCGCGGACTTGCCGAGGTCGATCCAGTGCTGGAAGTAGTCACCGACGTTGTAGCCGAGGAACGGCAGCATCGCCATCGGATCGCGGCGAACCGTACCGACCTGGCCTTCGGCTGCTGCGGTCTGCTCGGAGCCGACCGTTGCACCCATGAAGACGCCGTGCTGCCAGTCGCGAGCCTCGGTGACCAGCGGAACCGTCGTCTTGCGGCGTCCACCGAAGAGGATTGCCGAGATCGGCACGCCCTTCGGGTCGTCCCACTCGGGAGCCATGATCGGGCACTGCGACATCGGGGTGCAGTAACGCGAGTTGGGATGAGCCGCATGGGTGCCCGACTCGGGCGTCCACTCGTTGCCCTTCCAGTCGATCAGGTGCTGCGGGTCGCCTTCGAGGCCTTCCCACCAGACGTCACCGTCGTCGGTCAGAGCGACGTTGGTGAAGACCGTGTTGCCCTGGTCGATGGTGCGCATGGCGTTGGGGTTCGACGACCAGTTGGTGCCGGGAGCCACGCCGAAGAAACCGAATTCCGGGTTGACGGCGTAGAGCTGTCCGTCCTCACCGAAACGCATCCAGGCGATGTCGTCACCGAGGGTCTCGGCGCGCCATCCGGGGATGGTCGGCTGGATCATCGCGAGGTTGGTCTTGCCACAAGCGGAGGGGAATGCCGCCGCGATGTAGTAGGCCTTGTCCTCGGGCGAGATGAGCTTGAGGATGAGCATGTGCTCGGCCAGCCAGCCCTCGTCGTGCGCCATTGCCGAAGCGATACGCAGCGAGTAGCACTTCTTGCCCAGGAGAGCGTTTCCGCCGTAGCCGGAACCGAAGCTCCAGATCTCACGATCCTCGGGGAAGTGGGTGATGTACTTGGTGTCGTTGCACGGCCACGCGACGTCTTCCTGGCCTTCGGCCAGCGGAGCGCCCAGCGAGTGCAGCGCCTTGACGAAGAATCCGTCGGTGCCGAGCTTGTCGAGAACCTTGCTGCCCATGCGGGTCATGACGCGCATGGAGACGACGACGTACTCGGAATCGGTGAGCTCGACGCCCAGCTTCGGATCCTCGGCGTCGAGGGGACCCATGCAGAACGGCACGACGTACATGGTGCGTCCACGCATGCAACCGCGGTACAGGTCACCCATGAGGGTGCGCATCTCCGCGGGGTCCATCCAGTTGTTGGTGGGGCCTGCGTCGATTTCTTCCTTCGAGCAGATGTACGTACGCGATTCGACTCGCGCGACATCGGACGGATCGGAGTTGCCGAGGAAAGAGTTCGGCTTCTTCTCGTCGTTGAGGCGGGTGAAGGTTCCTGCCTCGACCAACTTCGTTGTCAGTCGGTCCCATTCTTCGTCCGAGCCGTCTGCGAAGACGACGCGATCAGGCTGGGTGAGTTCGGCAACCTCTTGCACCCATGCAAGCAGTTCCTTGTGCTGCGTGGGGGGCGTGCCGTCAGTTCCATTGAGACCGGGAATGGTCGCTGAGGTCATCAAACTCTCCTGGGGTGAGCCGGAACCGGGTTCTCGTGACACCGGATGCGAACTGCAGCGCCCCGATACCAGTCGATCCCGGTGTCCCCCTCTCGACGGGGTCCAGCCGCGTCATCCACTCACGTGGATTTCACGGACGCCGGGTGTCCTATGTATTGAGGTTAACGCTGGCTGTTCACCTGCAGGTAATCGGGTGCGGTCAGAAATGTCACAGAAACGATTCAGTTGGTGTGTTCAGGTGCCTACCCGGCGCTCAGAGCACATAAACGGAAGCTTTTCAGAGCGCTCCGGCATCGATTTTCTGCCACACGAGGGCGCCTTCGTCGTCTCGACTGCATTCCCAGGCCGAGTAATCCCCGTCCGACTCGATCATCGTGAGGCGATCGGCGCTACCGTCACGATCGAAATCGGACACGATCACGACGGCGTCGTCGGTGTGGACGACACGGCTGTCGACCGTTCCGTCACCGTCCAAGTCGAAGGCGTCGAAGTTCAGGTCGCCGGCGTCGACCGGTCCCGACGAGGGCCGGAAAGTCTCGGGCTCGATACGCCCCGGATCGAGTGGTTCGGCGTCGAAGCCGTGCCCGTCGATGTGTCCGGGCGTGATCAGAAATGCGTCCATTACTCCCCCTACTGGATGGTGACCTACTGCTTCGGCAACCCCTACCGAAACCGTCCGCTCAGTATTACCAGACCCCGACGATCAGTCGAGGCCGAAATTGCGGCGCTGTGGAGAACTCCGCACTCGCGAAACGTCAGTAGGCGGCGTTCAAAACGGCGAGGTCGCGCTCGCACGACGCCAGTTGACCCGATCTGGCCGCAGCAAGCTCACGAAGTTCACCGTCGATCTCCGCGATTCGGGCCTGCGCCGACGCCAACTGCTCGCGGCTCTCCGCCATGATCGCCGCTCCCAGATCTGCTTCGGCCTCGAGCAGCACGCTCTGCACTCGCTGCTCCCACTGTGCGCGAACGGTCGACATCGATTCGACGATCCACGACCTGGAGTGGGCACGATCCGCCATCAGCGCGCGAGTTCGCGCCAACCACCAGGCCGCGGCGCCACCCAGAACCAACGTCACGGGGATGCTCGCGAACTCCAGGGCCGGAATCATCTCCAGCGGAGTCACCGCGATCCGGCCGAGGCCGAGGCCCGCGGACGCGCCGACAAGAATTGTCACGCGTTCCTCGTTTCCGCGCTGACGGCCCGGCGGGTTCTCCGGAACCCGTGGGGAAGGCATGTACCCGGTCGTGCCCGCCACTTCCACCGCTGCCGCCATCGCGGCATCGAAGACCCGGGTGTGATGGTCGACCTCGTGCTGCAACCGCATCGGCATGCTGCCCAATTCGGCTCGCGAGGCCTCGTCGACCCAGCCACGTGCCCCCGCGACCGTCGCCCGGGTTGCGTCGGCGATCTGTTGCAACAGATCCCCGCGCGCTCGCTGCAGTCTGCTTCGGACCTGCACCAGGCGTTCGCCTCGCCGTCCGTCACGGTCTGCGAGCAGCTGTGATCGCTCGGCCCGCAGTTCGGCACCAGGAACACTGTCACGCAGATTCCGGATCTCCATCTCGACCATCCGGCGCGTCTGTGCGATGACACCGGAATCCGAACCGCCTGCTTCCCTCTCCCGTGCCGCCCGGCTCACGACCTCGACGAGCGACTGCTCTTGACCAGGCGCAATCGGGACCACCGGGGCCTGAGCAAAAGCGGTGCAGTGCGAAGTGAGAATCTCGGCATCACGCCGGCGCACAGCCTGCCAGTCTCGGTAGACGTCGACGCGGGTCAGCGCCACCACCACCGGGGTTCCGCTCGCGGCGGCATCGTCGAGGAGAAGAAGATCCTCGCGCCCGATCACACTGGCGGCGTCGACGACCAAAAGTACGACGTCGGCGTCCACCTCGCGTGTCACTGTCGAACAATTGTCCGAGGCACTGAACATCTGCGCGACGTCTTCCCATCCGCACCTCGACGGGCCGACGACGTAAATGCGAGTGCCACTGGATGTTTCGGCGGCGACCTGGCGACCCGGATCGGATGCCGGATTCCATCGCTGCACCACGCGCAGCACCGAATCCGGAAGTACCGAAACGCTATTCATCGGTCGCTACCGGAGCGGAGCGATCGCCCCCGAGCTGCGCCCACCGACGCACATACCCGCGGCGAATCAGTGAGACCCTTTGTTGCGGAGCCTGTTCCGACTCGTCCACGAGCCGGCCCCACCACCGACTGCACGTGCCCGCGTCGTCAGCGGTCCGAGGATCGGGAGGCTCGCCTTGACGAAGGGCTCGAATTTCGGGGCTCGTCATCGCCGCCGCGGCACTGAACAACACCGCGGAGTCCGACCTCAGATACATCTCGATCTCGTCTCTACCGGCGGCGTTGCGCGAGGCAGATTGCGTCAGCGCCGGGCCGATCTGCTCGACTCGGCGCCACCACTGCGTCTCCAGGACCGGGCCGAGGGCCGCGAACAACTCTTCGACGCCGCGCCCGGTCAATGTCTCCACCGGAACCGTGTGCACGCCGACGGTCTCCGAGATTTCCGCCGCCCGTCCCAGTGCCTCGTCCCAGCGCGGCCCGAACAGGTCGGCCTTGTTCGCAGCCACCACCGCCCGATCCGAGACTCGGGCGATCGCTCGGCGGTCGACGTCGCGGACCGCGTCTACCACTACGTAGACAACGCAACGACGACCCAGATCGGGGTTCGACGTTCCGGGGACGTCGAATGCCCGCGACTCGGTCACCACAACCGGTGCGCCGACGACTCTGCGCGAGAACCGGTCGTCGCGCCCCAGGATCCGCGCCAACGACGACCGCCCCACCCCTGCCCGTCCGGCGACCACCAGCTCGAGCGGCGCAGTCAGTGATCCGAGCACGGAGTGAACCGTCTCCGCGGCTCCCGAATCGATCGACGTCAGCCGATATGCCAGAGCGCGCAACTGGTCGATCGGCTCCGCGCAGGCGTCGTCGATCGATTCTGCGGGCAACATTCGTGACCAATCACGGCATGCAAATCCTGTGTTCATCCCCACCCCACGTCCCCATCGTGTCGGTGAGATTCTGTCAGGTTCTCGGCAAGGACGGCAGGTGACACCACCCTTTCGTCGACTGTCCGAAGTCGGCGGATTCAGGACTTTCCGCGGAAAGTCTCAACTCAAACTTCAGACCCGTCTGCGCTAAACGGGGATCATGCGTGACAATGGGTTCGTGAACGAAGCCGATCAGCATGCACCGCAGACCCCAGACACGGGGCAGACGGACCACACCAAGGGGTCCCGTCTCCATCCGAGAGTGACCAGCTTTCGCTCTCGCCGGGGTGCTCTGACCGACGCACAGCAGCAGGCTTGGGACCGTCAGTGGCCGCTCATCGGCGCCGACGTCTCGGACACACCGCTCGACGCGAACGCCTGGTTCGGACGCGAAGCACCCCTGATCATCGAGATCGGTTCGGGTACCGGCACCGCGACGGCCGCAATGGCCAAGGCGGAGCCGCACGTGAACCTGATCGCGATCGAGGTGTATCGCCCGGGGCTCGCGCAGCTTCTGCAGCAGGTCGAACGTGAAGAGATTCCCAACGTCCGCGTACTGCGTGGTGACGCGATGGACGTACTGGAGAACATGGTCGCCCCCGAGTCGCTGACGGGTGTCCGGGTGTTCTTCCCGGATCCGTGGCCCAAGGCCCGCCATCACAAGCGTCGCCTGCTGCAGGGGCCGACGTTCGCGCTGATCGCCAACCGCCTCAAGCCTGGCGGAGTGCTGCACGTGGCAACCGATCACGCCGAGTACGCCGAATGGATCGAAGAAGCCGGCAATGCCGAGCCGCTGCTGACCGCGCTCGACTGGGAGTCTCCGATGACCCACGAGCGTCCGGTCACCAAGTTCGAGGACAAAGCCCATAAGGTCGGAAGTGCAATCACCGAGCTTATATGGGGGAAGATCAGAGCATGAGCGTCAGCGAACAGCTATCCGACGACGTGACGTCGTCGGAATCTCCTCTCGACTTCGGTCGTGACTCCCGCCACCCCAAGCGGGTGCTTCTGGTCTGGGACGCCCCTAACCTCGACATGGGCCTCGGCGCCATCCTCGGTGGCCGGCCTACCGCCGCCTACCGGCCACGATTCGACGCGTTGGGTCGCTGGCTGCTCTCTCGCACCGCCGAACTGTCCGCACAGAACAGCGGCACGCTCGAGCCTGAAGCGACCGTCTTCACCAACATCGCCTCCGGCAGCGCCGACGTCGTTCGTCCTTGGGTCGAAGCCTTGCGTAACGTGGGTTTCGCGGTGTTCGCCAAGCCGAAGGTCGATGAAGACAGTGATGTCGATTCGGACATGCTCGAGCACATCGCGCTCAGGTACGGCGAGGGCCTCGCCGGAATCATGGTCGCGTCCGCCGACGGCCAAGCGTTCCGCGAACCCCTCGAGGACATCGCAGCAACCGGCATCCCCGTGCAGGTTCTCGGGTTCCGTGAACACGCCAGCTGGGCTGTGTCGTCCGATATCTTGGACTTCGTCGATCTCGAGGACATCCCAGGTGTCTTCCGTGAGCCTCTGCCACGGGTAAGCCTGGACACCCTGCCCGACGAGGGCGCCTGGTTGCAGCCGTTCCGACCGCTTTCTGCCCTGCTCATCGGGCGAAAAAGTGTTGCCGAGTAGGAGTTGATCAGTGTTCGCCAGCTGGGGAAGCATCGTCTATCGAGCCCGCTTCACCGTCATCGCTGTCATGGTGGCGGGGCTCCTCGGGCTCGCTGCGTACGGCCTGAGCCTGCAGGATCATCTCAGCCAGAGCGGCTGGGACGATCCAGGGTCGGAATCGGTAGAGGCTGCAAAACTCGCTGACGGCACGTTCGGACGCAGCACGACGGGTGACGTTCTGGCGCTGTACACGGCGCCGGAGGGCAAAACCGTCGACGACCCCGAGTTCCAAGCGAAGGTCATCGACAATCTGCAGCGGCTCGTCGCCGACAACCCTGACCAGATCATGAAGATCAACGGCTCGTACTTCAAGGTCGACAACGGTCTCTCGGTGGCTGCCCTGGCGGACAAGACCAAGCAACACGCGGTCACCAGCATCGCGATCGCCGGCGACAACGACACCGCGGTGTCCAACAACTTCCGCGACGTCGAGTCGCAGTTCTACATCGACGGCGTCGACGTGCAACTCGCCGGCCTGCAACCTGTCGCGAATTCACTCAACGACACGATGGCCAACGACATCAAGCGCATGGAAATGCTCGCGATTCCCGCTGTCGGTGTCCTGCTGTTCTTCGTCTTCGGTGGCGTCGTCGCCGCTGCCCTCCCGCTGATCGTCGGCGGTCTCACTGTCATCGGCGCCAACGGCATCATTCGACTGATCACCAACTTCACCGAGGTCAACGCGTTTGTTGCGCCGGTGGTGTCTCTGGTCGGCCTGGGTCTGGCGATCGACTACGGACTGTTCATCGTCAGCCGTTTCCGAGAAGAGATAGCCGAGGGGTACGACACCCCGACCGCAGTACGCCGAACGGTCATGACGGCGGGCAGAACGGTCATGTTCTCGGCGACCATGGTTGCCGTCAGCCTCGGCGGTCTGCTGTTGTTCCCGCAGGGCTTCCTCAAATCGGTGGCCTACGGCGCCATTGCTGCCGTCATGCTTGCCGCAATCTCGTCCATCACGATTCTTCCCGCGATTCTCGGCATTCTCGGTAAGCGGATCGACGCGCTGACCTTCAAGAAGCTGCGCCAGACCAAGACCAACGAGGAAATCGAGAACGGTTTCTGGGGCAAGCTCACCCGCTGGGTCATGCAGCATCCGCTCAAGGTCGCGGTCCCGATCGTCGCGGCTCTCCTGCTGATGATCATTCCGCTGACGGGCATCAAGTTCGGCGGGATCAACGAGACGTACCTGCCCCCGGACAGCCCCACGCGTGTCGCGCAGGCGCAGTTCGACGAACTCTTCCCGGGCAATCGCACCGAGCCCGTTCGACTCGTCATCGAGGGAGCCGACAACACCACTCTCGGGCAGATTTCCAAGACCGCAAACGCTGCGCCGGGTCTGGTCGAGAAGTTCACCCCGGAGGTTGCGACCAAGGACGGCGTCAACGTCCTCAAAGCCGGTCTGACGGAGCGCAACGAGGCGCGTCCCACCATCGACTATCTGCGATCCGCGGATTGGCCCGAGGGCACAACTGTTCTCGTCGGCGGTACTCCGGCCATCGAGCAGGACAGCGTCGACGCGTTGCTCGACCGTCTGCCGCTGATGGTCGTGTCGGTCATCCTGCTGACGACGCTGCTGATGTTCTTGACGTTCGGTTCGCTCGTCCTACCCATCAAGGCTGCGTTGATGAGCGCGCTCGGACTGGGTTCGACACTCGGAATCTTGACCTGGATCTTCATCGACGGGCACGGTTCGGGTCTGCTGAACTTCACGCCGGGACCGATCATGTCTCCCGTCCTGGTGTTGATCATCGCTATCGTCTACGGCCTGTCGACCGACTACGAAGTGTTCCTGCTTTCTCGCATGGTCGAAGCGCGAGCGCAGGGCGCGAGTACTACCGAATCGATCCGAATCGGCACGGCACATACCGGCCGGATCATCACCGCTGCCGCACTGATCCTGATCGTGGTCACCGGTGCATTCGGCCTGTCCGATCTGGTGATGATGAAGTACATCTCGTACGGCATGATCTCTGCGCTGATCATCGATGCCACGCTGATCCGAATGTTCCTGGTCCCGGCGACCATGAAACTGCTCGGGGACGACTGCTGGTGGGCTCCGGCCTGGATGAAGCGGATCCAGCAGAAGATCGGGCTCGGTGAGCCGATTCTCGACAACGAGCTGGTACTCGCGAACGTCCCACAGATCGCGCCCGTCGGTGCGATCGCCGGACCGGGTCAGTCGCGCAAGATCGAAGCGGCCTCGCGGGTCATGCCGCCCCCTGCCCCCGCCGCACAGCCGGAAAGTGGACCTCGCGTTCCGGATCCCCTCACCGAGCCCATTCCGCTCAGCGAAATGGCGGTGAAGGCACCCAACACGGAGGCTCCCGCCGCAGAGAAGCCCGCACCGCGGCGCCGTCTCGATATCGGGAGTGCAGCCAGCGCCCCCCAGAACCTGATCGAGGCACCGGTGCCCAATCCCTCGTACCGGCCGCAACCGAACGCCAGCGACAAGCGCAGAAACCCCACGCCTGCGGCGCCGGCCGAGCGTCCCATCGAGAGCTGGTTGTCGGACCTGCGGGCTCGGGAACAGACTCCCCCGGCCTCACGGCCGCTACCGGTGGTCCGGACGCCTTCGCGTACAAACGGTTCGGCGGCAAATGGAGCTGTGACCAACGGTTCAAGTACCAACGGTTCGAGCGCTAACGGTGCGAGCGCTAACGGTGCGGGCCGGAACGGTGCCTCCAACGGCTCGGCTACCAACGGCTCGGCCCCGACCTCGGTGGAGGCGACCCCCCAGTCGCCGCCTCCACCGATCGCTCCGGAGCGTCGTCCCACCGAGCCCCGAGTCTCGGATGCCTCTGACGGCGACGACAACGCCACCGGCAGGCACCGACCTGACGACGCGGGCGCCATCAGTGTCAGCGAGCTCATCGCTCGCCAGAAGCGGAGCTGACCTGCTCCTGCTTGGCGAAGGCTCGTGCATAACGAGTCCCGACCAGCAGGAGCAGCAAGCCGACCACCAGGAAGGCAGCGCTGCGCACCAGCCCACTGAGCGTGGCCAGGTCGAAGAGGAACAGCTTGGCCACTGCCGCGCTGGTGAGAGCAAGACCAGCTCCGAGCAAAACGCGAGCGTGCTGACGGTTGTTCAGGCCGAGCACCAGCGCTGACGTGGCGGCAAGCATCCAAACGATGGTGGCAACGCTGTGTCCGACAACGAATCCGGTTGCGCTGTCGAAAATTTCGACGCCTGATGAGACGAGCGCACACGTCACCGCGTAGAGGACACCGAACCCTGCGGCCGCCCATAGAACCGCCGCATTGGTATCGGCGACCAACTTCAGTCGGTGAATCGCCCACACCAGCATCACCAGTGCGCCTATCGCCGTCAGGCTCGAGAGTGCCGTGATCGCACCGAGTTGCATGGATGCGGCACGGGCGGTCGTCAACGCTTCCGGCGGAACCGTCGTGAGGTATCCGATCGATCCGATGGCCGCAAAGGCGGTTCCGAGAGCGAAGACGAAGCGCGAACACGCGTGGAGCGAGACTCCGAGGAAGATCATGCCGACGGTGAGGACCAGCGGTACGACCAGAGATTCCGACGCCCCGGACAAGCAGCACAGCAACAATGCAAGAGCGCCGGTTGCGCCCAGTCCGAATCGCAGTTGCGTCGGCAAAGGCTTGGCCGCCGCTGCAGCGGAAAGAAGTAGTGCCGCAGCAATTCCGTACAGCACTGCGGATTCGGTGTTTCCGAGCACGGCCCCGACGCTCATCAGCGGAAGGGTCGAGACAACAAGGGTCGCGGTGGACCACGCCCCTGCAACACCGTCACGCGAAGGCGAACCCGTCCACTGCAGGGCCATCGCGCAGCCGACTCCCACACCCGCAACCACGACGGCACTGATCACCAATTGCAGTGAGCTGTTACCGGATTCGTTGAATATGGACTCCGACGCTGTCGCTACGAGCAGTGCGAGAACCACCGGTACGGTGCGCGCCATTCCCAGGTACTTCCAGTCACGACCGAGCTGGGCGGAGAACGTCGCCGACTGGATCGCGAACAGGAAACCGATGAGGGTCAACGATATTCCCGACGTCAGTACTGGAGCCAGCACCGCTGCGCCCAGAACGATCATGAGCGCCAGTGACTCGGAATCCCATTTCACCGCCAGAGCAACGCCGGCCGCAGCAATTCCGAAGGCGATCACCACCGCGAGCGGCGTCGCCACCCAGCCGTAGAGAACAGACGCCGCGACGACGTCGAGGTACATTCCCGCAAAACCGGTGGCAGCCAGAGCAATCGCCCCCACTTTGCCGCCTGGGCGTCCGTGGACCCGCACACCGGCAAACACCAAGGCGCCGGAAAGGAGTGCGCCACCGAGTACCCGCAGCGGCGGTCCGAAGAATCCGGCCTGCGCGGCAAGTACCAGCAGCATCACGACGCCGATCAGGGTGACGGCAACACCGGCCGCGGCCAGGAGTCGACTGATGACGCCATCGCGCTGCCACCAGGGCTGCCGAGGCGCAGCCACCGGATACGCCGGTGGTTGCCAGGCGGGCACGCTCTGCTGAGGACGGACCGGCTGCATCGGGTGCACCGGAACGATGGGAGCTGAAGCTACCGGTGCCGGAGCTACCGGCGCGGGCACGGCGGTCGAGGCCAGCTGAGCCTGCAGTATCGACAGGTTCTGGCCCATGTGACGCAACTGTCGGCCGATGCTGTCGCACTCGGCAGACAGAGCTGTCACCAGTCGCGGATCGACAGCGGAAGAGCTCGGTGTGGTCATGGATACGAGCTTGCTGCCTGGCCGAACCGATCAGATGAGTAGTACTACTCGATCAGCGTGGGGGCTTCTCGTATCCAACGCGCTATCGCCGAGGCGCTGCGTTCCGCAATCGTTCGGAGAGCAGCCGACCCGAGGTGTGAAGCGGAGCGGGATCCTGACGCGCGCGAGCGAGCACAAGCGCGCCCTCGAGTGCGGACAGAGCGAGAATTGCCTCCGACTCTGCGTCTTCGGGGGACCAGCCGTCTGCTTCGAGCCGCTGGGCCAGCAGTGCGAGCCACGAGTTGTATCCGTCCACGCAAGCCCCACGGATGACCTCGGATTCGGTTGCGGCGTCGAGTGTTGCCGTGGCCAATGCGCATCCGCGCTCGTAGTCCGAATCCGACAACCGAGCAGCCAGTGCTGCGGCGAAGGCCGAGATCGCGGTGGCCGCATCGGGTGAGCTCTCCAGCAGATGTCGGATGAAAGCGGCCATTGCCTCGCCGCGTCGCCTCAGAGCCTCGCCTGCGAGTTCTTCCTTGCCGCCGGGAAAGTGAAAGTACAAGGAACCCTTGGTAGTCGCGCTCGCCGAGAGTACTTCCGACACACCCGTTCCCGCGTAGCCCTTCCGCTGCAACAAGTCAGCGGCGGCATCGACCAACAAATCCCTTGTAGACATAAGCCCAATATACCGATCAGTACACATATGGACAACACCTGAAGTGCGGAAATAAACAAAACCTTGCATCACTAGACCGATTGGTACATGATTCGAGAATCGATAAACCGGAGCGCGGCCAACGACGCTCACGACGACAAAGGACCGAATCGATGTCCCCGAATTCCACAAACCACACCACGACGACCGTCCTCGGACCGGACGAAGACCTCGCCGGGACCCTCGCGGCCACCGGCGTCCGGATGATGGTCCGAAGCAAACAAACCGAGGGAGGATTCTCGCTTGTGCAGCACCGCATCGCCGCGCATTCGATGACGTCACCGGTCCATCGCCACAGCCGGGAAGACGAGTACACGGTGGTTCAAAGTGGCCGCGTCGCAGCGATGGTCGGAGACGAGATCGTCTACGCGGAGGCCGGCGCCATGATCTTCAAACCGCGTGGCCAGTGGCATGCCGTGTGGAATCCCGACGACGTTCCAGCCCGGATTCTCGAAATCATCACGCCTGGAGGGATGGAAGGCCTGTTCGAACTGATGCCGAAGTTACTGGCCGAAGCAGGTTCCGCCGCGGAAACGGTTGCAGCGCGGGTAGAAGCCGACTTCGGGATCGAATTCGATCTCGTTGCCACCGCCGAGATCGCACAGACACACGGTGTGGGATTCGGCATCGAAAGTCACTGACCTCTGTCAGCACCTACCGATCAAAGGAAGATTCATGCTTGTACTCACCGGAGCAGAAGACCTCAGCGCCAACCTGAACCAAGAGTTGGGCGTCAGCGCCTGGCACGAGGTCACGCAGGAGTCCATCGACGAGTTCGCCCGCGTCACCGGCGACGATCAGTGGATTCACGTCGACGTGGATCGCGCGAAGGAGTCACCGTTCGGCGGAACGATCGCGCACGGCAACTACACACTGTCGCTGGGACCCAAGTTCTCCTATGCGATGTTCTCGCTCGAAGGTTTTGCGTTTGCTCTCAACTGCGGATTCGACAAAGTCAGGTTGCCTGCCCCGCTACCGGTGGGCTCTCGTGTCCGCATGCGTGCGACGTTGAGCAAAGTCGAACCGATCAATGGCGGTGTCCAGATCACGGTGACGCAGACATTCGAACGAGAACACGGCGACAAACCTGTGTGCGTCGCCGAGATGTTGACCCGCGCCTATCACTGAAAGGTCAGGAGCCGAACATCTTTCGGATCGTGGTACCGAAGGGATGCTTTGCTGTGACACTGCCGAATCGCACCTTGCCGTGCACCACCAGGTGCAGCGGGCCCATCTGCGGGCCGGAACGAACCTTGTTCGACGCGCTTCCTCCGACTGCCTCGACACCGTTCATGTCCACTGTCGCCTCTTCGGGAACGATCAGTGAAATCGAACTGGCATAGTCGTCGATCGAGATGTTCACGACCTGCGTCTGCATCACCGCGCGCGTGAAATCGATAGTCACACTGGACATTCTGGTGTCGACCACGACGGCTGGCGGAACGATCCATGCTCCGTTCCGTGTCACCGTCGCCATTCGCCCACGGATCACGGCAGCGTTGGCGGCTCCGTAAGTACCGACAACCGGAGCCCCGACGGGAGCGCGGTACGGCGGGCTCGGGTGAACCGGCGGCGGCTGGGGTAGGTACGTCGGGGCCGGATACGGCTGGCCTTGGTACATCGGCTGACCCGCATTCGGATACGCGGGTGGGTCGTAGTCGGAGATCAGCGTGATGCCCGGCAGATCGGCGAGAACCGAGTTTAGCTCACCTCGCGTCTTTGCGGCCAAGGCAGTGTCCATGCGCTCGGTGAACTCACCGAGCGAGAGCATTCCTTGACCGACGGCTTTCTGCAGCAGCTCGCCGACGTGCTCTCGTTCGGCATCGGATACGCGTAGATTCCTGGCCTCCATGATTTCCAGGATAAACGTTATTCGAGACCTTGTTCTATTGCGTATCGCGTGAGCTCGACGCGATTGGCCAACTGAAGCTTCCGAAGCGTTGCCTGCACGTGGTTCTCGACGGTCCGGTGGCTGAGCGAGAGCCTCGTGGCGATCTGTTTCGCGCTCAGCCCCTTGGCGACAAGGCGGAGCACTTCGGTCTCACGGTCGGTGAGCCGAGGCAGCTCTGGTGCGCGATCGTCGGCCGGTGCCGTCGACATCCGGCGGTACTCGCCGAGCACCAATCCGGCGAGGCCGGGTGTGAAGACGGCTTGTCCGTCGAAAGTCGCACGCACGGCCTCGAGCAGTTCCGCCACCGAAGCACTCTTGACCAGGTAACCCGACGCTCCGGCTTTGACCGCGTCGAGGACGTCGTCACGCTCGGCGGAGGCCGAAAGCACCAGTACCTTGCTCTTCGGCGAAACCTCGAGCACCGCGGTGGTGGCGTCGGCACCGTTTCCGTCCGGCAAGTTCATGTCCATCAGAACCACGGCCGGTTGCACGGCGGCGGCTCGGCGGCGTGCGCTCTCGACACCCTCCGCCGTGGCGCTCACGGTGAAGCCTGCGGCCTCGAGGTCCCGGGAGACGCCGTCGCGCCACATCGGGTGATCGTCGACGACCATCACCGTCACCGGATTCTCGGCCTGTTCGTCAGTCACGCTCACTCTTCCCCTTCGGAACGTTGATCTCCCATTCGGTGCCCTCCCCCGGCCCGGTTTGCAGGACCGCTGTTCCGCCGAGCGCCTGCACTCGACCGAGAATGGACTTCGATACTCCCATGCGGCCTTCGGCCTCGGCCTGCGCCAAGCGGCCTTCGGGAATTCCGACGCCGTCGTCGCGGACGCTGACGATCACCTCGTCCGGCAGATCTTCGAGCAACACGTATGCCTTCGCCGCGGGCCCCGCGTGGAGCCCGACGTTGGACAGAGCGTTGTCGACGATGGCAGCCAGTTCGATGGCTCGATCGCGCTCGATCACGACCGGGTGCGCTGGCGTCGACACCGACACCGACGTGCTGGCCTGCGTAGTCAGCAGCGGACACAGATCCACTGTCTGTCCGCCGACATCTGCCGCGGCACCCGAAACCTGCTCGGAAATCAGCATTCTCAACGCGACCTCCTGCTCGCCTGCCAGAGCGGCCAGCTCAGCTGCCTCGCCGCCGAGTGCGGCTCCGCGCCGGCGCACCATCGCCAGCACCTGCAGGACGCCGTCGTGTACTTCGCGTGCCAAGCGTTCACGCTCTTCCGTTGCCGCTGCCAGACGTACGGCTTGTTCGAGTTGCCGATGCGAGCGCCGAGCGGTGGTGGTGGCCAAGCCCAACGCCAGACCAACCGATACGAGAACGGGAGCCGTCGCATCGCGCCAGAGATCCAGGTTGACCTGATCGCGGATGATCGCGCTGGCCGCCGAAATGACAACTCCGGACGCCATGCCGAGCCACGGCCCGCCGAGTATTGCCGCGGAGATGACGGCGTTGGTAGCCCACAGCGTGGTGGGGAGCGTCTGGTGATTCTGATACCACTCGTGGTCGGAGACCAGCCTCGTCGACGCCATCAGCAAGATGACGATCACCTGATCGGCGATCACCACCTGGTACCGCGGCAGCGTCTTCCCGAACACGGCACCGGAGGTCCCGAGCAGCAGTGCCGACACCCCGGACCACACGGCCATCAGAGCGACGAAGAACCAGCTGAGCCGAGAGTTGGTGTAGTCGGAGGCCGAAGCGAACTGGTAACTGATCGCGTACACGAGCGTGACGAGGCGAAACGCCTGCGCCGCCCGCCACAGCGGCGCATCCGGGTCCGTGTCGACGCCCGACGCCTCGCGAACGGTCGGCTGGTAGTGCAGCCGGCGACGGCGCGTGGGCTCAGTCATCGGGAGGCGTGGGGTTCACGACGCGAGGCTCGGCGCGCGGCTCGTCGGGTTCGGCGGGGAACAGCGGAGTCTCCGGGTCCTCGACGTGTAGCTCCGCGTATGCGACATCCGGGTCGTCGGCGAGGAGGGAACGAATCGCCGTGTTGAGGACGGCGACGATCGGAACAGCCAAGAGCCCGCCGACGATTCCGGCGAGGACGATGCCCGTGGTAATGGCGAGAACGACTGCCAGCGGATGCAGGCGAACTGCGCGACCCAACAACAGCGGTTGCATCACGTGCGCTTCGAGCTGCATGACGCCGATGATGATCCCGAGAACGATCAAGGCGGTCAGAAAACCCTTCGTGACCAGAGCGACAAGCACTGCGAGAAAACCGGTCAGAAATGCACCGACGATAGGGATGAACGCGCCGATGAACACCAATGACGCCAGCGGCAGGGCGAGCGGCACCCCGAGGATCGCCAGGCCGGCACCGATTCCGATCGCGTCGGCGGCGGCAACCGCGACCGTGGCGCGCACGTAGCCGATCAGCGACCCGAAACCTGCAGAACCGGCGATCCGCACGCGACGTCGAGCGTCGGTGGGAACGATCCGGGTGACGAACTGCCAGATCTGGTCGCCGCCGTAGAGAAAGAAGATAAGGGTGAACAGCGTCAGCAACGCCCCGGTGAAGATCTCGCCGATGACTGTCGCCGTGGTCAAGGCGCCGCTGGTCAGGGACTCACGATTGGATTGGACCGACTTGACGACCGAATCACCCGCCTGGCGGATCTGATCCTCGCTGAAGTGAAGCGGACCGCTGGTGAGCCAGTTCTGAATCTGTGTGACGCTGGCCGTGAACTGGTCGGTGAGCTGCGGCAACCCGTCGATGAACTGCTCGACGACAAACGTCATGATTCCCGCGACCAGTCCGATCGAGGCAAGCAGAACGACGATCACCGCTGCCGAGCGAGGAACACCCCATACTTGTAGCCGATCGACCACCGGAATCAGCAGAGCCGATGCCAGCAGAGCCAGCCCCACCGGGATGAGCACGGTTTCGAGACGTAGAACCACGTATCCGAGAACCAACAGTCCGGCGAAGATCACAATGAGGCGCCACGACCATTCCGCCGCGATGCGCACGCCGGGATGCACCGCCCGAGCGTCGGCGGAGATGGGTTTGTTCATCCTCGAAGCTCGCTCCGCACGCCCCCTGTTTGCGTTCACCTCGCGAGCCTAACCGGACCGGCCGACACAGGTGAGCGGACGAATAATCGGACGCGCGTACCAACACTTCGACCTCTGCCAGCTAAATTGAACCCTGTGCGGGCCTCATACAGAGCAATAGCGGTGACCATCCGCAGCCGGTGGCCCCTCTATATGCTCTCCATGCTCGCAGCCAACCTGATCGGCGCGGTACTGGTTTTTGCCTTCGTCCGGTACGGCGTGCCGATCCAGGAGTCCGACGCGATAGTCGCCGACCGGGTCCGCAACTTCGCGATCTTCGGCGTGTACCTGGCATTCGCCGGTGCCGTCAGCCTCACCGCGGCGGCCATGATGTTGAAGTCGGTCATTCGCTGGCGGCTGCGCGGAGGTCCACCGACGAGGTCCGAACAGATGGCGGCACTTCACGCGCCTCTTCGCCAGGCCATCGTTCACCTGGTGCTGTGGATTCTGGGCGGCATCATCTTCGTGTTCCTGACCATCACCGAGATGCCCGGACTCGCGATCGCCGTGATCGTGACGGTCTGCATGGCCGCGACCACGACCTTCGGGTTCACCTACATGCTCGGGGAGCGCATCTTGCGTCCGGTCGCCGCCCAGGCGTTGAGCGAGGGCGAATTCGATCGGACCATGGCGCCGGGCGTCGGAACCCGGCTGGCGATGACCTGGGGACTCGGCACGCTGATGCCCGTCGCAGGCATCATCTTGCTGTGCTCGACGCAGCTCACGACCGATCTCGAGTTCTCCCCCGACTCGCTCGCGTGGGCGATCCTGCTCATCTCGATCATGGCGATCGTGCAGGCGTTTGCACTGTCGATGCTGACGGCTACCCAGATCTCCGATCCGATCCGCCAACTGCGACGCGCTATCGAGCGAGTGCAGCGCGGCGCCACCGACGTACGCGTCGAGGTGTTCGACGGCAGTGAGATCGGCCGGCTCCAGGTCGGCTTCAACCGCATGATGAAAGAGTCCGACGAGCGTCGTCTGCTGCGTGAGCTGTTCGGTCAGCACGTCGGCGAGGACGTGGCCCGGCGCGCGCTGAAGTTCGGTACCGAACTAGGCGGCGAAACTCGATTCGTGGCAGTTCTCTTCGTCGACATGGTCGGATCCACGGGCGCCGCTGCCGAGCGCCCGCCGGGTGAAGTGGTCGAGCTGCTCAACGAGTTCTTCCGTGTGGTCGTCGACGTCATCGATCGCCACCACGGTTTTGTCAACAAGTTCATGGGTGATGCGGCACTCGCAATTTTCGGTGCACCACTCGATCGACCCGACGCTCCGACGGCAGCTCTCGCGGCGGCTCGCGAGCTGCGGTTCAAGCTCAACGACATCACCGGCCTCGACGTCGGAATCGGCGTGAGCGCGGGGCTCGCGGTCGCCGGCAACATCGGTGCTGCCGAACGTTTCGAGTACACCGTGATCGGCGATCCGGTCAATGAAGCGTCGCGGCTCACCGAGCTCGCGAAGCTTCGGCCCAGCCGGGTGCTGGCGTCGACGAGCGCGCTGTATTTCGCCGACGAAGAGGAACAGGCCGAGTGGGAACTCGGCGAGCAAGTCCAACTGCGTGGACGCCGACGACTGACGCATCTGGCGTGGCCCGAAAAGTATCCAGAGGTCGATCCGGATCAAATTGGTTAGGGTGAGTCGATGGCTCAGCCTGGAAACACCCCACGGCGACTGAGACGACCACGCCCGCCCGTGGCCGAGACCAGTCGGGCCAGAGGGCGCTTCTGGTGGCTGAAGTGGCTGCTCGGGGTGGCGCTGATCGCTCTTCTGATCGTCGAGGGAATCATCCTGTGGCCTCGTCTCAACGAGTACTGGCAAGCTCTCACCGAAATCCATTGGGGTTGGGTGGCTGCCTGTGTAGCCGCCCAGGCGGTGTCCCTAAGTGGTTACGCGTCGGTTCAGCAGCGCCTTCTCAACGCGGCCGGTGTTGTCGCCGGTCACCTCAAGAACCTCTCGGTCATCTACGCCAGCACGGCGATGGCGTTGACGTTGCCTGCCGGCCAGGTCTTCTCGACAGCGTTCACGTACAAGCAGACTCGAAAGTGGGGGGCGACGCCGGTAGTCGCGTCCTGGCAGTTGGCAATGTGCGGTGTCATCGCCGCCGCGACTCTGGCACTACTCGGTGCCACTGGCGCAGTGGCGTTCGGCACCAAGGTCAGCCCGGTGACGCTGACGATTTCGCTCGTCGGCATGGCAGCACTGTTTCTGGCGTTGCGATACGTAGCCCAGAATCCCGGCAGCATCGAACGCATCGGGCACCGAGTTCTGGCGCTGTACAACCGTTCCCGCAAAAACCCGACCGGGCGCGGTATGCACCGTTGGTCCGAAATCCTCAAGCAACTGGACTCGGTTGAACTCAGTCGGACCGACACTGCGGTTGCCTTCGGATGGTCGGCAGTTCACCGAGTTGCCGACGTCCTCTGTCTCGGTTTCGCTTGTTGGGCAGTAGGAGCCGATCCGTCATTCGCCGGCCTGCTGATCGCGTTCACAGCGGCGAAAGCGGTGGGCAGTATTCCCCTCATGCCGGGCGGTCTCGGCTATGTCGAGCCCGTGCTCATCACAGCACTGACCATGGCGGGCTCTACCTGGGCGCAAGCCGCAGCAGCGGTATTCGTTTATCGGATAATCAGTTTCGTACTTGTCGCTCTGGTGGGATGGCTCGTCTTCCTCGTGTCATTCCGTGCAACCCACCACGAGGACCTCGAGATGGACCTCGAATTCGAACGCCGAGAACAACCCGGCGTCTAGCGTCGCAACGCTGCCGCCATGTCGTCGAGGTGTGCCCGGCTGATCCGTACCGCTGCCTCCGCGTCACCGGCTTCGATGGCGTCCACCAACATTCGATGCTCGTCCGCGTCGGGCTGACTGTGGGGATGCAGGTCGAGAACCGCGATCAACTCGATCAACGCGGCCCGCAGACGCGGCACAAATGTCTCGAAGAGTTCCGACAGCACGGGATTGTGGGCCGCATCCACCACTGCCCGGTGGACGGCGATGTCGGCGTCGACGAAGGCCGCGTCACCAGAGTGCGCAGCGGCAGTTCTACCGTCCAACGCTTGCCGCAGAGCCGCGACGTCCACGGCATCGCGGCGCTGCGCTGCGAGGCGAGCCGCTTCGATCTCGACCGCGTTCCGCACCTCGACGACGTGAAGGATCGCCTCGGCTTCGAGCACGCGCGGCCACTGATCCGGAGGCGTCGTACTCCGCAGGAAGACACCGGCGCCCTGTCTCGATTCGAGCATGCCGAGGCCCGCGAGAGTCCGCACCGCTTCCCTGATGGTGGACCGCCCGATTCCCAGCTGCGCCGCCAGCGTGGTTTCACCTGGAAGTTTGGCGCCGACTTCCCATTCACCGCTCACGATCCGCGCTCGCAGCAACTCCGCGGCCTGGTCGGTGAGCAGCCGACGCTCGACGATCGGTGACACGTTAACTCCTCAGGTTGTCTGATAAGTGATTTCGTTCTAGTGTAGCCCGCATGGCTACAGGAGCACTCCTTCTCGACTGCCGCGGCGGGGCCTGACAGACCGGCACCCCTCCGCGGGGTTTCGCCATGCCGGTCTCTCTACTCGACCGCAGGAGAAACCGAAGATGAGCACTACCCGCGCCAACCACTGGAACAACCAGAAGCCGTCACCCATGCCGTCCGAGCGCTATCGCGCCGCGTGGGATCGCGTCGACATTCCGGCTTTCGAACGGACCTGGCCGTCCAATCGCACCACCGCGGCACCGCTGTGGGTACCCGTCGATCTGCGTGACGGCAACCAAGCCCTCGCGGAACCGATGGACCCCGAACGCAAGCGTCGGATGTTCGAACTGATGGTGGCGATCGGCTACAAGGAAATCGAGGTCGGCTACCCCTCCGCGAGCCAGACCGACTTCGATTTCGTGCGAGATCTGGTGCGATTCGATCTCGTTCCCGAGGACGTCACCATCGTCGTATTCACCGCCGCGCGTACGGATTTGATCGAGCGGACATACCAGTCGATCGAAGGACTGCCGAACGCGGTCGTCCACATGTACACGGCGACGGCGCCGACGTGGCGAAACGTCGTTCTCGGCAAGGAGCGAGAAGAGCTGCACGACATGATTTTCCGCGCCGCGCAAGACGTGGCCCGAGGAGGCGAAGGCCACGACGGATGGCGATTCGAGTTCTCGCCCGAGGTCTTCAACCTCACCGAACCCGATTACATCCTGCAGGTGTGCAACAGTCTCACCGAACTCTGGGACGCCAGTCCCGATCGCCCGGTCATCCACAACCTGCCTGCCACAGTCGAAATCGCGACCCCCAACATCTATGCCGATCAAATCGAATACATGCACCAGAATCTGGCTCGACGTGATTCGGTGATCCTCTCGGTCCACCCGCACAACGACCGCGGCACCGGGGTTGCGTGCGCCGAACTGGCAGTCTTGGCCGGTGCCCAACGCGTCGAGGGGTGCTTGTTCGGTAACGGCGAGCGCACGGGCAACGTCGACCTGGTCACACTGGGGCTGAATCTGCATGCACAGGGCGTCGATCCGGAAATCGACTTCTCCGACATCGACAAGATCCGTCGAACAGTGGAGTACTGCAACCGAATCCCCGTCCACGAGCGCCACCCGTACGGCGGCGATCTCGTATACACGGCATTTTCCGGAACCCACCAGGATGCGATCAAGAAGGGCTTCGCCCATCACTACGAGAGTGCGGAGGCTGCCGGCGTCGATCCGGGATCGGCGCCGTGGGCAGTCCCCTATCTGCCGATCGACCCCGCCGACGTCGGCCGTGACTACCAGGCGGTCATTCGCGTGAACAGCCAGTCGGGCAAGGGCGGAATCGCATATCTGCTGCAGACCGAATACGGGGTCGAACTCCCCCGCCGCCTGCAGATCGACTTCGCCTCACGGGTGCAGCTCGAGACCGACGACTCGGGCACCGAAATGACAGCCGACCAGCTGTGGAACCTGCTGCTGCGCGAGTACGGGTACAACGGAGGAGTGCGACGGTACTCGCTGGAGCACACCGCCGACGGTGATCAGTTGTTCGTCGCCATCGAACGCGACGGGCGCGAGGTCACCGCTGCAGCCAGCGCGTCCGGACCGGTCGAGGCATTGGGCAAAATCCTGACCGAACAGGGCTCGGCGGTCGAGGTCGTCTCGCTCACCCAGCATTCACTGCCCCGCAACCCGGAATCTTCCGGCAGTGCAAATTCGGCAGTCACCATCGCAGAGTGCGTGGTGAACGGCGAAGGACGCTGGGGCATTGCGGTGCATCAGTCGGTGACAGCGTCGGCGCTTCACGCGGTCTATGCCGCAAGCACACTGAATGTGATGCAGCTCACATGATCTTGCGGAAGGATTTCTCGGGGTCCATAGTTGAAGCTACAAGAACTTGAACATTCAACTACTTATTCAGGAGCTTCCATGACCACCGCAACCTTGCCCACATTGACCGCCGGAACCTGGGTCATCGACACCGTCCACTCCACTGTCGGATTCTCGGTTCGCCACCTCATGGTTTCCAAGGTTCGTGGAACGTTCGACGAGTTCTCCGGAACGATCACCGTTGCCGAGGACGGCACCCCGGCCGTCGAGGCCGAGATCTCCGTGGACTCCATCAACACCAAGAACGAGCAGCGCGACGGCCACATCAAGTCCGCTGACTTCTTCGACGTCGAGAAGTTCCCGAAGGCCACCTTCAAGTCCACCGCAGTGCGCGCCAAGGGCAGCGACTTCGTCCTCGCCGGCGACTTCACGCTTCACGGCGTCACCCGCGAGGTCGAGCTGAACCTCGAGTTCAACGGCGTCAACCCGGGCATGGGCCAGGGCCCCGTCGCCGGATTCGAAGCCACCACCGTCATCAACCGCAAGGACTTCGACATCTCCATCGAGATGCCCCTCGAAGGCGGCGGAGCAGTTGTCGGCGACAAGATCACGATCACCCTCGAGATCGAAGCCGGCCTCCAGGCCTAACAGCACTGTGCGCCTTTATTAACCGCCCGCGGTTAATAAAGGCGCACAGTCGTATGGTGTGAGCGTGAAGAAGTACGCACCATTCCTGCTGATCGACGCCATTCTTGTCATAATCTTCTGCGCGATAGGGCGCCGTACCCACGAAGAAGCCAACGCGCTCGCCGGTCTGGCGAAGACATCCTGGCCCTTCCTGACCGGCCTGGTGATCGGATGGGCTGCCACGTTCGCGCTGTACCGCGACAAGTTCAACGCCGTTCTCCTTCTTCCCACCGGCATTGTCGTTTGGCTCGGCGCCGTCGTCATCGGCATGATCCTGCGAGTGTTGAGTGGCCAGGGCACCCAGTTCAGCTTCATCGTGGTCGCGACGCTGGTCCTCGGCGCGTTCCTTCTCGGTTGGCGCGCACTCGCTCCGCTGGTATCGAAAATCCGCACCAAGTCGTAACCAAACTCCACGGCTCGGAACTACCCGAAATGCTCGAGCACGTAGGACACTTTTCGGATGAGCAACACTACGGAGCCCGTCGAACGTAGCGAGAAAGAAGACCGGGGGTTCTTCGGCCAACCCTTTGCGCTGGCGAACCTGTTCGGCGTCGAGATGTGGGAGAGATTCTCCTTCTACGGGATGCAAGGCATCCTCATCTACTACCTGTACTACAGCGTCAGCGACGGCGGCCTCGGCATCAGTCAGGCGGCAGCGACCAGCATCGTCGGCGCGTACGGCGGCACCGTCTATCTGTCGACGATTCTCGGCGCGTGGGTGGCCGACCGACTTCTCGGCTCCGAGCGCACGCTCTTCTACAGTGCTTCGCTGGTGATGGCCGGCCACATCGCCTTGTCGGTTCTTCCCGGCATGTGGGGTGTCGGCGTCGGCCTGGTCATGGTCGCCTTCGGCAGTGGCGGCCTGAAGGCCAATGCGACCTCTCTGGTCGGAGATCTCTATTCCGAACAGGATGTTCGCCGCGACGCCGGATTCTCCATCTTCTACATGGGAATCAACATCGGCGGTCTTGTCGGCCCACTGCTCACCGGAGCCGTCCAGGACGCCTGGGGATTCCACGCCGGTTTTGCTCTCGCCGCGGTCGGCATGGCTCTCGGCCTGATCCAGTACACGCTGGGCCGCAAGCATCTTCACGGAATCGGTGCCGAGCCCGGCAACCCGTTGCCCGCAGACAAGCGCGCGCTCTACATCGGGATCGGCATTGCCGCGATCGTCGTCGTCGCGGTCGCCTCGATCACCGGTTTGATCACGGCCGACAACATGTCCGACGTCGTTGTCGGACTCACGATCGTCGCGTCCGTCGGTTACTTCCTCCTCATGCTCACCAGCAAGAAGGTGACCAAGGTCGAACGCAGTCGAGTCTTTGCGTTCATCCCGATGTTCATTGCGAGCGCGGCCTTCTGGTCGCTGTTTCAGCAGCAGTTCACCACCGTGCCGGTGATCTCCGACAAACTCCTGGACCGCAATCTCTTCGGTTGGGACTTCCCGCCGACGTGGGTGCAGTCGATCAACCCGGTGTTCATCATCATCTTTGCCGGCGTGTTTGCAGCGATGTGGACAAAACTCGGTGACCGTCAGCCGTCGTCGCCGATCAAGTTCGCGCTCGGTACCGGCACCATGGGTCTGGCGTTCCTGGCGTTCATCCCGATCACCGGTGGCGGACCGAACAGTGCACCGCTCCTCGGCCTGGCCGGCGTGCTTCTGCTCTTCACCTTCGCGGAACTCTTCCTGTCCCCCGTCGGCCTTTCCCTTGCAACCAAACTCGCGCCCGAGCATTTCCACACTCAGATGGTGGCGTTGTTCTTCTTGTCCGTTGCGTTGGGTTCTTCGATGGCGGGAACCTTGGCCGGTTACTTCGACATCGACGACAGTCGCCCGTTCTTCCTGATCATCGGTTTCTCGTCGATCGGAATCGGAGTGATTCTTGCTCTTGCCTCGCCGTGGATCAAGAAGCTGATGCAGGGCGTGAAGTAGACGGTCTCACTTCACCCACAACCACAGAGCCAACACGAATCCCGCTGTCGCCACTGCCACACGCAGTACCGATGGCGGGATTTTCTTGACGACGGGCGGGCCACACCACCCTCCGGCCAAAGCGCCGAGTGCCATCGCCAACGCGGCCACCCAATGCACCTGTCCGGAGAAGGCGAAGATGAGTGCAGCCACAAGATTGGCAATGCCGAGAAAGAAGCTCTTCAGGATCGTTGCACGCCACACCGTTTCGGAAGTGAGGATGAGCGTCGCGGCCAGGAAGATGACGCCGGCACCGGCACCGAAATAGCCGCCGTAGACCGCGACGGCAAACAGTGCTGCCGAGTAGATTCCGGGACGGTCACCACCGCCCGACAGCTCACGAATCTTCGGTTGCAGTAGCAGCGCGAGCGAGGCGAACACGACCATCGCCGGCACAACGGATTCGAACGAACCTTCCGGTGCCAACCACAGAATCAGGGCACCGACGATGCCACCGGCAGCCGAATAGAGAGACCAGCGAACAAGTTTCGGACCGGTATCGGCAACTTCACGGGACGAGTTCGCCAATGCGCCGACGCCGACGGCCACCAACGCGACGGTATTGGTCATGTTCGCGCTGACCGGCGAGAGCCCGACGCTCAGCAGCGCCGGATACGAGACGATCGACGCAAGACCGGTGACAAAACCGACTAGACCGCTGAAGAATCCCGCTACGACGAGGAATAGGAAATCGAGCAGGTTCACGAACCAGGAATCTACTCGCGGTGCTTGGTACTACTTGTCGGCAGGCTTGCCGAGCTCCTGGAAGAGCTTGTCCGTCATCTGCATTGCTCGATCACCACCGTCGGCGTCTGCGACGAACACTGCAAACGCGAAGTCTCCGCGCGCTCCGTAGAACCAGCGATCGTCACCGCTCGCTGCGCCGGCCGCCATCATGTCCGGGTACCCAGCCAGTCCGCCGGCGCCTCGCATGGCGTCACGCAGACGATTGTTGACGTCGCCGGGCAAAGCCGTCGGCGCGACGTCGGCGGTTGCCGGTTGTCCGAAGACCATCATCGGCAGCGGGGCACTGCCGCGGGCGATCGATGCCGCGAGCATCGCCATTCCGAACGGAGTCACTGTCGGCGCGCTCGCGTCGTTGGACGTCTTGTTGGCCATGACGTTGTTCATCGCCTGGTCCACGCCGGGGCGGTTCGCGGCAAGCACTGCTGTCTGCTGTTCGAGTCCCTGAATGTGGAAGCCGTTGCCGAGTCCGAGCTGCTGCCCGGTGTCGGCCAACTGCTCGGCTGACACGCTGCCGGGGTCGACGCCGTTCTGCATCGACGATGCGAGACGGACCAGATCGAGTGCGCCGCCGGCCGGGCGCAACCCGGTGAAGGCGATCGGGCCCTTTTCGATGGCCTGATTGTTCTGTGCTGCAGCCAGAATGGCACCGTCCGACGGGCGGATAGCCACGATGGCCGCGGGAGTACCTGCACTGACGACAGCTTCGATCGCGGCGAGTTGAGCGTGCGAGTCGAGAGTCGCGGCGACATCGGGGCCGGGAGGTCCCTGGAAGCCGGCTTGCTTGATCGGGAATCCGTTGGGCTCGACCAGGTTGACCGCCCAGCCGGCGGTGGCGTCGCGATTGGCCTGCCACACGCTCCGCAGCGGGTCCAGCAACGGCGAGTTGATACGACGGTCGGAGGCGATCAGTTTGGGTGTCTTGACCACGACGACGCCGGGGATCGCAAAATCGCTTTCCAGGTAGGCGTAGTCGGGATCGCGGAGCAGTACGGCGGTGACGGGCTTGCCGGGGTTGGCGGCGAGGTCGGCCAACATCGACTCCGAAGTGACCAACGGAGCGACAGGTTCGAGCACCGTGGCGAGGCGACGAGTGGTGTCCACGGGGTCCGGCATGGTGGCCGGGTCGAGAGTGATCGCGTTGATGGTCTGCTCGTTCATGAGCAGGGTGCCGGTGCTGTCGACTACCTTCGGCGGCGCTGCGTCCGTGCGGGTGTACGAGACGGTGCGACCGTTGCCGAGGTCGGGAACGAGGACCGACGGGTCCCAGGACACACGCCAGCCGACCGACAGATCGCGAACCTCACCCTGCGACTGGTAGCTCCAGTCCTTGCCCTCACCGAAGTTCCAGGACGCGTCGAGAGTGAAGAGTCCGGAGTCGCTACCCAGGTCCATGACCTGAGCGACGTCGAAGTCGGTGGACTTGGCGGCCAGTCCGTCGAACATCTGCTGGATCGACGGCCGCGCGGCGTTGGGGTACGACGTGAGCGCCGCGGCAGCTTCGGCGTCGTGGTTGTTGAGGGCGGTGACGAAGTCCTCCACCACCGAGGCGGCGTCGGATTTCTTCTCGCCACCGATGACACACGACGCGAGCGCCACTGTCAGAACGACAGCAGTTATCGACGCAACGACATATTTTCCACGACGGTTGTGCTGTCCTCCGGGCCCCATGCATGTAACTCTTTACTTCTGTCACACGAGTAACAAGCACGGGATGCCTACGAACGTGTCACGGTTGAGCTACGACGGTGTGATCCAACTGCAACGGAAAACAGGTTTCAGCGCAGAAAAGTACCCGCTACCTGCACTGCAGGTGAAGAGCTGTCCGCACCCGCGATGAATACCGCAAATGCGAGATCTCCCTTGATTCCGACAAACCACCCGTGTGCTGGACCACCTTCGGTTTCGGCCGTACCGGTCTTGCCCAGAAGCCCCGGAATGTCCTGCAACGACGTTGCCGTGCCTCCTGTGACGGTCTCGCGCATCATCACCCGCAACTGTTCGGTCACCTCCGCGGGAGCAGGGGCCACCGTCTGATCCGCGACACCGGCCTGTCCCTTGACCAACATCGGCGCGGGTGTCGTTCCGTTCGCGATCGAGGCCGCCACCAGAGCCATCCCGAAAGGCGTGGCGGTCACGGTGCCCTGTCCGATCGCACTCTCGACACGTTCGGCGGGCGTGTTCGCGTCAGGGACGTTGCCCGTCAGCGTCGTGAGGCCGGGGGTGACGTAGTCGACGCCGAGCCCGAACTGCAGCGCCGCTTTGTGCAGAGCATCGGCGGGCAGACCGACGGCCATCCTGGCCATGGTGGTGTTGCACGACTTCGCGAACGCGGTGTGCAGCGGAACCGATCCGAGGTCGAACTCGTCGTCGTTGGGGATCTGACGGCCCTCGATGTTCTCGGTACCCGGGCACGCCAGAACGGTGTCCGGTGTAGCGACGCCGGCTTGCAGGGCCGCGGACGTCGTCACGGTCTTGAACGTCGAACCCGGTGGGTACAGGCCGGTCAACGCGATCGGGCCCTGTGCGTCGGCGGGGGCGTTCTGGGCCACCGCCAACACCGCTCCGGTCGACGGCTGCAGCGCAACGATCGCCGCCTGTTGCGTAACCCCGGCGAGCGCGTTCTCGGCCGCGAGTTGCAGCGGTCGGTCGATGGTTGTCGCGATGTTCGGAGCAACCGGCCCGTCTTGGCCGGCGACGGTGGTGACGGTTCCGTTCTGCTTCACCTGCTGCACCGCCCAGCCTGCGGACTTGTCCTGCCCCTCCTGCCACAGATCGGACAACCCACTGAATGTCGGCGACGCCAAAGTCTTGTCCACCGAGAGCAACCGAGCCTGCGGCGCCAAGCTCACTCCAGGAATTGCCGCTAACCGCTCCTCGATCGGTGCAAGATCCTCGGCACGCAAAGTGATTGCGGTGACCGGCTTCCCGCTTGCCGACGCAAGATCGCCGCTCAGTGATGCCGCCGTGATCGTCGGAGCGACAGGCGAGAGCAGGGCCACCACCGCTGCCGTGTCCACCGGTGGAACCGCAGCGGAATCGAGATTGACCAGCGTCACCACCTGCTGCTCCATGATCGGCTGGCCCGCCGCGTCCAGCACCGACGGCGGAGCACCTGTCGTGGGCGTGTAGCGCAGCGTCGTCGAGGAGGTCAGGTCCGGGGCGAGCAGCGCCGGATCCCACTGGATCAGCCAGTTGTCGCCGCTTTTCGACGCGTTTCCCTGCGTCGAGTAGTTCCAGTCCTGCCCCTCACCGAACTTCCACGCCGCGTCGAGCGTGAACGTCCCCGCAGAATCGCCGGACTCGGCGGAGTCGGAAACGGTGAATGTTCCCTCGTCCTTGCCCAGCCCCTCGATCAGAGCCGAAATCGCAGTCGACGCCGCCGCCGGATCGGTGGTCAGGGCTGCCGCCGCTTGCACGTCATCCGACGTGAGCGCGGAGGCGAACTCCTCTGCCACTGATTTCGGCTGGTCAGGGCCAGAACTGCAGGAAACCACCGATCCTGCGGCCAATGCCCCCAGAGCCACGGCAGCCATGGGACGACGGAAAGTTCGGAAGCTCTGACGAGCGTGTGGAAGGCGCACGACTCCGATCATGCCCGAATTTGTGGCGCCGGTTCGACTATCGGTGTAATCATGTAATCAGTGCAATAAACGCACATCAGGGCTCCACCAGCTTTCCGAGGAGAACGCCATGAAGAACTCACAAGGCTCCGGTGACCGCAGGTTCGGCCGACCCGGAGGTTGGCAACAGGCATCGGTTCCCGACGCGAGTGATGCGTCCGACTGGTTTGCCGGTCGACTTCCAGATGACTGGTTCACCGGCAGCGCCGACGTCCAGGTCGACCGCGAAGAAATCGTCGTGATCGGTGAACTCCCCGCAGTCGACGGTGGCGAGGCTGCCGCGGACGGAAGGATCTCACGCTTTCGCGAAACCACGCGCGCCGATCGGATGCGCATAGCGGACGAGGCCGAGGCTCGCTACGGACGCAAGGTCGCCTGGGGTGTACGCCTGGACGAAAAGACCGTCCTGTTCACACATCTCGCAGTTCCGGTGATGACACGACTACGTCAGCCCGAACGCAAGGTTCTCGACACCTTGGTGGACGCGGGAGTTGCTCGCTCGCGAGCGGATGCACTCATGTGGACAGTCCGGTTGGCGGGCAAGCACAGCGAACAGTGGCTCACCGAGCTACGAGAAGCGATGTCGAAGGTCGACGATCTTCGGTCCGAAGGCCCGAAAATCTGAGGACCGTGCGATTTTCAGTAGACCGAGACTTCAACTCCACGAGTAGCTTTCGGAGCACGAAACCTTTCCAACAAGGTCTCACAGCCTCGAACCAGCACCGCGACGTCGGTCCCGATTGCCACGAATCGACAACCGAGACCGATCGCGAGGTCGGCCACGGCGTCCGAACCCGCCAAAGTTCCCACCGGAACTCCGATTCGTGTGCACTCGTCCACCACGAATCGAAATGCCTCCTGCACCTGCGGATGCAGCGGCTGTCCAAGATGACCCGACGTCGCAGCGAGGTCCGACAAGCCCACAAAGACAGCGTCGATACCGGCTGTGCCCGCAATATCGCCGATGTTCGCCACAGCGTCGGGGGTTTCGATCTGCGCGATGAGAGTTATTCCGTCCGCGGATTTTTCGAGGTAGTCGACATCTCTGTTCCATCGCGAGGCGCGAGCGAGGGCGCTACCGACTCCGCGGTTCCCGAACGGCGGATATCGTGTTGCGGCAACGGCATCCCTCGCTGCTGAACCGGATTCGACCATCGGCAGCAGTAGCGTTCTCACACCGATGTCCAGAAGTCTCTTGATATCAACCTCGTCGGTGCTCGGCGGGCGCACGATCGGTTCGACCGCATCAGCTGCAACAGCTCGCAATTGATCCGCCACCGACCGGAGGTCGTTCGGACCGTGCTCGGAGTCGATCAACACCCAGTCGAACCCGGCCCCTGCGCATATCTCGGCAGTGACCGCTTCACCGAGCCCGAGCCACAAACCGAGGGCGGGAGCAGTATCGGACCGAAGCGCGACCTTGAACGGCTTGGTTGTCATTGTTCTTGTCCGGTCTCGGCAAACCGACACGAGACAGTGCCGAGCGAGCCGTAGTCGATGTGAAAGGTGTCCCCCGGCTGCGCCTGGATCGGACGGGTGAACGAGCCGGCAAGAATCACGTGGCCGGCTTTCAGTCCGACACCGAGACGTCCGAGTTTGTTCGCGAGCCACGCAACACCGATTGCCGGATGATTCAGGACCGCGGCAGCTACTCCGCTTTCCTCGACAACTGCGTTTCGATAGCAGAGCGCTGACACCCAGCGCAGATCGGTCTCGTTCGGTACCACCGGACGCCCACCGAGAATGATTCCGGCGTTCGCTGCATTGTCCGAGATGGTGTCGAACACTGTACGTGTTCGACCTGATCCCGGGTCGACCTGCACGATCCGTGCGTCGATGATCTCCACCGCCGGAACGACATACCGCGTCGCGTCGAGTACGTCGTACAGTGTGACGCCGGGGCCACTGAGGTCCCGATCGAGGACAAACGCCAACTCCACCTCCACCCGCGGAACAATGAAGTGCCCATTGGGTATCTCGGAACCGTCGGCAAAGAGCATGTCGTCGAGCAGCACCCCGTGGTCCGGTTCGGTGATCTTCGACGCCCGCTGCATCACCTTCGAAGTCAACCCGATCTTGTGGCCGATGATCGTCCTGCCCCTGGCAAGCTTTCTCGCGACCCATGCGGTCTGAATTGCATAGGCGTCGTCGAGGTCCATCTTCGGATATCCGAGAGAGAGCTGTCCGACCTGCACACCGGACAGCTCTGCTTGGTCGAGTTCTTCGGCGGCGGTCCGTATTTGACGTTCAGTCAGCATGACGCTCCTGCTGTCGAGATTTCTAGAGAGGGTGAGTGCAGCGATCCGCGCGCGAGACGCTTCCGCCGCATTGCCGCGGTCGGCCTGCAGACTTGTAAGCTCGATTCGTGGAAGCGACGGGAACAAATGCCGATCGGCGCGGCTCGGCAGGAACAAATGCCGAGCGCAGCAAACGGACCGCTGATGAAGCAATGGAACCCGTCCTGGCAATGTTCGACCAGTACGGATCTGCCGACGACCCTCCCGCTGCTCGACTGGGGCTGCTCGCGCTGTGGCTGGCCGACGACATCATCGGTTCGGTGAACCGGAGCCTCGAACCGTTCGAGATTTCCGAACGAAAGCTCGACGTTCTGCTCATCTTCGCCGCCCAGGCGATCAGCGACACAGACGAGCCGTACATGCGGCAGACACCGAGCGGCATCTCGGATTACTTCGGGATCTCCCGTGCCAGTGCAACCGGCGTCCTCGACTGGCTCGAGAAGCGCGAATTCGTCGAGCGCACTCGGACCGGGACCGACCGCCGGTCCACTCCCATCCAGATCACGGAAATCGGGAAAGGCACTGTCGCGGAGACGGTTCCTGCCTTCGAAGAGGCTTGCCGTGGCCTCCTCGCCCCTCTGTCCGATCGAGACCGAAAAGACCTCGGCCGAATCCTCGGCAAGTGGTGGACTCATTTCAAAGATCCGGACACGACTGAAGGCTGATCGACCCGAGCGAGCCTGAACGGGTCGGAAGTGGTTGTGTACCAACCGCCACCGTGCATTCGCCCCACGAGATCGAGCGAAGCACCGTCGATGTGGCCTCGGCTCGGATCCAACACGTGCTCGTCGTCGACATGTGCGGTCGTGATCTCGCCGACCACGATCGATCGCCCGTAGCCGATCGACAACGTCTGTTGTTCCACGCATTCCAACGAAACTGGTGCTCTTGCCAACCGAGGGGGCGCAATGCTCTGTGAAGCAACCAGTTCCAGACCCGCGACGGCCGTTTCGTCAACTGCGGCTGGATAGTCTCCGGCGGTGATATTCATACTCTCGACAGACTCGAGGTCGACAAGATTGATCACGAACTCACCTGTGTCGCCGATATTTCGAGCAGTATCCTTCGGAATTCCCTCACGAGCACCGATCCCGATGCACACGAGCGGTGGTGTCCCCGACATCAGATTGAAGAATGAGAACGGGGCGGCGTTCACCAAACCCCTGACGTCCACCGTCGTGATCCAGGCTATCGGTCTCGGGACGATGAGAGAGGCGAGGAGGTTGTAGCGAGACTTCGGTGCCATCTCCCCCACGTCGAAAATCATTCGCTCGAGCCGGCCGCAGGCTGGGCGCGCAGGCTCTTACGGCATCTACACAATCCCACCTGGTGGAGCTCGACGAGGTTGCCAGCCGGGTCGCGCACGAACAACTGCTTGAGGTCGGGCGAAGCGACGTTGTCCAGAGCAAAGTATTCAACACCGAGCTTGTCCAGTTCACGTTCGGCGGCCCCGATGTCAGCGACCGCGAGCGCTATGTGATTTTCCACCGGATCCTTGCCCGGCCCCTTGCTGTAGGGGGAAGGCCCGTCACTACCGAGAAGATGAATCTGCACATCACTCGGAATATCGAGGAAGTAACCATGAATACCGGGAATGTGCCAGCGTCCCGCATCCTGGGTCAGATTGAGAACGTCCCGGTAGTAGTCGCGGGTTCGGTCGGCGATGTCATTCCCCATTCCCAACCCGATGTGATGCAACTCAAGTACCTCTACGGCCATGATTTCCTCCCTGATACCTGCTCGAATATTTAGTATGGCAGCCATATCATCTGGCAGGCGTAACAATGCCGATACGTTTGCCTATTGTCAAGATCACAATGAGCCGGGCTCGAATAACCCATTGCACCGCCAGGTCGACCGCGTTAGCCTGGAACACGAATCATTCCCGACAGAACAGGAAACGGGCCGTTGCTCCTCTAGAGGTTCATTTCGCGAAGGCACTCGCACCCATCAGCAGTTGCTGAGCCGGGCGCACAGTCCAAGCACCCTCTGGAGTACTCATGACCCAATCCCATTCTTCTCTGTCGCTCTCGGATCTCACTTTCACCTGGCCGGACGGCGAATCAGTCTTTTCCCGCACCAACTTTGTATTCCCCAGTGGCCGTGTCGGTCTCGTGGGACTCAATGGATCGGGAAAATCGACTCTGCTGCGATTGATCGCAGGAGAGCTCTCACCGGAATCCGGATCCGTGACCGCTTCCGGCGAGGTCGGCTACCTCCGTCAGGACATCACACTCGATCCGAGTGTTCGGGTGGATGACATCCTCGATATCCACGAACTACGAAACGCATTGCACCGCATCGAAACCGGTGACGGATCCGAGTCCGATTTTGCACTCGTGGACAACAACTGGGATATCGAGGAGAGCGCTCTCTCCACCTTGCATCGACTCGGCCTCGCGAAGGTAGTTCCGGATACGGCGGCACTGAGCCGAACCGTCGGCACCCTCTCCGGCGGAGAGACCGTCCTACTCGGCCTGACCGCAACGCTGCTGAAGAATCCGCAGGTGCTGCTCCTCGACGAGCCGACCAACAACCTGGACCGCGACGCTCGATCACGAGTTCATGCTGCAGTCCAACAGTTTCCGGGAACCGTACTGATCGTCAGTCACGACCGGGAACTGCTCGACACCGCGGAGTACACGGTCGAACTACGTCGGGGGGATCTACGCGTGTTCGGCGGCAACTACTCGCACTACCAGGAGGTCGTGACCGCTGAGCAGGACAACGCACTCGCCACCGTTCGCGACGCCAAGGCCGATCTGGCGAAGCAGAGCCGCGAGCTGATCGACGCTCGAACAAAACTGGACCGACGTAAGCGCTATGGGCAGAAGATGTTCGAGAACAAGCGGGTGCCACTGATTATCGCGCAGGAACGAAAACGCCAAGCCCAAGTTTCGGCCGGAAAGCTGGCCCTCAACCATATCGGGAAGGTGGACGAGGCCAAGTCTGCCCTGTCGGAGGCAGAGGAACTCCTTCGAGACGATCGCGAGATCCGCCTGGACCTTCCTGCTACAGAGGTTCATCCGGGGCAGCAGGTTGCGCGGCTCGACGAGGTGACGTTGCGGAGCGGCCAAGTGGTATCGCTCCAGATCACCGGGCCGGAGCGGATTGCGATAATGGGACGCAACGGAATCGGCAAGACGACGTTGCTCGATGCACTCGCTGCGTCGACTCCGTTCGTAGCCTCTCGTGCGCTCCCCCAACGTCTCGACGTGTTCGACGAGGATCTCTCGGTGGCGGACAACGTCGCATTGGCTGCGCCACACGCAACGGCCGAGGAAATTCGTGGGCAGTTGGCACGGTTCCTTTTCCGGGGAACGGATTCCGACGTCTTGGCATCGGCGCTCTCCGGCGGTGAACGATTGCGCGCCGCGTTGGCGACGATCTTTCTGGCCGAACCCGCGCCTCAGCTGCTTCTTCTCGACGAGCCGACCAACAATCTGGACCTACCGAGTCTCGCCCATCTCACGCAGGCACTTTCCGATTTCCGCGGTGCCATGGTGGTGGTGAGTCACGATCTGCCGTTCCTGCGCGACATCGGCATAACGCGGTGGATCAGCATGGACGAGAATGGTATTCAGGACGTCGATCCCGAGTAGGCCGACGGTTGACGCTAGCGGCGCGAGACGGTCCGGCCTTACTGTGGGGCGATGTGCCTTCACCTCGACGCAACCGCCGCCCTGTCGATTGCAGGTTGGGTTCGCGAAGAACCTACTCGATCGGCCTCTGCCCCAGCTCCGCAACCTCTGGTCGGCGTTTGTGATCAACTCGTCGTGTGGGCGAGCTCGTTCTCCGTACTTGCCAGTTCAGACGACCAGGTGTGGTTTCTCTCGGCGGAGAACTATGCCGGTGGAGTTGGTATCAGCGATGAGGCGTTTCCCTGGAATGCGTTCCGGCACGAGAGCCTGGCGGTCGCTTCCGGGCCGGCTGAGCGCGCGGCGATCAACGCCTTCTGGTCCGCTCACCTCCCGGTTCTGCTGTCGGTACGCAATGGGTACGAGTACTTGGCGCTCGCTCCGGACGGTCAGGTCGTCCGTGGGGGAGAGCCGGAGTTCGAGGAGGTCACCGTCGTTGCCGCTGATTTCGAGGCTCTGCTTCGGGGCATAGCCGCAGGCGTCAGCACGGCAGACCCCGTCACCGATGCACTGCTTGGCACAGTGGGTGCTGACCGGCCGGGCGGTGACCGGTAGCTCTGAGGGAAGCCGAGTTGATTGCTCGACTGTTCGTGAAAGTTCCCGGCATCCGTCGAAATGGCTCCGGTCGGCTACTCGAGTTCACGTGCGTAGTAACTGGCACCCATACTGGACGGGTGTTGCACGATGTGAGAAATCCGGTGGACGGTGCGCGGATCACCTATCAGATCGTGGGCGACGGCCCACCCCTGTTGATGGTGCACGGCACTGCGTTGTCTCGCTCCATCTGGCGTGGCTTCGGGTACGTCAAGGCGCTCCAGGAACAGTATCGTCTGATTCTCGTCGACATGCGGGGTCACGGACGCAGCGACAAACCACACGACTCCGATTCGTATGCAATGGATCTGGTGGTCGGCGATCTCCTGGAGATCCTCGACACGGAGTCTCCGTTCGAACCGGCTCACGTCCTCGGATACTCGTTCGGCGGGCGCTCGGTGATGTCGCTGACTGTCGAGCACTCCGAACGGGTGCGATCGTTGACCGTCGGAGGCGGTAGTAGCCGACCGATGACGGGCGCGTTCGACGCATTGTTCTTCCCAGGCTGCATCGACGCACTCGAAAGCGGCGGTATCGAAGGATTTCTGACCGGTTGGGGCGCGAGACGCGGCAAACCGGTGGATCCTCAGACCGCGACTGCCTTTCGAATCAACGATCCCCTCGCACTCGCGGCTTACATGCGGCGTGCGGAGAAGGAGCAGGGCATCGACGACGCCGTGCTTCGCCGGATCGCCACGCCGACTTTGTTGTTCGTCGGATCGAGAGATCGCGAGCGCCTGCCGGATACCGAGCATCTGGAGTCCATGATTCCGGACAGTGCTTTGGCCGTGATCGAGGGGGCTGATCACGCGAGCGCGGTCGCGGACTCCGAAGCTGTGCTGCGTGCGCTCATTCCGTTCCTGAGCCGACAGTAGTCCGCCTTCATCCGCTCACTACTGCGGTGTGAGCACTCTCGACTCGAGCGCGGTCACCGGTGGTTGCCGCAAGTCCAAGCGTCGCAGCAACTGAGCATTCGCGGCAACGACCACAGTGGATACCGACATCAGGATTGCTCCGACCTCCATCGGCAGCACGAACCCGACGGGCGCCAGTACTCCCGCAGCGAGGGGAACCGAGATCGCGTTGTATCCCGCTGCCCACCAGAGGTTCTGAACCATCTTCCGGTAGGTGGCGCGGGAGAGCTCGATGACCGAGCTCACCGAACGCGGATCATCGCTGGCCAGAACAACTCCCGCCGACGCGATCGCCACGTCGGTTCCGGCACCGATCGCGATGCCCACATCCGCCTGGGCAAGTGCCGGCGCATCGTTGACCCCGTCACCGACCATCGCCACGCGGTGGCCCGCAGCCTGAAGCCGAGATACCTGTGCTCCCTTGTCCTGCGGAAGCACCTCGGCGAAAACTTCGTCGATCCCGAGCCTGCGAGCCACCGAATGGGCCACGGCCTCTGCGTCTCCGGTGACCATGGCCACGCGCACACCGCGAGCGTGGAGGGCGTCGACGGCCAATGCCGATTCCGGGCGAATCTCGTCGGCCAATGCCAATGCACCGATCACCTTCTCGTCACGCACTACATGCAGGACGGTCGACCCGTCACTCAGCCACTCTTCGGTCCCCGGGATCGCTGTGGCCCCGACCGATCTCAACATCCCCGGTCCGCCGACACCGACGCGTGCACCGGCGACGTCCGCAGCAACCCCGATCCCGTTGTGCGCCTGAAAGTCGGAACCCGAAGTGAAGTCGAGCGACAACTCCCGCGCCGCTGCGACGACGGCGCGCCCGAGTGGATGTTCGCTGTCGAACTCGACGGCAGCTGCCGCGCTGAGCACGTCATCATCGGAATACCCGTCGACACCGCGTACACCGACCACTGCGGGCTCCCCCTTGGTGAGAGTGCCGGTCTTGTCGAAGAGAACGGTGTCTACGTTGCGCATCGCCTCGAGGGCCATGCGGTCGGTGATCAAGATCCCAGCCCGAGCGGCCCGTTCCGTCGCGATGGAGACGACCAGCGGAATCGCCAACCCGAGCGCGTGCGGGCAGGCGATCACCAGAACGGTGATCGTCCGGGTGACTGCGCTCTCGGGTGTGCCCCAGATACTCCAGGCGATCGCGGTCAGCACTGCCGCGCCCAGTGCGTACCAGAACAGCAGAGCAGCGGCCTTGTCCGCCAACACCTGAGCACGACTCGACGAGTTCTGGGCCTGTTCGACCAGGCGCCGGATACCGGCGAGCGCGGTGTCTTCTCCCACAGCGGTGACTCGAAGCCGAAGTGCCGAGTCGGTGGCTACGGTGCCGGCCACCACCTGATCTCCGACAGTCCGGCGGACGGTCTTCGACTCGCCCGTGATCATGGATTCGTCCATGTCGGCGCTTCCCTCGACGACCGTTCCGTCCGAGGGAACTCGGGCGCCGGGACGAACTATCACCAGGTCGCCGGTAGCCAGAGCTGCGGTGGGCACGGTTTCCACCGACTCCCCCACCACCCGTTCGGCCTCGTCGGGAAGCAAAGCGGCAAGAGAGTCCAAGGCGCTCGAAGTCTGACTGAGCGAACGCATCTCGATCCAGTGACCCAACAACATGATCACGATCAGGAGCGCGAGCTCCCACCAGAAATCAAGAGTGTGATCCACCCAGTGCAGACTTGCAGCCCAAGACGCGAAGAAGGCAACGGTGATGGCAAGTGCGATCAGAAGCATCATTCCGGGTTGCCGAGAACGTATTTCGGCGACAGCGCCGGTGAGGAACGGCTTGCCGCCCCAGAAGTACATCACCGTGCCGAGTACCGGCGAGATCCATTCCACCAGAGAGTTTTCCGGAAGGGTGTACCCGACCAGATCAGCGAACATCGCATCTGCCGCAACAACCGGAACTGCGATTACCAGCATGACTGCGAACAACGTCCGGAACTGTGCGACGTGATCCCCGTGACCACCGTGGGCCCCATGCTCCATCTGACTGTGGTTCATCTGGCTGTGGTCCATCTCGCTATGGTCCATCTGACTGTGATCCATGTGGCGGTCATCCCCTCGCGTGTGATTCCGGCACTGCAGCGGTCAAGCCATCAGCCTCGAACGTATGCCCGGCTCAGCCACCGAGCAAGGTCACGCGGCCAACGTCAATCGCTCAACTCCCCTTCAACATCGCTTCCATCTGAGTGATTTCCGCCTGCTGACCGGCGATGATAGCTTCTGCCATCTTCTCCGCCGATGGATCGAGCCCGTTGTCGAGCTCGGTCTGGGACATGGTGATGGCACCCTTGTGGTGCTCGATCATCATCGTCAACCACAACTTGTCGAACTCCGCGCCACTGGCGTCGGTGAGGGCGGCCATGTCGTCGGCCGACATCATGCCCGGCATCTCGGCCATCCCGACGCCGTGTCCCGCATGCGCCGAATCATCCATGCCCTCCATCGAACTCGACGAAGGATCGGGGCGTCCCCACTTCGTCAGGAATTCGGTCATCTGAGCCATTTCCGGGCCTTGCGCTGCCTCTATCTGCGCTGCAAGCGAGAGAAGTTCCGGATTGTCGGTTCGACCGTCGACCATTCTGGCCATGTCCAATGCCTGCGCGTGATGCGGGTACATCCCTTCGAGAAACTCGATGTCGGCGGCATTGACACCCGCGGGAATCTCCGACTGTGCTGCGACGCTGGTTGTTTCGGAAGAATGGTTGACACTCTCCCCGGAGTTGTCCGAGCATCCGGCAATCAACAGTGCTGCCGCTGCCACAACCGGAACGAACCGCGTGGCGCTCTTCCTGACCGTCAAAGACATGTTTTCACTCCCGAGAGTTGATTCTGTTCGATATGCACTGCACCACAATTGATTTGACGACAGTGCTGCAAATGCACAGTTGCCACGTTACCGGCGGAAATCCGCCTCGAAGCCCGATAACCGGCCCAAACAGGCTTCCTTCATCGAATCTTCACAGTCGAACGGAAATCACCACGCGACAGAAATGCAGACACGCAGTCGACTAACCTCGGTTCGATGAGCGCCGAACTACGACCTGGTGAGGAACCGGGGCGTGTTCTTGTCGTCGACGACGAGACTGCCCTTGCGAAGGTTGTCGCCAATTATCTGACACGCGAGGGATTCACCGTGCGCCTCGCCCACGACGGGCCGAGCGCAGTACGTTCGGTGCGCGACTTCGAGCCCGCACTGATCGTGCTCGACCTGATGCTTCCGGGCTTCGACGGTCTGGAAGTCTGCCGGCGGATCCGCACGTTTTCCGACGCGTATGTCCTGATGCTCTCCGCCCGCGGTGACGAGTCGGACAAGGTAACCGGGCTGGCAGCCGGCGCAGACGACTACGTGGTCAAACCCTTCGGCCCCCGCGAGTTGGTTGCGCGAGTGAAAGCACTGCTCAGACGGCCACGCGCGTCGAGCTTGCTGCCGAAAGTACTGCCAACGCCTCCCGGACTCGACATCGACGTCCTGTCCCGCACGGTTCGTGTGGACGACGCCCTGGTCGATCTCACTCCCACCGAGTTCACTCTGTTGTCCGCACTCGCATCCCGACCCGACGCTGCCTGGAGTCGGGCCGAGATCATCACCTCGGTGTGGGGGTCGTCCTGGTTCGGGGACCAGCACATCGTCGACGTCCATGTCCGTGCGTTACGCCGCAAACTCGGCGACGACGCGACCGATCCTCGGTTCATCAGGACCGTCAGGGGCGTCGGATACTCCCTGAGGTCGTCATGAACGCGGTCGTCATGAACAAACTCGGGTTACGCGGAAAACTGCTGCTCGCGCAGCTTGTCGTTCTGTTCGTCTCCTGCCTCGCCATCGCCGCAGTCGCCATTGCCGTCGCTGCCCCGCTCTTTCACAACCACCTCATGATGGCCGGCATCGAAGACTCGAACGTCCGTACCCACACCGAAGAAGCTTTCGCTCAGACGATGACCATCGCTCTGTTGTGCGGGATTGCAGTCGCACTGGTGGGCGCCGGCATCGCCGCGGTCTACATCGTCCGACGCATCACCGCCCCGATCTCAACGCTGGCGGAGGCGGCGCAAAGCGTCGCCGACGGGAACTTCGACGTGACTATCGGCCGGTCCGGCGTAGATGCCGATTTCACGCGTCTCGAAACTGCCTTTGCCGACATGGCGGCACGCCTTGATCATTCGGATCGGGTCCGCAAACGCCTGCTTGCCGATCTTGCCCACGAATTACGCACTCCGGTATCGACTTTGGCTGCGTACGTGGACGGCATCGAGGATGGCGTCCTACCCGCGGACTCCTCTTCGTGGTCGGTCATGCGCGATCAACTCGAAAGACTGCGTCGGCTCTCTTGTGATCTGGCGGACGTCTCCGCTGCCGACGAACACGCTCTCGAACTCGATCGCCGGGATGAGAATATCGACGACATCGTTTGCAGCGCAACGGCAGCAGCGGCGCCGCGTTTCGCCGATCGTGGAGTCGAATTGACTACCGCGCTACCTCCGCAACCGATCACGGCCGAGGTCGATCGCCAACGAATCGACCAGATCCTCGCCAACCTGCTCGAAAACGCGTTGCGGCACACTCCGAGCGGAGGTTCGGTGACGGTGACACTCGCGCGGGAAGGTGACCACCTCTCGGTGTCCGTCACCGACACCGGTGACGGAATTCCCACAGACGAACTCGAATCAGTCTTCGACCGTTTCCATCGCGGTGATCGATCCGACGGTTCCGGTTTGGGGCTCACGATTGCGCGTAGCCTCGCGCTCGCACACGGCGGCGATCTGGTGGCGCTCCGAAACGAACAACCTCCCGGCAGCACGCTGATCCTCACCTTGCCGACAGGTTTCAGGCTGCCGCTTTGAACGGATCGTGCTCGGCGATCAACTTCTCGAGTCGAGCTTCGTCCACTCGAACCCTGACTGTCGACGCTTCCTGCTGATCACGAATCACCTTGGCCAACGTGAACGTACTGGTGACCAGGAACAGCAAGGACATTCCGAGAAATCCGCGTTGCCACGCATCGATCGGAAGATACGCAATTCCGAGGAGGGTGCCGACAAAACTGACGGCAAAGGCTATTCCGGCCTGAAGATAGAAGGCTGCAGTGGTCTTCGAAGGTGTTGTCGGTGTGCTCATGCTTCGAAGTCTGCTCGCCCATCCCGGCACTCGGATGCGCAGTCCTACTCGAGAGTGCACGGTACTTCCCCGACAAAAAATCAGATGCCGTTACCTATCCTGGTGGATAGTCTCGGTCCGGTATCCGGAGTTGTTCCAGAACAGTTGTCGTTCGACAACAGTCAGACGGCAGGAGTGATCGATGACCCGCAGACATATCGCCATGGTGAGCATTCCGGCACCTGGCCACGTCAATCCGAGCCTGGCGATCATCGCGCGTCTCGTCGCCGCCGGTCACCGCGTCACCTACGCCAACGACGAGTCGATGCGTGAGGTCATCGAGGCGACCGGGGCCGTATTCGCACCGTACGTCTCCACATTGCCCAGCCTCGTTCCTTCTCCTGACGGCGCCGAACCGGAGAAGAGTTGGGACGGAGATCTGATCGATCAGTTGACGATTTTCCAGGACGACTACGAGTCGATGCTGCCGCAGCTGCGCCGAATCTACGACGACGACCGTCCCGACCTCTTCCTCTACGACATCGCAGGAGTTCCAGGGCGAATACTGGCTCAGCAGTGGAACGTTCCCATCATCCAGCTGTCGCCGACGTACGTCGCCTGGGACGGTTACGAAGCCGACGCCGCACCGATGTACGACGAGATTCGCTCCGACCCGAGAGGCATCGACCTGCTCGATCGGGAGGCCCGGTTCTTCCGCAGCGAAGGCGTCGAGGTCGACCCGCGCGAGTTCACCGGACGCCCACCGCGTGCGATCGTTCTGATCGCAGAATCGATGCAGCCCAACGCCGATCGCGTGAACCGTGACGTGTACACCTTTGTCGGCCCGGCACTCGAACCGAGCAGTCAACCCTGGGTGAACCCGGATCCGGACCGCAAACTTCTGTTGATTTCGTTGGGTTCAGCCTTCACCGATCATCCGGATTTCTACCGTACCTGCGTCGAGGCTTTCGGCGAGCTGGACGGCTGGCACGTCGTCCTCCAGATCGGAAAGCAGGTGCAGATCTCAGATCTCGGACCAGTGCCCGACAACGTCGAAATACACCGATGGGTACCGCAGTTCGCGATTCTGCAGCAGGCCGACGCGTTCGTGACCCACGCGGGTATGGGCGGATCCAGCGAGGGGCTCGTGACCGGCACACCCATGATCGCGGTGCCGCAAGCCGTCGATCAGTTCGGCAACGCCGACTCGCTGGTCGACGCCGGTGTCGCAGTACGCGTCGACAGCGCTACCGTCACGACAGCAGAGCTTCGTGAGGCGTTGGCTCGGGTGAGCTCGGACGAGTTCCGACGACGCAGTACAGAGTTGGCAAAAGAGCTCGCAGCGGCGGGCGGTGTGTCCCGTGCCGTCGAGTTGATCGAAGCCGTCCTACCCGGCAGCGGGCGGCGGTAGTGGCGGCTACCAGTGCCAGGCGTCGCCGCCCACGTTCTTGATGGTTCGCTGCAGAACCGTGATGGTGGTGACGAACTCTTCTTCGCTGATTCCCTGCATCCGCTCTTCCTGCAGCATCTGCTGTATCCGCGCGGCGCGTTCGAACTGCTGGGAGCCCGCATCAGTGGGGAGAAGGACAGCCCCGTCTTCACGCGCCCACCCCAGATCGAGGGCAGAGTCGACGGCCGCGTCGACCACGTCAGTTGATTCGTTCGGACCGATCGTGCGGAGGAGGGCAGCTCGCTCCATCCCTTCAGGGTGCAGCGAAAGTTGGTGCAGGACCCACCATTGCGGCTGGGTGACGCCGATCGCTTCGAGCGCTCCCCTCGTGCGCGCACGAATCGCCTCACCGGCACGCGCGGTCCAGAATCCGATCGGCTGATTGGCCGGTGGCTGCATCGCTTGTTCGTTCATGGATACGACGATAAAACCTCAACGGAAGTTCAGGTCAACCACCAGCGAGGTGAAGTTCTACATATGTTGTGTGATTGCTCGGCCGATGATGCGGGCAGCGTCGGGGAACTCACCCGGGTTCGGTCCGGCGTAGTTGAGCCGCAAGAACTTTCCGGTCGGTTCCGCCGGGAACCAATCGTCGCCGGCCCCGACGATGACGCCGGCCGACCGGCAGTCCTGCACCACGCGTTCGAGATTCGTGGTGTCCGGGAGCCGCAGCCAGAGGTTGAGTCCGCCTTGCGGTACGGCGTCGAGGTGAGCGTCCGGCGCATGTTCGCGCAAACTCGACACGAGGAGATCGCGTCTGGCCTCGAGTTGGTGACGAAGCCTGCGCAAGTGCGTGCGCCAGGCCGGCTGGGTCACGACGTCGAGTGCTACCGCTTGCAGCATCCCACTGACATACATCGAATCTGCCTGTGTATCAGCAAGAATTCGCTCGTAGGCCGGGCCTCGGGCGATCAATCCGGCAACTCGCACCGACGGCGAGACGCTCTTGGTCAGTGCACGAAGGTAGACGACGTGTCCACTGTCGTCGCGAGCAGCGATGGGGCTGGGATCTGCGGTGATTCCGAAGTCGAGCGCCGAACTGTCCTCGATGAGGAACGCGCCGTGCCGACGGACGGTATCGAGAACCTTGTCAGCCAACGACGGCGACCACAGCGCTCCCGTCGGACTCGCGAAGCTCGGTTGTGCATAGAACGCACGGGCACCGGTCTGTTCGAATGCACGCGAAAGCTCTTCAGGATCAGGACCCTTAGCGCCGCTGGAGATCGGAATGACCGTGACTCCAGCCTGCGCGGCAGCCAGGATCGCACCCCAGTAGGTCGGCGATTCCATGAGCAACGGCCGCCCCTCCCCCACCAACGCACGGAAGGACGTCGCAAGCCCACCCTGACTGCCGGGAAGTACAACCACGTCGTTCGGCCCCGGCGGAGTGATCCCGGCAGGAGTGGCGGAACCCAATTCGGAGGCAAACCAGGACTGCAGTTCCGGAAGCCCGGCAGCGAGGGGTCGATTGAACACGGCGTCGGTTCGCGTCGCCCTGGTGAAGGCTGCACGAACCAGACCTTCCGGCAACAGCTCTCGGGCCGGATAGCCGGAATGCAGCGCGATCACGTCGTTGGAGGTGGACTGCAGCGCAATAGGCAGTTGCAGCCGATAATTCGGCGATCCGAGCGCCGCTGTCTGCCACCCGTAATCGTTGGGTCGCACGACGCGCGCCGCGCGTACGAAGGTTCCCACTCCGGGTCGAGCCTCTACGACTCCCTGAGATACCAGCGTTCGCAGCGCCTTCTGCACGGTGACCGGACTGGCACCGTGCAGGCTCACGAGCGACCGAGTGGACGGAAGCTTCGCGCCGGGAGGAGCCGTCGAGATCCATTCACGCAAGGCTGCGACGATCCTCGAACTGCTATCATTGGACATGTCGAAACATAGTAGCGCTACTCTCCCACCGACGCTAGCGCTATCGCGAATCAATGTCCATTTCCAGAGCTGAACACTGAGGCGCCCTTCTCATCTGAAACACAACTCGCCCAACCGAACCGGAAGAGGTACGTAACCGCGTGAACACACCCATCGATCAGGCCCGCAAGCTCGAGAATGTCAGGTACGACATCAGAGGGCGAATTCTCGACAAGACCGAAGAACTCGAGGATCAGGGACACACGATCCTGCGACTCAACGTCGGCAATCCGGCCCCCTTCGGATTCGAAGCTCCGGACGAAATCATGATGGCCATGATCCGCAATCTCCCTACCGCGCAGGGATATTGCGATTCTCGCGGACTGTATTCGGCGCGCACCGCGGTGGTGCAGTACTACCAGACGCGGGGTATCACCGATGTCACCGTCGACGAGATCTATCTCGGAAACGGCGTCTCCGAACTGATCACGCTGACGATGCAGGCGCTCTGCAATCCCGAGGACGAGATCCTGATTCCCGCTCCCGATTACCCCTTGTGGACGGCTTCGGTTTCACTTGCCGGCGGCACGCCGGTCCACTACCTCACCGATGAAAGCCAGGGCTGGGCACCGGACTTCGACGATCTGGAGGCTCGGATCTCTCCCCGTACCCGAGGGATTGTCGTCATCAATCCCAACAATCCGACTGGCGCCGTCTACTCGACGGAGGTGCTGCAACGCTTCGTGGACATCGCGCGCAAACACGATCTGATGCTCTTCGCCGACGAAATCTACGAAAAGATCGTCTACGACGGCCGATCCATGACAAACCTTGCGTCGATGACCGGGCGAGACGTCCTGTGTCTGACGTACTCGGGGCTGTCCAAGGCCTACCGCGTCTGCGGGTTCCGAGCAGGATGGCTGGCAATCACCGGACCACTGGAGCGGGCGTCGAGTTTCATCGAAGGCATCAAACTGCTGGCCAACATGCGAATGTGTGCCAATGTTCCGGCGCAGCACGCGATCCAGACCGCACTCGGCGGGCGCCAGTCCATCGAGGACCTGTTGCTTCCACAAGGCAGGCTGACAGCGCAGCGCGATCTCGCGCACAGCACGCTCAACAGCATCGACGGAATCAGTTGCCAACAGGCCGACGGGGCGCTGTACCTGTTCCCCAAGCTCGACGTCGACAAGTTCGGCATCGTCGACGACGAGAGGTTCGTTCTCGATCTACTGGAGTCGGAGAAGATCCTGGTCAGCCACGGTCGCGCATTCAATTGGATCGAACCCGATCACTTCCGGTTGGTGACTCTCCCCAACACCGACGATCTCTCGACCGCTCTCGAGCGACTCGGCAACTTCCTCAGTTCCTACAGCCAGTAGCCCTGGTTACCGGGCCCACGTACGACTGAACGCCGACCGGATTTCCGGTCGGCGTTCAGTGGTGAAAATCAGCAGGCGATCAGGCAGTGACGATCGCGTCGAGTGCCGAGTAGAACAAGCCCAATCCGTCGTCACTGGGACCGGTGAGAGCCTCGGTGGCGTGCTCGGGGTGCGGCATCAAACCGACGACGCGGCCGTTGGCCGAAGAGATGCCGGCGATGCGACGCTGCGAACCGTTGGGGTTCTCCTCCGAGTAACGGAAGACGACGCGGCCCTCGCCCTCGAGTTCGTCGAGAACCTTCTCGGACGCCTGGAAGCGACCTTCACCCGACTTGAGGGGGATGAGGATCTGGGCGCCGGCCTCGTAGCGTGAGGACCACGCCGTGTTGTTGGCTTCGACCGTCAACCACTCGTCGCGGCAGATGAAGTGCAGACCCTGGTTACGGGTCAGGGCACCGGGGAGCAAACCTGCCTCGCAGAGGATCTGGAAACCGTTGCAGATGCCCAGGACCGGCATGCCGCCCTTGGCTGCTTCGACAACCTTGCCCATCGCGGGAGCAAAACGTGCGATTGCGCCGCAGCGAAGGTAGTCGCCATAGGAGAATCCACCGGGAACGATAACCGCGTCGACACCCTTGAGGTCTGCGTCGCCGTGCCAGAGTTCGACAGCTTCACCGCCGGCCAGGTTCACAGCCCGGGCTGCGTCGATGTCGTCGAGCGTGCCCGGGAACGTGATTACCCCGATACGTGCGCTCATGCCTCGACTCGCCTGACGGTCCAATCCTCGATCACCGTGTTGGCCAGCAGGCCTTCGGCGATCTTCTCGAGTTCGGCGTCTTCGACACTGCCGTCGATCTCCAACTCGAACCGCTTGCCCTGACGGACATCGGATACTCCTGCAAAGCCCAGGCGAGACAGTGCCCCGACAATTGCCTGTCCCTGGGGGTCGAGAATCTCGGCCTTGGGCATGACTTCGACGACGACACGGGCCACGTGCTGCTCCTCGGTACTAGTGCGCGAACCCGGAGTGAAACGCTCGGGTGATGGCCAGTTTACCGGGCGTACCCGAGATGGTTCGCATCGAGTGATCGGGGCGTGACGGCCAACACCCGCGAGAGCCGCCTGCGAGTCCCTTCAGGGCGGCGCATACTCGAAATCATGCGACTGACACATTTTGGCCATTCCTGTGTTCTCGTGGAGTTGAACGGATCGAAGATCCTCTTCGATCCCGGCAACTTCTCGCACGGGTTCGAAGGCATCACCGGCCTCGACGCCATCCTCGTGACACATCAACACCCCGATCATGCCGACCCCGCGCGCCTGCCCGAACTGGCCGAAGCCAACCCCGACGCCGTGCTCTACAGCGATCCGCAGACGGCGGAAAAGCTCGGTGGACGCTGGACCGGAGTCCGCCCGGGCGACCGGTTCAGCATCGGTGACGTCGAGGTGACCGGAGCGGGCGGAGAGCACGCGATCATCCATCCGGACCTACCGATGATCGACAACACCGCGTTCCTCCTCGGCGACGCGAGCAACCCGGCGCAGTTCATGCACCCCGGCGATTCCCTCTTCGTCCCCGAACAGACGGTCGACGTTCTTGCCCTCCCCGCCGCCGCACCGTGGCTCAAGATCTCGGAGGCCATCGACTACCTCCGTGCGGTAGCGCCGCGCGTCGCGGTTCCCATCCATCAAGCGATCATCCGCGACGAAGCCACAGGTATTTTCTACGGTCGCTATTCGGAAATGGCTGCCGACGGCACCGAGTTCCGAGTTCTCGGCGAGGAGTCGAGCGTCGAAGTCGCCTGACTCAGTTCTCACGCACTCACGTCGACGATGATCCAGCCGGTGCTCGTCCCGCCGGCTGCGTCGGTGAGTGTGTAGAGAATCCTGTCGGTGCCTGTCTTCGTTCCGGCCTCGAACACAACTTCACCGTTTTCGAGCTTTACCGTGCCACCGAGAAGTGATGTCGCCTCGACGCCGGTCACCTTGATCGAATCTCCGTTGCTGTCATGATCATTCGCGACGGCGTCGACGGCGATCGCGCCACCTGAGCGGACCCGCGCGGTGTCGAGTGCGGCGTACGGCGGGATCGGACTTGCCGTGTACCGACCGACATCGTCGAGTCGAGCCGAGGCAACATCCGCAGCATCGACGATGGCAGCAAATTCGGTGCCGTCGAAGCGCGAGAGGTCGTTGCCGTTCATGATGGTCGATCCCTCGGCGCCGCCGCCGTGATAGTCGTCGGCATAGAAGTTGTGGCCCAACTCGTGGCGGAGGACGCGACTGAAGGTGCCATCGGGCTCGGCACCGACGTGCGCGTAGCTGTGATCGAGTTCGAACTTCGAGTAATAGGCATTTCCGCCACCGGATTTGCACACGGCAGTCGCCTGATCGACGCTGGTCCCGACTTGATCGGACCACAGTTCTTCCAACTGCTCGAGGTTTTCACAACTGCTCGAATACGGATCGGCGACGGCATCTGCCCGAAGGACGACTCGACCGAGGATCGGCTGGATTCCGACGTCTCTGATCCAGATCGCAGCGGTTCTGGCCATGGATTCCTCGGCCCGGTCCAGGGCGACGGCAGGACTGCCTTCACCGTGCGCGGAGTACCACTCGCCGCTCAGGTCCAACCCCACCACGAACTGCTTCACCGTCTTGCCGACGTTTGCTGCCGAGGCCGTCGCGATGGAGGCGGTCGGCCACTGCGGCTTCGCATCGATCGGCGCGGTGCTGCGACCGACCACGTCCGATCCGACGAACTCGATCGAAGCGCCCCGATCGAAAACCAGCTGTCCTCGCAGTGTTCCAGCGGAGTCGACGATGGCCGAGACGATTGCGTCCGGATGCCCTTCCACGCTGCCGATGTACGAACGGGGCGCCGGGATCACCACGTGGGAAAGCTCGCCGCCGCTTTCTTGCACAGCCATCGAGAAGTCGGGTCCCCGCAGATTCATCTTGTGGAGTCGCAACGTGAGTTGCTCGCCTTCGTCGTCGACGGTCGCGGTGCGCACGCCGTCACTCGATCCGCCGTCGATACTTCCCGTCGGCAGAGTGTGGACCACGCCGGTCGGAGCGGCAGACGCGAGCGTCGGGACGACCGCACCGCAGACGACCACGCCCACAGTCACAGCGACAAGACCTTTGGCCGACTTGGTGAGCACTCGTGCGCGCATGGTGAAACCCCAACCCATCTACTAGCGGCAGATTAACTGCACGCACTCTAGCAGCGAAGAAGTTGGGTGACTCCACACTTGAATTCAACGTCCGTTTTGTACAAATTTGACCCGCTCTGCACTACTGCCAGCAAGAAACGGAAGAAAGGCGAAGAGTCAGCCCGCTCGGACAACCCGGACAGACGACACCATTTCGTAGCTATCGAATAGTTGCCAACTACCGAATTCAGGCAGCGCCGAGCTCCTGAGACGGGGAGTTCCACCGATACACCTGCGAGGTGGCTTCGTGAAAGAGTGCAAGGTCGACGGCGTCGAGAACTGCCTGCCTCGGGCCCTCGTTTCCCAACTGCTTGGCCGTGATCGACAATCTGACCAGTCCCCCACGCTTGGCGGCGCGCCCGGCTCCGAGAACCAATGCGCGACACCACCACGGCTCGGCCTTGAAGCCCTCGCCGATACCGAAAACCCGTCCCCGCTGCAAGGTGCCTCGGGTCAGATCGTGCACTGCCCCGAGGCCTGCCATCGAGCGAAAACCCGTCTCCGGCAACACCGACATGGCACCGGGCGACGCCACCCAGCGCGGCGGCGCGAACACCCGGGTCCGAAGGCCGGCATGCTCGAGAACTCGATCCGCAGCGAGTAGTCGCAGCTTTGCTTCGTGCTTCGACAGAGTGGCGAACTCGGCCCGACGACGCTTGGTCGCGGCCTGGTCGTAGCCGTGCAGAACGATGGCGTCGCCGTGCTCACGACGCTCACGCAGCCAAGCCGTCGTCACCGCGTCGTCGGCCAGTCGATATTTGTCCTTCAGTCGCGGCGCCACCAGGAGCGACAGGCGGACACCTCGAGCGTCCATCTCGTCAGCGAATCCGGCAGCGAGATAACATGTCTCGTCTCTGATTCCGGATACCGACACGATCAGTTCTGCGGACATACTCCGATAGTGGCAGCTGTGGGTGAACAGCACACTGCCGCCGGATGATCATCCGGCGGCAGTTTTCAGCGCAGCTACCAGTTCTCGGGAAGCGCAGCTACCAATTCTTCGGAAGCGCAGCTACTAGTTCTCGGGAAGCGCAGCTACTAGTTCTTCGGAAGCGCAGCTTCGATCGCGGCGACGACCTCGGGTGCGTCAGGCTCGGTCCGCGGACGGAAGCGGTTGACGACGGTGCCGTCCGGTCCGATCAGGAACTTCTCGAAGTTCCACTGAATGTCTCCCGCAGTGCCTTCGGCGTCGGCCGCCTTGGTGAGCTCGGCATACAGCGGATGCTGGTTTTCGCCGTTCACCTCGATCTTCTCGAGAAGCGGGAACGTGACGCCGTAAGTGGTGGAGCAGAACGTCTCGATCTCTTCAGCGGTACCCGGTTCCTGCCCCATGAACTGGTTGCACGGGATGCCGATCACGGTCAGACCGCGATCCGCGTACTCGCCGGCCAGCTTCTCGAGCGCCGAGTACTGCGGGGTCAGCCCACACTTGGATGCCACGTTGACCACGAGGACGGCGCGGCCGTCGTATTCACCCAACGAGGTGGGCACGCCACCGAGGGTGTTGATCGCGATGTTCTGTACTGGAGTTGTCATAGGCTCCAACTTAGCGACTCTTGCCCACTGCTACGTCGACGCTCCGAGAATGCGATCGAGGTCGTCGAGGACAGTGAGGCCGCCGAGCGGTCCGACGCCGGTGATCCAGTAGGACATGTCGACCAGATGCGGGTTCGGGAAGAGTCCGGCGTTGTCCGCCACGGCCTTCGGCATCGTGCTTGCATCGGCCGGTTTCGCGGAGGTCACCAGGATGAGGTCGGCGTTGGCTCCGGAGACGAATTCCGGGGAGAGGTCGACGGAGATCGAGTTCTCCCAGTCGCGTGCCGGAATCGTGAGTCCCGCGCATTCGAGAGTGCTTCCGGCAAACGACGTGGGCCCGTACAGCGTCAGAACGTCGTCGCGTGGGCGGATGAGCTGAGCGGTCTTGCCCTCGGTGCTGTGCTTGCCGGCCACTTCCTCGCAGCGTGCCGTGTAGTCGCCGAGCAGTTCGCCTGCCTGATCGGTCTTGTTCAACGCCTCTGCGACGAACTGGACGTTGTCCTGCCACGGATCGGTCTGGGTTGCCATGTAGACGGTCGGCGCGATGGCAGCGAGCTGCTCGTACAGATCACCGTGCCGTGTTTCCGTTCCGATGATCAGGTCCGGGCTCAGGGCGACGATCTTCTCGAGGTTCGGTGCCGCGACGGTGCCGACCATCTCGATCTCCGCGGCCTCCTCACCGAGGTACGCGGGAACACCGGTCGTCTCGCTCAGTACCGCGGTGCCCACGGGGATCACGCCCAGCGCTACCGACGTGTCGAGCTGAACCGGCTCGAGCACGACAACTCGCTGCGGATCCATCGGGACGTCGGTGGTTCCGCGGGCGTGGGTGACCGCGTGCACGGTGTCGGCAGACTGACTGCCGGTATCCGTCGTGTCGTCACTTCCACACGCCGTTGTCGTTGCCACGACGGCGGCGAGAACAAAACCACCCAGCACGTACTTCGTCCGCGAGTTACTGCGTTTCATTCCCAACACTCCTGTTACCGACTGCTTCCGACCGTCACAGCCACGCGCATTCACCACGGCTGAGCAAAGGATTCACCATCCAATAGTCTGGTGAGCCTAACCTACGAGACTGGAGCCTCATCATGTCTTCCCTTCCCTGCCACGGCGACGGTGTCCTGGGGAAGGCATCAATGCAGTGCCTTTCGGAATTTGTCGCCAATCCACAAACCAGTCGACGCCCTCACGCCTGTACACGGCAGTCGTCAACTGCTGGCGAACCGATGGTCGGTCGCGCCGGAACGACACATCTGTGGGTGTTGATCGAGCACCCCGGCCCCTGGCCGGCGTCCGCCCCCGACGACGTTCTCCCCGTCGCGCTCACCGAAAAGATCTACGCAGCGCAGGGCCGTATCCGCCTCGTGGTGATCCGGCGGCCCCGCAACCGCCGGGTTCTCACGCCGACGTGTGTACTCGCGTGGACGGACGGCACCCGCCAGTGGATGCGCGAAGGGTCGGTGGACCGATACGAGGATCTGTCGGTACTGCCGTTCGAATCGATGGCCGCGGGAGTGGAACCCGACTTCGGCCGCTCCCGCACGGAACCACTCTTCGCAGTGCGCACACATGGAAAAAAGGATGCGTGCTGCGCGGAACTCGGCCGTCCGGTGGTGTCGGCACTGGACGTTGCCGGGATCGCGGACGTGTGGGAATGCAGTCACATCGGCGGAGACCGTTTCGCGGCCAACATGATTGCGTGGCCCGCCGCAGTCTATTTCAGTCGGCTGGACGGCGACTCCGCCACGGACGCAGTCGAGAAGTACCTGAACGGAGAACTGGCGGTGACTCACCTGCGCGGCCGGGCGGCACTGTCGCAGGCCGCTCAGGCCGCCGAGCACGCCGTCCGACGCGCCACCGACATCGTCGCAACGGATGCACTCGAGAGCATCACCGAGAGCGTCGACGGAGTATGCACGACCGTCGATCTTCGGTTGGAGGAGAGAGACTTTCGCGTGGTCGTCCGGCCCGGTCCTCCCGGGCAGCCGTTCCGACATGATTGTGGTTCCGGGGGAACGGTCGAATGGAGTGGATGGATCGTCGAGCACCTTCGCGAGCAACCGCACTGACCACTCGATTCCGCTGCGACTGCCCGGCAGGCCATCGAACCGAGGTTTGCGCGGACTGACAACACTTCGAATCAGGTCGCGATGAAGGATCGACGCCCCTGGTGATTACAGCTTGCATTCTTCCCATGACCACCGCACTGACGCCGAATGCCGTTTCCCGGTCTGCAGATCCGATCAAGAGTGAGGTCGACTACGAAACGCTGGCAGAGAAATTCCGTCCGATCTTCGCGGACATCGCACAAAGCGTCGTGGAACGCGAACGCGATCATGTCCTTCCCTTTCAACAAATCGATGCACTCAAGAAAGCAGGCTTCGGCGCCGTTCGGGTGCCGACGACACACGGTGGGTCCGGCGCGAGCATCCCTCAGCTGATCCGCTTGTTGGTCGAACTGTCGAGTGCCGATTCCAACATCACGCAGGCACTACGCGGACACTTCGCGTTTGTCGAAGACCGACTGGTCGCCGATCCCGGACCGGAACGTGACACCTGGCTCCGACGCTTTGCAGAGGGACAGTTGGTCGGAAACGCGTGGACCGAGATCGGCGACGTTGCACTGGGCGAAGCCAACACCAAGGTCTCGCCGGCGCCCGACGCCGATCACTTCCTGGCGAACGGGGCAAAGTTCTACAGCACGGGTTCCATTTTCGCCGATTGGATCGACCTGTACTCACAGCGCACCGACACCGGTGCATTCGTGATCGCCGCAGTGGAAGCGAGACAACCCGGAGTCACGCACAGCGACGACTGGAACGGGTTCGGCCAGCAGACGACGGGCTCCGGTTCGTCGATCTACGAGGACGCGATTGTCCAGCCGGAGAACATCTTCGACTTCTCGACGCGTTTCAAATATCAGACCGCGTTCTACCAACTGTTCCATCTCGCCACCCTCGCCGGCATTGCCAAGGCCGCGACGACCGAGATCTCTCGCCGAGTTGCCGCTCGTACTCGAACCTTCAGTCACGGCAACGCACCGAGATACGCGCAGGATTCGCAGATTCAGCAAGTGGTCGGCGAGGTCTCCTCAGCTGCCTATGCCGCCGAGGCCGTTGCAGTGCACGCAGCGCAGACGTCCCAATGGGCTTACGAAGCCGCATTCTCGGGGTCGCCCGAGGAAGAGAAGGCGGCCAACATTGCGGCCGAAATCGATTCGGGGCGAGGACAAGTCGCCTCGATCGGACTCGTCGTGCCGGCCACCGCCAAGATCTTCGACGCGCTCGGCGCTTCCGGAGTGAGCCGCGACCTCGATCTCGATCGATTCTGGCGCAATGCCCGCACCGTCGCCAGCCACAACCCGGTCGTCTTCAAATCCAAAGTTGTCGGCGACTACGAAATCAACGGAACCGAACCGATTTACGTGTGGGCCATCGGGACTGCACCGACCGAAAAGGATGAACAGGCATGACCGTGACCAGTGAAACCGAAGTCTTCGTCGGCGTCCCCGACACATCCGCGGGTTGGATCGAGCGCGCACGCGAGGTGAGCAACATCCTTGCCGCCGACGCACTCGCCCGCGACCGAGCCGGCGAACCACCGTTCCGAGAAGTCCAGCTGCTCAAGGACAGTGGTCTGGTGACGCTCCTGGGCCCGGTCGAGTTCGGCGGCGGTGGGCAGCGATGGGAGACCGCCTACAAGGTGATTCGGGAGATCGCGCGCGCCGACGGCTCCATCGGACAACTGCTCGGGTATCACTACCTGTGGGCGTGGGCAGCCAGATTGGTCGGTACCGATCCGCAGATCTCCGCTGTCGAGGAGCTGTACACGAGCAACCGATTCTTCTTCGGTGGCGCGGTGAATCCTCGAGACACCGACCTCACCGTCGTGGACCGCGGAGACACCCTGGTGTTCAACGGTGTGAAGTCGTTTTCCACCGGAGGACGAGTCACCGACCTCACGGTGCTCGAGGGAATCATCGACGGAACTGCGACGCATGTGTTCGCGATCGTGCCGACCGCTCAGAACGGCATAGTCTTCCGCGGAGACTGGGACAACCTCGGGCAGCGCCTCACCGATTCCGGCAGTGTCGAGATCAATGACGTCGAGGTCGACTGGGCAAGCGCGGCAGGCTTTGTCGACAAGGAATTCCAACCGCTGGTCTACAACACCCTGAACTTCCCGGCCATCGAGATCGTGTTCGCGAACTTCTACCTCGGGATCGCCCGTGGCGCACTGGACACTGCGGCCGAGTACACCCGAACCCGTACGCGTCCATGGCCGTACGGCGGTGACAACCGCGAAATCGCAACGGACGAGTGGTACCTCCGTGAGGGCTACGGTGACTTGCAATCCAAGCTGTGGGCAGCGGAGGCCTTCGTGGATCAGGTCAGCCGTGAGGCCGACACCGTGCTCCACGACGCTCGCGAAAACCTCACCGAGCAGGCTCGCGGCGATCTTGCCGTACGGATCGCGGCCGCAAAACTTCGCGCCGCCGACGTGTCCTTGGAGATCAGCAACAAGATCTTCGAACTGACGGGTGCCAGAGCCACGTCCAACGACGTGGGCCTGGACATCTACTGGCGCAACATCCGGACGCATACCCTTCACGATCCGCTCGCGTACAAGCGCCGTGAAGTCGGTAGCCGCTATCTGACCGGCGAGATTCCCGAACCGACCTGGTACACATAGCACCCACGAACAGAAAGAGACCGTCGCACGGTTGGTGCGGCGGTCTCTTTCATCGTTACGACCAGGATCACTGATCGTAGATCGGGTTCCGCGCCTGCTGTGCGGTCAAACGTTCAGCAGAGCGGACGGATCTAGTGATGGCTCACAAACGACTGCTTGGTGCCGGTCGGAGCCGTTTCGAGTTTGTGCTGCTCTTCTTCGTCCTCGTCGTCGAGCATCGTGGCCTCGTTGAACGGGATCTTGCCGTCGAGCACCTCGACGACGCGTTCCTTGTCGATCGTCTTGGTCCACGCGCCGACCAGGAGAGTCGCGACAGCGTTGCCCGAGAAGTTGGTGATTGCTCGCGCTTCCGACATGAAGCGGTCGATTCCGACGATGAGCCCGACGCCGTCGAGAAGCTCGGGGCGGTGGCTCTGCAGACCACCGGCCAGCGTGGCCAGGCCGGCGCCGCTGACTCCGGCAGCGCCCTTGGAGGCGATGATCATGAACACCAGCAGCGAGAGCTGCTCACCGAAACCGAGCGGCTGTCCCATGGCGTCGGCAATGAAGATCGACGCCATCGTCAGGTAGATCGCGGTGCCGTCGAGGTTGAACGAGTAGCCGGTGGGAACGACGATGCCTACCGTGGTGCGCTCGACGCCCACGTGCTCCATCTTGGCGATCAGACGCGGCAGTGCCGATTCGGAGGACGAGGTGGCGAAGATGAGCAGGTACTCACGGGCCAAGTACTTGACCAGCTTGAAGATGTTGAACCCGGTGACGGCGCGCAGCAGGGTTCCGAGAACACCGAACACGAAGATCAGGCAGGTCAGGTAGAAGCCGATCATCAGGGTTCCGAGCTGAACGACGGCGTTCAAACCGGTCTGGCCGACGACGCTGGCGATGGCACCGAAAGCACCGATCGGGGCAAGCCAGAGGATCATCGTCAGGATCTTGAACACGAGCTTCTGAATGTATCCGACGGCCTTGAGAATCGGTTCACCCGACTTGCCGAGCGACTGGATCGCGAAGCCGACCAGAAGGGCGACGAACAGAGTCTGCAGCACGCTGCCGGCTGTCAGGGAGGACAGCATCGACGTCGGAATGATGGACGCGATGAAGTCCCAGGTACCGCCCGCGCTGTGGGCCTGATCTGCAAGCTTGGCCACGGAGGCCGCGTTGGGCGTGATGTTCAGACCACTGCCCGGGTTGAGCAGGTTGCCGACGCCCAGGCCGATCGCGAGTGCGATGGTGGACATCCCGATGAAGTAGGCGAGTGCGAGGCCGCCGACCTTGCCGACCTTGGCCGCAGCTCGAACCGAGCCGATGCCGAGCACGATGGTGCAGAAGATGACCGGGCTGATCATCATCTTGATCAGGCTGACGAACAACGTGCCGAGTACACCGACGGACTTACCGAACTCGGGTGCGAGCCAACCGACGAGGATGCCGCCGATGACCGCGACGATGACGCTCATGTAGAGCCAATGCGTCTTGTCGCGCTTTGCCTTGGTGCCCTCGGGCTGTGGGGAACCGTCTACTGTCCCTGTTGCCGTGCTGCTCATGGGGTGTCCTTTGGATCGGATATCTGTGAAGTGATCGGGATCACTTCGAGTCGTGGAGAATTCTTGTTGCAAACAGGTGGGCCCGGAAGTTTGTGTTCATTACGTTCAGGAGGCGCTCGATGGTCGAACGAAAGACCGGCCGACGTATGAGCGTCGCCAGGCAGATCCTGATCCTGCAATTGGCGTTGTTGGCGCTGGTCATCGGCGTGGGGGCTGCGCTCGCGGTTGTCGACGAACGCCGCGACAGCGATGACGCGATCCGCAGGCAGGTGAGCTCGATAGCGCAGACTCTCGCCCTGTCGGATTCGACGGCGGCGGCCCTGACGAGTCCGGACCCGACTGCGATTCTGCAACCACAGACCGAGAAAATCCGACAGGCAACCGGCGTCGATTTCATCGTGGTGATGGCGCCGGATCGCACTCGGTTCACACACACGAGCCCGGAACTGATCGGCCAACTGTTCACCGGGAACATCGACCGCGCACTCGCCGGCGCGACCTTCACGGAGACGTACGCCGGGTCGCTGGGGCCGTCGATCCGCGCAGTCACTCCGGTTTACGATTCCGGTGGAACCCTGGTCGGTCTGGTTTCCGCCGGTGTCACGCGCGAGCAGATCAGCAAGCAGTTCGCCCAAAGTGTTCCGGTCATCCTGTTCGTTGCCGGCGGCGGTCTACTTGCCGCCCTCCTGAGTTCACTTCTGGTGAGTCGGCGTATCAGGCGACAGACCCTGGGGATGGCGCCGGACGAACTCCGCACCATGTACGAACACCACGACGCAGTCCTGCACAGCATCGGTGAGGGCTTGGTGGTGATCGGGCGAGGCCGAAGCAACGATGCGCGAGTGGATATCGTCAACGACGAAGCACGTCGCCTCCTCGATCTACCGGAAGGGCCCGTGCCACTTTCATCCATCCCCGAGACCATGCGGGTCGACGATGCCTCTCCCGCAAAAGATCAAGTGCACCTCACCGACAAGCGTGTGCTGGTGGTCAACCAACACCCGGTTGAGTGGGAGGGCAACAGAATTGGCACGGTGCTGACAATTCGCGATCACACCGAACTGCAGAACGTACTCGGGGAATTGGATTCGGTACGTAGTTTTGCCGAGTCGCTTCGATCGCAAGCCCACGAGAGTGCAAATCGTCTGCACACGATCATCACGATGGTCGAGTTGGGGCGAAACGACGACGCAGTGGCCTTCGCCACCAATGAATTGCGGGTGTCTCAGCAGCTGATAGATCGTCTGATGAATGCGGTCCACGAGCCGGCACTGGCCGCACTACTGCTCGGCAAGATGAGCGAAGCGACCGAACGCGGTGTCGACCTGACCATCACGGAAGACACTGCGCTCGGTCCGGTTCCTTCGCTCAATGCACGCGAGTTGGTCACGCTGGTCGGCAATCTCGTGGACAATGCTATTGACGCATCGCGCGCGAGCGAGTCTCCGTGGGTGGAAGTGACGGTAATGGAAGAGGATTCGATGATGGTTGTTGCCGTCGCCGACAGCGGCCCGGGAATGACACCCGAAGCACTCGAAAAGGCCAAGGGCCGTGGCTACTCCACAAAATCCGGCTCTCGCGGACTCGGTCTCGCGCTCGTCTCGCAAGTGGTGAAACGGCACGGCGGCACGCTCACCAGTGAACCGGCGATGGGCTCGATGCTGGTAGTCCGTATACCTCTGCGCGAGGCGGAAACACCGCGATGATTCGTGTACTGATAGTCGACGACGAACCGTTGATCGCGCAGGCGCACCGTTCGTACGTCGAGCGTGTGCCGGAGTTCGTGGTCCACGGCGTGGTTCATTCCGGGAACGCCGCCGTGCGTGCAGTTACGGCGGCCAACGCCACCGACCAGCCCATCGACCTGGTCCTGCTCGACATCGGTTTGCCCGACGCCAGCGGTCTCGACGTGGCTTCCGCCCTCGGCGGGTTGCGCCCGAGTCCGGACATCATCGCGGTCACCTCGGCGCGCGATCTCGAGGTGGTTCGAAGCGCCGTGGCTCGCGGGATCGTCCTCTATCTCCTCAAGCCGTTCACCTTCGCAGCGTTCCGCGACAAGCTCGAGCGCTACCTCGAATATCGTGCTGCCCTGCCCGCTGGAGAGTCTGCGGTCAGCCAACACGACATCGACCGAGCGATGTCCGCACTACGAACGTCCGACGATCGAGCAGCGGCGCCGAAAGGCTTTGCATCTCAAACGCTCGGACTTGTCGCGGCATCTGTTCGGGATTCGGAAGGTCCCGTGACTGCGGCCGAGGTGGCAGCGTCGGTCGGAGTGTCCCGGGTGACAGCCTGGCGCTACCTGGAAAAGCTGGCAGACGACGGCATGCTCACCCGGGAGACCGAGTACGGGCGGGCTGGACGCCCTCAGGTTCGTTACCGCAGAACCTGACTTGTCACCGAACCTGATTGGTGCAGAAGCTAGTTCGCGCCCACGGTATCCAGAACCCAGGCGAACTCGAACGCGACCTCTTTCCACTTCTCGTAGCGACCGCTGACACCGCCGTGTCCGGCGCTCATCTCGGTCTTGAGAAGTAGCGGAGCGTCACCGGTCTTTGTGGCGCGCAGTTTTGCGACCCACTTGGCCGGCTCCACGTACAGAACGCGGGTGTCGTTGATGCTCGTGATCGCAAGAATGGCGGGATAGTCCTTGGCTTCCACGTTCTCGTACGGGCTGTACGAGCGCATGTAGTCGTAGACATCCTTGTTGTGCAGCGGATCTCCCCATTCGTCCCACTCGATGACCGTCAACGGCAGCGACGGGTCGAGAATCGACGTCAGCGGGTCGACAAACGGAACGTTGGCGAGGATGCCGGCGAACAGTTCCGGAGCAAGGTTGGCGACGGCGCCCATCAGCAGTCCACCCGCACTACCACCGTCGGCGACCATTCGATCGGCCGACGTGACACCGGTGTCGATCAAATGCTGTGCGCAGGAAACGAAATCGGTGAAGGTGTTCTTCTTGGTGAGCGTCTTGCCGTTTTCGTACCAGTGACGGCCCATCTCGCCGCCGCCGCGCACGTGTGCGACGACGAAGACGACACCGCGATCGAGCAAGGACAAGCGGGCAACCGAGAACGACGGGTCGATGCTCGCCTCGTAGGAACCGTAGCCGTACAACAACAGCGGCGCGGGACCTTCGGGCGCACCGACGCGCCTGACGATCGAGAGCGGAATGCGGGTGCCGTCGTCGGCCACTGCCCAGTCGCGACGCTGCTCGTAGTTGCTCGCGTCGAAGTCACCGAGAACGGGCTGCGACTTACGCAGTGCCAGTTCACCACTGGCGACGTAGTAGTCGTACACCTGCCCGGGAGTGATGAACGACGTGAATCCGAGCCGGATGGTGGGCTGCGCCCATTCCGGGTTGGACCCCATACCGATGCTGAAGAGTTCTTCGTCGAAGTCGATCTCGTGACGCTCACCGTAGCCGTCGGCGGTCAACGGCCACACGGCAACCCGAGTGAGCGCCTCGCGACGGTAGCTCAGCACGAGGTGTCCGGCAAAGGCTTCGGCTTCTTCCAGACGAACGTCCGCGCTGTGCTCGATCAGCGTCGTCATGTTCGTCGGATCCGACACGGGAGCTTCCACCAACACGAAGTTCTCGGCCTTGACGCCGTCGACGACGTCGTTGTGGAGAATGAGAAAGCGATCCTCTCCCCCGATCACCGCGTGTTCGGCCCCGTACTCGACGCCCTCGCGGCGCGGGATGATGACGCGGAAGTCGCCTTCCGGGTTCGCCGATTCCAGCATCCAGCCTTCGCTGGTCACCTTGGAACCGACCCAGATCATCAGGTACTTTTCGCTGCGGGTCGACCCCACCGAAACCCAGTACCGTTCGTCGGGCTCGTGGAACACCGAAACATCTTGGCTCTGCGGCGTTCCCAGCTTGTGACGCCACACGGTGTCCGGGCGCCAGGAGTCGTCGACGGTCATGTAGAAGACATGACTGTGATCGATCGCCCAGGTGGCACCAGGTGCGGTGTCGGGAATCTCGTCGGCGAGCATCTCGCCGGTCTCGAGGTTCTTGAACCGCAAGGTGTACCGCTCGTCTCCGACGATGTCCACCGAGTACGCGAGCAACGTGCCGTCCTCGCTGATGGAGAACGCCCCGAGCGAAAAGAACTCGTGCCCTTCGGCTTCGACGTTGCCGTCCATGAGGATCTGCTCACCGGCCAACTCGACGCCAGGTGTCAGGTTGGGCGGAGTCCAGTCGTCTTCACCGGCAATGGGACACCGGCACTGGACGGTGTACGACTTACCTTCCACACTGCGCGAGTAGTACCACCACTTACCCATGCGAGTGGGCACCGACATGTCGGTTTCCTGCGTCCGCGACTTGATCTCCTGGAAGATCTTCTCGCGCAACGGCTCGAGAGCGGCCGTCTGCTCGTCGGTGTACGCGTTCTCGGCTTCGAGGTACGCGACTACCTCGGCGTTGTCCTTGTCCCGCAGCCACTCGTAGTCATCGACGAACGTGTGTCCGTGATGGGTACGTTCGACGGGGACCTTCTTTGCGACCGGCGGGATCAGACTCATGCGCTGGGACCGACCCAATCGTCGAAGGACAACCCGGAAATGCGTTCGTACGCCTCGATGTAGCGGGCACGAGTCGCGTCGACGATCTCCTGCGGCAACGGCGGAGGTGTCGTGTCCGAGCTTCGATCCCAACCCGATTCGGGGCTCGTGAGCCAGTCGCGAACGAACTGCTTGTCGAAACTGGGCTGCACCTTGCCCGCTTCGTAGCCTTCGAGAGGCCAGTAGCGCGAGGAGTCCGGGGTGAGCACCTCGTCGGCGAGTACCAGGTTTCCACCGGAGTCGAGGCCGAATTCGAGCTTGGTGTCCGCCAGGATGATTCCGCGATCGGCCGCGAAGTTGGAGGCGCGGGCGTAGACGTCGAGGGTGTCCTCACGAAGCTGGACTGCCAGCTTCTGACCCACCTTCTCCACTACCTGATCGAAGCTGATGTTCTCGTCGTGATCGCCGAGGGCAGCCTTGGACGCCGGGGTGAAGATGGGATCGGGCAGCCGCGACGCCTCGACGAGGCCCTCGGGCAACGCGACGCCGCACACTGCTCCGGTGTTGTTGTAGTCGACCAGGCCGGAGCCGGTGAGGAAGCCACGGACGACGCATTCGACGGGAACCATGTCGAGGGAGCGCACGACGAGGGCGCGGCCGAGAACCTCTTCCGGGATGCGATCGTCGTCGGGCTCGCCGGCCAGGTGGTTGGTGCCACCGAGGACGTTGAAGAAGAACACGCTCATCGCTGTGAGAACGCGGCCTTTGTCCGGGATCGGTGTGCTGAGCACGTGGTCGTAGGCCGAGATCCGATCACTCGCGACAAGCAGCAGATGCTCGTCGTCGATCGTGTAAAGGTCACGGACCTTGCCACCGGCCAGATGAGTGTAGGAATCAAGTGTAGGACGCACCCGGTCACCCTATCGGGCGTTCGCAGTTCGTACAGAACCCCGGTAGCCGGGACGGGTAAGCGTCCTCGCCGTTCGGAGAGCTGTCCGCCCTGCTCATCCGGATATGCAGGTGGCCCCTCGCCGGCAGGCGAGAGGCCACCGTCACAGTCGATGAACTACTGGTTTGCGGGCAACTTCGACAGGCCCTCGTCGATCGAATCCAGCGTCAGAAGGGCCGTCTGATAGGTCGCGGCCAACGAATGCCGGACCTGGACGACGTTGCCGGCCTTCACTGCGGGCAATTCCTTCCACAGCTCGGAATTGACCAGCTCCTGCAACTGCGGCGACATCGAGCCGTCGGCGTTGAGGCCGTAGACGATCACGTCGACATTTCCGAGATTCTCGCCGATCTTCTCGATGGATACCTGTTCGACGTGGATGTCGGCCGGGTCTGCGGGGGTGCCGGGGAACTGCAGCCCCAGTCCGTCGAAGAGATTCGTCGTGTACGAAGACGCGTACTCGCGTGAGAAGGTGCCTGCCTCCGGCTTGCAGACGTTGCACACGCCGCCGAAGCTCAGCGCGCCGAGCTTGTCCTTGTACTTCGCGGCCAGCTCGGCAGTTTTGGCGTCGTAGTCGTCCTTGAACTCTCCGTAGGTGTCGGAGACGTTCGCGGCGTCGGCGAACTGCTCGCCCAGCACTCGCCAGTCAGCTGGAACCGTCGGTCCCAGGAAGACGACGGGAGCGGCAGCCTTGAGCTGAGCCATGTCCAGCTGACTTTCGACACGAGCGGGAACGCCCATGATGATCAGATCGGGCTCGGCAGCGACGATCCCCTCGTAATTGAGCTGGGAGACGTTGCCGTCGGGCGCGACCTTCGGCAAAGCTTCGTAAGCGGCCTTGGTCTTGTCGTCCATGTTGCCGAGTTCACGGGTCCACTCACATACCGCAGCCAGGTTCGCTCCCGCCTGAATCAGCGGCAGGACCGCATATCCGCAGGCCACGATCCGCTGCGGGTCGCTCGGGATCTCGATGGATCCGTTCTGCGCCTCGAAGACACGGGTCTGCGAGCTCGCGGCTGTCGTCGACGATTCGGACGATGCCTCCTCGGAGTTGCTGCAGCCGGCGACGCCGACCGCCAGCGCAGCTGCTGCACCGATCACCACTGCGCGGCGAAACCGCGACAGACCTTGAACCCGCATGTTGAACTCCATCTGAACGCACCGGACTGCTCCGGAATTGATTTGGTGAGGCTAACCAATATCAGGGCGGCGGGAGTTTGCACAAACACAGGTCTCGAGGAATGAACTGCGCCTCCCGAGCCGCTCACGCTCACAGCAGCACGCCTCCCACTGAGAGGGAGCAAAGCAAGATTCCTCTCGAATCGGACACGCGAACTCGCTACCTTGCCTTCGCGATACCTCATCGACTCGCCACTCTCTCCGCTCGACGAAGGGCTCACACATGTCCCGATCCACGCGTACCTGCTCACTACGGTCTGCCGCGGCCATTGCGTTGACCAGTAGCTTTCTCATCGCCGGCTTCGGCGCCTCGATCGCACAGGCCGAACCTGCCCCCTCTGCTCCACAGTTCGGCTCGCTTGATTTCGGATCCAGCGACTTCGGCAGTGCCGAGCAGACCCCAGATGCCCCGCGGCTGACCGGGATCGACAATTTCCGCGATGTCGCAGGCACTGGCGCCGGATACTCGGGAACTTTCGGTCTGCCCGTCAACAAGGGGGTCTTCTACCGCGCGAACGCGATCACGCCCAAGGGCGATGACATGAGCATTCTCGAAAAGCTGCGTCTGACAAAGGTTTACGATCTGCGCACCGAACCCGAGATCGCCAGTAAGCCGGATGTCCTGCCCGACGGGGTTGCGTACGAGAACATTCCGATCCTGTCCGGGAACATTGCCGAGATGGTCGCGAAGATCAAGTCCCCCGAGGACTCTCGATCGATGATGCAGGACATGAACCGCGCCTTCGTCACCGGAGCGACGGAACGAGCCGGATTCGCGCAGTTGCTCACAGGCCTCGCCGAAACCGAAGGCGCACAGGTCTTCCACTGCACCGCAGGCAAAGACCGCACCGGCTGGACATCGTTTCTCCTACTGAGCATCGCCGGCGTCGACCGCTCGGTGATCATGAACGACTACCTCCTGACCAACGAGTACACGGCCGAAGGCATGAAGGCCACGCGCGCGGGCATTGCGGCGAGCTTGGGCGAGCAGATGGCCGTCAACATGGAGCCCCTATTGGGTGTCGAGGCAAGCTATCTCGATGCCGGCCTCGCACAGTTGGACCAGACCTACGGGTCGGTCGATCGCTACCTGACCGAGGGCTTGGGCCTGAGTGCGGCAACTGTCATGGCACTCAAAGCCAAACTGCTTGGCTGAGCCGCACAGATGCCCCGGGTTCGACGTGGGGTCGAACCCGGGGCACGTGCACTTCTCTGCCCGTGCCGTGCCGGATGCGCCGCAGCGCCCCGTGCGTCAGCGCGATACGGCGATCACGTTGTTTCGGTACGCCCAGATGACGATCTGCACACGGGTACGCACCTGCAGCTTCTTGCAGATGTTGCTGATGTGCGACTTCACCGTGCTCTGCTCGAGGCTGAGGGAATCGGCGATGTCGTTGTTTCCCAAGCCTTGTGACAGCAACTGCACCACATCCATTTCACGTGCACTGAGACCGTGATCCGATCCGGAGCGCGCTGTGGACATGGGTGCAGGCTTGCGCCTCGCGAACTCCACGATCAGTCTCGAGGTCAATCTCGGCGAGAGCACCGAGCCACCCTCGGCCACGGTCAACACTGCGGACGAGAGTTCCTCGGGATCGGCGTCTTTGAGCAAGAACCCGGCGGCGCCGCTGTCGAGTGCCTCGAATACGTACTCGTCGAGATCGAACGTGGTGATCACGATGACGCGGGTCGCCGGAAACTCGGCAAGAACTTCCCTGGTAGCAGTCAATCCGTCGCCGTGCGGCATGCGGATGTCCATCAGCACGACATCCGGACGCAGTGCACGCACCTGCTCGTACGCCTCGACTCCCGTCTTGGCATGCCCGACGACGCGAATTTCGGGGTGACCGGAGAGAAACAGTTCGAAACCCTGCCGTACCACCTGCTGGTCGTCCGCAATAAGGACATCGATCATGCGTTGATCCTCCCGTTCACCGGCACCAGTGCCTGCACAGCCCACTCACCTTCCGAATTCGGTCCGGCGTCCAGTTGACCACCCATGAGCGTCGCGCGTTCGCGCATTCCCACAATTCCGAGGTTTTGCCCGTCGGAGGCCGGGCGAGAATTACCGAGAGTATTGATCACCCGTACCCTCACCGCGCCCGCTTCTCGGCTCAGGCACACCTTGGACTCACTGCCCGGCGCATGACGAAGGACGTTCGACAACGCTTCCTGCACGATGCGGTAGCAGGTCAACTGAACTCCGCTGTCCAGGTCGTCGAAGCGGCCGACCTTCTCCAGCGAGATCGACGAGATGGTGCGTCTGCAGTCGTCCACCAACTCGTCGATGTCGGAGACCATGGGCGTCGGGAAATCGGGGTCTTCCTCACCCAGGCGAAGTATCCCCACAATCTGCCGCAAGCTGTTGAGGGCTCGCTGCCCCTGCTCGATGACGCCGCCCAGGAGGGCTTGCGCTTGTTCGGGATTACTCGAGAAGAACTTGTCGGCGGCACGGGCCTGGATGATCATGCCGGTCATGTGGTGAGCCGCGACGTCGTGCAACTCACGTGCCATGTCCTGCCGTTCGGCGACAACGGCATTCGCGATCTTGCGTTCGCGGTCCCGGTGCAGATCCGCTACTGCCTGACTGTTCTCCACAGCTTGCTTTCGCAGGCGCGCGACGATCTTTCCCATGGCGGCGACAACCAGAAAACTGGTGACGGTGTTTGCCGCCGGTTCGAGGAACAGGTGGGGCAACTCCCCCACCTGAACCTCGGCGACCGTCAGCCCGTCCCGTTCGGTGAGATACATCGCCAAGATCACGTCCATCGCCATTCCGAGGACCAACAGTCCGGCCAAGCGCATGCCTGTCACCCGGATGGACACTGCCATGATCGCGAACCAGAAAAGCGGCGTTGCCCCGAGCGATCGACTGCCGAGGAAGAGCATCAACCCGCCGGATCCTGCCAGCGTCAGTAGGTAGTACGCGATCGGGTATCGACGGCGCGCACACGCCACCACGGTCAGCGCCGTCAGGAAACCCATGATGCCGACGACGGTCGCCGGATCGCTCAGCACTCGATTGCTCGTCTCGGGTTCAGTCTTGAGACTGGCGAGGCCGAATACCCAGGGCACGCTCAACAGACCGACGATCACGGCCGCCGTAGCCGGGTTGCTCAGGTTGAAACGTCCCCACCCTCGCGATGTCAGGGCTTGCCCCGGGGCATTCTGACCAGCCGAGTCGAACATCCACTCCCCATTCCGCATCCAGTGATTGACGTTCATGGTGGCATGCGCGCACCACTTGGTCCCACATTCGACGAACGTGAAGGGAATGTTCGATTCTCGGTTACGACCAAAGGACTAGTTCGGGGTGAAAGTACTAGTACTTATGGATCAGCTGAACTGTTCGACCAACCGGTTCACCATATTGGTGGCGCTGTAGTAGTCGAGACGGAAGGTGTCCAGCCCCACGGCGTAGACGTGGTGATCACGAATTGCCGGATGCTGGGCCAACAGGGGAAGTGCCTCGACCGCCTTCACCGCACCGTCGTCGGCGCTGACCAAGATCAGGGTGTTGCCCGCGATACCGTCGTAGAGGTTCTCGGCCGAGACCTGAATGATGTCCTTACGCTTGCCCATGGACTCACTGCTCTTCGCGGACTCGGGAATGTCGGCGACAGTGAAACCCATCGCCGTGAGCAACTTCGCCTGCCCGGACTCGTGCGTCCAGATATTGGCACCGCTGCCGTCCTCGTAGTAGACCAGCGCGGTGGTCGGCTGCGGTGGAAGCGTGATCTCGGCTTTGGCAGCCTCTACTGCGTTGTCGAATTTCGCGACCGTAGCCGCGGCGTTGTCTTCGAGACCTGTCGCCTTACCCAGAACAGAGGCAACTTCCTGCCAACTGCTTCCGCCGTAGTCCACCACGATCGTCGGAGCGATGGCCGTGAACTGCTCGTACAGGTCGACGACGGAGTCGCCGCCTGTCGCCGAGACGACGATCAGATCCGGGTTCTGAGCCAGAACGGATTCTGCGTTCGCGCCGCCCATCGGCAACACGGCAAGTCCGCGTTCTCGCGCGATGTCGCCCCACTGTGTGAACAATCCCTGCGCATCGGACACATCGGTGTTCGGTCCTGTCGATGCGGTAGCCACCACCGGAGCGTCGATCGACAACAGTGTGCCCGTCAGCGTCACACTGGTCGAGACGATTCTCTCCGGCTTCGACGTGATCTCCACCGGCCCTTTCGGCGTTTCCACGGTGCGCGGCCAATTACCCTGCGATACCGCTGAGTCAGCATCGGAATCGGCATCCGCAGAACTACATCCGGCGAGGGCGAACCCTACGACCAAGACTGCGGAGAGCACCTTCAGGGTGCGTGATTTTTTCATTGTGACGCCCACTGGCGGACCACTCCTCGAATTCAAAAGCCCATCAAATTAGGTTAGGCTGTGCTCATGCTAACCCAGCCGGCGACTGATCTGTCCGCTTCCCTCGCGGCCTCGCCCGACATCGACACGTTCTGGAACCGGATAGTGCGACAGGGCACGCCGATCATCGAAAGTGTTGATCCACAGACAGTTCGGGTCACATTCCTCTGGCGGCAGCCCGAAGAGATGGAGGTCGAGCGCGTCTACCTGGATGCAAACTCGCTGACCGACCACCACGCGGAACAGCTCAGCGTGATGCGCAGGATCGGCGAGAGTCCGGTGTGGTTCTACGCCACCGAAGTCTCGAACACCTGGCGTAGCAGTTACAGCTTCATCCCGGTACCGAAGTCCGTAGTCGACGAACTCGACTATCCCGGAGCAGGCAAGGAAGACACGACTCGCCGCACCCGATGGCTGGGGTTGCTCGAACACCGAATCGCCGACCCGCTCAATCCGCTCTCCGCGGGCGTGGACACAAGACGCTCCGTCGCCGAGATGCCCTCGGCGCCGGTCCAGTTCGGCTGGGATGCTCCGGTTTTCAGAAAGTCGGTGCAGCTCGCTTGGGACAGTTCGGCTCTAGGCATCGAACGACCGGTGTGGATCTACGAGACCGTGGACGACGGGCTGACACCGCTCGAAGAACGCCCACTCGTGATTCTTCTCGACGGGCGCCACTGGGCCGAGGTCATGCCCGCGGGTGCCGCTTTCGATCGTGCAGTCCAGACCGGCAAACTGAAATCCTGCGTTCTGCTGGCGATCGACTCCGTTGACAATCAACGTCGTTCGAAGGAATTGCCGTGCAACCGCGAATACTGGAGTGCAGTCGTCAACGAACTGCTTCCGCAGGTACGCGCCGTCGCACCCTTTTCATCTGATCGAACGCGAACCGTCGTCTCGGGGCAGAGCTTCGGCGGTCTGTCCTCGATGTTCGCAGCACTCGAATTTCCCGAACACTTCGCTCTGGTCGCCAGTGGGTCCGGATCATTCTGGTGGCCAACGGGTTTGAAGCGCGGCGAGGACGGCCCGGCGGGTGGAGACATAGCCGCACGCATCGAGCGCGACGGCGTGCCGGACGGTTTACGCGTTGTCCTCGAAGTAGGTAAGCACGAGTCCGACATGGTCGGGCACAGCGCAGCGGTCGCCCAGGCGTTGGAGGCCGCCGGAGCCCAAGTGTCGTATCGGATCTTCGACGGCGGCCACGACTGGTTGTGCTGGCGCAGTGCCCTTCTGGACTCCGTTGTCGAACTGATCGGCAGTCCGTGAGACGGACAACGCTCTAGGCCGGCTCGATGTCACCAAGCTTCCATGTCCGGTCGAAATAGGGCTCGAGAGGTCCGTAGAAGCGGAAGTACGAGAACCAGTGCCGGCCCGGAATGGTCTGAACCCAATTGGATTCCTTCCCTTCCGGGGCAGTAGGACCGTAGTAGAGATCCACTGAACCATCTTCGTTGACAACAAGATCGGGATCTCGCGAACCACGGTCGCCTCTGCCCTGCTCGTTGTCGATCAGGCACCGGGTGTCGATCGAGTAGACCGTCGCGGACCAGAAGAGCTTTGCCGGGACATCGGCGGGCACGTGGAGTGTGTAACTCTTTCCTCCGTCCAACCAGTGGCCGTCGGTATCGGAGTAACTACCCAAATACGCCTGGCCGAGCCCCGGCGTCGTACTCTTCATCGCCTCCGAGAAACTGACTGCCTCGTAGAACCACGACGCGCGTTCGTAGAACTCGTCGTAGTTGTCCGCCCGCTGAGCAGAGTTGTCCAGAACAATCGCCAAGTCCCACTGACGATCGGGCCAGTAGCGCGAACCGGGGAACCGCTTGACGAATGCATTCGCTTGCGCGAACACCTCCCCCACCTCGACGGCCCGCTGCAAGATCTTCCGCAAGCGATCGTCCGGGGCAAACGGTTTGCCCTTCTCTATCCCCAACTGCCGAAGCCACGCCATCGGGAAGCGGTCGCGCTCTTCGACGGGTTCGTCCTGCACGATGTCGTGTAGGAGCTCCCAGTAGCGAAGACCTCGCGGCTGAATTCCGCTCCAGGGCTTGCCGTCCGGTGAGACGAGCCGAGTGGGAGTCGGATTCGCGCGATCGGCGTAGGGGTAGACGCGCACTGCCTCGACCAACGCACTCGAACGCGCCGGGTCGGGATCGAGCGTGCGGAAGCCGAACATGATGTGCATCATCGGGGAGTGGACGACGGTGTATTCACCTGTGTCTTCAGCACTCTGGCCTGGGCCGACCACCACTGTCTTGCCACCCTTGCCGGCGTCGGGGCCCATCTCACCGAGCACTGCGACTTCCCGTTGCCAGAAATCCGCGATACCCCCGGCTGTCGGACCCGGCGGCAGTTCGATCACCAACGGCCCCGATACACCGAGATCGAAGAAGTTCAAGATGTACGGCGTCGTCGCGTTGGCGGTGATCAGCCCCAGTCGGTCGCGATACGATCGATAGACGACGATATCCGACGCGGTTGCTCCGAAGATGTTGGTATGCACGTCCATCCACTGCGCCCAGGAGACGATGGGGATGGCCCACAGGTACGCCTGGACCGCAGTCTGGAAGTCGAACTCGTCGAACACCGTTGCGATGTTCTCGCGAGCGGGAAGCTCTGCGTCCCTGGGGACCACTCCGGAGGAATACGTCAGTTCGATGTCGGCCATACCCAGATGGTGCTGAAAGAAACCTCGGCGCGAATCACCCGCACCGGGTGAACCTCTAGTTCAGCGCGCCGCGAATGACAGCAGCCGTGCTGTCGAGTATTGCCCGATTGGGTGTGCGAGGAAGCGCGCGCAGACCGAACCCGTCGCCGCGATTGCGCGGAATGACGTGCAGATGAACGTGGAAGACTTCCTGCCCCGCAACAGCTCCGTCGGAGAGATGCAGGTTGACCCCGTCGATGGGGAGGGGGCCGGTACGCATCGCTGCGGCAATCTTCTGCGCGACGGCAAAGATCCTGGCGCCGTCGTCGGGGTCGAGCGTGGACAATCCACTGGCGTGGCGCTTCGGCACGACCAGGAGATGGCCGGAGGTGAACGGCCGAATATCCATGAAGGCAAGAACATTCGCGTCGTCGTAGACGACACTGGCCTCGGCCTCACCAGCGATGATGGAACAGAAGATGCAGTTCATGCTCTTCGACCCGGTGCGCCTTTTCGGTAGTGACGGCCACCGAAAAGGCGCACGGGGGCGTAGCCCTTACAGAATCGGCGACGGCGCGTACGCCGCAGCTTCGGGATTGGCGTCGACAAGTTTCTGCACCTCGGCGACAACGGCATCGACCTGAGCCGAAGCGGCGCCGACAAAAGCGGCCTTGTCGGCAAGAGCCTCGTCGAGTGCAGCGCGGTCGAGCGGCAAACGGTCGTCGGCGGCGAGGCGATCGAGCAGATCGGGCTCCTTACCCTCTTCACGCATCGCCAGTGCAACTGCGACGGCGTTCTCCTTGATCGCCTCGTGTGCGGTCTCTCGTCCGACGCCCGCGCGGACGGCAGCCATGAGGACTCGCGTCGTCGCGAGGAACGGCAGGTACCGCGTCAGTTCCTTCTCGATCACGGCCGGGTACGCACCCATCTCGATCAGCACGGTCAGGAAGGTCTCGAACATGCCGTCGATCGCGAAGAACGCGTCCGGCAGCGCGACACGGCGCACGACGGAGCAGAAGACGTCGCCCTCGTTCCACTGTGCACCCGCAAGCTCGGCTGCCATGGAGCCGTAGCCGCGCAGGATCACCTGAAGACCGTTGACGCGCTCGCACGAGCGGGTGTTCATCTTGTGCGGCATCGCCGAGCTGCCGACCTGACCGGGCTGGAAGCCTTCGGTGACCAGCTCGTGGCCGGCCATCAAGCGGATCGTGTGTGCGAACGACGACGGGCCGGCGCCGACCTGGACGAGCGCCGAGATGACATCGTGATCGAGGGAACGCGGGTACACCTGGCCGACGCTGGTCAGTACGTGAGCGAATCCGAGGTGCTCCGCGACCTTCGCTTCGAGCTGCTCGAGCTTGGCCGCATCGCCGTCGAGAAGGTCGAGCATGTCCTGAGCGGTACCCATCGGACCCTTGATCCCGCGCAGCGGGTAGCGGTCGATGAGCTGGCGCAGACGCGTCAGTGCAACGAGAAGCTCGTCGGCCGCGGAAGCGAAACGCTTACCCAAGGTGGTGGCCTGAGCTGCGACGTTGTGCGAGCGGCCGGCCATCACGATGGACGAGTACTCGGCAGCGCGCTCACCCAGGCGGGCGGCGACGGCGATGCCGTGGTTGTAGACGTGCTCGAGCGAACGCACGATCTGCAACTGCTCGACGTTCTCGGTGAGGTCGCGGCTGGTCATACCCTTGTGGACCTGTTCGTGTCCGGCGAGTGCGTTGAATTCCTCGATGCGTGCCTTCACGTCATGACGGGTGACCCGCTCGCGGTCCGCGATGGACTCCAAGTCGACGTTGTCGATGACGCGCTCGTAGTCGGCGATCGCGTCGGCCGGAATGTCGATGCCCAGCTCTGCCTGCGCACGCAACACCGCCACCCACAATTGGCGCTCGAGCACGATCTTGTACTCGGGAGACCACAGAGCAACAAGCTCCGGGCTGGCGTAACGGTTGGCAAGGACATTCGGGATGCGGCTCACGAGGCCTCAGTCTAACGGTGGCCGAGCAGTGCTGTTACCCCCGAGCTGGAGCAGCTGTCTACCCCCGAGCTGGAGCAGCTGTCACCCCCCAGCTAGACGACCGGCGGCGCCATCACGTCGATCGATTCCAACAGCATTCCACGGGCCAACCCCCGCGGGTCCGGGTCGTACTCCCCCAGCGCCGTGATCATCGCGCCGTCGACCATCGCGACGAGACGACGCAGTTGCCCCTCGGGAGCCGACCGGCCCGAGCGCCGGAGCGCATCGGTCAACAATTCGTCGAGCTGGGCACGAAGGCGCAGCTGCACGTCACGAAGTGCGGGATGACGGGCACACGCCACAAATCGTTCGTAGCGCGAGATCAATCGTTCGCGACTCTCCGGCCGCTTCTCTTCGTCGCCGAGCAGCAACTCGACCAATAGTTCGACCGTCGATTCCGCGCCCCGCCGACGTTGGGTCACCGCAGCCACTCTGGCGCGCATCGCTTCCATGTCGGCGTTGCCGTTGAGCTCGACAGCACACGCGATCAGATCGTCGAGTGAATCGAAGTAATAGGTCGTCGACGCCAGCGGAAGATCGGCTCTGGTGGCTACGGCGCGGTGACGAACGGCGTCGAACCCACCCTCCAGCAAAAGTTCAGCAGCGGACGCCACCAGAGCCTGGCGACGTCGTTCACCCTTGGGCGTAGCTGCGGAAGACACCACGACATCGTGCCAGCATGGGGCACCTCCGCATGGCGAAACAGCTCGAAGACCCTGCTGTTTGTTACCCGAGCCACTTCTCGAGGCGGATCAGTGCCTCCTGGATGTCGGCAGTTGCGCCTGCAAACGAGAGTCTGACCATCCGGTTTCCGTGGACGGTGTCGAAATCGATTCCCGGCGCCAGCGCGACCCCGGTATCTGTCAGCAACCGGGCACACCACGCGGTGGCGCCCTCGTCGCCGCACAGATGGCCGATGTCCGCGTAGACGTAGAACGCACCGTCGGCCGGGGCCAACTCGGTGATGCCAAGTTTCGGCAGGCCGGTCAACAGCAGTTCACGATTGACGGCGTACCGCTGAACGTGCCCGTCCAACTCGATCTTCGCCTCGTCCGAGAACGCCTCGATCGCGGCGTACTGCGAGATCGCGGGCGGGCACACCGTCATGTTCGACGCGAGTCTCTGAAGCGGGCGTCGCAGATACGTCGGCACCAACATCCACCCGAGCCGCCAACCGGTCATCGAGAAGTACTTGGACACCGAGCCGATCACAACAGATTCGCGTGAGGTCTCCCAGGCACTCGACGTGTGCTGATCGCCGTATCCGATGCCGTGGTAGATCTCGTCCGAGATCAGAAGAGTTCCGTGCTCGTCGCACCACGCCGCCAAGGCGGCCAACTCGTCGGGCGAGATCACCGTGCCCGTCGGATTTGCGGGGCTGGCGACGATCAGACCGGCAGGCGGAGACGGCAAAGCCTCCAGCATGTCCACGGTCGGCTGGTACCGGGTTGCCGGCCCGCAGTCGAGTTCGACGACGTTGCAGCCGAGAGCGGCAAGGGTATTGCGGTACGCGGGATAGCCGGGCCGAGCAACCACAACGGTGTCCCCCTCGTCGAACGCGGCGAGGAAGAGCAAGGTGAACGCCCCGGACGAACCGGTCGTCACCACCACGTCTTCGGCGTCGACCGCAATCCCCGATCGCTCGCTGTGGTAGCGCGCAATAGCTTCGCGTAGCGGCAGGATCCCGAAAGTTTCGGTGTATCCGAGTAGTTCGGTGCCCAGAATCTCTCGCGTCGCACGTAGCACCGGTGCCGGCGCGGGAGTCGACGGTTGACCGGCAGCCAACGTCAGAACGTCGCCGTGTGTCCGCTGACGTTCGGTCGCGGCCTTCCATACATCCATGACATGGAAGGTCTGAATATCTGATCGACGAGATTCTGCGCGCACACCCCGACGGTAGCCGAACTGTGGTTCCGCATAAAACGACGACTGCCGATAGTGACGATCCGACAGATTCAGGCGCTCAGTGTGAGTCGATCGAACGAGACCTGGGCCACGTCTCTCGCGCAACATTGATCAACGACTTCCTTCGATCAAAAGGTGCATCAGATGAAAGTTCGCTCAGTGCCCACCGCGGCTCTGGTCACGATCGGCGTGCTCACCGTTGCCTCGTGCGGAAGTTCGTCTGATCCTGGAGGGGAGTCCTCCGGCGATTACGCCAAGGACGGCAGTTTCACGACGATCGTGAACACCGACCCCGGCAACCTTCATCCTCTGATCACCAACTTGACTGCCACGCAGGCAATCAACAGCTATACCAACGACTCGCTGTTGGCCATCGACCCCAAAACCCGTGCAGCGGGCTCGTATCTGGCCGAAAAATGGAGTGAGAACGGAACTTCGCTGAACTTCACCCTCAAAAAGGGGATCACGTGTGAAGACGGCACGACGTTCACTGCCCAAACAGCGGCGAACAACATCAACTGGGTCGTCGACAAGACGAACGGCTCGCCGTGGCTGGGAGCGTCGGTACCCGAAACTGCGGTAGCAACCGCTGACGGCGACGAGCTCACGATCAAGACAGCGGAACCTGCGCCCTTCCTGCTCGAGCGCATCGGTGCTCTCAAACTGGCATGCCAGGCAGCACTCGACGACCCCGCCAGTGTTCGCAGCAGCAGCAACGGAACCGGCCTGTTCAAGGTCACCGAGGTAGTGGCCAACGATCACGTCACGCTCGAGCGCCGCGACGGATACAACTGGGGACCGAACGGCGAAACCACGTCGGACACCCTCGGAGTGCCCCAGACCGTCACGATCAAGATCGTGACGGACGCGGCGACGACGGCGAACCTGGTCCTCACCGGAACGGTGAACGCAGCACCGGTGGCCGGTGCGGATATCGAACGTGTGGAAGCGTCCGGCCTGGAATCGATGACGTCGAACACCTTGAGCGGGCAGTTCATCTTCAACCACAATGCTGCTCTTCCCACCAAGGACGAAGCGGTGCGCAGCGCGCTCGTGCAGGCAATCGATCTCGACGACTACACGGACATCAACACCGGTGGCAAGGGTTCGCGCGCTACGGCATTGGCCGTTGTCGATCCGCGAGCATGTGATTACGACAGTGTCACCGGCGTAGTTCCGAAGTTCGACATGACCGCGGCGAAGAAGACCCTCGCCGACGCCGGCTGGAAGCCCGGGTCCGACGGCGTTCTGACCAAGGACGGTCAACCGCTGCAGTTGACCGTCATCTTTGCCAACTACCGCGATACCACCTCTGCAGCAGCAGAATACGCGATGAAGCAGTGGCAGGAACTCGGCGCGAAGGTAGAACTTCGTGGTGGTGACAACAACTTCATCATCTCCAACACGTTCGCGGCAAAGGACCTCACGTCCTGGTCGATCTCGATCGGTCTCACCGTTCAGAGTGACACTCCCAGCATCTTCGTTCCGTACTTCTCCGGCCCGGTCCCGCCTGCGGGAGTCAACTTCGCATCGATCGACAATCCCGAGTACACCGAACTGGCTGCGAAGGCCTCGGTTCTGCCCGGCCAGGAATCCTGCTCGGTATGGAAGGAAGCGGAACAGGCGCTGTTCACCTCTTCTGACGTCGTTCCGGTGTCCACGTCGCCGAACTTCATGTTCTTCAACGGTGCGACGTCCCTGTACGCGCCGATTGGTGGCACCCTGGCGGGTCCAGGCATCCGAGTTCTGAAATAAGCCGGAAGACAAAGCTTTACGTCTGCATCTATTTCTCCGATTCGAAGGATCTACATGACTGACCGTCCTTTTGCTCTCGACGACCTCCACCGTGTGGTCACGCCCACCGAAACCGCACTCTCTCCCGACGGCACCGTGGTCGTCTTCGTTCGCTCGGAAATTGTTGCCGGAAAGGCAACTACATCGCTCTGGGCGATCTCCCGCGATTCCCAGGCTCGCCGTCTCACTACGGGGCCCGCCGATTCTGCCCCTCGGTTCTCTCCGGACGGAACCTCGATCGCTTTCCTCCGTAAGGTCGGCGACTCCGCGCAGCTGCACCTGATCCCACTCGCCGGCGGCGAGGCCGAAACACTCACCACAGCAGCATCACTCCCCCTCGGCGCCGGAGCAGCGGCCTGGAGCCCGGACGGCAAAGCCATTGCATTCGCCGCCGTGGTCTCACGTTCGGACTCCACCGATCCGAATGCACCCATCGTCACCGACCGGCTCGGATACAAGGTGGACGGCGCCGGTTGGCTCGGCACCTTCCGGCGCCACCTGCACACCGTCGATCTGGAGACGAAGGCGGTTCGGCGGCTCACCGACGGTGATTGGAATGCAGACGTACCGTCCTGGTCACCCGACGGCACGGCGCTTGCCTTCACCGCCAATCTCGAACCGGACAGCGATCTGAACCTCACCTTCAGCGCTTACCGCGTCCTCGTCGACGATCTGTCGGTTCCGCCGCAGCAACTCGGTCACGCCACCGGAGTGCAGGGTTCAACACTGTGGCACCCGAACGGAGATTCGGTTGTCGCCATCGGCACCCCCGAGGTCCGTGTCGGAACTGCAGACCTGATCCGTCTGTCCGTCCCCGGCCCTACCGAAACACCGGTCGACGTCACTCTCACCGCTCATCTCGATCGAAACGTGATGCCCGGTGCGCCTGGTTACCCCGGTGGCACACCGGCACTGTCGAATACTCGCAACGAGATCGTGTTCTGCCTCCGCGATCGCGGATGGACGCATCTGTATGCAGCCGACATCGAAACCGGTACATCCCGCTCCCTCGTCGCCAATCCCAACGAGGTCGTCTCGGCGCTCTCCGTTGCCCGTGACGCCCGCGTCGCCTCCGTCATCATCACCACACAGCAGTCCTTCGGCGAGGTCGCTCTCGTCGATCTCGACAGCGGCGATGTCACCACGCTGACAGAATTCACCGCAGAAGCGCTCCCCGAGGTGACCCTGTTTGCCGCCGAGGAACGCGAATTCGCCATCTCCGACGGCCGTACCGTGCATGGTTGGTTGCTGTCCGCTCCCGAAACCAGTGGCGCCGCACCCCTTCTGCTCGACATTCACGGCGGACCGCACAACGCGTGGACCGGCGTTGCCGATACCTATCACCCCGCCCACCAGGTTCTCGCCGCGCAGGGTTGGCGCATCCTCACCCTCAATCCACGTGGATCGGACGGGTACGGTGCAGACTTCATGTACGCCGTCAACGGCGCCTGGGGTACCTCGGACCAAGCCGACTTCCTCGAGCCGATCGACGCGCTCGTCGCCGAGGGACTTGTCGACGGGGACCGACTGGCGATCACCGGGTACAGCTACGGCGGATACAGCACGTGTCACCTGACGTCGGCAACAGATCGTTTTGCCGCCGCGGTTGCCGGCGGCCTGATCTGCGATTTCAACGCCATGGCCGGGGTCTGCGATTTCGGTCCGCACCTCGCATCGCTCGCGACCGGCACCACTGTTCCCGAGAACTCCGCGGGGCTCCTGGCCGCCTCACCGCTTGCCGCCGTGAAGAACGTGGTGACCCCGACGCTGATCCTGCACGGAAAGTCGGACGAGCGGTGCCCGCTGGGCCAGGCCGAGGCCTGGTTCGCCGCACTGCGCCAGCAGCATGTACCCACCCGACTGGTGGCGTATCCCGGTGCAAGCCACGGGTTCCTCGTCAACGGCTCGATCTCGCACCGAATCGACTACAGCACACGGCTCATCGAGTGGGTCAAGCGATACACCTCCGCGAAGCTGCCCAAGACCGGCCTGGCCAACGCCTCTGCCGGAGCCGATGCCTGGAAGCGTTCACTGGACGTACTGTGTGAGCGTTACGGCGTCACCGGTGCTCAATTCGGTATTCTCACACTCGATTCCAGCGGCAAGGAAATCACCCGTACGACGGTGGCTTCCGGCGTGATCAATGCAGACACCGGGGTCGAGGTCTCCACCGACTCCCTGTTCCAGATCGGATCCATCACCAAGGTGTGGACCGCAATGCTGGTCATGCAACTGGTCGACGAAGGTTTGCTCGACCTCGACGCAACCGTCCGGTCGATCCTGCCCGATTTCGCACTGCAGGACGAGGAAACAGCTGCCCGCATCACGGTTCGGGCACTTCTGAACCATCGCAACGGAATCGACGGTGACCTGTTCATCGACAAGGGGCGCGGAGACGACGTCGTCGAACGCTACGTCGAGGGCCTGCGCGACTTCCGCCAGGTTCATCCACTCGAGGACGGCTTCGCGTACTCGAACTCCGCGTACGTCCTGGCAGCTCGTATCGTCGAGGTTCTTCGCGGCGGCATCTGGGACGACATCCTCAAGGAGCGGATCATCGACCCGCTCGGTCTCGAGCACACACTCACGTTGACCGGAGATGCTCCGAGATACTCTGTGGCCGCTGGTCATACGGGGAACTCCGTCGTGATGCCCGTCTGGCCGATCACGCGCTCGATGGGGCCGGCCGGCTGCATCACCGCCAGCATCGGAGACCTGCTCACGTTCGCCGAACTCGGTCTTCTCGAAGGTCGGAGCGTCGACGGCGTACGAATCGTGTCGGAGAAATCAGCCGCCGCGATGCGTACACCCGAAATCGACATCAGCGATCTGTTCCCGGACAAGTCGGGTTGGGGCTTGGGCTGGTTCCATGAAACCTGGTCGGGCGAAGAGATTTTCGGCCACGACGGCAGCACCATAGGGCAGCATGCGTATCTGCGCATCTTCCCCCGCCACAATGTCGCGATCGCGCTGCTGACCAGCGGCGGGAAGGCCGACGGCCTCTATCGTGATCTCTTCACCGAAGCCGCAGCCGCATTGGTCGGACTCGAACCTCCGCAAGCCCTCGCCCCGAACCCCGCGAGTGTGGAGTCGATTCCGGATTCGGTTCTGGGCAAGTACAGCTCGGGCGGAATAGCAATCGAGTTCCGCCGTGGAGAGTCCGCTGACGAAGCCGTGATCACCGTCATCGGTGACGTCATCCCGAATCCCGAGGAAGACGAAACAGCTCCGAAGAAGCCTGCAACGGTAGCCACTCTCGTGCCGTCCCAGATTCCGGGGACCTGGACCACCCGTCAACCCGGGGCCGCCGGTTGGACGACGGTACGGCCGCACCGCGACGGCGTGTACGTCGGATTCCGCTTCCTACCCCGGGTCAACGCGTGACGACGACCGATACACATACGATGACGGAAACACAGAACGCCGAAACACCGAACGCCAGCGAACTCGAGGAATCAAAGATGCAAGAACAGCTTCAGGAACTCGTCGATCAGTGGAGGGTCGAGGCGAACATCCCCGGCGTCTCGGTCGGAATTGTGCATGGCGACAAGGACATCGTCGTCACCAGCGGCATCGAGAGCATCGAAACCCAGCTCCCGGTCACCGACAAGACGATGTTCATGATCGGTTCCACCACAAAGGTTTTTGCTGCAACTGCCGCGATGGCACTGGTCGAGGACGGCCTTCTCGATCTCGACACCCCGCTGATCGAGTACGTCCCCGAACTGACCCTCGCCGACGACGAAGCCACCCGCACCGTCACGATGCGTCACCTCCTGACGCACACCGGCGGATTCACCGGCGACGCCAGCCTCTCGGCCGGTTGGGGCGAAGACGCCCTGGGCCGGTCGATTTCACGGCTGAAAGAACTGCGACAGGAATTTCCCGTCGGAGAAGTCTTCTCCTACAGCAACTCCGGGTTCGTTCTCGCCGGATACGTCGTGGCCAAGATCAGCGGACTGACCTTCGAAGAGTTGGTCAAGCAGCGCGTTCTGGACCCACTCGACATGAAGAACTCGGCGTTCCTGCCCTGGGACGTGATGACTCACCGGTTTGCACTCGGCCACTACATCCGCGACGGTGAGCCGTTCGTGTCCAACGAGACGGGGCTTGACCGCGGCATGACGCCCTGCGGCGGAATGTGGTCCTCGGTGCGCGATCAGCTCGTCTGGGCACGCTACGCACTCTCGGGCGAACACCCCGGTGAGGGACAGCCGCTCGACGAGTCCACCCGGTTGCTGATGCAGAAGCCGCAACGTCCCGCAGCGATGATGTTCGAGGAGGTCGGCATCGGCTGGCTGCTGACTCGATACGGAACCACCCAGGTAGTGCGGCACGGCGGAAACGTCAGCAACCTCCAGGTCTCCGAGTTCCTGACGGTGCCCGAGAAGAACTTCGCCGTCACCGTGCTCACCAACGCACTCGGCGGCGGAATCGGCAAGAAGATCGTCGACTGGTGCATGGCCAACCTCGCAGAACTGCCCGCTCCGGCATCTCTCGACGTGGTCGAACCCGCTCCGTCGGCCGTCGACGCCGTCCTGGGCAAGTACCAGGCCGGCAACCTGACGATGACCGTCGCCCCCGGCGACGAGGGAATCGGCGTCCGCATGGGCAGTGCGCAGGACCTCGGCGAATACGAGGACATCGTCTGGCCGCCGGCGATCCCGATCGCCTTCCTCAACGACCTCGACTTCGCTTCGCGCGCCGACACCACGCGGACGTTGGGGCGCTTCGTCACCGACGACACCGGACGCGCCGTGATGCTCGAATTCGGCGGCCGAACCGCCAAGCGAGTGGCTTGATCCTCTAGACGGGTGACGCGGTCCGATCACGAGGCCGCGTCACCCGTCCTTGTATATGCACAGCCTTTGCATGTACACAGCCTTTGCATTTACACAGCCGCGAAGGTACAGACTGGACGCCATGAACGTCATCGGCGAGTCGATTCTGCACCCGTCCCGGTGGAGCGTGCGTGCCCGGACAACCGTGGCATCGACGCTCGTGATCGCCTTCTGCCTGGTGATCGCCGGGCTTGCACTGGTTTTCGTACTGGCGAACTCCCTCCATCTGTCCGCACTGAACAGCTCCGAAGCTCGCGCCACGCAGTTGATCCAGCAACTCAGCGGAAAGAGCCCAGCCGATCTCGACCCGTCACTCCTGTCCACCGACAGTCAGGTCGGAATCGTTCAGATCGTCGACGCCGATCATCGAATAGCGGCCCAGTCTCCCGGAACCGAGAGCGGCCTGCTGTCGGAACAGCTTCTCGGCCCCGACGAGTCGGACGCCTACGGGAGGGTCAAGAAGTCCGACGACGAAGACTACTGGCTGATCGGACGCGGCGCGCAGACGCCGACCGGACCGGTCACCGTGTTCGTCGGCGCCGACCGCGAACCCGTTGAAACCGTGGTGACCACTGTTGCCGTTCTGCTGGCCATAGCCGGGCCCCTGGTTCTGGGACTTGCCGCGTTCGCCACGTACCGCCTGGTGGGTTCGGCTCTCGCTCCCGTGGAACGCATCCGCGCTCGGGTTGCCTCGATTTCGAGTGGGCGCCAGGGTGAACGAGTTCCCGTTCCGTCTGGGAACGACGAGATAGCCCGGCTGGCAACAACAATGAACGACATGCTCGCGCGCCTCGACGAGGGTGCACTTGCTCAACAACGATTTGTCAGCGACGCCTCACACGAATTGCGCAGTCCGCTGTCCACGATCACGACGGCTCTGGAACTGGCACACCGACGCCCGGATCTCCTCGACGACGCGTTGATCGAAGACGCACTACTCCCCGAGGCGCGCCGGATGCGGCAATTGATCGAGGATCTTTTGATTCTCGCGCGCTCGGACGAAAGCGAACTCGAATCCGCCGGTACCGTCGTGGACGTGGACCTCGACGACATTCTGTTCGCCGAGCAGAAGCGGATCGACGGTATCTCGGAGATCGCGGTCACCGCCCGTGTTGCTCCGGTTCGCGTCTCCGGGGACCCGAGAGCGTTGGCGCGTATGGTGCGCAACCTGGTCGACAATGCAGTGCGGCACGCCGAGACCATGGTGCATCTCGAATGCTCCGAAGACGGCCACGACGCCCAGATCGTGATCGAGGACGACGGGCCCGGAATCCCTGCAGCAGAACGCGAACGAATCTTCGGACGCTTCGTCCGCCTCGACCAGCCGCGGTCGAGGCAGGGAGGTGGCTCCGGACTCGGACTCTCCATCGCGTCGGAAATTGTTGCGGCGCAACACGGAACCATCACTGTCGGCGAGAGTGCCGGCGGCGGGAGTCGATTCGAGGTGACGATTCCGCTACCGACCGACTGAAGATCAGGCACTGCCGACAAAGCGGTACCCGACGCCTCGAATGGTTTCGATGCTGCGGGTTCCGAACGGGAGGTCGACCTTCTTCCGTAGGTATCCGATGTAGACCTCGACGATGTTCTCGTCACCTTCGTAGTTGGTGTCCCAGACGGAGCGAACGATCTCGCTCTTGGTGACCACCACTCCGTTGTTGCGCATGAGGAACTCGAGAACGCTGTACTCGCGTGGCGTCAGCGTCAACTCGATTCCCGCTCTGATCACTTGATGTTTCGCGGGGTCGAGGGACAGGTCTCCCACAGTGAGTATCGATGGACGCTGGGGAGCGCCGCGCCGGACCAGTGCGCGGAGCCTCGCTAGGAGTACGACAAACGAGAAGGGTTTGACCAGGTAATCGTCGGCACCGAGGTCGAAAGCATCAGCGAGGTCGTATTCGCCGTCCTTCGCCGAGAGCATGAGGATCGGCGTCCAGACCTCCCGGGCGCGTAGGTCCCGCACGATGTCGTATCCGTGTTTGCCCGGCAACATGATGTCGAGAACGATCACGTCGAATTCGTCGCTGCAGGCAGTCGCGAAGCCGTCGTCCCCGTTGAGTTCCACTGCGGTCACGAATCCCTCGGCTACCAATCCCCGCCGGATCGTCTCGGCCAGGCGCACTTCGTCTTCGACTACCAGTACTCGCACCACCGGCCCCGTTTCGTCGACACGCAGTTGTTCGGATGCACCCAGTAGAGCAGACGGTAGGCCCCTGACCGAGTTCCGTTCAGCATTTCTTCAGCTTCGGATCGTCACACTGCATGCATGCCAGCAACTGTGTCGACCGTGCGAAACGTGGTCACCGAAGTCTTGACCGAGAGCACCACTGCAGAAATTGCGGTTGCCACAATCGTGGTTGCCGCCGCGCTGTTCGCCTTCGGTTCGATCTACCGGGCGTCCAGCGTTCGGTCAACAGCGCTCCGCGCCTGCGGACTCGTGCTCGCACTCGTGACGCTCTCGATCCAGGTGTATCGAAACGGATGGTTGACGAGCTTCGACGAACCGCTGACCAACTGGATGGTCGATCATCGGAGCGGCACCCTGGACCAGATCGCAGTCGCAGTCACAGATCTCGGCAGCCCGGTAGCCACCGCGCTGCTCGGGATCACGTGCGGAGTGCTCATCTCGTGGCGAGCGCGTTCGGTAGTTCCAGGCTTGATCGTGATCGGAACCGTCGGCGGTGCAGCAGTCGCCTGCACAGTCGTCAAAGCACTGGTCGGCCGCGAACGTCCGCCGACCAGTATCCAAGTACTTCTCGAGACCGGCCACTCGTTCCCGTCCGGTCACGTGACCGGCACAGCAGCGCTTTTCGGCATTGCGGTTCTCGTTGTGAGCGTCGACCGAACGCCGGCCGTCAAACGCCTTCTGATGCTTCTCGCCGTGACGGTCACCGTTGTCGTCGCGCTCACTCGCCTCTACTTGGGAGCTCACTGGCTCACCGACGTCGTTGCCGGAGCCGTTCTCGCTACGCTTGCGGTCACTGTGGGAGGAGCAGTCTTCCGGTTCGTCGGCACGCACAAACAAGCCGAATCAACTACTGCTGCAGCGTGCTCTGCAGAACCTTCAGTACTTCACGAGCCGCAGTCGGCCCGGTATTGAGGTAGAAGACGTCGTCGTCGACAGCAACGGCATGATTGGCGGCCACCCCACGTAACTGCGCCCACAACGGCGCGTTGGTCAATGTCGCCGGGTCCCCGCCCTGCACCCCGTAGAAGATCCAATCAGCATCCGCCACGTTCAGCTCTTCCTCACTGATGTCTCTCGAAGTGTCGTCGAATTGCTGCGACTCCGGACGCGCCAGACCGGCATCCTGGGCGATACTTCCGGTGAATGAAGGAATACCGAAGATGCGCAGGCGATTTCCGTTCTGTCGGGTGAACGACACCGTGGGCGGCGATGACAGGGAAGCACCGAGCGCCGCCGCGTCGGCGTTGAACGTATCCAGTAGCGCCGTCGCCTGTTGCGTCTTTCCGACTCCGTCGGCTACCAGCAGGAAGTCCTGCTTCCAGTAGACACCGGTCCCCTGCGTTGCCACCGTGGGTGCGATAGCCGAAAGCTGGTCGTAGAGCGAATCAGCGTCCTTTCCTGCAACATTCATCAAGATCAGGTCAGGATCGAGCGTGACGATCGCTTCGAAATTCGGAGTGAAGCGACCACCAGCGTCAACGACATCACCTAGCTGAGTACGGAATTCCGGGTAGGCAGCCGACAAATACGGCGGAACCAGGTCCGCACCGTCACCACGCGTCGAACCTGCGGGCACGACACCGAGCGACAGCAGTGCGTCGGCCTGTCCGGTCGAGATCACCACCACCTTCTGCGGCTGCGATTCGATCGTGGTGTCTCCTTTGAAGTGAGAGACGGTGCGAGGAAACTCGCCGTCCGACTTTCCGCTCCCCATTCCGGCCGGGACTGCTCGCGGAGCGACGAACGCAGAGCCCGTCGGCGCCGACGCACTGGTCCCCGTATCTGTGGTCGAAGCGTCCTCGCTCGAGCAGCCACTGAGAGTTGCCGCCAATGCCAGCGCGCCGATCAGCATTGCACTGCGTGACTTCTTTCGAAAATTCATGATCGTGTCCCGTACGTCGTGAAGCATGACAGCTTTTTCTTCCGCCATGGTTAGGTGACCCTATCCTTCGAAGAACTGTAAACTATATCTGTGTCAGATACAGTTTCAGGGCGTGGATCACACGAGATCGATCACTACTCTGATCGCGTGCCCACTGCAGAAGAAACGTCGAGATCACTCATCGCTGCAGCATTCGAATTACGTCGAGCGCTGCGCGAATACATGGATGCGTCGGGCACCGACGCGACTTTGCCGGAGGCACAATCCGAAGTACTTCACGATGTAGCACGTCATCCGGGCACTCGGATCGGGGCTGTGGCCGATCGACTCTCCCGGCGCCCGAACACCATCAGCACACTGGTGCGCACCCTCTCCGACAAGGACCTGATCGAGCGGCGACCCGACCCCACGGACGGCCGAGTGAGCACACTTTTCGTGAAGGACGAGCGAAGCGCGCGTCGAGACCGTCGGTCCGAACTTCGCATCGGCGTCCTGGCCCAAGAACTGACAGGTCTCGACGAGGGTGACCTCGACACACTGACCGCTGCCATCGGCATCCTCGACCGAGTCAATCGATCATTGAGAGTTCATGCGCCGCGGTAATGCTGCTCAGGTGACGTTCCCGCTCTTCTCGTAGACGTCGGCAAAACGCTTCATCTGCTCCGTGATGCCCGTCAGGCTGTACCCCGTACGCAGTTCCACCGACGCGATCTGGCCCGAAACCACGGCCGGAAGCCTCGTGAACGTCGGCGAATCGAGTTCCGGCGCATCCGACCACGTCGGCGGAATCAGAACGAGATCGGCCGGAAAGATGCCTGGCTCTTCCCAACTCGCCGACGCCCAGAAACCGTCCTCGCTGTCGAGCTTGACGAATTCGACGCCCATCGTTTCGAGAATACTTCCGAGTGGAGTCCATCCCGGCACGGCGTAGTCCAGGCTCGATTCCAACGGAATCACGTATGCAACAGAGATATTCGTCCGCGCCGCAGCCAATTCGCGCACCCGATCGCCGAGCGCATTCAGCTCTTCCCGTTTCGCCGCGTAGACCGGCGAGGTGTCGGTGCCGCCGATGCCCTGGACCAACGAACTGAAGCTGTCCAGCGCCGCTTGCGCCCCATCGGTGATCTTGACACCTGCAATGGGAGCAACCTCTTCGACGCGAGCGATGTCGTCACCCCAGATGCTGCCGAAGTTGCCACCGTTGTACGAACTCCAGATGTCGATGACAAGATCCGGGTCCACGGCCAGGAGTTTCTCGGCGCTGATGTCCGTGTCAGTCTCGCTGACATGGGAAATTCCGCTGAAGTCGAATGCATTCAACGTTGATTCGTCCAGCCTGGAGAAGCCGATGATGCCGACCGGAACGACGCCGTATTCGAGCAGCACCGGCGCGGTGTCCGCCGTCGCCACGATGCGTTCGGGGATCTTGTCGAGCGAAATCTGCTGACCACGCGCATCGACGTACGTCCACGCTTCACTGTCGTACGTCCACGCTTCACCGTCGCCCGTCGTGTCGGTCGTCGAGGTGCCACACGCAGCCAGCACCGTCGAAAGTGCCACTGCCACAGCCATGAAGATGGCCCTGCTACCGCGTTTCGAACGCGGCGCAACAAAATCGATCACTTCTGCCCCATGCTGTCGAGCGGGTTTCGGGAGAACTCCGAACCCGGAAAGTAAAGTAAGCCTCGCCTACATGAGTAACGGTAGAGCGGATCAGGAGTTGACGCAATCGCGGAGTTTTGTCAGAGAATGTCGAAATCGGATCAACGATCCGCGTTCTTTCGAAAAACCATCGGCGTGATACCGGTGGACTGTTTGAAGGCGGCGACGAAACTGCTGGGCGTCGAGTATCCGATGCGTTCTGCCACGTCGGCGACCGCAGCCCCTTGGCCGAGCAGGGACATCGCCACGTTCATCCGAAGCAGCACTCGCCACTGGCCGAAACTGACTCCGGTGTCCACCTTGAATCGACGAGCCAAAGTGCTGGTGCTGACACCGATCTCGTTCGCCCAGTCTTCGAAACTGCGCGGGTCCTCCGGTCGAGCCAACAGGTCGCGCGCAATCCGGCCGACCGGGCCCGCATCGGGGATCTTCATCGCCCCGCGCGCGTCGCCGGGAACAACAAGGTCGAAGAACACTCGCTCGGCGCGGCCCCTCGCATCGTCCGACATCTCGCGAGCACTCAGATGCAGAAACAGTTCATACAGGAGTGGCGTGCCATGTACCGCAACCGGATGATCGCCGAGCGAAGGCCCTTGTCCGACAGCACAATACACGGTCAAGAATTGCGCACCCGCGGCAACGCGCACCGAGTGTCGAAGCAGTGCCGGTATCCACAGCCCGCGCCCCGGGAGCAACGTCCACATCTGAGCGCCTGAGCGCACAACCACAATGCCGGAACGAGGGAACAATATCTCGTTCGATCGGTGTGAGTGGGTTTCCCACGTCACCGGTTGATCAGCACTCGACGCACCACCCCACAGAACCAAATCTTCAGGCTCGTCGTCCAATTCGTGTTCGGATACCACCAACTCGTCGTTCGACGGCACTCCCCACCGGAGCCAATCACCGTCGATCTCGGACTTTGTCCGCCTCACGTCTACATCCCTGGGTCGAGCGTCGCCTGTCCACGTGACTCTAACCCCTGGACATACCGAACAGGTGCGGCAGAAACCGATCCCACCGCACCTGTCAGCGAGTTACCCCGCTAGTTCATGTCGTTCGCGATGATGTTCTCGATATTCCGTTCGGCAAGCGCGGTGATGGTGACAAACGGATTGACGCCGACATTGCCCGGAACGAGGGATCCGTCCATGACATACAGTCCCGGGTACTCCGGCAGACGACCGTAGCCGTCGGTCGCCTTGCCCAGCACACAACCGCCGAGGGGGTGGTACGTCAACTGGTCGCCCCACGTCTGCGTCGGCCCGAAGAGGTCGGTCCGGTAGATCGTGCCTTCCTTCTTGTTGATCTTGTCGAAGAGCTTCTTCGCCATGTCGATCGACGGCTGGTTTTGCGAGCGTTGCCAATTCAATCCGACTTTGCCGGTTGCCGAGTTGAATTGGAATTGAGCGCGTTGCGGATTCTTTGCAATCGCCAAGTACAGACTCACCCACAGTTCGGTACCCGCCGGGAAGGGCGCGATTTCCGCGAAGACGGGAGCGGATGTGTCGGCCCAGTTGTCGATGCCCATCACGGGGATCGCCGACTGCTTCGCGCCGGTCGCGTCCCACATGTGATTGGCGCGGCCCACCATCACGTTACCGTTGTGACCCCACTCCTGCCCCACAGCACCCGGCAAATTCGCCAGTTGCCCTTGCGCTTTCATCGAGACCAGGAGCTTGCTGGTACCGATACTGCCCGCCGCGAAGAAGACCTTGTCGGCTGTCACCGTCTTGGTGCCGACGGTGTTGCCCTGCTCGTTGATCTGATTCATCACCACTTGATAGCCACCGCCGGTCGCGGCCGGCGCAACCGAGGTCACGACGTGCAGCGCCGAGATCGTGAGCTTGCCGGTGGCGGATGCCGCAGCGAGGTACGTCTTGTCCAGCGACTTCTTTCCCGCGTTGTTGCCGTAGATGACCTCACTCACCAGGGCAGACTTGGTGACCTGACCAGCAGCTTCCTGCTTCATGTAGTTGAAGTCGTACACATTCGGCACGAACGTTGTTGTGTAACCGGATCTCTCAGCGGTCTTTCGCCCGGTCCGTGCGAACTTGTAGTACTCGGTCGACTCGAACCAAGCCGGGTCGATGTTATTGACTCCGAGCGCAGCGTTGGCCCGCGGGAAGTACGTCGAGTACATCTCGTTGGAATCGACTCCGGGCAGGATCTCTTCGAAATAGTTGCGCTTGGGTGTGACGGCCATGCCGCCGTTCACCAACGATCCGCCGCCGACCCCTCGACCTTGGTAGACCTTGATCCCGCCGAAGTCCTCGGCGTCGAGAACACCGACGTAGCGACTGATGTTCTTGTCCACCGAGCCGCCGGAAAAGTGTGAAACCGGTTGAACTGTACGGTCTCTGAGCCAGAAGGAACGACCGTCAGGTGAGAGCATCGGGCAGAAGACCTTGCCGTCGGACCCTGGCGTGGTCCACGACTTCCCCATTTCGACCATGTGTGTGTCGATTCCGGCCTGCGTCAACCGAAGAGCCGCAACGGCCCCGCCGTATCCGCTGCCGATCACGAGCGCGGGGACACGGTCTCCGTCGTTCAATGCTCGCCTGGGCGCCGCGGCCGCCGTGGTCCACGAGGACGAGAGCGCGGCGGCCCCCACAGCTAATCCTGTTGCTGCCAAGAAGTTTCTACGCGAGAGCGTGGAATTGGTACGTGCGTGCCGTTCGTTGGATCCAGCGCGAATGCTCAAGTGTGCCCTTCTCTTTCCGTGACCCCCGCGCTGAGATATACCGGGAGAAACCGAACGAGAAGTCCATACTCGTGGGTAACTTGAAGGAACCGTTGATTTTCCACGAAAAGGGCCGATGAACAGAAAGTTCACCGGCCCTCCGAAAGAACGAGTCAGGGAAGAGAGATGCGACCTTCGACGGCGCCGAGTCCGATGTCCTTGCGGAAATGACCGCCGGGAAGCTTGACGTCGGCGATCTTTGCGTAGGCGTCGTCGCGAGCCTCGGTCAGATCCTTACCCACTCCGACAACACTCAGCACACGTCCACCGGCCGAGACGACGGCTCCGTCTTCACGCTTCTTGGTACCGGCGTGCAGGACTCCGTCGGCGTCGGCTCCGGTGATCACGTCGCCGGTGCGCGGAGTCGCCGGGTAGTTCTCGGCAGCAATCACGACCGTGACAGCGGAACCGTCGCGCCACTGCAACGGACCGACCGAATCGAGTGTTCCGGTCGATGCCGCATTGAGTAGACCGCCCAGCGGCGTTTCGAGGAGAGCAAGCACGGCCTGCGTTTCGGGGTCACCGAACCGGCAGTTGAATTCGACCACGGCCGGGCCGTCGACTCCGATCGCCAGACCCGCATAGAGAAGACCGGAGAAGCTGCTACCGCGTGCCACCAACTCGGCGGCGACAGGCTTGACGACCTCGTCGACAATCTGCGTGACCATCTCGTCGGGCAGCCACGGCAAGGGGGTGTACGCGCCCATGCCGCCGGTGTTGGGTCCGGAGTCTCCGTCGCCGACGCGCTTGTGGTCCTGAGCCGGAAGCAGCGGGATCACGGTTTCGCCGTCGACGAGGCAGAAGAGCGAAACTTCCGGCCCGTCGAGGAAGGATTCGAGGAGAACCGGATGTCCGGTCTCGAGCAGTTCCGCGGCATGATCGCGTGCCGCGAGACGATCCGTCGTGACGACAACGCCCTTGCCCGCGGCAAGTCCGTCGTCCTTGACCACCCAGTTCGGCCCGAAGCGGTCGAGCGCTTCGTCGAGCTTGGCCGGATTGTCGACGATCTCGCTATGCGCGGTCTTGACGCCGGCAACAGCCATCACATCCTTGGCGAAAGCCTTGGAGCCCTCGATGCGGGCGGCGTCGGCCGACGGCCCGAAGCAGGCGATACCTGCTGCACGCACCGCGTCGGCGACACCGAGGACCAGCGGAACCTCGGGCCCGATGACGACGAGGTCGGCGTCGACCTTCTGGGCCAGCGCGGTAACCGCGTCACCCGAAGCGACGTCGACGGGGTGCTGCTCGGCGATTTTTGCGATCCCGGCATTGCCAGGCGCGCAGATCAGGGCCGTGACACCTGGATCGCGAGCAAGAGAGAGAAGGAGGGCATGTTCACGGGCTCCGGAGCCGATTACTAGTACGCGCACGGGGAACAGACTACGGCCTGCGATAACAGCGCTCTCGGAGTGCCACTGACGGGGCCAAGGTCCCAGCGTTCGACCTTTGTGCGAAATATCCGTTTCGAGATGAGATCATATGAATACCTGAATAGGTGAACAGATGTTTTCGGACACCTGTCCACCAAGGAAAGGACACCCGTGAAACTCCACAAACCAGGCGTTCTGACGCTCACCGCAACCGCCGCAATCGGCGCACTTCTGATCACGTCGTGCAGTAGCCCGACTGGCACCGACTCATCGGGCAACGACAACGGCCTGGTCCTGGCCGACGGCTACGAATTGGGCGGCTACAACCCGGTCGCAGGTTTCGGCGCCGCCGGTGAAGCCAAGATGTACGACGGTCTCGTCCGGCTCACCGGAGGCACCGGCATGCCGGGATTCGAGCCGTCTCTGGCGGCGGAGATGCCCACTGCCAACGCCGACGCGACAGTCTGGACGGTCAAACTCCGCGACGGGGTCACCTTCTCCGACGGATCGACCTTCGACGCCGCCGACGTGGTTGCCACGTACAAGGCGATCCTCGATCCCGCTTCCGCCTCCGAAGCGCGGTCGTCGTACGACATGATCAGCGACGTCGTGGCCGTCGACGACAGCACAGTCGAGTTCCGCCTCGCCTACTCGTATGCGCCGCTGCTGACGAAAATGCTGATCGGCATGGTTCCGTCGGAATCCCTCGCGACACCCGGGCTTGCCGCCGAGTCGCCGTTGAACACCGCGCCCGTCGGTACCGGTCCCTACACACTCGTCGACCTCTCACCGGATCGAGCGGTCTTCGAGGCGAACGAGAACTACTGGGACGGTGCACCGGAGATCAAGAAACTCACTCTCCTCTACGTTCCTGACGACAACACCCGAGCCCAGCGCATGGTGTCCGGCGAGATCGACGGCACCAATCTCCCTCCACTGCTTGCCAATACGTTTTCGGGCAAAGACAACATGTCCGTGACGGCCCACCAGTCAGCAGACTGGCGCGGCCTCTCACTCCCGACGAACAATCCCGTGGCAGGCGACAAAGCCGTGCGGATGGCACTCAATCTCGCCGCCAACCGCCAGTCGATGATCGACAACGTCCTGGGCGGACACGGCCGCGTTGCCGCCACTCCGATCCCCGAGGTGTACGGCGACTCGTACAACCCGAACGCAACCTTCGCCTACGACCCGACCGAGGCCGAGCGAATTCTGACCGAAGCGGGCTGGATAGAAGGCGCCGACGGAATCCGTTCGAAAGACGGTCAGCGGGCGCAGTTCACGATCATGTACAACTCCGTCGACACCGTTCGACGTGATCTTGCTCAGGCATTTGCCTCCGACGCCCTTGCTGTCGGCATCGAGGTGGATCTCGAGGCGCTCTCCTGGGACCGCATAGACCCTCGAATCAACCAGGATTCGACGCTTCTCGGTGGCGGAGACGAGCCTTTCGACCCCGACACGCAGGCGTACGACGCGCTGAACTCGAAGTACATCGCGCCCGGGGTCGGCAGCATCTACGACAACGCCAGCGACTACTCCAATCCAGCAGTCGACGCGGGGTTGGAAGTAGGACGCCGCAGCCTCGACCAGGCAACGCGTGACGCCGCGTATCGCGACGTTCAGCAGGCGTACGTCGAGGATCCCGGATTTGTCATCCTCGTGTTCCTCGACCATACGTACGTTTCGAAGGATTCCGACTGGCAGATGTCCGGGCCGGTACTCGAACCACACTCACACGGTGTGACCTGGGGTCCGTGGTGGTCACTGCAGACGTGGGCCAGAGGGCAATGACAGCGGTCGACGTTCGGGCAGACACGCGGCCGACGCAGGGCCACCGTGACAACTCCCGCCGAAAGGCCATCCTCACGATGGTCGGTCGGCGGGTGTTGTTCATCGTGCCGGTGATCGTCGTGGTGTCCGCGGGACTCTTTGCTGCCGCTGCGATTTCACCGTTCGATCCGTTGGTCGGCTATCTCGGCACGCGATACATGACGACCAGCGACGCGGACAAAGCGCTGATCGCCGACCAGATGGGTTTCGACAACCCCTGGTACAGCACGTATTGGAATTGGCTCCAGGGAGTATTCACCGGCGATCTCGGGATTTCCAGATCGTTCAATCAACCTGTTTCCCAAGTCATCTCCGAACGTCTGCCATGGACCCTGCTGCTGGTAGGCATCTCACTTCTCATTGCGATTCTCGCCTCGCTGGCCCTGGGTGTTCTCGCCGGAATCCACAGTGGAGGATTCCTGGACAAGACCGTGTCAGGGCTGAGCGTCGTCGTCCAAGGCCTTCCGCCGTTCGTCTTGTCTCTGGGGGCAATCGCCCTCTTCGCGTTGACTCTCGGCTGGCTCCCCGTCGCCGGACTGACCGACGGGGGTGTCGATCCCACACCGGGACAGGTGATCCGGCACTTGGTGCTGCCGGTGACGGTCCTCGCCATCTCGCAGATGCCGTGGCTCCTACTCGCGGTCCGAGAATCCGTCGTGGGTTCGAAAAGCGAGGGGTTTGTCGCGGGCGCGGTAGCGCGCGGAATCCCGACGCCGACCATCACGAAACGCCACATACTGCCCACATCGCTGGCACCGTTCGTCAACATCGTCGGCGTGCGGTTGCCCGAACTGATAGTCGGAGCAGTTCTGGTGGAAGAAGTCTTCAGTTGGCCAGGGATTGCCGGGGCCATCGTGTCGTCTGCGCGTGACCTCGACATGGCCCTTCTCGCGTTCCTCACCGTCGGTACGACATTGACGGTCATGCTCGGCTCATTACTTGCCGACGTCCTGGTTGCAGTACTCGACCCGAGAGTGAGTACCGATGGCTGAGCGACGCTTCAAGATCGCCCTCGGCGTGCTGATCCTCGTTGCGCTGTACGCGGCGCTGGTCCCATGGTTGGCCGACGTCGACGACCGAGTCACAGACTTCTCGGCGGCTCGCCTGGCCCCGTCCTTCGATCACCCGTTCGGAACGGACTCGGCAGGACGAGACCTGTTCGTGCGCATAGCTGCAGGGATTCGAACCTCACTTCTCATCGCACTCGCCTGCGCGCTGCTCGCCACGGTGATCGGCGTCGCCGTCGGTACCACGGCCGGACTGGTCGGAGGCTGGGTCGACAGGTTCGTCATGCGCGGCACCGACGCCGTCAACGCTCTCCCCCACCTACTGCTCGGCATCGTCATCGTCGCGATGTTCCGTGGAAGCATCGCCGCCATCGTGCTTTCGATCGCACTGACCCACTGGACCCAAGTGGCCAGGATCATCCGCTCCGAGATCTTGAGTCTTCGCGAACGTCCCTACATCGACGCCACCATTCTCGCGGGGGCAAGTCGACGTCACGTGATCATGCGCCACCTCGTGCCGGCGACGGCGCCGCAGGCCCTGATCGCAGTCGTTCTCCTGCTGCCCCACGCCGTCTGGCACGAATCGACGTTGTCGTTCCTGGGTTTCGGCCTACCCCCGCACAAGCCCAGTCTCGGAACGCTTCTCGAAGAGGCACGCAGTTCTCTGCTCCTCGGCGGTTGGTGGACGCTGGTATTCCCCGCCGCAGTCCTCGTGATCGCCACCGTCGCAGTTGCAGTCGCCGGTTCGGCCCTGCGGTCGATGCTCACGCCCCCTCGACCTTCGGAGCTACGACTGTGAACCCCGGCCTACGCATCGAATCCCTCACCGTCAGGATCCCGCTGCCCGGCGGATCCGTAGTCCACGCTGCGAGCGACATCGACCTCGACGTTCCAGCCGGCACGGTGACCGCGCTGGTCGGCGAATCCGGGTGCGGCAAGTCGATCATCGCCACCGCAGTCATGAACATGTTGCCGCCGAACGCTTCTCGAACCGGAACGGTCACCGTCGGTACCCCGGACGTCGAGATCGACGTCTTCTCCGGCACCCCCTTCCGCGGACGGCACGTGGCTCTCGTTCCACAATCCGCCGCAACACATCTCACCCCCGTCCGGACTGCGAGATCGCAGCTACAGGAGACGATCGACACACTCGGCGGCGATCACACTTGCGACGCCTTGGCACTTCGCGTCGGACTCGACCCGTCGGCCCTGGACTGCTACCCGCACGAACTGTCGGGCGGCATGGCACAACGCGTTGCCATTGCCGGTGCGCTGGCCGGGAATCCGTCGGTGATCGTGGCAGACGAACCTACCGCCAACCTCGACCGGGAACTCACCGACCACGTCATGCGACTACTTCGAGAATGCGCGGACGCCGGGGCGGCGGTCCTGCTCATCACCCATGACCTTGCATCACTTACCCGCAGCGGAGTCGCGGATCGACTTGCCGTCATGTACGCATCACGCATCATGGAAACCGGACCGGCTGCCCTGGTGTTTCAGGATCCACTCCACGACTACACCCGAGACCTTCTCGGCGCCTTACCTTCCCGCGGCTTGCATCCGATACCGGGCTCGCCACCGCAACTCACCGACCTCCCCGACGACTGCGTCTATCACCTACGACGCCCGGAGTCGAAACAGTCCGGCGGCCCGACCGAGTTGGTGACCCTCGGCGAACGCACATACCGAACATTGCGGAGGGTGGGCTGACATGAGTCTGCAAGCTCTGGGAATCACCAGCGGTTACCATCGCAACCGGCCAGTTCTCGAGAACGTCTCGCTCGAGATTCCGCCTGGGAAACTGATCGGCCTGACCGGTCCTTCGGGCACCGGAAAATCTACACTTGCAAGGATTCTCACCTCACTGGACGCGCCGTGGTCAGGCGAAGTGCGGATCGACGGATCGCCCGTTGTGGGTACCAAATTCTCGGTACCCACAGCACTGCGCGGCACGGTGTCCATGCTGTTTCAGTCACCTCGCGCATCAACCGACCCTCGGCAGACGCTCGCCTCGATCATCGGCCAACCCGGTGATATTGCCGGTAGGACAATCGATGTGGCCGCACTGGCAGCAGAAGTGGGCCTCACTCCCGATCTCTTGTCGCGCAGACCGCACCAGGTCAGCGACGGCCAACTGCAGCGCGCCTGCCTGGCGAGATCGCTGGCGCAACAACCGAAATACCTCATCTGCGACGAGGCGACGGCGATGCTCGACGCTGCCACGACGGCCGCGCTCGTTCGGCTGATCGAGAGTCGCGCCACCGAAACCGGCGTCGGCGTACTACTTATCAGCCATGATCGCGAATTACTCGACGCCTGCTGCGACCTGGTCCACGACCTCGACAGTATTAGCGCTTAGCCTCCCCGAAATCCATCCTTGACTCGAACGCATGTTCGAGTATGCTTTGTGTAGGGGATCGGGGGATTCAATGAGTGTTCTGTCATCGGATGTGGTGTCTGGTTCTGCGGTGGGTTTACGCGGACGTCTGTGGCAGTTGACGGCTGCTGAGTTGCGGGCTGCTGCTATCGAGGCGAGTGCGGAGATTCTGCGCCTGGAAGCTGTGCGGGTGGCGGTGGTCGACGAGTTGTCGTTGCGCCCGGATGATCAGGTGATCGCCAGTCGCGGGGTGGGTGCGTGGTTGGCGGCGAACACGATGCTGCAGGTGCGGGACGGGAAGAAGATCGCCGCCCTCGGTGCTGCGCTGCGGCCGTTTCCGGCAGTGGCGGCTCGGTTCGATTGCGGGGATTGTTCGTTCGAGCACGCCGTGTTGATCGTGGCGTTCTGCGAGTCACCGCCGAAGGGGATGCCGGAGGAAGCGCTACCGAAGTGCATCGACTTGTTGTTGGCTGCCGCGTCGGGGGTGGAGGCCACGACGACGAAGGTGCGGAACGTGATCGCGACGTTGGAGCGAATCTTCGAATCCGATGAGATTCCGCCAGCCGAAGACGTCGACCGCAACGAACTCCGCATCGCGTCGACGCTGAATGGTCGGGTGGTGGTGCGTGGCGATTTCGACGCCCTCACCGGCGAAATGCTGCTGTCGGCCCTGTCGAATCTGACGATGCCCACCCCGGCACCCGATGGAACCCCGGATGCCCGGTCGGCGGCGAAGCGGACCGCGGACGGGTTCACCGAACTGATCCGCCGCTACCTGGACTGCGCCAAGACCGGCATGGATGGTGGTCAGCGGCCGCACGTGAACGTGCACATCAACGCCCGGGATCTGGCCGAGCACCGCGACTGCGCAGCATCTTCCGCTGCCACTGATGCCGACGAGGAAGACTCACTTGATCTAGATCTGTCGGATCTCGATGTCGGGCACATGCCCTGGCTCGGACCACTCTCGATCTCGCAAACCAGGCTTCTCGGGTGCGACTGCTTCCTGTCCACTGTCCTACTCGATGATCACGGCGCACCGCTCGATGCGAAACCAGGGAAACGATTGGTCACCGCCGAACAACGCGTCGCCCTGATCGCCCGCGACAAAGGCTGCGCGTTCCCCGGCTGCACGTGTGTGCCCGCCTGGACCGATGCGCACCATATTCGGCACTGGGCCAATGGCGGCCCGACGGTGATGAACAACCTGGTCCTGCTGTGCCGTTCGCATCACCGGTTGATGCACCGCAAATCCGGGTTCGTCGGCAAGTGGGAGATCCGGATCGGGGTCGACAACAAACCCTGGTTCATCCCACCACCCTCGATCGACCCGCAGCGGCACCCGCGGCCGGCGAACACCACCTTCAAAACCTGAGGACAAACCTCGGGCATACAACTTCACGCCAGGTCCGCATCGGNNCCGATGCGGACCTGGCGTGCGTTCATGTTGGTCAGCCTGCAACCGTCAAGTCGTAGAGGGTCACTCCGTCCACCGTTGTGGCGGTGAAGTTTTCGGTCACCCACGTCGAGATGGCTGTAGCGGTGCCTTCGGCGTTCATACCGCCACCCATCCCCCCGCCCGCAATGAAGTAGTGAATCTTGCCCTCTGCCACGTACTGCTGGAACTGCGCGAGCGTCGGGGACGGATCGCTCCCGTTGAAGCCTCCGATAGCCATGACCGGTGACTGCGTCGCAAGCTGATAGCCCGAGGCGCTGTTGGATCCTATTGCCGCGGCGACCCACGTGAACTGGTCGGAGTTCTCTTCGAGTGTGGACACGACCGCAGCTCCCGGTGTGCTGCCCTGAAGCAAACCACCTCCCGCTCCGCCGCCCATTGCGCCGCGTGTTGCGTCAGTGGTCGATGTGGTGCCGCCCGGAACTGTTGCACCCCCTGGTATCTGACCCATTCCCGCAGGCGGCACCCCCATTGTCCCTGTCCCTGTCCCTGCCCCGGTACCGTCCGTCCGGCGGTTACCGCCGTCAGCCATGCCACTGAATCCGCCGAATCCTCCACGACCACCGCCGGGCCCGCCCATTCCACCTTCGACGCTCGGTCCGGCAGAAACTATGGAACCGGTGTGCGGAGTGTTGATCGTGTCGATCGCGTACGCAGTCGGACCCGCCAGACCGGTGAAGATCGCCGCGAGAATCACTGCCGCAGCCAATCGACCTCGCGTCACTGCCGGGATCAGCACTGCCACAGCAGCGACGATGCCGACGACCAGAATCGCCCAGCGAAGCCACGGTACGAACGAAGGCGAGCGTCCGAGCAGTACCCACGCCATCGCAATGGTTGCGGCCAACGACACTGCCAGAACGAGGCGAACCCAGAGAACGTCACGATGACGCCAAGCGAATACGGATCCTGAACCGATCAGTGCGGCGATCGCCGGCGCCAACGCAACCGTGTAGTACGCGTGGAAGATTCCCGCCATGAAACTGAAGGTCAGTCCGGTCACCAACAGCCACAGTCCCCAGACGATGAATGAAGCGCGCTGTGTGTCGACGCGCGGCGCCTTGCCCCGCAGCACGATTCCAGCCACCAGAAGAATCAGTGCGGCAGGAATCAGCCAGGCAATCTGGCCGCCCTGGGCAGATTCGAACAATCGGGTGATGCCGGTACTCCCCCACATTCCACCGCCTGCCCCGCCCCCTGGTGCCATACCTCCCGCTGCCATACCACCTGCGGCCTCGCCCATTCCGGGGAAACCACCGACAGCACCGGTCGCAGCGTCACCAGCACCGCGCATTCCGCCGCCGCCGACGCTTCCGGTCTCGTTGCCGCTCAGGCGTCCGAGTCCGTTGTAGCCGAGCGTCAGTTCGAGAATCGAGTTGTTCTGCGAACCACCGATCCACGGACGTGAGTCGGCCGGCCACAGTTCGACGATTGCCAACCACCATCCGGCGGAGACGATCAGCCCGCCCAGTGCAGCGAACAGTTGAAGTACCCGCTTACCCAGTTTCGGCGGACCGGCGATCAGGTAGGTGAGCGCCAGTGGCGGTACCACCAACATGACCTGTAATTGCTTTGTCAGGAAACCGAATCCACAGAAGACACCGACCAACACGAGCCAGCGGGTGCGACCATCCTGAACCGCGCGCATCATCGCCCACACCGCCGCGATCATCAGGAGCACCAGCAGGGCATCCGGGTTGTTGAACCGGAACATCAGCGCCGCGACGGGAGTGAGAGCAAGAACCAAACCGGCGAGGAGGCCGGCGGCCGCACCGAAGTACCGTCGCACCGTTCCCCACAACAGCGCTACCGACCCGACACCGAGCAACGCCTGCGGCACCAACATCGCCCAGGAATTGAGTCCGAAGATGCGAACCGACAGCGACATCAACCACAGGGACATCGGCGGTTTGTCGACGGTGATCGAGTTGGCGGCGTCCGAGGATCCGAAGAAGAAGGCCTTCCAGGACACCGAACCTGCCTGTACCGCAGCGGCATAGAACGAGTTGGCCCAACCGGATGCGCCGAGACCCCAGATGTAGGCGACTCCGGTGCCCACCAACAGCACTCCGAGCGCCCACGGTTCCCAGCGCGCCTGACGTGGCGGTTCCGGTGCCGGGACCGGTGCGGCCAATCTCTCTGCAGTGGCGGTCATCGATTAGCTCCTACGGGTTGTGCGGTGCGAAACACCCAGCGCAGTGCGATGAATCGACTCACTGTGGCAACAAGATTGGCAATGACGAGTACTGCAAGTTCGACGTGCTTGGACGCGTCAGGCGCCACAACGTCGAGGACGAACAACGATCCGCTGGTGAGCAGTAGACCGAACCCGAACACGAGCAAGCCCTGCATCTGGTGACGGGCGGATCCCTCCGACCCGCGAATCCCGAAGGTGAAGGCTCGATTGGCGGCGGTATTGAACACTGCCGTCACCAGCAATGCGACGGCGTTGGCCCACTGCGCACCCATCACCGAGTGCAGTGCGAGGTAAAGCAGCGCATACGCGAGCGTCGAAATGACTCCCACCACGGCAAAGCGTGAGAGCTGCCCGACCATTCCTCGAGGAACTCCGGGAACCAGTGGTTCACGTCCGAAACTCGCCCTGAGCTCGGCCAGTGGGAGCGAGCCGGTCGACAGTGCTCGTCCGACGCGGACGACACCTTTGAGGTCGGCGACTGCCGTGGCGACGATGTCTACCCGACTGTCCGGGTCGTCCACCCAGTCGACGGGCACCTCGTGAATCCGCATGCCCGCTCGCTCGGCCAACACGAGCAGTTCGGTGTCGAAGAACCACCCGGTGTCCTCCACCAGCGGAAGTAGTTGCCGCGCAACATCGACGCGCATGGCTTTGAATCCGCACTGGGCGTCGGAGAAGCGAGCGTGCAGTGCGCTTCGGAGGATGAGGTTGTAGCTACGCGAGATGAACTCACGCTTGGGGCCGCGCACCACGCGCGACGACCGTGCCAGCCGGGAACCGATGGCGATGTCCGAGTGCCCGGAGAGCAGCGGAGCAATCAACGGCATCAGGGCGTTGAGGTCGGTGGAGAGGTCGACGTCCATGTATGCGACCACGTCCGCGTCGGAGTCGCTCCACACCTGCCGCAATGCTCGGCCGCGACCCTTCGCGTCCAGGTGGACGACCCGGACGTCGTCGAATTCTTCGGCGAGGGAACGTGCGAGCGCCAACGTGCCGTCGACACTGGCGTTGTCCGCGATGGTAATTCGTGCAGAAAATGGCACCTGTGTGCGTAAATGCCGGCGCAGGCGCCGCACGCACGTCTCGAGGCCTGCCTCTTCGTTGTATACCGGGACGACCACGTCCAGCACTACAGTCGTCGCGGAAAGCTCCCCTGCGTCCGTGCTGCCCGCGGTCTGCATGGCTTCTGTCGTCATGCGTCCTAGATTTGTCGGGCCGGCTCCGACGAACCTGCGTCCAGCCTGGGAGTTTCCTGGCAACCGGACGCGGGCTAATCTCGGGGTATGCCTTCAGTCTTCAGCGCCATCATCAACGGGGATCTACCAGGACGTTTCGTGTGGGAGGACGACGACGTTGTCGCGTTCTTGACCATCGCACCGGTCACGCAAGGTCACGTGCTTGTCGTACCGCGCGCCGAGGTCGATCAGTGGCAGGACGTAGATCCTGACCTCTTTGCCAAGGTCACCGCGGTTGCACGCAACCTGGGCCAGGCCGTGAGGAAGGCGTTCGACGCACCTCGGGCCGGTCTCCTCATCGCAGGTCTGGAAGTTCCGCATCTTCACGTTCACGTCTTCCCCGCGTACGACATGGGCAACTTCGACATCAGCGGCGCCGACACTTCGCCGTCACCCGAATCTCTCGACGAGGCACAGACCAAACTCAAGTCGGCACTGCGCGACCTCGGCTTCGAGGCAACCGTCTCGACTCGATGATCGCGTACCTTCGACCGAATTTCGCTGGCCGATAACTGGACTCCCCGCCGCAGCCTCCCCCGGATGTTGCGGCGGTCGCATTTGTCGCTCCTACCGACCGTGACCTGCGATTGCACACCGAACAGTCCGTTTCGCGCTGTCGCGCGAGCACGAGTTTCGCTGCTACCGTGGGGCGCCGGTCCGGGACCTAGGGCCCTAAAACTAGTTCACGTGTTAACAGTCGGAGGACAAGGGAGCAATGCAGGAACGTGCCAAGATCAGTCGCCGACAGATTCTTCAAGGCGCTGCTGATCGGTTCGAAGTCACGGGGTACGGCAGCACGAGCATGAACGACATCGTGTCCGCGGCACGGATGACCAAGGGTGCGGTCTATTTTCACTTCTCGTCCAAAGACGAATTGGCCCAAGCCGTCATGGAAGAGCAACACCAGATCTCGATCTCGGCTTTCTCCGCGGTAGCCGCCACGGGCGCACCGGCACTCGAACAGCTCGTCATGGTGTGCCACGAGATGGGCCGCCAACTCGTCGCGGACTCGATTGTTCGTGCGGGAGTCCGGCTTAACCTCGAATTGGCCTCTGTCGACGGTTCGCAAGGCCCGTACCTCGCGTGGATACGCGACCTTCGAAAACTGGCCGAGGCCGCGAAGCTCGAAGGCGATATCCGCGAAGACGTGGAGCCGGAATCGGTGGGTCGCGTGGTGATCTCGGCGTTCACCGGCGTTCAGCTGGTATCGAACGTACTCACCCGACGAAGCGATTTGAACGATCGGATCGACGAGTTGTTCTCGTTGCTCTTGGCCGGTGTGGTCTCGGACAAGCGCCGCACCGAGGTCGCCGACCTGGTCGGATGCCGCCTCGAAACCTATGCGTCCTGACCCCGGAACACCCTGACAATCGATTGATTCGGCGTATCGGCACCGAACCGTGCGCCAACCTTCGTCGATTCGTACAAGACCCCCCGTCGTCGACTCACTATCGTCAGATCCACGAATAACCCAGATAGACGGATACCGACGAAAGGGCTTCTCGAATGACCGAAACCGCCACGTACGTTGAGAGCGCGCAGCAGGAGATCGCTGCTGTACTGGCCGAAGCGAAGACCGATGCGTTCGTCCACGCACGCGACATCGATTCGGGCGAAGAGTTCGGCTACGGCGCTGACGAGGGTGTCATCCTCGCCTCCGTTTTCAAGATTCCTGTCGTACTGCAGTACGCCCGCGAAGTTGCGGCCGGCACCCTTGATCCGACCGAGCACGCCACCGTGACCGCCGAGTTCCGCTCCGGCGGCATCGGTATCGGCGGTTGCGCCGACGACGTCACGGCCAGTTGGCGAGATCTCGCTCTGCTCATGATGAGCTTCAGCGACAACGCCGCCACCGATTTCCTGTACGAGCGTCTCGGACTCGACAACATCGTCGCGACGCTGCGTGGGCTCGGTTTGGAGAAGACCAACTTGGTTCGTGACTGCCGCGGTCTGTTCAAATCGGTCTACGACGACCTCGGCGTCGACAAGGGCACCTTGCTGGAAATGCCCCCGATCGAAATTCTCCGGACAATTTCCGTCATGGATCCGGCTCGCTCCAACTCCAGCACTCCTCGTGAGATCACAATGTTGCTGGCTGCAATCTGGAAGGACGAAGCAGGGCCCGCCTCAGCCTGTGAAGAAGTCCGAACGATCATGAGCAAGCAGGTCTGGCCACACCGACTTTCGTCCGGGTTCCCCGACGAGGTCACCGTCGCCGCCAAGACCGGAACGCTGGGATTGGTACGAAACGAAGCCGGTGTCGTGGCGTACCCCGACGGCAAGCGTTACGCCGTCGGCGTCTTCACCAAGTCCCACGAACTCACGCATCGCGCCCCGAAGATCGACGCCTCGATCGGAACCGTCGGCCGCATCGCCGTCGAAGCACTCCGCAACAGCTGAGCAGTACCCGCTGACAGAAGTGCGGGTCGCGCTGAGAAATCAGCACGACCCGCACTTTTCGGCTTTCGAGCTAGCGCGGACCGCGCAGACGAAGGTGCACCATCAAGCGGAACCGGACGTTGGGATCGTCGAGATCCAACGCGGCCATACCCTTGAGCTTACTTAGACGATACCGAAAGGTGTTGGGGTGCACGTGCAATGACGCTGCAGCGTCACCGACATCGCCGAAGGCATTGAGCCACGCATCGAGAGTGTCGACGAACGAGGTCGCATGAGCAGCATCGTGGCTGGCGATCGCCTCGATGGGCCCCAGGTCCGAAAACCCTTCGGCTGCGGCTTCCGACGCAATCTCCAGCAGAATGGCGTCGACGTGGACGCTGCTGAAAGTGGCGACGCTGCCCGACGCTCGTCCCGCCAACAACACTTCGAGGGCATGTTCGGCGTCACGCTTCGATCGGCTCAACTGTGCCGGCCTGGTCACGACCCGACCGATTCCGATGATCGTGTCGCCGGACGCTCCGGTACGGTCCAGGAAATCCGAAGCCACACGGAACGCCTGCAGTTCGGCTTCGGCCGGGGAATGCCCGCGAACGGACAGCACTGCGTAGCCGGTCCCGTTGACCAAGGCAGCCGCCGACTGTGAGTGGACGGCGCCGAGGTGCATGGCCAGAGCGTCGGTCAGTCGCACCACGTGGGCAGCGTCATCGGGTTTCGACGAACCTTCGAAAGACCTTCGGCCCAAAGCCATTACGAGTGCCGGGCCGGTTCCGAGGCCGAGGCGGTTCATCGCGTCGACCGCACCGGTCCCACCGTCGAGAAGGGTTGCGATCAGGTCTGCGCGCAGTCGACGTTCGGCGTCCGCGCCGCCGCGCAAACGCAACATCTGCAGCGCGATCAACCCTGCCGAATCGCGCAAGGCTCGCATCCGGTCCTCGGACATCGGCTCACCGGTTGCCACCCACATGGAGCCGAGGAACTCGTCGCCGGCCCGGATGGACACGGCGATACGACCCATTTTCGTACCGAGGGTCTCGGCCGAGACCCACACCGGATCGTCGCTGCGATAGAGCCGGTCGAAAACCCCTGCTTCTTCGAGCACCCGAATGTACTGGTCAGGAACTTGCCGCTCCAAGACGGTCGCGATACGTGGACCGTCGCCTTCTTCCTGGCGGCCTGAGAAGGCGATGACCCGCGAGCTTCGGTCCTCGATCGTGATCGGCGCGTCCAGCAGCGCACTGACGGCGTTGGCGAAGGCGAACAGATCGCCCGCCGGACCACCCCCGCGTGAATGGATGTGCCCGACTTCGTTCCGTGCCGAGAGCACCGAATGAAGCAGACTTGTCAGCTGAACCCACGAGACTCCGCGGGCCAACGTCAACACGACGACGCCCGAGGACATGATGGATTCGCGGTCTGCGTCGCTGACCTCGGTGGTCACTCGCGCGACCACCACTCGCACTCCGCGCTCGGCCAGGCCTGCGACGGACTCCGCGATACGTTCGCCGCCGGTGATGCCGACCAGCAGCACCATGGAGTCGGGCGTCGAGGGCGAGTCGTCGTCGGGGTCGTGAATGACCACCGAAGCGATCTCCTCGACCGCCTCCGGGTCACCGACAACCGGATTCAGCACCGTAGTTCCCACGTCTTCGAGAAGCCGCACCAAACTGATGCGAGGTCGTACGGTGCCCACGTCTATCACTCCTTCGTCCTGTGAACGAAGTGTGTCATAGTGATTCGTCAAAACCGATCCATGCCGATCCATTCGACCGACGTGGTAATCGCTTCGAGCAGGTCAGGGATCGGTTCGACGCCGATGCCCGGTCCTTCCGGAACCTTCACGTAACCGTTGTCGAGAACGAACGGCTCGGTGATGTCTTCGGCGAAGTACCGGTCGGAAGCCGACGTATCACCTGGTAGGACAAATCCGGGGAGCGCGGCAAGAGCAACGTTGGCGGCTCGACCGATTCCGGTCTCGAGCATTCCGCCGCACCACACGGCAATTCCGTTGGCCTTGCAGACGTCGTGGATACGGCGCGATTCCAGATAACCGCCGACACGTCCCGGTTTGATGTTCACCACGCTGCACGCACCGATGGCCAATGCGTCGGCGGTGACCTTGGCGGAGGTGATCGACTCGTCGAGGCAGACCGGCGTCCGCATCATCTCGGCCAGCCTGGCATGGCCGCGAAGTTCCTCTTCGGGAAGCGGCTGCTCGATCAGCAGGAGGTCGAAGTCGTCGAGCCGCTGGAGATGGCGCGCGTCAGCCAGGGTGTACGCGGTGTTCGCGTCGACCTGGAGGAGTACGTTTTCGCCGAACCGCTCGCGGACCGCGCGAACCGGCTCGATGTCCCAGCCCGGTTCGATCTTCAGTTTGATCCGAAGGTATCCGGCATCGAGGAAGCCGCCTACCTCCTCGAGCAGTTCGTCGATCGAGTTCTTGATACCCACCGAGACACCGGCCGGTACGCGATCGACTACTGCGCCGAGGTACGAAGACATGCTCGTCCCGCAGGCGCGCAACTCGGCGTCGAGGAAAGCGGTTTCCAAGGCGGCTTTGGCCATCGGGTGTCCGGCGAACTGTTCCATCGCGGCGCTCAGTGCGTGCACGTCGGGATCGGTGAGTTCACCCAGAGACGGGATCAGGAACTTGCGAAGTACTTCGGCGGCGCCGTCCGTGTATTCGGAGCAGTAGCGAGGCTCGGACATCGCTACGCACTCGCCCCAGCCCTCCGACTCGGAGGTGACGACCTTGACGAACAGCACGTCCTTGGTGGTCTCCGTGCCGAACGAGGTCCGGAACGGCGCCTTCAACGGCAGTGCTGCCCGGCGTAATTCAACTCCGTCGATCTTCACGAGGTAACCTCCGCTGTTGTCCTGCCTGCCTGTGTTCCCGGCGCACGGTCCAGGACATACTTTCCGGTCCTGGTGACAGCGAGAACCACTCCGTTCTCGGCGAGCACACCGCCGAGAGTCTCGCGGACTGCCAGACGCCAGTCGTTCGCTGCTGCCGGATCCGACTTACGTAGTGCGTACACGTCATTCGGTGTAGCCACCGTGACGAAACGATTCTTCGTCGACTTCAACACGGGCAGGCCGGCTTCGGAGATGGACAACAGTTCGCTGGCTCCCAACGACTCGGGAGTCGGGACCTCTCCCGAACCGGCGACGACGTCGGAAACCTTGCTGCTACCGATTTCCCAGTCGATCAGCAACCGGTCGCTGTCTGCGCCGCCGTTGAGACTGTCGTTCATCGGCGCGTAGAAACGCGGCAGATACTGGATCGGGAACGCACCGAGTTTCGAGACGTTGAAGTAGGCATTGCGCGCGACGAGCGGGTCGAAAGTCCACCGCACGTGGAGAATTCCCCGTTCCAGTGCCCATGCTCGCTGGAACAGTTTCAACGCGAGGCCGATGTGCCCGTTCTGCACGTTCGGGAGGATCCCCGTGATGTGTGAATGCAACGAACGATGTTGCGGTTCCTCGAAGAATGCGACCGAGCCGCCGATCAGATCTCCGCCACGAAAAGCGCCGGCGACGTAGTTACCGGAGTGCGCGAGCGCTTTCATCATGTCCCGATGGACGGGAGGGTTACCGCTCTCCGGCTGCCATACCTTCTCGAACAGACCGAATACCTGTTCCAACTCGGCATGTCCGGTGACGGTTTCGATAGTCACACATGCAAGCAGAGCGGCCTGCTCGGCCTGGCTGATAGCTTGCCGCATCCGTGAAGGCGATACACCTCCGAATGGTTGAACGGTCTTGCGTTGGACATTGTTCGGCGACGTCATCGTCACAGTCCTCCCTCCAGGATTCGAGTCACCAGACCGGCCAACAAGGTGGCGCGCGGGATCATCTGATCTATCTCTACGTGTTCTGTCGCTGCGTGGGCACCACCGCCGACGGCGCCGAGGCCGTCCAACGTGGGAGTTCCGACTGCGGCAGTGAAGTTTCCGTCCGAGGCGCCGCCCACAGCGCAGTCGCGAAGCATTCCCAGCCCGTTCTCGCTGCTGACCTGGTGAGCGAGAAAGTACAGCTTCTCCGACGACACGGACTCCAAGGGCCCACGGTTGGGTCCTCCGGACACCGAAATTCGACTTTCGGCAAGCACCGGCGTCAGTGCGCGGATCGAACGATCGATGCGTTCCTGTTCCTTCGCCGACCACATGCGAACGTCACACCACAGTTTCGCTTGCGCTGCAACGGTATTGGTGGTGGTACCGCCACTGATCACGGACGGCACCACCGACGTTCCTGCCGACGGGTCCGCGAGCTCCACCACGGCCTGAATCTGATGTGCGAGTTCCACGACAGCGTTCACGCCTCGCTCCGGTTCCAGTCCGGCGTGTGCTGCGCGTCCTTCGATGTCGACGCAGTACAGCGACATTCCCTTGCGCGCTGTCTTCACCGCGCCGTCGGCCGCGGCTTCGAGGACCAGCACCGCGTCGACCTGACGTGCTTGGTCCTCGATCAGTGCGCGCGAGGTCGGGGAGCCGATTTCCTCGTCGGAATTGAGGAGCACGACCACCCCGTCCAGCGACGGAAGAGACGCCAACGCATGGAAGAGCTGGACGATGCCGGCCTTCATGTCGAAGACTCCGGGTCCGGTGGCGATGTTGTCGGTGACCGACCACGGCAACTCCGCGAGCGTTCCGAGCGGCCAGACGGTGTCGAAATGGCCCAGAAGCATCACCTTCGGCTCCGCGCCGAACGACCAGCGCAAGTGCTGGCGACCGTCGATGCGGATACGTTCGGGAGCGCTTCCAAGATGACGTTCGCCGATTTCGGCCACCACGTCCGCACATGCATCGACTGCGCCGAGATCGGAACTGGGCGACTCGGCGGTTACCAACGCCGCCAGGTCCGCCACCATTGATTTCTTGTCCACTCCGACGCTCTCCTGTCACCGACTTGCAACTTCGCAGTCAAGCTTGGTCGAAGCGACCCTGTCGGATCTTGTCCAAGACTCCTGTCCTTCGGGCTCGGATTCGTCGTGTGTCACGAACAGCTGGGTGTAACAAGCAGGTGCGTCAGGTTCCGATCTCGGTTCGGGCGGCAAACAGTTCGGGGAAGAAGCTCAACTCCAGCGCACGTTGCAAGAACCCGGCACCGCCACTCGAACCGCCGGTCCCCTTCTTCATGCCGATCACTCGCAGCACGGTCCGAAGGTGCCGGAACCGCCACAGCTGAAAGCTCTCCTCGAGGTCGACCAACTCCTCGAACGCCTCGTACGCGGTCCAGTGCTGCTCGACGTTCTCGTAGATTGCCTTGACCAGCGGAATCAGTTCGTCGTTTCGCACGTAGGGCGCGCTGACATCTCGCTCGAGAGCCGACGCCGGAACGTCGTAACCTTGCCTGGACAAGTACCGCCAGAACTCGTCGTACAGTGTCGGCTCCCCGAGCAGGGTCTCCAACAATCGATGGGCGGACGGATCCGATTCGAACACCTTCAGCATGCCCGCGTTCTTGTTTCCGAGCACGAATTCCACGGCGCGGTACTGGTACGACTGGAATCCCGAGGAGTTGCCGAGAACGCCCCTGAACTCCGCATACTCCGCCGGTGTCAGTGTCGCCAGCACGGACCACTGTTCGGTGAGAGTGGCCTGGATGTGTTTGACGCGTGCGATCCGCTTGAATGCGACGCGGATGTCGTCGGCAACGATCGCCGCTCTGGCCGCCCGTATCTCGTGGAGAAACAGCTTGAGCCACAACTCGCTGGTCTGGTGCTGAATGATGAACAGAAGTTCGTCATGGTGTTCGGGCTCGCTCACCGGGTGTTGCGAATCCAGAAGGGTGTCGAGTCCGAGGTAGGCCCCGTAACTCATCTTCTCGGAAAAATCGGTGACGACGTCGTCTTCGATCTTTCGTGTGCCGTCCGTTGCCGACATCTTCGGTCTCCTTCTCAGAATTTCGCCGGGGTCTGCGGAACGATCATGGCCACCAATGCGGCAGCGCTCGTCGCTCCGACCAGGACTCCGAATGCAGCCATGTACGAGAACTGGTCCACCATCCATCCCATCACGAGCGGAGTGATGAAACCGGCGAACTGACCACACCCGTTGATCAAACCCATTCCGGAACCGAGGAATTCGGAGGGAAGTGCCCGCAACGGCATCGCGAAGATCGACATCGAGCACAGACCGCTGATGCCGAGAGCCAAGGTCTCGTAGAACGTGAACATCGCGACGGTGTCAGCAGTCGTCATCAGGAACAACAGGACGGCCGACGTGGCCATACACGGAACCAGAAGAATCCGAGCCCGGTCGTGGAAGTACTTGTCCACCAACCGCCCGCCCACAATCGTGGCCAGCGCCGTGACGATGAAGGGGATCGCGGCAAAGATTCCCGTGTCGATCAGCGATAGTCCCTTGTCGTTGAGCAGATAACTCGGCACCCAGGTCATCAGCCCGTACGCGGACATGTTGGCCAGACAGAACAGAATCGCGAACTTCCACACCGACGCGGACTTGAACACCGCGGCGCGGGAGTGCTCGCTCGCGAGGGGTTGCAGCGCAGCCTCCGGATCTTCCGAGATTTCGGTGTCCAACGGCGCCGGCAGCACCAACCACACCACCGTGCCGATCACGGCGCCGACGATCGCCACCAGCCAGAACGCGTCACGCCACCCCACGGCCATGAGGACCGGCGCGATGATCAGCGGTGCGATGCCGGGGCCGAGGTTGTTGGCGCCGAGCATGAAACCCATCGCGGTCGCTCTGGTTTTCGGACGCGTCCGCTCAGCCAAAGCCTTGAACGACGCCGCCGGAAAGAGCCCCTGGCTGATGCCGAACATCGCACGCATGACCATCAACGAGATGAGCCCCACGCGAACCCTGTCAATGCTGTGAACACCGACCACAGGATCAAAGCAACGATCAACAGCGGCCTGGGTCCGAAGCGGTCGGCCAACATTCCGCCGGGAACCTGCCCGAGCATGTAGAAGATCGCGAAGACCGAGACCACGCCACCCAACTGCGTACTGCTGAGCGAGAATTCGTCGCCGATCATCGGAAGCGCAAGCCCGATCATGACGCGATCCACCATGTCGATCAACCAGATAGTACTGAGCAGCCCCACCGTAACGGTGGTCGTGCGACGAATCGACTTGTTGTCCATCATGTTTCGAACCGAACCGTCGACCCTCCGCGATGATTCTTCCACTGTGACGCGTTCCGCCTTCATCAAGCCTCCCGAATTGTCTTGTGTCGCATGGACTGGAACATTGAAAAGACTGATGAAGTGTGACAGCGAACACGTCTACCGCATTGGTCCGTTTCACCAATACCCGAAGCAACGTTTGGTCGTTCGGAACATGTTCTGCCCCAAGAGATGACAAATGCCGCCGACGCACACGGCGTCGGCGGCATTTCGCGATAGAGTCGCTACTTCATTACGTGCGATTGGCGACTGCGATGATCGTCGAGACACCTGCGGCTGCAAGCCGAGCATTGACAGTGATCAGACCGAGAATGTCGTCGACGCTACCGAGCGTGTGCGAAATCGTGCGGTCCGAAATCCGTCGCGAGCCGGGAACAGCCTCGGCGAGTTCGGCTCCCGTCGTGGTGGGGTGAACGATCTCGAGGGTCCATTCGTCACGCAGCTCGACCGGCTTCAGTGTGTCGGCCTTGCGCACTGCACGCTCGGCGCCTGCTCGGATCTGCTCGCACGCCAGCGAAGGCGGCAGCGAATTGGTTGCCGACCATCCGTGCGCCTTCTTGACCTCGACGGTCTCGGTTGTCGGCGAGGCCGCATCCACCAGGCCACAGATGATGTCGTCACCCGTCACCAACCCGACGGGAACGCCCTGCGTGGCGGCATAGAGGGTGTTGACGTCGGTCTCGGAGACGGACTTACCGTCGAGGCGGACGTCGGCGAACAAACTCGAGAACGTGTGCGCCAGAACGCCGGGGCCGCCGGCAGGTGCGTGGTAGCCGACGAACAGTGCGACGTCGTGATCGGACGTCAGTCCCTCCGCCATGCACTGCATCTTCGGTGTTCCGAAGATCAGACGCGCCCGTGGATCCAGGTCTGCGTGAAGCAGGTTGTCCATCGTTCCGTGGCTGTCGTTGACCAGGACGCTCGTCGCACCGGCGTCGAACGCACCCGCGATCGCGGCGTTGGTCTCGGCGGTCATGAGCATCTGCGCACGGTGGTAGCCGCCACCGCCACGGATCGTCTGATCGAGCGTCGCGATACCCGCGATACCCTCCATGTCCACCGAAATATAGACGTGCATTCCTGTCCTCCATCGATCTCAATCGGCCGAATTGATAACTTCGCTTTCACCTTCACACTCGGCTGCATTCGTTTCTTGTCCGGTCGAACGGTGAGTCGGCCTCCATTTGGGACGTTCACACCAGATTCCGCTACCCGAGCCGTGAAACCATCGGGACATTCGCCGGGCCAGGCGGTTCGACCAACGACAGGAGTGCAGCGCTGATGCAGGTCCACGACATCGTGTTCACCGGCGGCCGCGTCGTCGATCCCGCATCGGGGACCGACGAGGTTCGGGGTATCGCGATCACCGGCGGCAAGGTCTCCGCGTGGGGTCACGACGCGATCGAAGCCCGGCAGACGATCGACGTGACCGGTCAGGTGATCTGCCCCGGATTCATCGACCTGCACAGCCACGGGCAGGAAATCGCCGAGCAGCGACTTCAAGCGTTGGACGGAGTCACGACGGCCCTCGAACTGGAGGCCGGCGTCATTCCCGTCGCGAAAGCATATGCGCGAGCCGGTGCCGAGGGACGCCCGATCAACTACGGCTACGCGACGTCGTGGGCGCACGCCCGAATGATCGAGCTCTCGGGAGCCGATCCCGACGGCGACATCAGGACTCTCCTGCACCATCTCGGTTCCCCGAGCTGGCAGGGCGAGCCCACCGCCTCCCAGCGTGCACACATTCTCGAACTCCTCGAAAACGATCTGGCCGCAGGCGCTCTCGGCATCGGCGTCGTCGTCGGGTACGCCCCGAAATCCGATCCGGTGGAGTACTTGCAGGTGGCGGATCTCGCGGCCCGAGCCGGTGTCCCCACCTACACCCATGCGCGCCCGCTCATCTCGGCCGATCCGTCGAGCCCGGTGGACGGCGCCGTCGAAATCGCCCGTGCAGCAGCCGAAACCGGTGCACACATGCACTACTGCCACGTCAACAGCACCTCGGGGATGCACGTCGACCACGCGCTGTCGGTGGTGGCGCAGGTCCAGGCAGCCGGATCGCGCGTCACGACGGAGGCGTATCCGTACGGTTCCGGGTCGACGGCCGTCGGAGCTGCGTTTCTCGATCCGGACAAGCTGCACCTGATGAATCTGACACCACGGTCGCTGACATTCGTGCCCACCGGTGAACGTATCGCGGACCGCAAACAGCTCGAACACCTTCGGGCCACCGACCCCGGTGGGCTGGTACTGGTGGAGTTCCTCGACGAAAACGACACCGTGCAGCGCGAATTCCTCGAACGGGCGATGACTTTCGACCGCGCCGCCATCGCGAGCGACGCGATGCCACTGACCTGGCCCGGCCGTACACCCGCCGATGCTTTGCAGTGGCCATTGCCCGAAAAAGCACTCGGTCATCCCCGCGGCGCCGGCACCTACGCACGCGCGATTCGTACGCTGTATCGCGAGCGTCAACTGCTGTCGTTGTCGGAGATCATCGCGCGCTGCTCGTTGATCCCCGCGCAGATCCTCGAGGAGTCGGTTCCCTCGATGGCGACGAAAGGTCGGATCAGCCCCGGTAGCGACGCCGACATCCTCGTTTTCGATCCCGAGCGGATCACCGACAACGCCACCTACATCGACGGCACCCGTCCCTCCAGCGGAATCAGCCGCGTGCTGGTCGGCGGAGTACCCGTCGTCGAAGGCGGTGTCGTGGTCGAGGACGCGCTGCCCGGTCGCCCGGTACGCCGCTCGTAGCCGAATCACCTTCTGACCTGCATAGTTCTGACAGAAAGTCACCACACATGAACACATCGTCTGCAATCAACGGCACAATCGATGCCATGACGGATTTCGCGAACCCCCCGATCGGTTGGCAGCACAAGGCCTTCGGCACCGACCTCGAAGGTCGCGACGGTTCAGACCTCGAGCCGCTGGGGATCTCGGCACTCGACGGCAACCTCCTGCTGCCGGTGATGACACTCAACCGTGCAGCGATCGCGCACAATGTCGACCTCATGGCGCAGTTCTGCTCCGATCACGATGTGGACCTGGCGCCCCACGCGAAGACCACGATGAGCCCCGAACTGGTTCGTCGGCAACTCGACGCCGGGGCATGGGCTATGACGGCGGCAACCGTTGCGCAGGCACGCATCCTGCGTGAGTTCGGTGTGGACACCATCGTCATCGCCAGCCAGGTTCTCGATCCCGCCGGCATTCGGTGGATCTGCGACGCCCAGGCCACCGATCCCGATTTCTTCGTCACCACGCTCGTCGACTCGGTCGAGAGCGTCCGGTTGATGGAACAGTTGATCGCGAAAGTCTCACCGGCCAGCCGTATCCGGGTTCTCGTCGAGTTGGGCTACGACAGCGGGCGCGCCGGCGCTCGCACGGTCGAGCAGGCACTCGATGTTGCACGCGCAGCGTCGCAGGCTCCTTCGTTGATTCTCACCGGAGTCGAGGGGTTCGAGGGCATGATGCCAGGAGCCTCGGTAGCCGCCCGCCGTATCTCCGTCGATTCGTATCTCAAATCCGCGCGGGTGTTCACGGAAATCTGTGTGGCCGAGAACCTGTTCGAGAACAACTCCGCGAAGGCTCCCCGGCCGCTGGTCACTTTCGGCGGCAGCGCATTTCACGATCTCGTGGTGCGCGAACTGGCCGGCCGGTGGGCGCTCGACAACGGCGTACGCGTCGTACTGCGCAGTGGTTGTTACATCACCCATGATCACGGTCTCTATGCCGAGACTTCGCCGTGGGCGGACGGTCCGCGAACTCTGCAGGGAGCCGCAGAAGTCTGGGGTGTCGTGCTGTCGATTCCGGAACCCGGCCGCGCGATCCTGGGTTTCGGGCGTCGCGACGTCGGTTCCGACGCAGGCTTTCCCATCGTCCTGTGGCGCCGACGCGACGGATCCAACCGCTCGGCGCGAGAACTGACCATCACCGCGCTCAACGACCAGCACGCGTACGTCGACGTTCCGGCTGACTTCGACGTGACCGTCGGCGATCTGCTCGGTTGCGGAATCTCGCATCCGTGCACCACTTTCGACAAGTGGTCACTGATTCCCGAGGTCGACTCGGAATACCGCGTCGTCGGCACGGTGCACACCTACTTCTGAGAAACAGCGCCCGTAAGTCCTCGTCAGTCGTCCTTCGGGTCACGCGGCAATTCGACGCGGAACGTCGTTCCCTGCCCGAGGGCCGTCTCGACGCCGACGGTTCCGTCGTGCGCTGCAACCAAAGCCGAGACGATGGACAGGCCGAGACCGGCGCCCCCGGTCTCGCGGGTGCGAGAGGTGTCCGCGCGGTAGAAACGCTCGAAGATACGCGCGGCATCCTCGTCACTCAAACCCTGGCCGGTATCCGAAACTTCGACCACCGCGGAGTTCTCGGTCGTACCGACACGAACGGTGACCTGCGCATCCGGCGGGGTGTGTTTGATCGCGTTGCCCACCAGATTGGCGACGACCTGACGCAGTCTGGCCTCGTCACCGTGCACCTCGGGCAGGCCTGGGCCGCCGGTCATCTGAAGTTTGACAGTTCGATCCGGTGCAATCGCACGCGCCGCCTGCACCGAATCAGCCGCAACTGCAAGCAGATCCACCGGCTTGTTCTCGAGCGGTCGCTGTTCGTCGAGCCTGGCCAGCATCAGCAGATCCTCGACCAGAAGTCCCATCCTCGACGCCTCGCCCTCGATCCGGTTCATCAGCGTTTCCGTATCGGTCATGGCCCCTTGGCGATACAACTCGGCGAATCCACGAATAGTCGTCAAGGGTGTGCGCAACTCGTGGCTCGCGTCGCCGACAAATCTACGCATCTTCTCCTCGGAACGCCGTGCTGATTCCTCCGAAGCCTCGGTCGCCGCAAATGCGTGTTGAATCTGCGCGAGCATTCCGTTGAGCGCCACGGACAGTCGGCCGACCTCGGTGCGGTCGTCACGCTCCGGAACGCGTCGATGAAGGTCGCCGGCGGCAATGGCAGCGGCAGTTTCCTCCACCTCGACCAGCGGGCGAAGGCTCCGACGAACCACGAAATACGCTCCGCCGCCCAGGATCAGCAGGACAACCAGGCCGATGCCGAGTTGCAGACCGACCAAGTCGTCGACGGTCTGCTCGTTATCCGTCAGTCGCACACCGATAGTCGTGGTCGTGCCGTCGCGGACCGTCGTGAGAACTCGCCAGTTCACGTCCGAACCGTCGCTCGATCCGACGGTGATCGGGCCGTTGGTGGAATCTTTCGACAGGTCGGGTTCCGTGGTCGTCGACCTGTCGTTCAGGATTATCACCCGTCCGTCCGGGGTCACTGTCCGGACGAAGAAGGGGCTGGGTGGGCGGGTGCCCGGGCCGACGTCACTGGGCGGCTGTAGATCTCTGGTGTGCGGCTTCGCCCAACCGTCGACCGCCTCGTACAGCGTTTTGTCGGTCCGCTGGGTCAGCGAATTCTCGAGAGCAGAAGTGACCGCCACGCCCGACGCCAACAAACCCAGCGCGGCCAACACCAGCAAAGCGGCAACCAGTGTGAAGCGCAGCGGCAGTGAATGGAGACGGAAACGACCCCGCTTCGGAAGCTGATCGTTTTCCGCGGCGGCGATCATTGCCGCGGTTCACGCATCACGTAGCCGACCCCACGCAATGTGTGAATCAGCGGTGTCTGCCCCGTATCCACCTTGCGCCGCAGGTAGGACACGTAGGACTCGACAACTCCGACCTCCCCGCCGAAGTCGTAGTTCCAGACGTGGTCGAGAATCCGCGGCTTGCTGAGGACCGTCCCGGCGTTGACCATGAAGTAACGAAGCAGTGTGAACTCGGTGGGTGAGAGTGCGACCAGTTCGCCCTTCTTCCAGACCTCACGGGTGTCGTCGTCGAGTTCGATGTCGGCGAACTTCACGCGCGGCGACTGCTCCGGCGCGACACCGCGACCGGCACGGCGCAGGATGACCCGCAACCTCGTCACGACCTCTTCGAGGCTGAACGGCTTGGTGACGTAGTCGTCCGCGCCGAGGGTCAGACCACTGATCTTGTCGTCAAGCGAGTCCTTCGCCGTCAGAAACAGGACCGGCGCGTCCACGCCGTCGGCGCGGAGGCGTCGAAGCAGACCGAAGCCGTCCATCCCGGGCATCATGACGTCGAGAACAATCGCGTCGGGACGGAAAGTACGTGCGACGTCCAGGCCTTGGGCGCCGCTCGAAGCAGTTGCCACCTCGAAACCCTGGAACCGGAGGCTCACGGAGAGCAACTCCACGATGGTGGGTTCGTCGTCTACGACGAGGATGCGGGCTTCAGGGGTCTTGTCGGTCACGAGAACCATCTTCTCCCTTGGCACTGGAATCCCGCTGTATGTTCCCTGGGAGCTTCCTGTGAACGGCTGAGTTCAGGTGAAAAGCTGAGTGCAGGTGAAAAGCTGGGGCGCAGGGCCCACGAACCGGAAGGACGCGGCATGTCACTGCCCCCACTGTGGAACAGAGACTGCTTGACCTGGCGCATTCCTCTGTTCACCAACAACACCGATCCCGGCGAGGATCCCGGCTTCGCGCCACCGGAGTCTTGGGCACAAGCCCTTGCTGCTGTTGCCCAAGATCTGCGTTGTCTGCGATTCGGGCCTGAAGTGGTTGTCGATCGTCTGATCTGGGAATTTTCGATCAACAGCGACTACAACGTCACGATCGGCTGGCAAGGCGCACGCGACATCGGCGGATTCAGCCACTTCGACGCAATGCCGATGGAAGACGCAATATCGATGGACACTGCATTCGCGGACGCTGCGGTGTGGGTCGCCGATATCGTTCAGACCAAATTGGCCGGCTACGACTTCGTCCAGTGGCCGAGCCGAGGGCGCCATCTGCTTGTTCCTCGACGTCGAGACGGGGAACCGGTGTGGATGGATCCGCACGGTGACGTGACGGTCGGTCGCATCGGAGAGTTGTGCAAAAATGCGACCAATTATGCAGCAACCTAGCTCAGTTCAAATCGCTCAGCTCTACGGTCCTGTGGCGTCTGCGTTGGTCGGCGGCGTGGTGGCCGCATACGCAGTGGCCGAGTCGCGAGTGGACGACTTCTCGTTCTCCGACGACGGCGTTACCTCGGTGGTGATCACGCCGCAGTGGGCGGGAGCAACCGCCGCGGTAGTTGCCGCGGTCGGCGTTGCGCTACTGCATCGCTGGGGACGTGGCAGATTCGCGAGTGTCTTCGCTGCGGCCGGCGCCCTCGCCATCGCGCTACCGACATTCGTTTCGATCTCCGCCCAAATGTCGGTGACTCTGAATGCAATCGGGGCCGGCGCTTTCCTCGCGGCGGCAGCATTTCCGACGAAGGGGCACCGCGGAGCACAAATCGCTCTCGCACTCGGGCTGATCACGACGACCCTGTACTTCGGCGCCGCGGACTTGTGGCGCGATCGCGTCGCGCGATGGTCACTCACACTTCCAGGTGACACCTATCCCGTGCCGTCCACGGTTCCCGTCTGGATTCTGCTCGCTGCAACTCTTCTCGTGGGCGGGGTCGCTTCAGTCGCACGCTCAGAGCAGGCACCGGACGACGTCGACACACGCCTGGTGACGCTGGGAGTTGTTCTGCCTCTGGCATTCACGGCTCTCCATGTGTGGTTGGGCTCGCCGTCGACATCACATGGGTTCTGGTTGACTGCAGTGGGGATCGCGGTTGTCGTAACCGTCGCACTGGCTTGGCGGTTGCCCCCACACGACGGTCGTTTCATACTCGTCGGACTGGCAGTCAGCGCAGTTTCGGTCGGCACGATCCGCTTTTCGTCCGACTGGACTTGGGCGATACCCGCGAGCGCTGCTGCCCTGGCGCTGGGCGTCGTCGTCGGCTGGAAAAGGCCGATGCCCCAACTCGGGCTGGGACTCCTTGCCGTGACCACACTCTCGGGACTGCTGGGTGCCGCCCCGACCACGGTTACCCACATCCTCGTCCTCCCGCTTGCGCTGGGACTGGCCGTCGCGTCATGCCTGCCTGTTGCGGTCGGAGCAGTTTCGAGCGGGGCCGTACTGCCCTTCGCTCTTACGTTGTTCTCGGTTTCAGCGACCTTCTTGGACCCGGCCGCGCAGGAATTCGGGTGGTCGAGCGGTCCGCTCGCCGAACACGGTCCTGCCACGGTGAACACGTCGATTCCACTGGCCGTTCTCGCGGCAACGGCGACGATCGTGGTGGCCATGACGGCCATCCATCAGAAGAGAGTTCGAACGGCGGTGGTGACCTAAATCGCCAGCTGATCGGGTCGGAACGCAGAATTCTGTTGCTATGGTTGGTTGGTCAACGACGACATCCGGACGAGCGCACCGTACCCGGCCAGCGAAAAGACGGTGCCTTGGGAGTTGTTCACCATGGCATGGATCGTGCTCGTCATTTCCGGACTTTTCGAAGCTGTCTGGGCTACCGCACTCGGTAAGTCCGACGGATTCAGCAAGATGTCACCCACCGTCGTCTTCGTCCTCGGCCTGATCGTCAGTATGGCTGGTCTGGCCTACGCAATGCGCACCCTTCCTATCGGGACTGCGTACGCGGTCTGGGTGGGCATCGGCGCTGCCCTTACCGTCGGATATGCGATGGTCACCGGCGCGGAGTCCACGTCGGTCGTCAAGATACTGCTGATCCTTGGCATCGTCGGTTGTGTCGTCGGTCTGAAGGTCCTTCACTGACCGGCGATCCTGGTGAGTGTTTGTGTGTTACCGGTTACAGTTAATGCATGAAACTGCTGGAGATGCTCACGCTTCCCCTACGCGCGGGCATTGCAGCCGCAGAGATCAGTTTGGGAATCGCGGAGCTGACGGTCACGACAGTTCGTATCGCCGTCGGTAATACCGGCGCCGTGACGGCGGGTGCTGCCGGCCTGGCAAGCCCCCGCGGACCCATGCAGATGATTCAGCAGTTGTCATCGCTTACTGCAGACGATCGGCCCATCGGGCAGGCCTTGGCCCCCGGTGGGCCGCTCGATCGACTTCTCTCACCCGGCGGTCCGGTGGATAAACTGACTGCACCCGACGGCACTCTCGAACGACTACTCGCTCCCGGCGGACCACTCGAAAGACTTCTGGCCCCGGGCGGCCCGTTGGATCGAGTGCTCGCCGAGAACGGCGCTTTGGAGCGGCTACTCGCCCCGGACGGATTGCTCGATCGAATGATGGCCGAGGACGGTCCGCTGGAACGCCTGACGGCACAGGACGGTGCCGTCGAACGCCTGACGGCCAAGGACGGCGTCATCGATCGCGCACTGGCCGAGAACGGCATCCTCGAAACACTCCTGGCAGAGAACGGCGCCTTCGAGCGGCTCATCGCCGAAGGCGGCCCGCTTGACCAGATCGTTGCACTGTCCGACACCTTGACTTCCCTCGCCCCCAACCTCGAGCGAATGAGCGCAAGCATCGAGGTACTTCAAGAAACCGTCGGAATCCTCAGTGCTGCAGTCGGTCCACTCGGAGAACTGGCCGGCAAACTTCCCAATCGGTGGCTCAAGAGCAAGAGCGAGCGCCCAGGGCCGGACCTTCCGATCGAGTCGGCATAACGAAGGGTTACTCGCCGATTACGCGGTCAGTTGTTGATCACGATATTGAGATTGATGATGATTCCGCCGAAAGTCAGGATCGTGTTGGCCAAGCCAACTGTCATTCCGCTGTTCAGAGCCGCGATCAGTCCGTTCATCGTCGTATCCCCTTCACTGTCTACGGGTTACGCGTACAAGATTGTGCGCTGGCGCTGACAATAGGCCAAGTTCGCGACCTGCGCGCCATTGCGGAGAAAACTTGTACCCCGGTCGCAGTTTTCACGTTAACTGTTGCAGGACAACATAATTCCAAGATCGGCGCACTACCCGCTAACGGCCGAATCAAACATCACGATTGGGCATACGGAGCCCACTCCGCATAACCGTCCGTCTCATCAGACACTTGTCCACCCAAACAGAGTGCACAACAGTTAGTCCGGTGCAACAATAAGACGAATCGGACATGCCTGCGACGTGATGGGGAAGGGTGGTTGAAACAATGACGGCGCCGCGCATTGCCAGGGAACACCGCGGCCCCACCGGGGGCCGAAATTCCGCGTCGCAGGACAGCCTGGACGCCGCCTCGGACGCCTTGCAATCGCTCTATGCGCACCTCGATCCACACGCTCAGGCAGAGCAGTTCCTCGAACAGGTCTGCAAACACGCCGTCGACCTCATCGCCGACGCGGACATGGCCGGAATTACCATCGGCGGTTCGGATTCGACGTTCCGAACCGTAGCCGCCACCCACCAACTTGTTCGCACCGTCGACTCGATTCAATTCCGACTGGACTACGGACCGAGTGTGACGTCGTCACGCACAGGAACGGTTGTCCGCGCACATGCCAGCGAAGCTCACAGCCGGTGGCCTCAATTCGCAAGCGCGGCAAAGGCAGTCGGCGCCGTCAGTTTCTTGTCGATGCCGTTGCCCGGTAGAGATCGCCCGCTGGGGACCCTCAATCTCTACAGCCACGACCTCCGAGGTTTCACCGGAGCCGACGTCGCACTGCTTCAACTGTTCGCCGTGACCTCGGCCTACGCACTGCACAGCTCGCAGCGCCTCGACATCGCCAGAAAGCACGCGATGGACCTCGAGCGAGCACTCGAATCGAGAGGCGTCATCGAACAGGCCAAGGGCATCATCATGGGCACTCATCGCGTCGACGCCGACCGAGCCTTCCGCATCCTCATCCAGGACTCGCAGCGCAGCAACGTCAAACTGCGAGTGATCGCCCAGCAGTACATCGACGGCGCGATCGACCCGCGTCAGGCTACGAACAAGCCTGAGACCAACTGATCCGGGCCTGCTGAACCGGGCCGGCAAACACAGCAGCATCTCGGCAAACACCGCATCTTGGAAAACACCGCATCTTGGAAAACACAGAGGCACCCACCAAATTCTCGGTGGGTGCCCTCTTCGATGGAGCCTCCTGTCGGGATTGAACCGACGACCTTTCGCTTACAAGGCGAGTGCTCTACCACTGAGCTAAGGAGGCGAAGACCGACGCGTTCCCGCGACTGACTTTGCGGAGCCATCATATCCAAGCCGTCACGGTGGCCGCGCCCGGGTCACGTTAGATAGCGTGGGCCCCATGCGCAACTCCCACTCCGCCCCCTGATGGCGAAATTCACCGAAGTACTCACACGCCTGACGGGTAACCGCCAAGCCACCGTCGACACGGTCACGTCGGCTCCCGCACCGCTTCAACCGATCGACCTCACCGACGACGCCGTCGTCGCAGAAGTCCTGGACCTGGCGGTTCGGGTCGGCGAAGTCCTCCTCGCATCCGGGACCGCGGCCATGGACACGGCGGAGCAGGTGCAGTTCATCGCCGCTACCTACGGCCTTGCCCAGTGTGACGTCGACGTCACCTACAACTCGATTGTGCTCTCTGCCTATCGCGGCCCGACGCGACCGCCGGCGAGCACGATGCGCATCGTCCACTACCGCTCGATGGACTTCACACGATTGGCGGCTGTCGACCGACTGACGCGTCGTATCCGTCGTGAGGCGATCACCCCGGACCAAGCGCACGACGCGCTCACAGCCATCACGACAGCGCCCCACCCGTACAACCGATGGACCGCGACCATGGCCTGGGCTGCGATGGCGGCTTCGGTCTCCGTCCTGCTCGGCGGCGGGTTTCTCGTTGCCACAGTCGCGTTTCTGACGACGATGGTGATCGACCGCGTCAACCGCGTACTGAACCGTTTCGGGTTGCCGTTCTTCTTCCAGCAGGTTGTCGGTGGTCTCATCGCGGCTGCGCCCGCAGCGACGCTCTATACCTTTCAGGACCAGCTGGGGATCAGTATCCGGCCGTCGTTGGTGATCGCGGCCGGAGTGGTCGTCCTGCTGTCCGGGCTGTCGTTGGTGGGCTCGGTCCAGGACGCGATCATGGGTGCGCCGATCACGGCTGTCGCGCGATTCTTCGAAGTGGTGATGATGACGGGCGGCATCATCGCGGGCGTCGCGATCTCGTTGCGGATGACCGGAATGCTGGGTTCGACGCTTCCGCCGATCAACGTGGAAGTCTCCACCATCACCCAGTTGCCGATCCTCATGCTCTCCGGTGCATGTGCGTCAGTCTTCTACGCGCTTGCCTGCTATGCCGAGCGCCGTGCACTGACCGCGGCGTTCCTGGGCGGCGCGGCCGGCAGTGGTGTGTCGATCTTCGTGCAGACACTCGACGTCGGCCCTGTGATCGCCGCCGCGATCGCCGCAACCGTGGTCGGTCTTGCCGGTGGCCTGATGGCACGCCGCGCCCTGACGCCTCCGCTGGTTGTCGCGGTCGCCGGCATCACTCCCCTGCTCCCCGGCCTGTCGCTGTATCGAGGCCTGTACGCATTGCTCAACGACCAGGTACTGATCGGCCTGACTGCCTTGCTGTCGGCCTTCGGCATCGGCTGCGCCCTGGCCGCGGGCGTGACGCTCGGCGAATGGGGAGCGCGCACGCTGCGTCGTCCCCGAATCCTGATGCGCGTCGACTCGCTACGCCGGCCGATGGTCCGCAAGCGCAGACGCCGGGTTCCCGTCACCGAGAAGTAGAGAGATACGAGCAGAAAGAGCTGGGCACCTGACGGTGCCCAGCTCTTTCGGTTCACTCGGCGGTTTCCGAGCGGTGAGAATCAGCTCTCGACTGCATGCTTTCCGCCGGCAGCCTGATCGGCTTCCATGGCCTCGCGCAGGCTCTTCGGACGCATATCGGTCCAGTTCGCCTCGACGTATTCGAGGCACGCCTTGCGGCTGTCTTCGCCGAACACCACGCGCCAGCCGGCGGGGACCTCGGAAAACGTGGGCCACAGCGAGTGCTGGTCCTCGTCGTTCACCAGCACGTAGAAGCGGCCGTCTTCGTCATCGAAAGGGTTAGTGCTCATCTCGCCTCACTCGTTACGTACGTGTCTTGTGCGCCCAGACTAGCAAGCGCACCAGTTCGGTTCTGGTGGCTCAGTACCGACGCCAGAATCTCCCCCGCCCGCACTGCCACGTTCGACAGCAGCGACGACGTCAATCCGTGAGTCTGTTCTGTCCCACCCTGCAGATAGATACCGCCTGTCACGTCCTCCGTTACAGCCAGTCGATAATCCCGACTGACGTTACGCGGAACGGACGAATCCGGCACGAGTTCACCCAACAAATTGTCCAGCGGTGCCGGGGTGAAACCCGTGGCCAGAATGAGTGCGTCGCACGACAGCGTGTCGGTCAAGCCGTCGAGGTTGCTACGGACGGCCAGTTCGATGCCGGATTCCGTCTCGACAGCGCTCGTGATCTCCGAGGCCCGACGCATGAACAGTCGCCGCGGCCCACGAACCATCTCCTGATACTCGGTGGCATACAGCTTGTTGATCAGTTCGATGTCGACGACCGAGTAATTGGTACTGCGGTGCAAATCGAGCAGTCGACGTCGTTCCGCGGCGTCGGCGCCGTGCAGCTGATCGACGGCTTCGGGATCGAAGATGCGGTTCGCGTACGGGCTGTCGTCTGCCGGGCTGTAGCCGTAGCGGGCGAAAACACTGTGCACTTCGGCGGTCGGGTAGTTCGTGTGCAGGTAGTCGACGATCTCTGCGGCACTCTGGCCGGCGCCGAGAACGACGAACCGGTTGTGTACGGGCTCCGGCATGGCTTCGAGGTGAAAGAGGAACTGGTGATTGTGGAAGCACCGGGACGACGGCGTTGCCCACTCCGGGATCCGCTCTTTCAGCCCGGCTCCGACGACGATGTTGCGCGCGATCACCGTGTCACCGTCGGCTGTGCGAACCGCAAAGCGATCGACCACGCCGTCGGAGTTCTTGATGCCCTCGACCCCGTCGACGGTTGTCCCGAACTGCACGTCCGCGTCGACTCGTCGAGCTGCCCAGCACAGGTAGTCGTTGAATTCGTGGCGTGTGGGGAAGAAGGTCTGGTGGTTGACGAAGTCGACCAGTCGACCCTGCTCGAACAGATACGAGAAGAAGCTGTATCCGCTCTGCGGGTTGCGGAAGGTCACCAGGTCCTTCGGAAACGCGATCTGCATCGTGGCACCGTCGAGCAGCATCCCGGGATGCCACGCGAACTGAGACTGCTTTTCGAAGAACCGCGCGTTCACCCGATCAACGGCTGCACAATTTGCATTGTGTTCTTCGACAGCGATGGCCAACGCGAGGTTGGCCGGCCCGAACCCGACGCCGACGATGTCGACAATGGCAGGTTCGGCGCTGGAGTCTCTCGGTGATTCACTCATTACAGGTAGTCCATCCCCGACGGGACGACCTGATACGGTCGCCAATCGATGTCCCGAAGTAAGTAGCAAAGGCTACCCTTAATGAGGTGAGGGTATCAATACTGTGAGCCCTCGTATAGCGGTCGACCCCGCGGAGCGATGCGACGTATGTCATAGTTTCGCCGCCTCCCTCACGTCGTCCCCGCCGACGATGGCCGCAGCCTCGATCACGTCGACCAGCTGACCTGCCCATTCACGGACTGCGACCGCGTCGACGCGGTCGGCACGGAACCCGAGAGTTGCAAAAACAGGCCCTTCGCCAACTGGCTCGTAAAAACTCAACGTCACATCCGCATCGGGCACTCCCACCGGAATCGGTACGAGAGAACCGAAGTCGCCGAGCCCGTCCAAATCCGCCTGTTGGTGATGGATCACCATCACCTGAGGTCTCATGGACGCCGGATTACCCAGAGCCTGCTCGACATACACATATGAGACGTCCTGATTGCTCAGCGCTTCCAGATTCCCCTCCCTCACCCGAGCCAGCAATTCTGCGAACGTCGGGCTACCGGACGTATCCGTGCGCAGGAGAACAACATTGAAGAAGGACCCGATCATCGGTTCGAGACGGGGATCCGACCTGCCCGCAACCAGCGAACCGATCGGAAGATCGGTACCGGCCCCAGCCTTCGTGAGAACGGCGGCCAGCGCGGCTTGCAGGACCATGAACATGCTCGTGCCGGTGCGCGCTGCCAGAGCATCGATCCTGGCGTGCAGATCGGCGTCGATGTCGACAGAGACCACGTCGCCCCGAGGCTCCGAGTCATCTTCCGGCAACGGAAGATTCACACTGGTCGGTATTCCGTCGAGCGCATCCTGCCAGTACGCGAGTTGCTTCGACGCGCGGCTGCCCACGTCCAGGGGGTCTCCCAAGAGCTCGTCCGACCACACGGTGTAGTCGGCGTACGTCAACGCAAGCTCGTCCCAGACCGGTTGATCTCCCTGCGACCTGGCTGCATAAGCAGAGACCAGATCTCCCAACAGCGGCACTACGGACCACTCGTCGACGGCGATGTAGTGCATGACGAGAAGCAGTGTCCGAGAACCGTCTTCACCGAGCACGAGGTGCACTCGCAACGGCGGTTGCTCACGCAGATCCATCGGAAGTTGAGCCAGCTCGAACACCGCTCGGCCCAGGTCGCCGGCACCGACATCGACGACATCGACAGTCGGCCGAACCGATTCCCTCGCCACGACGATGCCGTCGACCTCGACGAATGTGGTCCGCAGGGGTTCGTGCCGCGATGTCACATCGTCCAATGCGTGCCCGAGAATCTCCGGATCGATCTTCGATTTCAGGGTCAGTGCCAGAGCATGGCTCGCTTGCGGATGTGCGCCGGCAGAACGGAACAACTCCCACTGACGACGTTGCGGCGCAGACAGACCCATGGTCTCCGGACGCCTCACCGCCGGTGCCAGGACCGGGCGTCCACCTTCCGAACGCGCAACGACTGCCGCCAACTCGGCCACGCTCGGTGCATCGAACACGTCTCGAATACTGATGTCCACTCCGAATGCTTCACGAATGCGACCGACCAGTTTCATCGACGCCATCGAGTGCCCACCGAGTTCGAAGAAACTGTCGTGGACTCCGACGCTCGGGAGTTGCAGTATGTCCGCGAAGGCAGCCGCAACGGTGGACTCCACGACAGTGCGAGGAGCAACATCACCTGCCAGCTCCGACCAGTCCGGGGCGGGCAACGCCTTGCGGTCGAGCTTTCCGTTGGGTGTCAACGGCAGCGGGCCGTCGAGGGCGACGACCATCGTCGGAACCATGTAGTCGGGCAACGACACTGCAGCGAGATTGCGCACTGCCGTCGTGTCCACCACCACGCCGGGCTCGGGTGACACGTAACCGACCAGACGCGTGATCTCGCCCTGCCGATCCGCGACGACCGTCGCCTGCTTCACCGTCGGATGGGCACTGAGGGCTCCGATGATTTCGCCCAATTCGATTCGGAAACCACGGATCTTGACCTGATCGTCCACACGGCCGAGGAAGTCGATGTTCCCGTCAGCCCGCCACCGCGCTCGGTCGCCGGTGCGATACATGCGATCGCCCGCGGTGAAGGGGTCAGCAATGAATCTCTGGGCCGTCAGATCGAATCGGCCCAGGTAGCCTCTCGCCAGGCCGCGCCCCGCGATGTACAGCTCGCCGGATACTCCCGGCGGAACCGGACGCAGTTGATCGTCGAGCACGTACGCCTGTTCGTTGGGGTCGGGGATTCCGATGGGCACGGCGCCGTTCCAACCTGGCTCCGCCTGCCACAGTGTGTTGTTCACCGTGGCTTCGGTGAGTCCGTACGCAGCAAGCAAATTCAGCCGCTCTGCCCATCGCCCGATCAGCTCCGGCGGTACCGTCTCGGTTCCGACCAACACGGTGCAGCCTTGCGGTACTTCACATCCTGCCGGCAGGGCTGCCAGCAACGAGGGCGGGATGATCGCGTGGGTGACACGATTGTTCGTCATGAAATCGGTCAGCGCCGGGCCGGCAACCCGGGCGCTCTGCGGCACGATCACCAGGGTGCTGCTCGTGCACAGAGCCATCGCCAGCTCGAATACCGCGACGTCGAAGCCGACCGAAGCGAACTGCATCACCACCGAACCCGGTACCAGTCGCATCCGAACCTCGGCTGTGGCAACAAGACTCGGAATACCGTCGTGGGACAGCACGGCTCCCTTCGGCTTGCCGGTCGAACCCGAGGTGTAGATGACGTAGGCAGCGTGGCTGACGCCAACTGGTGGCCGGGGAGTTTCCACGATCGATGCCTCGTCCAGTTCTGCGCGGATCAGCGGATCGTCCAGGAGGATTCGCTCGACGCCGACCACGTCCTCGATTCGAGAACTCTCCTCGGAGGTGGACAGCAGTACCGAGGCGCGAGAATCGGTGAGCATGTACGTGATGCGCTCGCTCGGGTGACTCAAATCCAGGGGTAGATACGCTGCCCCCAGCTTGAGCACGGCGAGGACCGACGCGACCATCTCCACCGAGCGCGGGACGGCAAGTCCCACCACGTCTTCGACCGAGACCCCGCGCCGATACAGCACACCGGCTATCCGATCACACTGCTCGGAGAGTTCGTGGTACGTGGCCTGCCCCGCTTCGTCGCGCACCGCAATCGCCTCGGGCGTAGCAGCGACTCCACGCGCGAAAGCGTCGTAGAACGTCTCTTCCGGCACGTCGACGGCGGTGTCGTTGAACGCGGTGACAACCTGTTCGAGTTCGCCTGGCAAGAAGATGTCGATGTCACCGATCTCGATGTCGGCCGATTCCACGACTGCAGTGATCATCGATTCCAATCGGTTCGAAATTCGCTGTACGGTTTCGCGATCGAAGAGGTCACTGCCGTATTCGAGACGGACGTCGATGCAGCCTTCGTCGCCCAGGTACTCGGTGAAGTTGAACACCAGATCGAACTTGGCCGTGTACTCCTCGAGTTCGAACGGATCCCCGCCCGTCTCCTCGCGGCTGTGATAGCCGACCATGACCTGGAACAGCGGGTTGCGTGCCAGGGTGCGCGACGGATTGAGGCGTTCCACCACAGTTTCGAACGGAACGTCGGCGTTGGCGAAGGCCTCGAGATCTCCCTCCCGAACGCGATCCACCAACTCCCGGAACGTCGGGTTACCCGACGTATCCGTGCGCAGCACAATGGTATTGACGAAGAAGCCGACCAAGTCGTCGAGCCCCTGTTCACTACGTCCGGCTACCGGAGCGCCGAGGGGAAGGTCCTCACCCGCTCCGAGCGCAGTCAGCAACGCCGCCGACGCCGCGTGCAGGACCATGAACATCGAACTCTGGCTCTCGCGCGCCAGATTCCGCAATGCCGCAGTTGTCTCCACGCCCAACCGTGTCACCACTGCCCCACCGGAGAAACTCGGTCTGGCTGGTCGACTCCGATCGGCGGGAAGCAACAGTTCTTCGGGGGCTCCGTCCAAACTCTTCGCCCAGAAGTCCAACTGCGTGCTCAGGACGCTCGACGGATCGTCGGCGCTGCCGAGTAATTCCCTTTGCCACAGGGTGTAATCCGCGTACTGCACCGGAAGCGGTTCGAAAGCTGGCTCCTCGCCCTGAATCCGAGAGGAGTAGGCAGACATCAGATCCCGAAGGAACGGTCGATCGGACCATTCGTCGGTTGTGATGTGATGCAGAACGATCACGACGACTACTGCATCGTCCACCCGGATCAGACGTGCACGAATCGGAATCTCGTTCGCAAGGTCGAACGGACGGCCCACCGCCGCTGCAACCTCACCGGCGACGCCGGCTTCTCCTGAATGAACGGTCTCGACCGGAACCGTCGCCGATTCGAGAATTATCTGTTCCGGCGTTCCGTCGACCAACCGGAACTCCGTACGCAAGGATTCGTGTCGTTCGACCACATCGTCCAGCGCCGCGGCGAAGACGTCCGCGTCCAGTGCACCGTCCAAGCGGAGCACGATCGGGAAGTTGTAGGCCGCGGAGTTCTCCTCCATCTGTCCGATCAGCCACAATCGCTGTTGAGCGGCAGAAAGGGGGAGGTGGTCCGGTCGCGGCTTCGCGACCAGCACCGGTCGCGTCGATCCCTGCTCGGCCGCAATACGTTCCGCGAGTTCCGCGACCGTCGGTGCTTCGAAGAGATCACGCATGGTCAGAGCGTTGGGAATGGCGATCCGAGTTCGGCTGATCAGTTTGGTGGCCAGAAGCGAGTGACCACCGAGGTCGAAGAAATTGTCGTCGACACCGATGCCGTCGACGTCCAGCACGTCGGAGAAGAGTTCGCAGAGGACCTCTTCCGTACGGTTTCTGGGCGCGATCGCTACCCCACTGCGCTCCCCCAGCACCGAATCGGCCGTGGGCAGCGCCTTGACGTCGAGCTTTCCGTTGACGGTCATCGGCAATGTCTCCACCTCGACGACCACGGCCGGAACCATGTAGTCGGGCAGGAGAACGCGCGCCCGCGCGCGGTAGTCGTGCGCGACGCCGAGGCGCACCGGTGTCACGTAGCCGACGAGTCTCTTGACTCCACCCGCCCCGACATCGACCACCACCGCTGCTTGCCGCACGTGTTCGTCGGATTCGAGAACGGAGACGATTTCGCTCGGCTCGATCCGGTGACCTCTGATCTTCACCTGATCGTCGGTGCGGCCGAGGAAGTCAAGGTTGCCGTCACCGCGTCGCCGCACCAAGTCACCGGTGCGGTACATACGTTCTCCGGTCCCAGCCGGATCGGCGACGAAGCGCTCGGACGTGAGCGCGAAGCGTCCGAGGTAGCCGCGAGCCAAACCAGCTCCGGCAATGTACAGTTCGCCGGCAACTCCGTCGGGGACCGGTCGCAGCCAGCTGTCGAGAATGTGCGCCGTGGTGTTCCAGATCGGCTTACCGACGGTCGGGGTGTCACTGTCGGCAGTTCCGCCACCGAGGGTGTTGATCGTGTATTCCGTCGGACCGTAGAGGTTGTAGCCCACGGTTCCCTCGGTGTCGCGCAGCCGGTTCCACACCGAATCCGGAACGGCTTCACCACCGAGCAGGACCAGTGGCGGGCGGTGGTGCCCCACACCGTCGTCGAGAAGTCCGCTGTCGATCAGGTGCGTCGCGTAGGTCGGTGTCACGTTGACGACGTCGATGTCCTGAGCGTCGCAGTATGCGACGAGCGCCTCGGCATCACGACGCAGATCCTCGTCGCAGATGTGCACCTCGTGGCCTTCCACGAGCCACAGAAGTTCCTCCCACGACATGTCGAAGGCGAAGGACACGGTGTGCGCGATCCGCAGGCGCCGGCCTGCCGCGGCGATGACCGGTTCGAAGATCGCCTCGCGGTGGTTGAACTGCATGTTCGTCAAGCCGCGGTATCCGGTGACCACGCCCTTGGGCTTGCCGGTCGAGCCGGAGGTGTAGATGACGTACGCGGGGTGGTCGAGTCGATGCGGTGCCCCCGGGGCGAATGCTCCGAGTTCCGCCGCGGAGAGTGCCCGTGCCGAGATCGTCAGTCTCCTTGCCGCAGTGTCCGGCTCGTCGATCACGATAGTGCGGACGTCCGCGCCGTCGAACTTCGGTGAGGCGGCAACGGTGGTCAGCAACACGACGGGCCGCGCGTCGTCGATCATCGCGGCCAACCGTTCGGCTGGATGGTCGAGTTCGAGTGGTAGGTAGGCCGCGCCGGTACGCAATACGGCGAAGAGCGCGACAACCATGTCCACCGATCGTGGTAGACCAAGGGCCACAATTCTTTCCGGACCGGCCTCGTAGTTGATCAGCAACCGCGCCATCCGGTCGATCTCGCCGTCGAGATCGGCATAGGTCATCCGACGCTTCCCGAACACGAGTGCCGTGTCGTTCGGTTGCACCGACGCCACCTCTTCGAACAAGTCGGCAATGGTGCGCTCCGGCAACTCTCGGATCTGCGTCTGCTGCGCCACTACAGGCACCGGAGTCGCAACAACCAAACCTGTCATGTCCTGCGACCAACTCTGCAGCAGATCGACGAAGTGACCGAGCAGGTCCTCGGCTCGACGCGCGGTCACCAGATGCGGATGGAACTCGAACTTGACGTTGACGGTGGTACCCGGTGTGACCACGACGGTCAGCGGATAGTGCGTGTGATCGATACTGTCGCTGCCGCTCACGTCGTGAGCGGCATTGAGTGCGTCGACTTGTTTCTCGTCCACGAAGTTCTGCAGGACTATCAGCACGTCGAACAGTTGACGATGTTCGGACAGACGTTGAATCGAGGCCAAGCCGAGGTAGTCGAACGGCATCAGCGATAGACGATCCGCCTGCGTGCGGCGAAGAAGTTCGTCGATGCTCTCGTTCGGATCCAGTTGCAGCCGAACGGGAACGGTGTTGAGGAACATTCCCACCACGGTGTCGATTCCCGGCACCTCGGGAGGCCTTCCGGCAACGGTGGAGCCGAAGACGACATCCTGTCGACCGGTGGCCGACGCCAGCACCAGGGCCAGCGCTGCGTTCAGTACCGTGTTGAACGTGACGCCGGACGCGGCGGCACGCTCACGCAGGGCGCGCGAAAGCGATTCCGGCAGAACCACATCTCGGCGATCCGGAAGCTGACGTTCGGCGTCCGGCGCCGGCACGGCGACAAGCGTCGGCTCCTCGAGGCCTGCCAGCGCTCCGCGCCACGCCTCGTCGGCGGCAACACCGTCGCGATCGGCCAACCAGGCGAGGTACGTCTCGAACGACCCCTCGGGTTCACCGAAGGCGCTGTCGTCGCCACCGGTATCGTAGAGCGCCAGAAGCTGGCTGACGACAAGGCCGTTGGACCAGCCGTCCCACAGCAGGAACTGCCGGTTGATCACAAGACGATCGTGCCCGCCGGGCAGATGCAGCACGTTCATACGCCACAGCGGCGGTGCTGTCAGATCGAATGGAGTAACTCTGTCCAGGGCAGCGATCCCCTCGGCGCGCTTACGAGCCGCCGAGTCGTCGAGTTCACGGAGATCATGGACGGCAACGGGAACGTCGAGTCCCGCGCTGAAGAACTGCACGGGCTCGTTCAGTCCTTCGCTCACGAACCCCGCTCGCAAGGTGGGATTTCGTCGTTGAAGTGTCCGAGCAGCCTCAGCCAACCTGTCCACGTCGAGCGTGTGCCCGAAGTCCATCGAGAACTGTGCCGTGTAGATGTCCCCGCCAGTGCTTTCACTGCTGTCCGAGTATCCGGCCTGGAAGTACAGGCCTTCCTGCAACGGTGACAGCGGCAGGATACGGCTCACACCTGCCGGGCTCGCATCGGCTATCGCGTCGATCTCGGCCTGACTCAGGTCGAGCAAGGTCACATCGAACGGAGTCAGGAAGGGCGGACCGCCGTGACGTGCGGCCGCAGCCGCCAGATCGCCGAGTGCCGAAACCCAGCCCTCGGAGAGTGCCAGCGCGTCAGTATCGGACAAATCTTCACTTGCCCAGGCGAAGTCGGCGCGAAGCTCCGAATCGACACTCACGACATTGACGATCAGCCGGTACGGGCCTCCCATGTCCGCGTCGGGATCGGTGGACATAGCGTCGGATTCCGCCGCCAGAGACCATGCGGTCGATCCAGGAGCCGTCGCACGTCCGAGATAATTGAACAGCACCTGAGATTCGGAACGCCCCGCCAATATCGTTGCCGTGCGGGCATTCACGTACCGCAGCATCCCGTATCCGATGCCGCCGTCCGGTGCACTTCGCAGGCTCTCCTTCACCTCACGCAAGGTATCCACCGGATCGGTTCCGCTGTGCAGTCGCATGGGCGCGATGGTGGTGAACCAGCCGACTGTTCGCGACAGATCGGTTCCCGGCGCCAACTCCTCCCGGCCGTGCCGTTCGAGATCGACCAGCAATTCGTACTCACTGCGGCCGGTGGAGCGACGCCAGCGATCGACGGACATCGTCAGCGCTGCCAACAGAACATCCGTTCCCTCGGCACCCACCATTGCCGCAACCGATCCAAGTGCTGCCTCGGAGATTGCTCCGTCCACCGTGACCGTGCGCCTCGAGCCTCCGGATACGACGGCATCGCCCGCGGCATCGGGGATCAACTGTGCGCCCGGAGCGGTCACGGTCAGCCAGTGATCGAGTTCGGCGAATCGATGTGCACTGTATGCGTGTTCGGCCACCGTGCGGGAGAAGGTACGCAGCGAAGTTCCGACGGCATCCAGTGCGGCGGGCTCTCCGGCTTCGACTGCCACCCAGGCCATCGCGAGATCCTCGAGCAGGGTTCCCCAGGAAACCCCGTCCACGACCAGGTGGTGCGCGACTATTGCGAGTCGGCCCAGATTCTCCGCGCCACAATCGAACCAGACCACCGAGACCATCCGCCCTGCAGACGGATCCAATCGACTGGTCGCTGCTTCGGAGTGCTCCGCAATGAGCGTTCGCAAATCGCCGTCGTCCAGACCTTGCGCGTCGACTCGGGCGACCACGTCCGCTGCCCGGACACTGCCGGGTTCCTCGACCCGCGCCGACCACATGCCGCGGTCATGTCGGATCAAGGTTTGGCGAAGCCCGTCGTGGTGATCGAGCACCGCCTGCAACGCACCGGTGATCGAACCGAGAGATGTTGCCGGAGAGTGGATCAGAACTGCCTGGTTGAAGCGATCGGTACCACCCGTCCATTCGGACAAGCGGTGAACCACCGGCAGCGGTACCAGCTCACCCACACCGATGTCGGCCGAGGCGGTGGCAACCGAGGTGGCGACATCACCCACCGTTGCGGCGATCGCGGCGGGAGTGCGCAATTCGAAGATCTGACGCGGGGTCAGCACTACCGAATCACGACGAGCCAGGTTGACCAGTCGGATCGCCAGGATACTGTCGCCGCCGAGAGTGAAGAAATCGTCGCGCATCCCGACACGGGGCAGTCCGAGAACCGTCGCGAAATGCCCGGCGAGAAGGTCTGCAACGTCCGAGGAAACTACTCCCGTCGAGTCGCCCACCTGTGCCGCGAAATCCGGTGCAGGTAGTGCTTTTCGGTCGAGCTTGCCGCTCGGGCTCAGCGGCAGTGACTCGAGTCGCACAAAGGCGCTGGGCACCATGAATTCCGGTAGCACCGACAGCAACTGAGCGCGAACCGCAGCATCATCAACATCGCCGACCAGATAGGCAACCACCTGTGCGCGGTTGCCAGGACCGTCTGTTCGGACGATCACGGCACTGGCCGTGACTCCGGGGCACAGCGCCAACTGTGCTTCGATTTCACCGAGCTCGATGCGGAATCCACGAACCTTCACCTGCTCGTCCACGCGGCCGAGGTACTCGAGGACGCCGTCGGCATTCCACCGCACGATGTCACCGGTCCGGTACATCCGCGAGCCGCCGTCGATGTACGGATTCGCCACAAATCTTTCGGAGGTGAGTCCCCCACGTCCGTGGTAACCACGCGCCAGTTGTGGTCCCGCCAAATACAGCTCACCGGTGGCACCGGCCGGGACGTTCTGCAGGTAGGGATCGAGGACGAACAGGCCGGTGTCGGCTGCGGGTACGCCGATCGGGACACTGACGGCGTCTGCCGGAGTTTCCTGCACCGACGGCTGCCAACTGACGTCGACGGCGGCCTCGGTGGGGCCGTAGAGGTTGTCCACCAGAACGTTCGGCAGGATCTCGGCGACCTTGCGTGCAACGTGAACGGGCAGTGCCTCACCGCTGCAGTTGACGATCTCGAGGGAAGAGCACAGTGCTGCTTTCGGCTCTGCAAGAAACACTTCGAGCATCGACGGAACAAAATGCACTCGGGTCACGGACTGTTCGACGATGACGTCGGCCAGATAGCCCGGGTCCTTGTGCCCGTCCGGCTCGGCCATCACCAGGGTTGCCCCCACCAGAAACGGCCAGAAGAATTCGGGAACGGAGACGTCGAAGCTGGACGGGGTCTTCTGCAGCATCCGGTCGGAAACGTCCATCGGACGTATCTGCTGTGCCCAGAGCAATCGGTTGACCACACCCTCGTGGGTGACGACAACACCTTTGGGACGACCGGTCGAACCCGAGGTGTAGATCATGTACGCGGCATCCGCGGGTGATCCTGGGGCACTCAGGGGATCGGCTGGGAACTGCGCCGACTCCGATACGGTCACCCGCGGAACCGAACCCGAATCGAGTGAAGAGCCTTCTGACACCACGACGCACACCGGATCGGCGTCACCGAGCATGTACGTCAGCCGCTCCGCCGGGTAACCGGTGTCGAGGGGAACGTAGGCACCCCCGGCCTTTCCGATGCCGAGTATCGCGACCATCAGTTCGATGGAGCGCGGCAGGGCAACGGCCACCAACGATTCGCGTCCGACGCCACGTTCGCGCAGCAAGTGCGCGAAACGATCAGCGCGAGAGTGAAGTTCGGCGTAGGTCAACGACTCTTCACGGAAGATCACTGCGGTGGCTTCGGGCGTACGCCCGGCCTGATCACGCAGCAGCTCGGTCAGCGTTGCGCGCGGCCGATCCAAGGCCGTGCCGACGCTCCCCGGCTGTGCGGGTGCCAGCGCGATCCGGCCGATGACCTGGTCGAGATCGCGAGAGAGCTCGGCGAGTACGACTGCGAGAGCTTCGGCCAGCGACGCAGCGGCATCGCCGTCCACCTGAGCGGCGTCGTACTTGAGCTCCAATGCCAACCGATCGCCGGGGACGACGATCAGCGTCACCGGGTAGGCCGGCCGCTCGTCGAATCGAATTCCCGTCAGTCGCAACGAGTTCGTCGGATCGGCGATAGCGGTGTCACCGAGTGGATAGTTCTCGAACACGACCAGTGATTCGAAGTTCTGCTCCAGTCCGCCGGTCCGCCGCAGTTCGGGTAGACCCAGGTACTGATGGTCGAGTAGTTCCGATTGTTCCCTCTGCCAACGAGAAAGTGCTTGCGAGGCTGTCTCTGCCGGATCGAAACGCAATCGCGCCGGCACAGTGTTGATGAACAGGCCCACCATGGTCTCGATGCCCGGCAGGTCTCCACCGCGTCCCGATACTGTTGATCCGAACAGCACGTCGGTTCGGCCGGCCATTCGGCCGAGCACCAGTCCCCAGGCGCCGTGCACGAGCGTGCTCAGTGTCAGTCCGTGTGAGCGTCCGTTGGTCACCAGTGCGCGCGTGTCTAGGTCGGTCAGTTCGACTCGGGTAGCGTGGATCCCGCTGCTGCCCGCACTCGGCGCGGGAAGTTCGACCGCGGGCCCGGGAGAGTTCAGAGCTTTCCGCCACACCGCCGCCGAAGCGTCGTGATCGTGACCGGCCAACCATTCGAGATAGCTACGGTACGGCGCCGGGTTCGGGAGCACGACGCCGGAATCGGCAACGCTGTACGACGCCATCAGCTCCCGCAGCATCACCGGGACCGACCATCCGTCTGCGACCGCGTGGTGAATCGACTGCAGCAGAAGGTACTTCTCCGAGGAAGCACGGACCAGCGTGTAACGGACGAGCGGCGGATGCGCGAGGTCGAACCCGCGCGCGCGGTCGACTGAGAGCAGTTCGTCCACGTCGGCGCCGGCATCCGTGACTACTGTCATCTCCACGACGACGCTCGGGTGCACCACCTGCACGACTCGACCGTCACCCAGGACCGAGAATCCGGTGCGCAGCGCCTCGTGCCGATCCACGACGGACTGCAGCGCACGGCGCAGAGCCGTACTGTCCACGGCACCAGTCAGTTCCACAACCTGTTGCACGACATACTGATCCGATCCCGGATCGGCAAATGCCGAATGGAAGTAGATCCCTTCCTGCAACGGAGTGAGCGGGAGAATCTCGTCCGCCTTCGGCAACCCGTCCACGTCGGTCTGAGTGAGCGCCACCAGAGGGTAGTCGGACGGTGTGGCTCCGCCGAAAGCGGCGAGCCCGGCCACGGCCTTGAGCGAGTCCAGCCACAGCCGCGCAAACCTGTCGATGTCGCTACGCAGGAAGATGTTCGACGCCCAGGTCAAGGTGGCTCGCAGTCGTGGACCACCCGCAGCGTCCTCGGCTACGACGTCGACCGACAGTGCGTGCCCCAACGGCATGGACGGATCGGCAGCACCGTCCACCGACACCGGGAACCAGTCCCCCTCTGCAACTGCAGTGCGCCCCAGATAGTTGAGCACCACCTCGGGTGCTGCGACGCTACGCAACTGACCCGAGCCGCCGAGGTATCGCAATGCTCCATATCCGAAGCCGGCGTTCGGGATGCGTCGAAGTTGCTCCTTGACGTTCTTGAGAACCCCCGCCAACTCGCCGCTCGCTTCGAGGTCCGGAGCGGCTGCACCGATCTCGAGTGCCACCGGAAACACTGTGGTGAACCATCCGACAGTTCGTGTCAGGTCGACGTGGGCAGCGCCGTCGCCGCGAACGACGTCCTCGTCGCGTCCGTGACCTTCCAAGTCGATTGTCACCGATCCGGCACCGCTCCACTTGGTCAGCGCAACGGCCAGTGCGGTGACCAGTACTTCGCTCACGTCGGCCCCGAATGCCCTTGGAACACTGCCCAACAACCGATCGGCGAATTCCGGAGACAGGGTGATCGATCGCGCCGCAGCGGTGCGCGCGAGGTCAATTGCCGGGTCGAGTGCCCGACGGCCGAGGGGTGACTGTGGTGCCGACGTGACCGAGTCCCAGAACTCGATTTCCGAGTCCAGTCGCCCGGCTCCGACCGCCTCCGAAACGAGTTCGGCATACCGTCTCACGGAGGTACCGACCGGAGCGAGTGAGGGTTCGTCGCCATTCATCGCTGCGATACCGGCGCGCGCGAGGTCTTCGAGGATGATGCGCCAGGAGACACCGTCGACCACCGCGTGGTGGATGGCAAGCAACAGTCGCCCAGGACCTGTCGCAGTAGTGAAAAGAACAGCACTGACCATCGTTCCGTCAACCGGATTCAGACGCCTGACGGCTCGCTCGGTCTCGGCGACTATCAGCGGCCCGCATTCTTCGAGCGGCACCGGTAGCGCCCGGGTCTCGAAGACCACAGCCGCTTCGTTTGTGGCCGGAACAAGCAGCGTTCCGTCGGGAGTCAATTTCGCACGAAGTGCATCGTGGCGCGCCACGAGGACATCGAGCGCCGACTTGACGTGTTCGGACGTCAAAGCCGACGGGGTCTGAATCAGCGCTCGCTGATGGAAGGTTCGTACTGCGTCCGGTGTCCCGAGGACCCTGGCAGCGATGGGCGTCGTGGCTACGTGACCGATCGGTTCGTCCGCATGATCGACGATCTCAGCCGTTCGGCCGGATTGGGCACGCGCCATGGCCTCGGCGGTGCGCAGTTGGAACACCTCGCGTGGACTGATCGACAAACCGGCTGCACGAGCCGCGGTCACGAGCGAGATCGCGACGATGCTGTCCCCGCCCAGTGCAAAGAAATCGTCGGTCACGCCGACCGAATCGAGACCGACTGCCGACGCGATCAACGTGCAGAACTGTTGTTCGACTTCGTTTCTCGCAGCGACATGCGCGCTCAGTTCGGCTAGATCGGGCTCGGGAAGCGCTCGACGGTCGAGTTTGCCGTTGGCCGTGAGCGGAAACTCGTCGAGGACGGTGACGGTGGTCGGGATCATGTAGTCGGGCAGCTTGCTCGCCGCCCACTCGCGAATGTCCCGCGAGTCGATCGCACGGTCAGTCCCCGACGCTGCGCTCACGTAAGCGGCGAGATACTTTGCCCCTGTGGGCGCTTGACGCACCAGAACTGCCACATGCCGCACTCCAGGGTGCGAGATCACCGCGGCTTCGACATCTTCGAGTTCGAGGCGCATGCCACGAATCTTCACCTGATTGTCCGTGCGTCCGAGGAAGTCGAGGGTGCCGTCCGGGGCCCATCGGGCCAAGTCACCGGTGCGGTACATCCGGGATCCGGCCAGATCACCCGTGACAAAGGGATCCGCGACAAAGCGAGATGCGGTCAGCGCCGACGCGCCGACGTATCCGCGCCCCAGCAGGAAGCCCGCGGCGTAGAGTTCGCCGCCGGTGCCGACCGGAACCGGCTGCAGGTCGCCGTCCAACACGTACAGGCGAGTGTTGGGGTTCGGCCGACCGATGGAGGTCGCGATTCGTTCCGCGTCCTCTCGGTAGATCACATGGGAGACACCGATGGTCGCTTCCGCCGGCCCGTAGCCGTGATACAGCGTCGTGGACAGTTGGGCGCGGAACCGGTCGAAGAGTTCAGGCGTGAGAACCTCACCGCCGCACCACACGTGCTTCAACGAATCGAGCTGATCGGTCTCGTTCGCCAGGTCCAGCAGTATGTCGAGCATGGACGAAACCAGGTAGACGAAGGTGACCGATTCTCCGGCGATCAGGTCGAGTAGGTATTGCGGGTCGCGTTCCCCCTCGGGCTTCGCGATCACCAGTCGACCGCCGGACACGAGCGGGAGCAGGATCTCGTTGATCGAGATGTCGAACGAGAGTGGGGCTTTGAACAGCGAGGCATCGCTCGATCCGAACCCGAGAACCCGCTCCCGCTGCCACAGCAACCGTGCGCAGATCGCCTCGTGGCGGATCATGGCGCCCTTCGGGCGTCCGGTCGAACCGGACGTGAAGATGACGTACGCCAATTGGGCACCGTGAATACGAACGTCGGGCGTCATGACCTCGGACAGGACCGACGGCCCGTCCTCGTATGCCCACGCGGTCAGATCGACCGGAACGGAGTCGTCTACACCGTCCGAGGTGAGTACCAGTGTGGCGCCCGCGTCGGCGAGTACCGATTCGCGGCGTTCCGCAGGCCATGACGGATCCAGCGGAACGAAGGCACCACCGGCACACATGACGGCCAACAACCCCACCACCATCTCGGCGGATCTCGGAAGCCCGATCGCCACAACGGTTTCGGTCGCAACACCGCGAGAGATCAAGTGCGCGGCGAGCTGTGATACCCGACTTTCGAGTTCGCCGTAGGTCAGCCGGACGTCCCCGTCGACCACGGCGACAGCGCCCCGATCGGCAGAGAAGCTGCTGCGCAACAAATCCGGCACCGTCGTGACGGGCTGCGGCTCTGCGGTGTCGTTCCACCCGTGGAGCACGAGTTCTCGTTCCGCGAGCGACATGGGGTCGAGTGCCGAGATCGGAAGCTGCGGCTCGGCTACGAATCGATCGAGGAACTGTTCGATTCTCGCGGTGTGATCGGCCAACTCCCTGTCGAATCCGGCCGGGGCGCGGACGTCGATCTCGATCGGCTCCCCGTCCTGACCACCGCGCACACTCAGATCCAGGTCACTGACTCGACCGGTTACCGAATTACGCACGCGCACCGGGCATCCGCCGAAGGTGAGTGTGTGTTCGAACATCATCGAGTTGATGCCGGGACCGAAGACCTGACGGTCGGGATCGATCGCCCGAATGTCGCGAGCGAGATCCTCTCCCCGGTAGCGCCCGTGCTTGAGTATCGAGATCAGGGCGGTGTCGAGTCGAGTTGCCAACTGGCCGATGGTTTCCGAGCGTTCTACTCGAATACTCAGCGGAAGAATCGTCGACGCCATCGAGGGAATGCGACGCATGTTGCGCCCCACCCGAGCCGCCATCGGCACCGAGACGACAACGTCGTGCTGTCCCGTGGTTCGTGCGATGTACGCGATCAGCGCGGCCATGGGCAGGCGAGTTCGCCGAATCCCGGCGTCGGCCGCATAGCGATAGAGCTGTGCCGCACGATCGGCATCGAGCGTGAGCACTGCCGAGATCGGGGGCAGCGAATCATCGACCTGCCCATGCAGAATCCGCGTCGCTTCCGGTCCTGATTCGACTCGCTGCACCCAGTACTGACGGTCGAGCTCGAACCGCGGAGAGTTCCGGTAGTCCTGATCGGCTGCAACCACTGCATCGAGTGACCATCGCGGTGCGTCAGTCCCCAGATTCGGGTCGTCGTATCTTTCGGCGACGTCGGCGACGATGAGCGAGATGCCGTAGCCGTCGACCACACTGTGGTGATAGCGCTGATACCAGATGACTCGGTCGTCGGCCGTCAGCAGAAGTGTCTGACGGAAGAGCAGATCGTCCGCACCGAAGACCCGGGCCATGTCGGTGTCCATCCACGACTGCGCTGCCGAATCGGGATTCGCCTCGGCCCGAAGGTCGAGAATTTCCACGTCCCAGCGTGCATCCGGAATCGGCACCTGGATCAGCTGGTTGTCGGCATCGACCTCGAAGTTCACGAACAGTGCTTCGACGCGTCCGACGGTGGCCCTGATCGCCGCTGCGGCGCGCTCGACGTCGATGGTGCCGTCGACCTCGACGACAAGTCCGATGTTGTACACCGGGCTACTCGGATCGACGTTCTGAGCAACCCACACCTCACGCTGAGCGGCCGTCGCCGGGAGCGCTGCGTCCAGATGGCCACCGCCCGATACAGACGGGTGAGCTACCTGAGAGTGGTCAGACATCGAGAATCCGATCATCGTCGTTCATGCTCATCGAACGACGAACACCCTCGCAAGTTTAGGGTAGGCTACCCAGGAACGTGAAGGTACGCTCCCACCCTGGTCAGACCTGTTCCCACGGACCGAATTCGAGCAAAACGTCGATCGCCGTCTTACCGTCCTGCGGCCGAACGACATGTTCGAGGGCATAGACCCTCGACCCCTCCGCTGCGCGAGCGAGATCGGAAATACCGGGCAGAATGGTCGGTTCGGGTGGACCGCCCACACCACGATGGAAGTTCTCGATCGAATGCCCCAGATAGAGGACGCGCCCGCCTGGAGTCAGCCACTCCCCGACGCGCTTCAGGATTTCGGCCAGCTCGTCGACCTCGAGGTGAAGAAAGCTGACCAACACCAGGTCGACCGCCCCTTCCGGTTGCCACGTAGTCGCGTCTCCGACCCGCCAGTCGACAACGTTGTCCCGGTCACTCGCCCGTGCCAGATCGATCGCCACGGACGAGTAGTCGACCGCGGTCACCGACCAACCCTGTCCGGCCATCCACCGCGCATGACGGCCGTCGCCGCAGGCCAGATCGATCGCAGTGCCCGGCGTCAGGTCGGCAATGCGTGTTGCGACGGTTCCCGCCGGGTCGACTCCCCATGGCTCCGTCACCGCTCGGTATCGCTCGTCCCAGTCGTGTGCGTCCAAGATCTCTGCTCCTCGTAGTCCGAATCACCATCACTGATCAAGACGGTGCCCCGAGCAGCATAGAGAACCCGCGAACGTGACAGACACATACCCCTGGGGGTATACAAGTGGAGACCAGAAATACCCCCACCCGTATCAGGAGCGAAGATGTCAGCGACCAGAACAGTCACCGCGGACCCACCCACCCGAGCCGGCGGCATACTAGCGCGCCTCGGTCGATCGATGGCGGAGCACACCCGCCTCGTTCTCGGTGTCTGGTTGATCGCGCTGGTTGCCCTCGGCGCCGCAGCACCCAGCGTCTTCACCTCCTTGGCCGGCGCAGGTTGGCAGGCGAACGGATCCGAATCAGTGCAGGTACGCGAGTTGGCCGAGCAGCATTTCGGTGGAAACTCCTCCGCCGCAGTGCAGGTGGTCGTTCACTCGGACTCTCTGCCCATCACGGATCCGTCGATGCAGCAAACGCTGGCCGCGGCAACTGAAATCTTTTCCGCGGACCCACGTTTCGGTGAAGTCGTCACTCCGCAGCCCGGAATGACCATCAGCCCGGACGGACATACCGGCATCCTGATCGCGGGCGCAAACGCAAGTACCGACGAGATGGTCAGTGCGGTAGACGAACTCGGCAAGGAACTCACTGCATTGTCCACGGACACCATCGAGGTGTACCCCACCGGCGCGTCGGCTTTGTGGAGCGATTTCAACAAGGCCAATCACGAAGCGATGATCAAGGCCGAAATGATGTCATGGCCCGTCACTCTCGCGATCATGGTGTTGGCCTTCGGTTCCCTTGTTGCCGCGGGACTCCCACTGCTGCTGACGCTCGCGGGGCTGGTCGCATCCGCGGGTGGGCTCGTGATCCTCAACGAGATCACGCCGATTTCCGTGTGGGCCATGAACTTCGCGATGATGTTCGCTCTCGCACTCGGCATCGACTACGCACTCTTTCTCGTCGCCAGGTTCCGGGACGCATTGCGAACCAATGCGGATCCGCGGACGGCCGTGGCTCAAACCATGGACACCGCCGGCAAAGCTGTGGTCCTCTCCGGCCTGACAGTTCTGGTCAGCTTGTCTGCGGTGCTCATCGTTCCAGCCCCGGCCGTACGCACGATGGCTGTCGGAATCATGCTCGCTGTGATCTTCGTCCTCGCCGCAACACTCACCCTGCTACCGGCCGTGCTCGGCAGGATCGGCGCCAAGGTCAACGGCGGTTCACTACCGTACGCAAAGCGCCAGCAGCACCGCTCCCCGATGTTCGCAGCTTGGGCATCACTGCTGCACAAGCACCCGTGGCCTTTCGGCATCGGCGCTTTCATCGTCCTGATCGCACTCGTTGTTCCGGTCTTCGGCCTGAAGGTGGCAATGCCCTCCATCGCCGTGGTTCCCGAGGACGCCCCAGTTCGACAGGGCTACGAACTGGTCCAGCAGCAATTCGGTGACGGAGCGCCCGGAATGCTGCAGATCGTCACGTCCGCCGACGATGCAGCCGACACCTCGCGTGTTGCCATGAGCATTGACGGCGTCGCCATGGTCACCCCGGCGCAAGAAGCGGCCGACGGATCCGATCTGGTTATGCTGCAAGCAGTTCCCACTGTCGATCCGTCGGATCCTGCGATGGACACCATCCTTGCCGACCTTCGGTCACAACTGCCGGAATCGGCGCTCGTCGGCGGCGCTCCGGCCGAAAATCTCGACCTCCAGCAGGCACTCGACGACTACCTTCCCATCGTCGTGGTCGTGATTCTGACGCTCGGATTCCTGTTGCTGCTGATCGCCCTCCAGGCACCTCTGATCGCCTTGATCGGCACGCTGGTCAGCCTGCTGTCCACCGGGGCCGCATTCGGAATCGCGAAGCTGATCTTCCAGGATGGTCACGGCGCAGGCCTACTCGGCTTCGATCCCCAGGGTTTCCTCAACGGGTGGGGTCCGGTCTTCTTCTTCGCCATGATCTTTGCCATCGCGATGGACTACACGGTATTTCTGCTCTCGAGCGCCAAGGAGCACTACGAACGCACAGGTGACCCCGCGATCGCACACATCGACGGCCTGGCACATTCAGGTCGGGTCATTGCGGCGGCAGCGGCGGTGATGGTTGCGGTCTTCTTCACTTTTGCGCTCGCAGATCCCTTGCCACCCAAGGAAATGGGCATCATTCTCGGTGTAGCCGTCCTCCTGGACGCAGTGCTCGTCCGCTTGGTGCTGCTGCCCGTTCTCCTGCGTCTCACCGGCCGGGCAGCCTGGTGGGCGCCGGTATGGCTACGTAGCGTCCTGCCGAACATCAGCTTCTCGCATGGCTGATCGTGTACCCGACATCACTGTTTTCTTGATACCCCCAGGGGTATGGTGGAAGCAAGAGAAATCGAAGCCAACGGCATCGAAGACAACGACATCGAAACAACGGCAAGGAGCGGGCAATGACAACACCCACAGAACCGATCGCGATCGCAACCAAGGTCGCCGGAACTTTCGACGACGTCGTCACCCGAACGCGTGCTGCTCTCGCCGAGCAGGGCTTCGGCATCCTGACCGAGATCGACATGCAGGCAACGCTCAAGGCGAAGCTGGACGAGGACATGGAGAAATACCTGATCCTGGGCGCCTGTAATCCACCCCTGGCCCATCGGGCAGTCTCGGTGGATCGCCAGATCGGTCTCCTGTTGCCGTGCAACGTCGTCGTCCGAGAGGATACGACCACGGAGAATTCGTTCTTCGTCGAAGCAATGAATCCCGCTCTCATGGTTCAGGTTTCCGGCGAACCCGGCCTGAAGTCCGTGGCAGCCGACGCAGCCGTCAAGTTGCGGGCGGTCGTCGACTCGCTGATCTGACACCGCACCCGGATCAAATACTGAATCAACACTGACATGCCCCCAGGGGTACCCTCGGTCGCAGCACGAACACTCGAGAAGGGGTCACCATGACCGGCGACGAAGAGAGCATTGCGCTCGTACTGAACAGGCTGCGGCGTGCCCACGGCCAACTTGCCGGGGTCATCTCGATGATCGAGAACGGCCGCGACTGCAAGGACGTCGTCACGCAGCTCGCAGCCGTGTCCAAGGCACTGGACCGAGCAGGGTTCAAGATCGTCGCTTCCGGGCTGCGTGAATGCCTGAGCGGTGACAGCGCCGACGGTCGAGAACCGATGACCGAGGCCGAACTCGAGAAGCTGTTCCTGGCCCTGGCCTGAAATACGAGAAGGGCCTGACCCGCAGTGAGCAGGTCAGGCCCTTTTTCGCGTGCGAAGAACTACTTCGCCAGGAAGTCGATCAGCACCTTGTTCACGGCCTCCGGACGCTCGAGGTAGCCGTAGTGCCCGGCGTCGGGAATCTCTTCGTACGACGCCGTCGCGATGCAATCCGCCACCTCGCGGGAGAGGTAAGGCGGGATCATGCGGTCGTCGGCGAAAGCGACGGACAGGCACGGGCGCATGATCGACTTGTATGCGCCCCGTCGATCGAAAGCGCGGTCCATGCCGAGCTGTGCGCGAACACCGGGTGAGGTTGCGCCGCCGGTGAACTCGAAGATGTCCATCCAGTCGCGTGCGGAGTGATCGTCGGCGAGCGTGGCCGGCGAGAGGTTCATCACCGCGGTCACTGCGGCACGGTACTTGGCCGGCAGGGCGACGCCACTGTCGAACAACTGGCGCTCACCTTCGGTCAGGACCTGCTGGAAATGATCCATCCGGGCATGGCCGGCGAGGAACACGGCTTTGCGAACCAGATCGGGCCTGGCGAGCGTCAGTTCCTGCGCTACCCGGGCGCCCATCGAGGTACCGATGACGTGGGCCGGACCGCCGCCGAGGTGCTCGATCAACCCGGCGGTGTCCGCAACCATGTCGGGCATCGTGATGCCGCCGAGGCTCTCGCCGGACGGGGCGATTCCGCGGTTGTCGAAGGTGGCGACGCGATAGCCGGCGGCCACCAGAGCCGGCGTCTGGTGCAGATCCCAGACGCGACCGGGGCTACCGGTCCCCATGATCAGCACCACCAGATCTCCATCACCCTTGACCTGGTAATTGATGGGGATTCCGTTGATTGTGGCGACCGTCATGTCAGCCTTCCTCCTCGTACGTGTGATCAACAATTTTGGTTGGATAGCCTAAGCTGATGGGCGGTCGTGTGACCGCAACCCCAGCCCATGCTCGTCCAGGAGGACCCCCGTTGAGAGTCGCTACGCTCGGATACCAAACCTGGGGCCACCGTACCCTGCAGGCCTTGATCGACTCCGATCACGAGGTCGTGCTGGCGATCACACACCCGAAGAGTGAACACGTCTACGAACAGATGTGGGCGGACTCGGTTGCAGATCTGGCGGCCGAGAACGGTGTACCCGTTCACGTGGCGAACAAGCCTGACGACGCCTTCAAGGCCGCACTGGCCGAAGCTGCTCCCGACATCATCGTCGCCAACAATTGGCGCACCTGGCTGCCGGCGGAGGTCTTCGACGCACCCAAGTACGGCACCCTCAACATCCACGATTCGCTGCTCCCCAAGTACACGGGATTCTCCCCGCTCATCTGGGCTCTGATCAACGGCGAAGAAGAAGTCGGGCTCACGGCGCACCTGATGGACGAGGAGCTCGACGCGGGCGACATCGTGCTGCAGCGTTCGACGCCGGTCGGCCCCACGGACACCGTCACCGATCTGTTCCACCGCACGATCGACATGATCGGCCCCATCACACTCGACGCCCTGGATCTGATCGCATCCGGGCGTACCGACTGGACGCCGCAGGACCGCTCGCAGGCCACGTTCTTCCACAAGCGCGCACCGCAGGACAGTCACGTCGACTGGTCCTGGCCGGCCGAGGTCATCGAGCGTTTCGTCCGAGCACAGTCCGATCCGTACCCCAACGCTTTTGCGGAGTTCAAGGGCCAGCGCGTCCGCATCCTGAAGGCGTCCGTCTCACGCGGGCACTACGGCGGAACCCCCGGCCGAGTATTCATCCAGGAAGACGACGGCATGGTGATCGTCGCGGGCCCCGACGCGTGGTCGGGCAAGAACAAGGGACTGCGGATCGAGCGCGTCCGACTCGACGACGGCAGCGAGTACACCGCCGCCGAGTTCTTCCCCCACGGCGGCGGGTACCTCACCTGATCGTCTGAACGCTCTCAGTCGCGTCCCTCCCAGGCCGCCCACAGTTGCGCGTAACGCCCGCCCGCGGACACCAGTTCGCGGTGCGGGCCTTCTTCTACGATCTGCCCGTGTTCGAGCACGATCACTCGGTCGGCGCCTGCAGCTTGGGTAAGCCGGTGTGCGACAACCAGAGTGGTGCGGCCCTCCGTAGCAGCTTCGGCAGTCGCTTCCAGTTCCCGCGCTCCGGCGCTGCCCGCCTCCGCTGTTGCTTCGTCCAGTACCGCGACGGCGGGATCGGCCAGCACCAGTCTCGCCAAGGCCAACTGTTGCGCCTGTGCCGCCGTCATCTCGTGCCCGCCTTCGCCTACGACGGTCAGCATTCCCTCGTCGAGAGCCTCCACCCACTCGTACGCGCCGACTGTCCGCAGTGCCGCGGCTACGTCCTCGTCCGAGGATTCGGGAGCCGCCAACCTCAGATCCTCGATCAGGGGTCCGGCAAAAACGTGGACCTCCTGACTCACGATCGCGATGTGGCGTCGTAGGTCGTCGAGGTCGGCAAGCGGGACACCGCCGATCGACACCCTCCCCGACGTCGGAGTGATCGAACCGGCAGCGATCGCCGCAAGCGTCGTTTTTCCGGCTCCGGTCGAACCGACGAGCGCCACGCGCTCCCCCGCTCGCAGGTTGAGCGTCACTCCATGGAGTACCTCGTGACCACCGTCGTAGCTGTGCCGGATGTCGTCCAGACGCAGCGAACCGTCAGCCGGAACGGAACCTGCATCCGTCGAAGGCTCCGTTTCCTCGATCTCGACGACGCCGACCAGTCGCGCGAGGCTGGCGCCGGCCGACTGCACTTCGTCGAAGGTGTAGAGCAGCGAGCCGATCGGGTTGAACAGGCGATGGAACAGCAGGGCAGCAGTCGTCGTCTGACCGACCGTCACGACGTCCTCACGAACCAGCAGGAATCCGACGACCAGAATCATGGACAAGCCCACGAATTCGGCGCGGTTACCGCGACCGGCGAATCTGGTGAACAGGCCGAAAACTCCGACGGCCAGATCACGCGCTTTCGCCGACGCCGCATCGATCTGACCGAGATGTTCCTTCTCGAGGCTGTACGCGCGCACGGTCTTGGCACCCTGGAGACTGCTGATCAGCGCTTGTGAACGAGCGCCCATCGCTACCCGCTCGGCAGCGTAAACGGGAGCCGATCGTGGCAGGTACCACTTGAGCGCCAGCGCGTACATCGGCAGCGCGACCATGCCGGCCAGACCGAGTCGCCAGTCGAGTCCGAGCATGGTCACCATGCTCAGAGCCACGAGCAGAACCGCCGCGATCATGCCGGGAACCACATCGGACACGGCCTTGGCGATCACCGAAACGTCGTCGCCGACTCGTGAGAGCAGATCGCCCTTGCCGACCTTCTCGACGGTCTGGATCGGCAGGCGCAGTGCCCGGTCCACGGTCCGCTCGCGCAGATCCGCCAGGATCGTCTCGCCTAGCCGTTTGATCAGATAGGCGGCCACACCGGTGAACACGCCACCCACGATTGCGGCAGCGGCGATGATCACGACCACCCCGACGATCGTCGACGTGGGCGCGTTGTCCCGGACCCGGTCGACCAGGACACCGAAGACGTAGATCGGCACCAAGGCCATCGCCGACGCCGAAGCCGCGACGATCAGGACCAGCAGGCTCTGCATCCGGTGCTCGGCCAGCGCTGCCCGCAACCACTTCCAGGTCTGTCGACCACTCGCGATCGGCAACAACTCACGCTCGGTCACCTTCTCCGCGTTCTCCCCGGCCGGCATACCGGTAGTCATGTCCGTGGCCGTCACCGCAGCACCGCTCCTCGGTAGTTCGCGTCGCCGCGAGAGAGTTCGGAATGTGTGCCCGTCGAGGCGATCACTCCGTCGTTCAACACGATCACTCGATCCGTCACGGCCAACAAGGCCGGACTGCTGGTGATCAATACCGTCGTGTGGATGCCGCCGGCACCCTCGTGCCGCAGTTCTGCGATTCCTTCGGCGATCGACGCCTCGGTCACCGCGTCCACCGCCGTCGTCGGATCGTGCAGGACCATCACCGGTGCCTGTGCCACCAAGGCCCGCGCCAGGGCAACGCGTTGCCGCTGGCCTCCCGACAAACTCGCGCCCCGATCGGTCACTTCGAGATCGAGACCGTCCGGATGTGCGTCGACGACATCCGCCGCTGCCGACGCCACCAGAGCGCTCTGGATGTCGAGACCGGCAGCATCACCGGCGCCCGCGGTCACGTTCGACGCGAGCGATCCGGAGAACAGATCGGTGATGTGCGGCTCCACCAGCACTGTGCGGCGCGCCAATCGCAAGTCCATGTCGGACAGGCTGATTCCGCCAACCCTCACCACTCCGCGATACGCGTCCTGCGCCAGCTGACCGGACAGGACCGCGACAAGAGCGTCGGCGTCCTGCGGCTGGTAAGCCACGACGCCCAGCAGTTCCCCAGCGGGCAGATGCAGATCGATGCCCTTGAGGGACTTGTACTCGACTCCGTCGAGAGTCAGGTCGGTGCCTTCGAGCTCGGTCTGCGAACCCGCTCCCCGCAGCGGCTCCGCGTCCAAGACCAGTGCCAGTCGATCAGACGATGCACGAGCCACCGCGAAGTATCCGGGAATGGACGCAAGCAATCCGAGCGGTTCGATGATGAACTGCGCAAGCCCCACCACGGTGATCAGTTCACCGACCGTGATCCTGCCCTGCAACGCGAAATATCCCGCGAAACCGGCAACACCGACTGCGAGCAACGCACTGATGGTCGCGGCAACGCCGGTGTAGATACCGGTTGCCTTCGCCGTGCCGATCGTGGAAGCGAGCGCCTGACGGCTGACGGTGCGGTAGCGCGCCGACGCGGTCTTCTCGCCGCCGATCCCGCGCAGCGGACGCAATCCGCTGACCAGATCCGTAGCCATCGCCGACGCTCGCGCGATCGAGGCCTGCTGACCGGTGGCCCTCGACGTGATGAGCGGCGCCGCCAGTTGCAGCAGACCGAGAATCACCGGCGTTCCGATCAGAACGGCCAGTCCCAGCCAGAGGTCGATCCACACCAACGCCACCGCCGACGCCACCGCAGCGGTCAGGGCGGCGGCCGCGCGCGGAACGATGTCCGCAATCCACGACGTCTGCTCGGCGTCCGATGTCGAAACGGTCAGCAGTTCACCTGATCGCAGATCGGTGCGCACCCCACGCGGATCGAGGACACGGTGCGCCACCTCGAGCCGGAGCCGATGAGCCTCCTGCTGCATCGCAGTGACGATGAACCGTGCACCGAAACGCCACGCGGCCGTCAGAACGAGAAACAGAGCCGCGAGACCCACGATGGAGACGATCAGGGCCGTGGTGTCCGAAGTCTCGACCGCACGGTCGATGATCACACCGATAGAGATCGGCACCGCCGTCTCGGTCAGTTGGTGCAGACAGACCAGAACCGTGCCGATAGCGAGCGGGCCACGGTTACGGACGAGGACGCGTCGCAAAATCGCAGCACCGCTGTGATTGCCACTATCCGGCTCGTCCGAGTCGACGGTCACACTCGAGGGGGTCGAACTCATGGAACTCCAAGCATCGATGGAAGCGATAAAGTTGAGTACAGAGATAAGTAAGTCGACCCTAATACATGAGCAACTAGCGTCGACACGCCCAGTTCTCATAGAGTCGCGAGTAAGAACCATTGCTTGCGCCGTGCAGGCAAGCACGAGAGGAACATGATGGCTGAGAACACGACCGTCGAAACCGAGATCGCGGACGAGGACCTCGAGCCCGTAGCGGACGAAACTGCTCGTCAGGCACAGCGCGTCGTCGCTGCCTACGCGGAAGATGCCGACGAGTGCAGGATGCTGCTCTCGATGCTCGGTATCTCCCCCGCCGCCAAGCTCGACTGAATCTTTCCCTCACCGACCGAGAAGGAACCACGTGCCTGTCAGTCCGGATTCGACCAGTTCAACCCTTTCTGACAGCGCACCTGCTTCTTCGACCGGTGACGCCGTGTCCGGGCAGGCTGAGTTCGTCGTCGTAGCGAACCGCCTGCCCGTCGACCTGGAACGGCTTCCCGACGGCACCACACGATGGAAGCGAAGCCCCGGCGGACTGGTCACCGCTCTCGAGCCGATCCTGCGCAGCAATCAGGGCGCCTGGGTGGGCTGGGCGGGCGTGGCAGACGCCGACCTCGACCCCATCGTCGAAGACGGACTCGAGCTCTACCCGGTGCCGCTGAGCGCCGAGGAAATCAACGAGTACTACGAGGGATTCTCCAACGCCACCCTCTGGCCGCTCTATCACGACGTCATCGTCAAACCCGAATACCACCGCGAATGGTGGAACGCCTACGTCGAGGTGAACCGGCGGTTCGCCGAGGCCACTTCCAAGGCAGCGGCACAGGGCGCAACCGTCTGGATCCAGGACTACCAGCTGCAGTTGGTACCGAAGATGCTGCGGATGCTGCGCCCCGACCTCACCATCGGCTTCTTCCTGCACATTCCGTTCCCCCCGGTCGAGTTGTTCATGCAGATGCCGTGGCGCACCGAAATCGTCGAAGGCCTCCTCGGCGCCGACCTCATCGGATTCCACCTCCCAGGTGGCGCACAGAACTTCCTGTACCTGGCCAGACGCCTTGCCGGGCAGCAGACTTCACGCGGAACCGTCGGCGTCCGCTCCAAACTCGGTGTGGTGCAAGTAGGTTTCCGTAGCGTCCGCGTCGGCGCCTTCCCCATCTCCATCGACTCCGGCAAGCTCGACGAACTCTCGCGCACCAAGGCAATTCGGGACCGCGCCAAGCAGATTCGCAAGGAACTCGGAAACCCCAAGCACATCATGCTGGGCGTCGACCGCCTCGACTACACCAAGGGCATCGACGTCAGGCTCGCCGCGCTCCACGAACTTCTCATGGAGAAGCGCATCGATCCCGCCGACACGGTCATGGTGCAGCTGGCGACCCCGAGCCGCGAACGCGTCGAAAGCTACGTACAGATGCGCGGAGACATCGAACAGAAGGTCTCCCGCATCAACGGCGAGTTCAGCGAAGTCGGCCGCCCCGTCGTCCATTACATCCATCGGCCGATCCCGCGCGACGAATTGGTCGCGTTCTTCGTCGCCGCCGATCTCATGTTGGTCACGCCGCTGCGTGACGGCATGAACCTCGTCGCGAAGGAATACGTCGCCTGCCGCAGCGATCTGGGCGGTGCATTGCTGCTCAGCGAATTCACCGGTGCCGCAGCCGAACTCCGTCAGGCATTCCTGTGCAATCCCCACGACCTCGACGACGTCAAGGATTCGATGGAGAAGGCTCTCAATCAACCGCGAGAGGACGGCCGACGCCACATGCGCGCGTTGCGTCGTCAGGTCCTGACCCACGACGTCGACCGCTGGGCCCGCTCGTTCCTCGACGCGCTCGCACACGGCGGTGCCGCAGGCCCGGCGCTGATCGCTCCGGCCGAATCCCGAGAGCCCTGAGGCCAGTTCAACAAGGCTGGGTGCAGCGCACAAAGGCTGGGGCCGCGGAGAGTAAATCTCCGCGGCCCCAGCCTGTTTCATGCCCGGATCCAGCCCTTGGTGTATTTGATCAGAAGGGTTGGACGTTGTTCACGAGCCAACGCCCGTCCTGCTTCTCCAGACTCATCTTGACGCGACTACCACTGGCGACGGCTTCAGGTGATTCCGAAGACGTGGTGATCTGATTGAGGAACAGCATGGTTGTCGCGCTGTCCGCCTCCGCGTCGAGAACCGCAGCGCCCTGGACGACTACCTGAACGGTCAGCGACTTTTCCTTGGCTCCCGGAATGATCACCGATTCGATCAGATTGGTGAACGTGCCCTGGAAATCGCCCGTCAAACCGTCTGTGGCCGCGTGCAACTGCTGGTCGACGTTGTTGTAGTCGTACTGGAACATCGCAACCGCCTGATCGGAAGAGGCCTGTGCCACTTCGTCTCTGGTCTGATCGATCGCTGCCGTGTCACGCGTTCCGCCCGGACCGAAGTAGAGATACGCCGACACTGCTGCCAACGCGATGGCCACTGCGCTGATGACGCACAGAACGATGGCGAGCGGTGAGACGCGCTTGGGCTTGGACGTCTCTGGGATTACTTCTGGGGTCATGGCACAAACTCCACATTCGAGGCAAGCAACTGCCCGTCGACGTCGCACATGGTGATTCGGAGTCGGTAGTTGCGTTCAGCGGGCGCTTCGTCGCCGTTCTTCTGCATCGCACGCACCGCGACCAATGAAGTCCCGCAATCACCGTCGGACTTCTCGAACCCGGCCTCGAGCACCTCGCCGTCGGTCTGAACTCCGGCCTGCCCGAGAACGTTGACAAACGAATCCTTGCGTCCGTCGAACTGCGACTTGAACTCGTCGGTAGTGCCGGCGAGAAACTTGTCGAGGTCGGCGGCCGCTGTATCCGCGTGCAGCGTCGTCAGATTCAGTGCGGTGGTCCGGGCTCCAGCCACGTAGCGGGCTCGGTCCTCGTCGGCGTTGGACGCCTTGTTCCGGTCGACGAGGAGAAACACCGTCAGGGCCGCAAGAGCTACAGCGATCACCGAAGCAACGGCGATCTCGACTACCAGCCCAGCCTTGGGCTTCGAACGAACAGGAGTGTCCACAGCAGTTTCTGAGGGGGTTTCGGCGGCGCCGGTCGGCTCGGCCTTGGCCGCTACCTGATCACCGCTGACGACCTTCTCCGGTGGAGTATCGGGCTTGCCCAAATCAACTGGGGCCGCTGCTTTCTGCTCAGCCGACTTCTGCTCAGCCGACTTCTGCTCAGCTGGCTTCTGTTCGGCCGACTTCTTTTCGGTGGGCACTACTACCGCGGCAGCGTCTGCATCCGCACCCGTGGGTCCGGCGCTGCGAGACGCGCGACGGCGCACCCGCTGCCCGGCCTGTGGATCTTCGTCTGTCATCAACCCTGCTGACCCTTCATGAACTGTTCGAGACTGACGTCGCCGCCGCCGAGGTTCGGTTGCGAGTACGTCCTTCCGTCCGGCCCGATGTACGTGCCTGTAATCGGATCGTACCGACGAGCCGAGACCGAAGGCGTCGACGTGTACGAGCTCGGGGTCGCGGTAATCGGTTCCGGAGGCCCGGATTGCGGGTTCGTGCCCAACGGGACGTAGCCGGAACGGCACTGTTCGACCGTCGGCGCACGACGTCCCGGATACTCCTCGCAGGGAAGGTTTCTCGCGCCTCGCACCGCGATCGGCGAATCCTGGGCAACCTGGCAGAAAAGATCCGACGGTGTCTCGATCGGTGATTCGTCCTTCGGACTGCGCCACTGCTCTGCGGGCAGGAATCCGGTAGTGCACGGCGGCGGGTCGTTGACCTCCATGTGGAAGTCCACCAGAGCGCCGTCCGCAGCCGGGCCGGAGCCTGCCACCGTGACCAGCGCTGCGGCCAGCGGCGGGTAGATGACCAGAATCTGCTCGATCGCGTTGTTGTAGATCACGCCGACCTGTCCGACGGACACAAGGTTCGCCAGAAGAATCGGCAATGTCGGCTGCATGTCTTGCAGAAGAGCATTCGCCTCCGCCGCGGCAGCCGGCCCCTTCTGGATGACGGCACGCAGATCAGGATCGCTGGCTCGGAGCTGGTCGGTGAACGTCACCAGATTGCTTGTCCAGGAACGGATGGCGTCGCTGCTGACCACCTGAGTGTCCAGGAGTGGACCGGCCTGCTCGATCAGCGTCTTGGTCGCGTCGGAGTTGTTGTTCGCCTCCTCGACGAACAGCCGAGCCGAGTCGATCAGCTTCTGCAGATCCGGGCCGGCACCGTTGAACGCCTTGAAGGATTCGTCGATGACGGTCTTGAGCTTGGTGTCGGAAATGCTCTGCAGCAACAGATCTGCCTGATCGAGCATCGCGCCGACATCCTGCGGAATGCTGGTTCGGTCTTCGGGAATCACCGATCCGTTTTCCAGATGCCCGTCGACCACGATCGCTCCGGAGCTGTCGGTGTGCGGAATCAGATCGACGAACTGCTCGCCGATCGCCGACACACTCTTGACCGCGGCGTCGACGTCCGACGGAACCTTGATGCCACTCTCGAGAGACAGTCGCGCATTCACACCCGTCTCCGAGAGCTCCACCGCGTTCACGACACCGATGGTCTGACCGCGGTAGGTGACGTTCGAGTTCTTGTACAGCCCACCGGTCGCGGGCAATTCGACGGTGACGTCGTATCGGCCGATACCGACCATCGCCGGAACACGCACGTACTGAGTGGCCATCACGATCAAACCGACGACCGTCAAGACGGCGAAGATGATCAGCTGGATGCGGACGAACTTTGTGAGCATCATGGTGCCGGTGCCCCCTGGGGAAGTCCTGGAATGTTGATCGGCGGAAGTCCCGGAATCTGAATGGTATTCGGATCCGCTGACTTGTCCTCTCCTGCGGGAGCCTGTCCGGCAGGAGCCTGGGCGGGCGGTGCGGCAGGCTTGAGCGGATCACTCAACGGGTTGCCTGTCTGCCCGGCGAGCCCGGCCTGCTTGCCCAACACACCTTCCGGCCCCGAGAGCGTTCCGGCCAACGGAGTTCCGGTGAGGAAGTTCGCATCGAGTCGGGGCAGCGAGATGTCGATGGTCATCGCCAAGTTGGCGTAGTCGCCGCGGATGACGTTGTCGATTCCGTTCTGTGGGAACGGGAACGTCAGGAGAACGCCGAGAACCTGGGTGAGAGCGTTACCGGAATCAGCCAACGCCTTCAGGGTCGGTGACAGCGCACGAACATTGGTCGCGAAATCGTCACCACTCTCCTGGATGACACGGCTCGCCACCTCGCTGAGACCTCCGAGCGAGGTCAACGCGTTGGTGATGTCCTGACGCTGAGCGACAAGAACCTCGAGTGCCGGCGGAATACCTTCGAGCGCTTTGTTCAAGGTGTCGTGCTGTGCCTGGACCGTCGAGGACAGGCGATCGAGTCCTTCCATCGCCGAAACGATGTCGCCTCGTTGCTTGTCCAGACTGCCGACCAACTGATCGAGCTGAGGTAGGAGGTCGCGAACGGAGTCTTCACGCCCACCGAGAGCGGCGTTGAGTTCCTTCGTGATGTCCTGAACCTGCGCGAGACCGCCGCCGTTGAGAACAACCGACAGAGACGACAGCGTCTGTTCCGTCGTCGGGTAGGCGCCCGCCCGCTCGATCGGAATCAGGTCACCGGCTTCGAGTCGGCCCTCGGGCTCTTCTCCGACCGGCGGCGCCAACTCGATGTGCTGAGAGCCGAGCAAGCTGGTCTGGCCGATTTTCGCCGTCGCGTTGGCAGGTAGCTGAACGTCAGGATTCAGCGACACCGTCACCAGAGCGTGCCAGCCCTGTACCTCGATGTTCGAAACGCTTCCCACTGCCACGTCGTCCACCCGGACGGGCGAATTCTGCGACAGCGTAGTCACGTTCGGCATCTCGATCTGGACCTCGTACGCGCCTTCGCCCCGGCCCTGAGTGCCTGGCATCGGCACGGAGTTGAGCCCGTTCCATTCACAGCCGCTGGCGCCGAGAGCCACTGCCGTGGCCAACACGGCAACCGTGGTCTTGCGAGCTACCCGCATCAGTTCCCTCCGCCCATGTTGAAGAGTTCGGCGAGATCCTTGGGAACACTCGTCATGGGAGCACCTGACATCGGTCCTGCGACGGTTTGCGGCTGATTCTGACTTGCCGCTTCCAATCCCGGTTCGGTGTAGACGATCTGATCCGGGAAAGCCTGCACGCCCGCGACCGGGTTGAACAGGAATCCGGGGTAGTTGCCGATCATGGTGCTGAGCACCGGTCCGAGGTACTGCTTGCACAGATCGGCACTGTTCTGGGAGTTACCACTGTCGATGCCTTCGATGGAACCACAGATCCACTGGATCGGATTCTTGAAGTTACTCAGCGCAATTGCGCCGGTCATGCTGCCCTGAGCGGGCTTGTAGATCTGGTAGAAGTTGGCGAGCGACGTCGGTCCGGAGTGCAGAACCTGCTCGATCTCCGGGCGCTTGTCCGTCAGCACCTGGGTGGCATCGGCCAGACGCGCGACCGATTCGCTCAGTCCCTCGCTGTTGTCCTTGACGAACCGCTGAACGTCGCCCACCGCCAGGTCGAGATCGCTGAGGGCGGTACCCAACTCGTCGGAACTGCTTGCGAGAACGCTTGTCACCGAAGCGAGGTGACCACTGAACTGCACGATCTGCTCGTTGCTCGAGGACAATGCGGTGACGAACGCCTGCAGGTTCCGAATGGTGGAGAACAAATCGGTCCGGCCTTCGGACAGCGTGTGCATCGTGGCCGAGAGTTCGCGCAGCGTCGACCGAATGGACTCACCGTTGCCGTCGAGGTTCGTTCCCACAGTGTCGATGAATCGGCCGAGGGAACCTTGATCGTCCAGACCTTCCGGTCCGAGGGCGTCCGACAGTTTGGTCAGTTCGGTCTTGATCTCGTCCCACTCCACCGGAACAGCCGTGCGCTCGATCGGGATCTCGCCGCCGTTGGGCATCTGTTCCCCGCCGGAATACACCGGAGTCAACTGCACGAAGCGTGCGGACACGAGGCTTTGAGCAACGATGAGTGCCTTGGCATCTGCCGGAACGTCGACGCTCGAGTCGATCTTCATCTCGACGTAGGTGTCTCGATCACGCGGTTCGATCTTGGTCACCTTGCCGACGTTGACACCGAGCACTCGCACGACGTCGCCCTCATACAGACCGGTGGTCGAGACGAAGTGCGCGGAGATCTTGGTCTTGCCCAGGCCCGGGACGAAGAGGTATGCCGCGCCGGCGACGAGCAGCGCGACCAGCACACCCGCTCCGATCAGCACCCACTTCTTGCGTGGGTTGGTGGAGCCCTGTGGATCCTGTGAAGTCATGGTCTCGGTCATTCTCCCGGCCCCCTGATCGTCGGTGGAATGCCGGGGAAGAAGTCTTCCAGGTCGCCCGGAACCTGCTCGGGCGCGACGCTGGTGTCCACCAGGGTCTTCCACCAGTTACTCGGCAGAATGTTGATGATGAAGGCATCGAAGAACGGGCCGCTGGCCACGGTCTCACCGAGCGCGGTGATGTACGGTCCGAGGCCGTCGAGCGCCCCGGCGATGTTGTCCTTGTTCTGCTGAAGAACCTCGGCGACGGAATTCAGTTTCTCGAGGGTCGGCCCCATCTGGGCCTCGTTCTCCTGTACCAGCGCTGACAGTTGGCGTGAGACTGCGCCGGTGTTGACGATCAGTTCGCTGATCGCGTCACGCCGCAAGCTCAGTTCGGCAAACAACTTGTTGCCGTCGACCAGCAACGAATCGATCTGACCGCTTCTGTCAGAGAGGATCTTGGTGACATCTTCGGCCCGCGAGAGCAATTGGAGCAGGCTCTCGTCGCGCGAGTTGATGCTCTGCGAGAGCCTCGTCATTCCGTCCAGCGCGGTGCGAAGTTCTGGCGGAGTATCGGCCAGCGTGTCCGAAATCGCGTTGAGCGAATCGTTGATCTGATCCGTGTCCAGCTCGGACACCGTGGTCCCGAGGTCGCCGAGTGCGTCGTTGAGCGAGTACGGCGAGTTGGTGCGTTCGACCGGAATCGGCGTGTCCGTCCGCAACAGTCCGGATCCTTCCGGCCGTACCGCCAACGACTTTCGGCCGAGAACCGTGTTGGTCTTGATGTCGGCCGCGGTCTGCTCGCCGAGGGCGACACCGTCCTGAACGGTGAAGGTGACCAGCACCTTCTGGTCGTCGAGTTCGACGTCACTGACCTTGCCGACCTTCACTCCGGCCATGGTCACGTCGTCGCCGGTGACCAGGCCGCCGGCATCTTGGAAGTACGCCGAGTAGCGAATGCCGCCGTTGATGAACTGGAGCTGATCGTATTGCAGTGCGGCACCCACGGTTGCCACCGCCAGGACAAGACCGATGACACCGATCTGTACCGGATTACGTTCACGGGTAGGGGTCATGAGACTTTTGCGCACCTTCCCGTGTCCTGCACTGCCGTGGGCAAGATGATCGTCGTTCCGTCAGGTCCGGAGAACTTGAAAGTGTTGGCGCACAGATAGAACTGGAAGAACGCTCCGTACGTGCCCACTCGGATCAACTTCCGATAGTCGGACGGCAGACGATCGAGAGCGGTGTTGATGTCGTCCTTGCCCAGGTCCAGCTGCGTCATCGTTCGGTTGGTCTCCCCGATCAGCGTCTGGATGTCCGGACGTGTCGCCTGCAGCAGCGAAGCGAGATCCCCCGTGGCACCGGCGATCTCGGTGATCGAGTTACCGATCGGGCCACTGTCCTTCGCCAATCCACTGACCAACTGCTGGAGCTGATCGATCGTGGTGGAGAACTGATCGCCCTTGTCGTTGATGGTGCCGAGTACGTCGTTGAGGTTGGTGATGACGTCCCCGATCAACTGGTCTCGGTCCGCCAACGTACTGGTGAACGAACTGGTGTTACCCAGCAACGAAACCAGCGTTCCGCCCTGGCCTTGCAGGACCTGCAGCAGCGCCCCGGAGAGGTCGTTGACCTGCTGAGGGTCTAGCGAGCGCAGGAGCGGCTTGAATCCGCCGAGCAGAAGATCCAGATCGAGCGCGGGTGACGTCTGGTCGACTGGAATCGATCCACCCGACGGCAGCGTCTCGGTGGACCCGGCGCCCTCGAGCAGTTCCATGTAGCGATCGCCCACCAGGTTCTCGTAGCGCACAGTCGCTTTGGTGCTCTTCATCAGCGAGTACTTGGTGTCGACGTCGAACTCGACCTCGGCCTGGTTGGAGTCACCGATGGACACTTCGGTCACCGACCCGACCGGAACACCGGCGATACGTACCTTGTCGCCGGACTTGAGTCCCGAGACGTCCGAGAAGGTCGCGTGAAATCCGTTGCTGCTGCTGAAGCGCACCTGACTGAAAACGATCGCCAGTCCGGCGAAGATGACCGCCATGACGACGGTGAAAATCAGCAGCTTGACCGTGGTCGGTCTCATCACTTCCCGTCTTCCTGCTCGTAGGAGTCACCGAAGAGGTACTGGAAAATGGTCGGCACGGTGACGCGCAGTTCGGTGTTGGGAACGAAAGGCACGTTGCCGGTGTTGGTGACTGCGAACGGTGCATGCCCGTCGACCTTCGGATCGAATTCGGGCAGACCATAACAATTGGGTCCGCCGGAGGCCGCGACCTTGGGGAGAGATTGTGGGTTCTGGTACGCCTCGGCGCCGTACATGAAGCTCGCACTCAGCATCAGCGCCGCTTTGTCCCCGGTGCCTGCCAGTGGCTCGAACTTGATCCGGCCGTCGTTCAACCCGACGATGAAGCACGTCAGACCAGACGAGTACTTGTCGAGCAGGGTCGTCGTCGCGGTCAGAGTGTCGAGGGCGGTGGTCAGGTTCTGCTCGTTGTCGGTCAACAACGCGTTGCCCGTGTCCGCGAGGCCGGTGACGTTGAGCAACAGCAAGTCGAGGTTTGCCTGCTCGGCCACGATCGATCCGCTTGTCGCGGTGGCATTGTCGAGGATGCGCATCAGATCCGGTGCCACGTCGGCGTAGAGATTGGTGACATCGGCGGCACCGACCAAGTCTTCCTGGAGCTGCGGCAGAACCGGATTCATCTTCTTCAGATAGGTGTCACCGAGCTCGAGAACCTCACCGAGCGACTCGCCGCGCCCGTTCAAAGCGGTGGAGATCGCGCCGAGTGTGGCGTTGAGCTTTTCCGGTTCGATCTTCGCGAGTACGTCCGAAAGATGTTCGAAGACACTGTTGAACTCGACGGTGACGCTGTCCGAGGCGATGACAGCACCCTCCTGGATCGGCTGGGTCGAGGGATCGTCGGGAATCACGATGTTGACGTACTTCGCACCGAACACCGTGGTGGTCTTGATTTCCACCCGGGCGTTCGACGGAATCTTCGACATCTGGCCGGGATCCATCGCCAACTTCAGGTTTGCCTGGTCTCCGACGAGGGAGATCGATTCGACACGGCCTACCTGCACTCCGCGCAGCTTCACCTTGGCATTCGGTTCCATGACCAGGCCGGCACGCGTGGACGTCACGGTGATGGGTGTGCTCTTGGTGAACCCACCCGAGAACATGGTCAGGGCAACGGCGACGATCGCCACGAGTCCGAGGACGAGGCCGGCTGCGGCCAACTTCTTGTGCCATCTGGGTACGGTCATCGCTTGCCCGCCTATCCCGACAGGTTGAAGTTGCCGGACCCGCCGTAGATGGCGAGTGAGATGAGCAGGGTGACCGTGACGACCGCGATCAGCGAGGCGCGCACTGCGTTACCCACCGCGACGCCGACACCCACCGGGCCACCGGTTGCGTTGAAGCCGTAGTAGGTGTGGATGAGCATGACGGCCAGCGCCATGACTATCGCCTGGGCGAACGACCACAGTATGTCCGTGGGTATCAGGAAGGTCGTGAAGTAGTGGTCGTAGACGCCGCCGGACTGGTTGTAGAGGAACACCGTCGCAAAGCGGCTGGCGACGAAGGATGCGATCACCGCCAGTGAGTACAGCGGGATGATCGCGATCATGCCGGCCATGACGCGGGTGCTGACCAGATACGGAATCGACGGGATCGCCATCGTCTCGAGGGCGTCGATCTCTTCCGAGACGCGCATCGCACCGAGCTGCGCGGTGGAGCCGGCGCCGATGGTCGCGGCGAGACCGATTCCGGCGATGACCGGCGCTGCGATGCGAACGTTGATGAAGGCGGCGAAGAAGCCCGTCAGCGCTTCGACACCGATGTTGCCCAGCGAGCTGTAGCCCTGAACGGCGATGGTGCCACCGGTGAACAGTGTCAGGAATCCGACGATCACGACGGTGCCACCGATGACGGCGAGCGCACCGGTGCCCATGCTGATCTCGGCGATCAGTCGCAGAGTTTCACGTGGATAGCGCATCAGCGCCTTGGGAGCGTGACCGAGAGCCTTCGCGAAGAACAGCGCTTGATCACCGATGCTGTCGATACTGCGAGAGATCGAGCCGATCTGTCGACGTGTGCGCGGGAAGCGTCCCGCTGCGGCCAACGCCATCAGATCTCCTCCCGTTCGTCGTTTGTCGTTCTGTCCACTTCGATCTCTCCGACTGCCGTGTGCCTCATCCGGCCGTCAACTTGATACCGATGGTCGTGATGAGCACGTTGACGACGAAGAGCGCCATGAACGCGAACACGACGGTCTGGTTGACCGCGTCGCCGACGCTCTTGGCGCCGCCTTTGACGTTGAGTCCGAGGTAGGCCGCAACCAGGCCGGCGATCATGCCGAACAGTCCTGCTTTGACCATGGAGAGCATGAGCTCACCGAATCCGGTGAGCAGTGTGATGCCGTTGACGAAGGCGCCGGGGTTCACGTCCTGGATGAACACGGAGAAGACGAAACCGCCGAGGATGCCGATGGTGCAGACCAGTCCGTTGAGGAGCAGCGCCACTCCCGTCGACGCGAGTACCCGGGGAACGACCAACCGGTGGATGGGATTGATACCGAGCACCTTCATGGCGTCGATCTCTTCACGAATGGTTCGGGCCGAGAGGTCTGCGCAGATGGCGGTTGCGCCGGCGCCGGCGACGATCAGCACGGTGACGATGGGGCCGACCTGCGTGACGGTGCCGAGAGCAGCTCCGGCACCACTGAGGTCGGCTGCACCGATCTCGCGCAAGAGAATGTTGATGGTGAAGCTGACAAGCACCGTGAACGGGATCGCGACCAGCACCGTCGGAACCATCGACACTCGGGCCACGAACCAGGCCTGATCGATGAACTCTTGACGCTGGAAGGGGCGGGAGAAGACTGCCCGCAGGGTTTGGGCGGACATCTGAAAGAAGCCACCGACCGCTCGTAATGGCACCTCGACGAGGTCTACCATTCGCCCTCCTCGTCCTTGGTTGCCGCAGTACTGTCTGTTCTCATAGTCCAGCCCCCGACAGCTTGTGACTCAGGTCATATTAACTAGAACGTGTTCACCTGTCAAAAACAAGTGTCCAACTCTAAGAAGTAGCCTCACGGCGCCGATCCGAAACCGAAAGATTCGGAACATGGGAAGCATCCCTTTTCGGCGTGATTTTCGCCGAAATATCCTGGAAATTAATACTTTTGAATGATCGACGCTTCTCGGATCCAAGTTCGAGATTCAGCTATGCGAGAGCCTTGACCGGGCACGCCGATCGAATATCGCATCGTTCACAGGAATGCAAAATTGGAACACAGTCCAGTTTTTTCGAGACCGCTGGTCTCGTTTCAGAACGCAGGCAGATTACCGCGCCCACCGACTCGTGAACACGCTATTTCTACCAGGAAGTGGACACGTAGACCCGCCTATGTGTGAACGACGGTTCTACGTGTCGCGAGCACTGGTCAGCCCAGCGCCCTCAGGGCCGCCGATGCCGAGAACATCTTTGCCGGGTCACGGTCCGCGAAATAGTCACCCATCACTGCTGACAGCGCTTCCGGCGACCAGGAGTCACCGTCTGCGTCGAACCGTTGCTCGACGACGGGCGCCGCCATCAGCGCAACCATCGGGCCGTACACCACGAACACCTGACCGTTGACGGCGTCGGCTGCCGGTGATGCCAGATACGAGACGAGCGATGCCACGTGCTCGGGCGAGAGTGGATCGATGCCGTCGGCCGGCGCGTCTCCGAACACACCTTCGGTCATCGACGTCCGCGCCCGCGGGCAGATCGCGTTGGCCCGAACGCCGTAGCGCGAGAGCCCACGTGCGGCCGACAACGTCAGCGCCGTGATTCCGGCTTTTGCAGCGCCGTAGTTGGGCTGCCCTTCCGGTCCGAGGAGACCCGCCTCCGAAGAGGTATTGACGATGCGCCCGTACACCGGCGCCCCGGCTTCCTTGGATTTCGCCCGCCAGTAGGCAGCGGCGTTGCGGCACAAGAGGAAATGGCCGCGAAGATGAACTTCGAGTACCAGATCCCAGTCTTCGTCCGACATGTTGAACAGCATCCGGTCGCGCACGACACCGGCATTGTTGACGACGATGTCGACACTGCCGAACTGCCCCTGCGCTGCTTCCATCAGTGCGTCCGCAGTAGAACGCTCACCGACGTTGCCTGCCACGAATTCGACCTTGGCGCCCAGGCCGCGGATCTCTTCGAGCGTCGCTTCGACGGCCTCGTTCGGGGCCAGATCGTTGACGACCAACGACGCACCGGCCTTCGCCAGACCGATAGCCTCGAACTTTCCGAGCCCCGATCCGGCACCGGTCACGATGGCGACCTTGCCTTCGAGACTGGTTTCTGGGCTGTTCACAGCATTCATCGAAGCGCTCTCCCGGTTCTCTGCGGTCGTGTGTCGAGTTACCCGGCTCGATTGCCGTGACCCACGAGTTCGCAACTTTAGAACGTGTTCTTGTTTTGGGCAACCATCGTCACGGATGTTCGGTCAGCGCCGCACGCGGGCACTGAGCGATCGCGGACCGGACATCTTCCCAACGATCCTCCGGCGGACGCGCAGAACTGATCACGAGCTCCTCGTTGTCGTCGAGGTCGAAAATATCGGGTGCGATCCCGACGCACACACCGTTTGCCTCGCAACGGTCCAGATCAACCCTGACCTCCATGGCGATTCCTCTTCTCTTCTCACAACTACTGGCGCGAACACGGATACGAAACGAGTGCCGCAGGGCTGTGCCGCACACCGTTCCTGGCGATAACACTAGAACCTGTTTCAGTCGTGTGCAATGATTCGAAAAAGTACCGAGAACGGACGTCGAACGATCCGCTGGACACAGCGAAGGCGCCCCTTGTCGCCGATGTACGCATCGATAGAACCTGTGTCAATCGAATGGTTGGCGCTTTGATTCGTATCTCTATGGAGAGGTAACCATGCACATCACCTACACCCCTGAGCAGCAACAGCTCCAGGAGGAGTTGCGTGCCTACTTCGCACAACTGATGACTCCCGAGCGGCGTGAAGCGCTAGCCGCCACGACGGGTGAATACGGCGAAGGCAATGTGTACCGCGAAGTCGTCGCGCAGATGGGCCAGGACGGCTGGCTCACTCTGGGTTGGCCGAAAGAGTACGGCGGGCAGGAACGCTCCGCGATGGACCAGCTGATCTTCACCGACGAAGCCGCCATCGCCGGTGCGCCCGTGCCATTCCTGACGATCAATTCCGTAGCGCCGACAATCATGCATTTCGGTACGGACGAGCAGAAGGCCTTCTTCCTGCCCAAGATCTCTCGCGGTGAGCTCCACTTCGCGATCGGCTACTCCGAGCCCGAGGCAGGCACCGACCTGGCGTCTCTGCGCACCTCGGCTGTCCGTGACGGCGATGACTACGTCATCAACGGGCAGAAGATGTGGACGAGCCTGATCCAGTACGCCGACTACGTGTGGTTGGCCTGCCGTACCGATCCGGAAGCCAAGAAGCACAAGGGAATCAGCATGCTGATCGTCCCCACCACGGCAGAGGGCTTCTCCTACACCCCGGTTCACACCATGGCCGGCCCCGACACCAGCGCCACCTACTACCAGGACGTACGCGTCCCGGCGTCGTCGATAGTCGGTCAGGAACACGGTGGCTGGGCACTGATCACCAACCAGCTCAACCACGAGCGTGTTGCCCTCACCTCGGCGGGACCGATTCTGACCGCGCAGCGTGAGGTCCGCGAGTGGGCACAGAACACCAAGTTGCCCGACGGCCGACGCATGATCGACCAGGAATGGGTGCAGATCAATCTCGCTCGCGTGCATGCCAAGGCCGAGTATCTGAAGTTGATGAACTGGGAAATTGCCTCCGCAACCGATCATGCTCCCGGACCCGAAGCCGCGTCGGCCAACAAGGTGTTCGGTACCGAATTCGCCACCGAAGCTTACCGCTTGCTGATGGAGATCCTCGGATCCTCCGCCACGATCAGGCAGAACTCCCCCGGCGCTCTTCTGCGTGGCCGCATCGAACGTATGCATCGTTCTTCGCTGATCCTGACGTTCGGCGGCGGTACCAACGAAGTGCAACGCGACATCATCGGAATGACAGCTCTGCGGCTTCCCGCATCGAAGCGATAAGGACCAACGATCATGGAATTCACCCTTACCGAGGCCCAGCAGGACCTGTCCGGTCTGACACGATCCGTCGTCACCGAACTGGTCACCAATGACCGCCTCCGTGAACTCGACGCCGCCGAAGACCGCTTCGACGCCATCTTGTGGAACGCTCTGGCCTCGGCCGGCGTCCTCGGCGCAGCTCTTCCGGAATCGGTGGGCGGCGACGGATTCGGTGTCCTCGAGCAGTGCAGCATCCTGGCCGAACTCGGGCGCGGTGTTGCAGCCGTTCCGTTCCTGACGTCCATCGTCGGATCGGCCGCGGCGATAGCAGAATTCGGCTCGGACCAGCAGCGAGACGAATGGGCGAGCGCTGCCGCCGCCGGCGAGAAGATACTGACTGCGGCCCTCGCCGAGGAATACAACGACGACCCGGCCCACCCCGTCACGCGTGCCGAGAAGACCGCCGACGGCTGGCGCATCGACGGAGCAAAGATCACCGTCGACAGTGCGCCGCTCGCCGATCTGTTCCTCGTCCCCGCCATCACCGAGGACGGCGTCGCAGTCTTCCTCGTCGAACCCTCCGACGCGGGCGTGCGCATCACCAGGCAATCGACCACGGATTTCTCGAGTGCGGCCCTGGTCGAGTTCGATTCGGTGCAGATTCCGGCCGATCGTGTTCTCGGGTCGGTTGCCCAAGGATCCGACATCGCGGCATGGATCGTCGAAAGAATTCAGCTCGGTTCCAGCGCCTACCAGTACGGGGTGCTCGATCAGGCACTGAAGCTGACCGCCGAATACGCCTCCGAGCGTGTGCAGTTCGGCCGTCCGATCGGTAGTTTCCAGGCCGTGGCACAGCGCCTCGCCGACGGATACATCGACGTCAAGGGCGTCCGTCTGACTCTCTGGGCCGCAGCGTGGCGTCTGAGCGAAGGACTTCCGTCCGACGGGGCAGTGCAGACGTCCAAGTTCTGGGCTGCAGATGCGGGACACCGAGTCGGGCACACTGCTGTTCACGTTCACGGCGGCGTGGGTCTGGACGAGGACCATCCCGTTCACCGCTACTTCCTCGCGGCCAAGCATCACGAGTTCCTGCTCGGCAACGCAACGGATCAGCTTCGCGCACTGGGCAAGGAACTTGCCGCAGTTCCTGCCTGAGTGCGTCCCACCGAGTGGAAATCCATGACCTGGTCCGAGACGAATCGATGATGATGCAGCTATGAGTCAGAGCCCCACTGTTTCCGATCTACTCCTCGGAGTCAGCGAGATCGACGACCGCGGTATCCGTTTCGAGGACCAGGTCATCACCTGGCGCGAGCACATTCAAGGCTCGTTCGATCGAGCAGCGCTGCTGGACACGCTGCTCGATCCAACGCGCCCCCGGCATTTCGGTCTTCTGATGGAGAACGTCCCCGAATTCTCGCTATTGCTCGGCGCAGCATCGTTCTCGGGTTCGGTTGCCGCCGGACTGAACACGACCAGGCGCGGCCCGGCACTGGCGCGAGACATTGCGCTCTCCGACTGCCAGGTCATCTTCACCGAGAACAACCAGGCGCATCTACTCGACGACGTCGATCTCGGCGACGTCCGGGTGATCAACGTGGATTCTCCGGCCTGGACGGAATTGTTGGCGCCCTTCGCCGATACGCCCGCCTACGCGTCGACGGCGCAACCCGACGATCTGTTGATGCTCATCTTCACTTCCGGAACCAGCGGTGATCCCAAAGCGGTTCGGTGCACGCACCACAAGTTGGCCTCTCCCGGGGTCATGCTTGCCGATCGCTTCGGGCTCGGCGCCGACGACGTCGTCTACATGGCGATGCCCATGTTCCATTCCAACGCCATGATGGCGGCGTGGACGGTCGCGCTACACGCGCGTGCGGGAATTGCCATGCGACGCAAGTTCTCCGCTTCGGGTTTTCTGCCCGACGTTCACAAGTACGGAATCACGTACTCCAACTACGTCGGAAAGCCGTTGTCCTTCATCGCTTCCACCCCCGAGGTGCCGAACGAGCGGGACAACACCTTGAAGATCATGTACGGCAACGAGGGTTCGGCGCCCGCCGTCGCCACCTTCGTTCGGCGCTTCGGTGCCCGCGTCATCGACGGGTTCGGGTCCACCGAGGGCGGTATTTCGATCTCCGCGGCGCCGGTTCCCCGGGCCGGCGCCCTGGGACTGCTCCCGGACGGCGTCAAGATCCTCGATCCCGAGACCGGAGCACCCTGCCCGCCTGCCGTCTTCGACGCCGACGGCCGGATCACCAACGCCGACGAGGCAACCGGTGAACTGGTCAACGTCACCGGCCCAGGCACGTTCGCCGGGTACTACAAGAACCCGGAAGCCGACGCCGAGCGAATGCGCAACGGCCAGTACTGGAGTGGCGATCTGGCGTACACCGATGCCGACGGCTACGTCTACTTCGCGGGACGCAGTTCCGGTTGGCTACGCGTGGACGGCGAGAACATCGGCGCCGCACCCATCGAACGCTCCCTGGTCGGTTACCCGGGCTTCGCGCAGGTGTCCGTGTACGCGGTCCCCGACAGCGACGTCGGCGACCGCGTCATGGCGTCGGTGATTCCGGTCGGCGACGTAGACAATTTCGACCCGGTCGCCGTAGCCGAATACATCGACTCCCGGCCGGAACTCGGTCCGAAGCAGAAGCCGACCTTGATCCGAGTGTGCAGTGAGTTCCCGAGAACGGCGACGTTCAAGGTGGTCACTCGAACGCAGAGTGCCGAACGCTGGAACACCTCCGATCCGGTGTGGATCCGTCGGCGCGGAGAATCCGACTTCCAATTACTCACTCCCGAACTGGCACTCGGCCTCGAGAAGACGCGAGAGTCCGTCTAGTCCGGTGTCTCAGTAGCGCTGAGCAAGCGGTTTGTGCGCCGACACCGTTTTATAGAACTCGGTGAGCCGAAGCTGTGATGCCGCTGCCTCGTCGATTACCACCGTCGCGTGTGGATGCAGCTGGAGGACCGATGCCGGGCACACCGCGGCCAGGGGCCCCTCGACGGCAGCGGCAATCGCAGCGGCCTTGTGCTCGCCGGTCGCGATCATCACCAGATGCCGTGCTTCGCAGATAGTTCCGAGGCCCTGGGTGATCACGTGCCGTGGTACGTCGTCCGGACTCTCGAAGAACCGGGCATTGTCGGTTCGAGTCTGTTCCGTCAGCGTCTTGACCCGGGTCCTCGAATTCAGCGAGGACGTCGGTTCGTTGAAACCGATGTGACCGTTGCCGCCGATGCCCAGGAGTTGTACGTCCACCGGACCATTCGACCCAATCGCCCGGTCGTAGGCTGCCGCGGCGGCAAATGGATCCGGCGCGGTTCCGTCGGGGCTGAATACCCTTGACGCGTCCAGGTCCAGGTGATTCACAAACTCGGTTCGAATCACCTGGGCATACGACTCCGGGTGACCTTCCGGCAGACCGACGTATTCGTCCAACAGGAACGCCTGCAGGCCGACAAAACTCAACCCGTCCTCGCGGTGACGGCGCGCGAGTTCGCGGTACACCGAGAGCGGTGAAGACCCCGTCGCCAGGCCCAAAGTCCGTGCACCTGAATGCACCGCGTGTTCGAAGATGTCGGCAACAACGGTGCCGGCCGCCTCCGCACTGTCGACAATGACAATTTCCATCGGTTGATTCCTCAGCTTTCGGTGTAGTTCATGAGCCAGGTGTCATGAGCCAGTTCCCAGCGGCCATGACGGCGCGGGTTTCGAGTTCGGGACCGGTGACGATCAGATCGGCGCGGCAACCCGGCACGAGATCGCCGACAATTCCGGCCAGCCCCACCAGCGAAGCAGGCGTTGCCGTCGCTGCGATGACGGCCGAAAGCAGATCGACGCCCGCGTGATTGACCGCCCGGCGGACTATGTCCATCAACCGACTCGTCCCGCCGGCGATGGCCGTATCGCCCTGGCCGGCCAATCGTGCCACGCCACCGACCACGTCGACGTCGAGAGGCCCGAGTGGGTAGCGGCCGTCGGGCATTCCGGCGGCAGCCATGGCGTCGGAGACCAACGTGATCTGATGCGGACCGACAAGATCGAACACCGTCGCTACCGTCTCGTCGGCCAGATGTACTCCGTCCCCGACCAACTCGACCACCATCTGTCCTCTGGCGGCCGCGGCAAGACACGCCGCCACTGCGCCGGGAGCGCGATGATGCATCGGAGCCATTCCGTTGAACAGGTGAGTGGCACTGAGCGGTGCATGCGCCGAGTGTGCGATCGAACGGGTCGCGACCGGGTTGGACGCATCTGTGTGTCCGATACTCACGACTGCACCGTGACGTTCCATCAGTGAGGCAAGTTCGTCGAAGTGCGCTGTCTCCGGAGCAATAGTCATCGAGCGAATGTGCCCGCGGCCGGCTTCGAGCAGCGACTCGAGCAGAGCCGGGTCGCCATCGAGAATGCTGTCGGGATCCTGGGCGCCACAACGGAGTACCGAAAGGAATGGACCTTCCAGGTGAATTCCGGCCAGCGTGCCCTCGTCGACCAGTCTTGCCAGGAGTTCGATGCGAGTGCGCAGGATCTCCGGCGGCGCGGAGACGAGCGAGCCGATCACCGAGGTCGTGCCGTTCGTCCGATGGTGATCGGCAGCCGCGGTTGATCCGAACTCGTCTGCCTCGGGGAAACCGAACCCGCCGGCGCCGTGGCAGTGAACATCCACCAACCCCGGAATGATCGTTGTCCCCGCAGCCGTCCGTTCGGGTAACGGGTCGGTTCGCTGCGACGCCGGCCCGGCCCACACCACACGATCACCGGCGATCTCGACAACCCCGTCCGAGAGCAGTCGACCACCGGTCACCAATTGTCCACGCAGAATTTGTCCACGAAGTATCACGACATCACCTGCGGTACAACGGGAACTTCGGTATCTGCGATCGACAACTCACGGAGCACGGCGTCCGCGAGCACGTAGTGCCCATGTTCGTTCGGATGGAACGCGTCAGCCAGGAGCGCCGGCGGTGGGCCCTCGGGAGAATGGGCCGTCCACTGCGCGTAGTGGTCGACGAACACCACGCGCGTCGAGGCGGCTACTTGCCGCACGACCTCGACGTACTGAACCAATCCTGCTCTGGTGGGCGCGTTCTCGACGTCGATCGGCGGCGGCGTCTGCAGGATCGGCACCGCGCCGATCGCTCGCGTCCGGAATATCGTGTCCGAGAGGTCGTCTCGAAAACGTTCCAGTCCTTCGTCGCCGTCCAATGCGTCATTCGTACCGAGCATGATCAACACCACCGAGGGGTCGAACACTTCGATGCGGTGCGCGAAACCTGCACGCACGTCTGAGGATCGATTGCCACTTATTCCGGTGTTGACAAGGACGTGATTGAACAGGGAAAGCTCACCACGGACGCGCTCGGCGCAGTGTTCGACGTAGCTTCGATGACCATCGGTGTGCGTCAATCCCTGAGTGATGCTGTCACCGGTGAAGACCCACCGGATCGGCGTCGAGGAGTCGCCGAGCAAAGTCTCCAGTCGGATCCGTTCAGCAGTCTTGGACTTCAGAGCCTTCGACGTCGGCGTCATCCCCTCTGCCTTTCGGCGCCCGATACTGCCGCCGCGAACTTCGACGTGATGAACGCCGGGTCCGTGATTGCGGTTCCGACAACCACCGAGTCTGCACCCAGGGCGATTGCGCGTGCCGCATCCTCCGGGCTGTGGTAGCGCCCTTCGGCGATGAGGACCGCATCTGGAAGTGCCTGCCGCAGTTCCGAGATCAGCTCGAGATCCGGACCTGCCAGCCGTCTGCTGTTCTCGGTATATCCCGCGAGTGTGCTGGAGATGACGTCGGCGCCCGCCGCAGCGGCAGCGATACCGTCTTCGAGAGTCCCACAGTCGGCCATGACGAGGCCGCCGCGATCATGGACCGCGTCGACGGTGTCGGCGAATGTCAATCCGTCCGGACGCGTTCGCAGAGTGGCATCGGCGGCCACGATCTGCGCACCGGTATCGACAACTTCGAGAGCTGATTCCCTTGTCGGCGTGATGAACACGCCCTCGGAACCGATCTTCGTCAAACCGATCACCGGTACCTTCACTGCCGACACGACTGCGGCGACATCCGGGGTTCCGCCCACACCGCCACAGCGGATCGCCACTGCTCCTCCGTCGACCGCGGCGCGGGCCATCCTCTCGATAGTCCCGGTGTCACGCAGGGCATGGCCGTGTCCGGCCTGACAGGACACGATCAGCTTTCCGCTGATGATCGTGAGCAACTCTTCGACAGTCACGGTGTTACCTCGATTCGTGTTGCGGCGGCCAGGAGCGCAGCTCCGACGAGCGGCGCATCGGTGCCCAGACGGGCTGGAAGAATGGCGGTTTCGGCAATGGGACCCATCGCTTCCACCCGGAAAGCGGACGTCAGCGGCGACAAGAGGTCGGCTCCGATCTGGGCTGCGCCGCCGCCGATGACGATCACCTCGGGATCGAATGCGGTGGCGACGCCAGCCAGGACTCGGCCGAGCAGAGTACCGGCGTCGGCGACCACGGCACGGGCGATCGGATCGCCCGAGTGCATGAGCGCCACCACTGCCTGCAACGGTCGAGTGGGCACACCCGCCCGCGCTGCGTACTCGGCTGCCATGGCCGGACCGGACGCGACTGCCTCGAGGTGATCGGTTCTGCCGCAACCGCAACCTATCGCCCCGGAGACCGGAACCAGCAGATGCGCGAGTTCGCCGGCTGTTCCGTGGGCACCGTGGTACAGCTGACCGCCCACGGTCAACGCGCCACCGATTCCGGTACCGATCGAGACGAACAGTGCAGAGGTTCGACCGCGACCGGCGCCGATCATGTTCTCGCCGTGGGCCATCGCGCGCACGTCGTTGTCCACCGTCACCGGTAGGCCTGAGTGCGCCTCGAGTTCTCCGCGAACCTCGGCGCCACTCCATCCGGACAGAATGTCGGAGGCGAAGACGACGCGGCCACGCACCCGATCGATGATTCCCGGTGCACCGACTCCGATTCCGGCTACCGTGTGATTCGCCCTCAGACGGTCGACCAACGCGGTAGCGGTCCCGAGAACGGCTTCCCTACCCGCGGTCGGTGTTGCGGCACGAACGGTGTCGATCACGTCTCCGTCGGACGTCACCACCGCGGCAGCCACTTTGGTGCCGCCGATGTCGATACCGATCCATCGCTTCTGCCCAGATGTCATGTCAGAGGAGCCCGGCCCGTTCGAGAACGACCTTGATCGTTGCGGTCTCGGACTCGTCGAGCGAGAGCATCGGGGCGCACATCGTGTTGCCGGTTATGACGCCGCGCAGGGCCAGAGCCGTCTTGAACGCGCCCAGACCCGCGGCACCGGCACTGACGCGACCCGGTGTCGGCGCCTCGACGATGGAGAACAGATCGGTGAGTCGATCCTGCTCGGCCTTCGCTGCGGCCCAGTCTCCTGCCTGCGCGGCGCGCCACAGTCGCACGTAGCCGTGCGGGTCCACGTTGGCCAGGCCGGGCACTGCGCCCGAAGCACCCATCAGCAGGCATCCGTCGACGACTACCTCGTGCCCGGTGAAGACGGCAAAGTTTTCGAGCTCGGCCGACTGACGGAGCAACATACGGAAACTGACGTCGTCGCCGCTCGAATCCTTCACTCCGGCGATGACTCCCTCGCGGCCGAGTTCGACCAGCATTGCCGGGTTGAGCTTGCTGTGGACACGAACCGGCACGTCGTAGGCGAACAACGGAAGATCCACTGCGGCGTGGATGGATCGGAAATGTGTTGCCGTCTCGGCCGCGTCGGTGATCGCATAGAACGGCGCCGTCGCGACGATGGCATCCGCACCCGCTTCGCGCGCCTGCTCGGCGACGGCGATGACCCGGTTGGTGGTCATGTCGTTCACTCCGACGAGGACCGGGACCTGCCCGCCGACGTGACCGATGGCCGTCTGCACCACCTGGGCGCGCTGAGCGTCGGTGAGGTAACCGACCTCACCCGAGGAACCGAGGACGAACAACCCGTCGACTCCGGCTTCGATCTGCAGTGAGAGCAGGCGTTCGAGCGACGTGGTGTCGACCTCGCCCTCGAGCGTCAGGGGTGTGACGATGGGCGGGACGATTCCGCTGAAGGTGGTGGTTTCCGTGCTCATGGGGTCTCCATATGTTGGTTGTCGGATTGAGTTGTGGGTGCGGCTGTCAGGGAGAACTGTCAGGGAGAACTGTCAGGGAGAAACGGAGACCGGCTGACCGCTCGAGGCGGACCGATAAGCAGCGTCGATCACGCGCATCGACGCGCGGGCGTCTGCCACGGTGTAGTCGGGTTCGGTCCGTGTGGGGAGTCGATCGAGCACGTGAGAGAGAAAGCTCGACACCGCGTTGTCCGACCCGAAGCCGCCGATGGGTGATGCGGTCACGTCTCCCGAGGCCGCGAAGTGTGTCACCGCGGGTTTGTCGTCGTCGGAACTTGCGTATCCGTGGGAGCCGAGGACCCGAACCGTCGCGGTATTCGCACCGAAACCCGGTGCTGCGGGGATTCTTCCGACGGTCACCGTCGCGGTGACGCCGTTTTCCAGGGCGAGCGAGATCAACGCTGTGTCTTCCACACCGAATTGCTGGTGGGCGCCGCCGTAGAGCGTGCTCGTCTCGGCGTACACCTCGGTGACGTCCAGACCGGTCAGGTATCTGAGGTAGTCGGCGGCGTATCCGGCGAAGTTCACCACTTCTCCCCCGCCGGACAGCGCCGGATCCACCACAAGTTCGGGACGCTCGACCGAGGTGGCGAAATGTGTTCCGCTTGCCAGGAACTCGATGTCCACGTGGCGCGGCAATCCGAGGCTTCCGGCATCGATCCAGCGGCGCAGTCGTCGCAGCGCAGGTGAATGAGTGCGGTTCACCACCGTACAGATTCGCCCGTTCGACCGTGCGGCTTCCTCCACCGCCGCGGCCTCCGCCTCGTCGACGCCCACCGGCTTGTCCACCAGGACGTCGAGTCCCGCGTCCAATGCGGCAATCGCAAGCCGTGCATGCCTGGTCGGCTCACTGCAGATGATCGCCAGGTCTATCCGTTCTGGGTCGAGGAGCTCGTCGAGTTCGTCGATCCACTCGATGTCTGCGGCCTTTGCCATCGCGATCCCGTCCTCACGAATCCAATCGGGGACCGAGGATTCGTCGGAGGCCCCGACCACGCTCACTCGAGGATCGGAACGCAACAGGTCCGCGTAGGAACCGGCATGCCTGACGCCGCTGACAAATCCGACGCGGATCGAACCGGTGCCGGTCATCGGTGTTCTCCGATCGAGATCGCACGGCCGGTGTCAAGTGATTGCTGGGCAGCGATGGCAGTCGCGAGAGCTGCACGCACCTGCCAGTTCTCGACTATCGGGCTCGCGGAACCGTCGAGTGTGGCGATCCAGTGACGCATCTGATGCGACATCGCGTCCTCGATCGACGACGGCGGCGCGTTGGTCGTGTCCGTCATCAGTCCCGGGTCGTCGCCGGTGTCGTGCGCGAGCGTGCCGGAAGTTCCGGACACCACGATCCGGCGCACCATCTTGCCCGATTGCGGTAGTGCGTAAGCCAATTCGATGAGTGCCAGCGATCCGTCCTCGAAGCGAACGGTCAGATGGAAGCTGTCGTGCACGGGCATCCCCGCTGCGAAGGTGGGGAAACTACGAGCGAACACGCGGATCGGACGACGACCGATCAGCCACGTCACCAGATCGAGTGCGTGGGTTCCGTTGTGAACGGGGTGACCACCCGAGCGTTCCTTGTCGTGTTGCCAGCCTCGCCAGCCCCCTGGCCAGACGTGGCCGGTGTACCAACTGAGGTGGATCAACCGGGGGTCCCCGATGGCGCCTTGCGCAACCGAGTTTCCGATCGAGGTGATCGACGGCTGGAATCGTACGGTCTGTCCGACCATCAGGGACGTGCCGCCACCTTCGGTGGCCTCGACCATCGCGTCGAAGTCCGCGACTGTCAACGCAGCCGGCTTCTCCACGTGCACATGCTTTCCCGCGCGGCCGGCGGCTATCGTCACGGGCGCATGGTCGGGAGTGGCTCCGACGACGTTGACCGCGTGCACCGTCGGGTCTGCGAGAATCTTCGCCAGATCGGTACTGGCCTGCGCGCCCGGCGCCAATGCCGCAACCGATGCGGCCCGGTCCAAGTCACTACCGAATACGTAGGCGACTTCGACCGATGGAATGCGCGCCAGAGCGCTGACGTGATCCCGAGCGATTCCGCCACTGCCGATGACGGCTACACGCACGGTCACTTCGCACTTCCCGACAGCGCTGCCGGTTCGCCGCCACCGAGTCGCACCTGTTCGGCGACGACGAGTGCGCGTTCGCGTGCGTATGTCAACGGCGAGTCGGCATCAGCCTTGCCGTCGAGAACTGCTGCCATCTCGTCGATTTCGTGGCGAATCGCAGCCTGCATCCACAGCGAGGATCCTCCGTTGCCCGAGTTGTACTTCTGCGTCCTGCTGGCAGCGTCGATCAACGATTGGTTCTCGGCGTCGAGGTCGAAGATCGGCCACGACTCTTCGACCCGTCCCCCGCGCAGTCGGCTGACCCGGCCGGTGTGGAAGTCCGCGTGGACCGAGCCTTCGGCGGCATCGACCGTCAGCTCCCACGAAGAAGTGTGTGAACGCGTCGAGATAGTGTGTCTGCCGATCGCGCCGCCGGCGAACGACACCACTGTGTTGCGGAAGCCGTCGTCCGCGGTGGCGATGCTCGACACGGCAGTCACCTCGCCGCCGAGCCAGCACATCAGGTCCAGTTCGTGAATCTCGTGAGTCAGTTCTCCACCCGTCCGGGTCTTGTCGAGCTTCCACCACTGTGGATCTGCGCCGCCGGTGTCGATCCATCGTGAGCGAGACGTTTCGATCGCAGCGACCTCGCCGAGCTCTCCCGAGGTCAGCAGGTCGGCCAGACGTCGTACACCCGGCATCATCCGCATGATGTGACCGACCATCAGCGGCGAACCGCTCGCGTCGGCGCTCGCGATCATGTTCTGCGCATCGACCAATTCGACGGCGAGTGGCTTCTCGACAAAAACTGCCTTGCCGTGCTCGAGTGCCGCGATGGCAGGTTCGGCGTGCGCGTGATTGGGCGTCGCGACGACAACGAGGGCCAACTCCGGGTGAGCGGCCACCACGGCGTGGTCGTCTGTCGGGGTTGCCGAGAACTCGGCGGCGACGTCCTTAGCCCGCTCGAAGTCACGGTCGCACAGCATCGCCAGTTCGAAACGTGGATGGGCAGCCAGCTCGCGAGCGAGGGAACTACCGAAGAATCCGCAACCGACCACACCGACTTTGTATCGGGTCATGAAGTCTCCAAAGATTGGATGAGGGATGTCCTATGTTATACGGGCGGCGCCTTCACCCGTCAATTCGACTTCGGTAACACAGTCTTCATCTATGCAGGTAAACGCACTATTTTTTATTCCAAACCTCTCGGAACTCGAAGTTCCGCGGCGCGAGTTCCGAAGATTCTCTAGACGCTTTCTGATCCACAATGTAAGTTACGCAACATCGGACGTCGAACATAGGACATCCCCTATCCACTCCCCCGATGTCCCGCTCCCCGCCTTGGAGGCCGCCTTGAAGAACGAACGACCGCTGAGCTCCGCGTTCACCCGCCGAGACCTGTTCCGGTACACCGGGCTGTTGGGAGCTGCAGCAGGTATCACCGCGACTCTCGCGGCTTGTGGCGGCGGCCCGTCGTCGACCTCGGTAGTCGGCGGTTCCGCGAGCACCGGCGATCTGACCACCGCCATCGGATACGGCAACGACCAGAGCTTCGACCCGATGCAGACTGCATCCGGTTTCCTCATGGCGGCCGTCAACCACGTCTACGAGGGACTGCTCGAAAACGATCCCGGCACCGGTGAGACGTATGCGGCGCTCGCACAAGCCGTCCCGACCGACGCCACCGCCTCGAGCTGGACCATGAAGATCCGCGACGGTGCAACCTGGCACGACGGCACTCCGGTCACCTCGGACGACGTCGTCTTCACCTTCGACCGCATCCTCGATCCACAGCAGAACGTACTGATCCGCTCCTTCTTCTCCTCCTGGTTGCAGTCCGTCACCAAGGTCGACGACCAGACGGTGACCCTGAACTTCAACTACCCGTTCAGCGCTGCCGCACAGCGTCTCTCGATCGCCAAGATCATGCCCAAGCACGTCTTCGACGGTCATTGGGACGAGGCCAAGTCCGGCGCGCTGGTCGTCGGTTCCGGTCCGTACAAGCTCAAGAGCCACACCCCCAAGAGCAACACAGCTTTCGAGGCCTACGAGGCGTACAACGGGCCGCGTCCGGCCAACTTCGCGACGATGAACTGGCTGTCCATCGTCGACACTTCCTCACGCATCGCACGCGTCTCGGGCAACAATGCCGGTGCACAACTCGCCGACAACATCCCCGTCGCCAACGTCCCGACTCTGACCACCGGCGGGCGCACCGTCGAGGGCAACCCGGGCATGAACCTCATGTACCTGCTCTTCGACACCACTCAGGCACCGTTCGACGACGTTCGTGTTCGCCAGGCGATGTTCTATGCCATCAACACCCCGAAGATGATCGAGATCGCCCTCGGTGGCAAGGCAGCACCGGCCACGAGTTACCTGTACGAGCGCAACCCCGACTACGCGCGGGCGTCCACCGTTTACTCGTACGATCCGGACAAGGCCCGCTCACTCCTCGCTTCCGCCGGTGTCAGTGGCCTCGACCTGACGCTGCTCTCCACCAACGTCAGCTGGTTGGCCGACTGCTTGCCGACCATCAAAGAGTCCTGGGACGCAGTCGGATTCAACACGACGCTCGAACCGCAGGACACCAGCGCCATGGTGAGCAAGCTCAACAGCGGCCAGAAGTTCCAGATCGCTGCGGGTACGTCCAACCCCCAGGCATTCGGCAGCGACGTCGACCTCCTCGTCCGCTACACGTACAGCAAGGGCGGCTTGTGGACGAAGACCTACGCCAAGTGGGACGACACCCCCGAGGCGCAGAAGATCTACGCCACCATGGACGAAGCCACCCGCGAGACCGACCCGGCAAAGCGCAGCACCCTCGTGCAGTCGTACCTGAACCAGATCGCCGAAAATGCTGTCTACTACCCGGTTCTCCATCAGGAACTCCTGACTGCGTGGGATCCGAAGAAGATCGCTGACGTCACTCCGCTGCCGTACCCCGGCGTCAACCTGCTTCAGGCGAAGCCGGCCTGATACCCGCGCGCTCGGCCGTTTCCCACAACTGAGAGATCCCCCGATGGCAAGAGTCCTCCCCATGCTGATCAGGCGATTACTGATACTGATCCCCCTGATCCTCGGCATCATCGCGTTCGTCTTCATCGTGATGCAGTTCGCGCCCACCGATCCCGCAACCGCGGCGTTCAACGGCGGCAACCCGACTGCGGAACAGTTGCAGCAGTTCAAGGAAGAGAACGGACTGCTCGATCCGCTTCCGCTGCAATACGTTCACTTCGTGACCGATCTGGTCAGTGGCAACATGGGTGACAGTCTGATTTCCGGTACCCCGGTGTTGGATTCGATCTCCACCGCTCTGCCACTGACCATTCAGCTCACGGTTCTCGGACTGGTGATCGCCATCGTGCTCTCGCTGATCTTCGGTGTCACCAGCGCACTGTTCCGCGATCGTTGGCCGGATCAGGTCATCCGAGTGATCTCCCTCGGTGGTGTGGCAGCACCGTCATTCTGGTTGGCACTGCTGATGATTCAGTACCTTGCTGTCCAACTCGGATGGTTCCCTACCGGTGGCTACGTCAATCCGAGCGACTCCGTCGGTGACTGGCTCTGGTACATGGCGCTCCCGGCGCTGTCTCTGTCACTGCCCGTCGCGGCGCAACTGACGCGAATCATCCGCACGTCCATGGTCGAGGAGTTGGACAAGGACTACGTCCGTACCGCAATCGGCAGCGGCCTGCCCTATCACGTGGTGATCGGACGGAATGTGTTGCGTAACGCGCTGATCAACCCGCTCACCGTTCTGGGCCTGCGTGTCGGTTACCTCCTCGGCGGCGCCGTGGTCATCGAGCAGATCTTCGGCCTTCCCGGAATGGGTCAGCTCATGATCAACGGCGTCACCAACGGTGATCCCGCAGTCGTTCAGGGTGTTGTCATCGTGATCGCGGTCGGCTTCGTCGTCGTCAACCTCGCCGTCGACATCCTCTACCTGCTCGTCAATCCACGACTTCGGAGCGCAGCATGATGAGAAGAAAACTCACCGAGAAGCTTTCGCGACCCGGTATCACCTTTTCTCGCTTCCCCCTCTCGGCCTGGCTGTCGATGGCGGTTCTCGCGATCATCGTGCTCGCCTGCCTCTTCGCGCCGCTGATCACGCAGTACACCCCACTCGAACAGGCGGTCGGTACCGCGGGCCCCAGCGCCGAGCACTGGTTCGGTCAGGACAGTCTCGGCCGAGATCTGTTCAGCCGCTTGCTCTACGGCGGACGCTGGTCGCTGACCATCGGTCTCGGTTCCACCTTCCTCGCACTGTGCGCCGGCGCTCTCATCGGATCGGTGGCCGCAACGAGCCGAAAAGGCGTCGACGAGACCATCATGCGTGTGCTCGACGTAGTCATGGCGTTCCCTGGCATCGCGCTCGCTGCCGTACTCGTCGCAGCCTTCGGTGGTTCGATCCCGGTTCTGATCGTCACGATCGCGTTCCTCTACACGCCGATGGTGGCCCGCGTCGTTCGCGCGAACGTTCTCGCTCAGTACGGCGAGGACTACGTCGCGGCCGAAAAGGTCATCGGCGCAAGAACTTCACACATCGTCGTCAAGCACGTCGTAGCCAACTGTGCTGCGCCCGTTCTCGTCTTCTGCACTGTCATGGTCGCCGACGCCATCGTGCTGGAGGCCAGCCTGTCGTTCATCGGCGCCGGTGTCCGTCCCCCGGATCCGTCGTGGGGATCGGTGATCGCCGACGGCAAGAACATGGTCCTTCTCGGTGGTTGGTGGGCAACGGTATTCCCCGGACTGCTCATTCTTCTGACGGTGCTCTCCCTCAACGTGCTCGCGGAGGGCCTGACCGACGCGATGGCAGATCCGAGTCTGAAGAAAACCAAGAAGACGCCCTCCGCACTGGAAGCAGCGCAGACTGCCGCAGCGGAGGAGACCTCCAACGAGCTCATTCTGGAGGACGAAGCTGCAGTCACCGAGGCCCCGGAGTTGATCGACGACTTCGCCGACTCCAGCGTCGTGAAAGATGTTCTGAAGCCGGCCGCCGAGCCGACCCCTCTCGAAACTCACCTGAAGATCCTGGCGGAAACCGAGCGGTCTCGGTCCGATCGTCTTGTGTACGAGGGCGATGCAGCGCCCCTCCTCGAGGTCCGCAATCTCACGATCCGGTTCCCCGAACGCTACGGAGACACGGCGATCGTCGACAACGTGAGCTTCACCGTCCGCCCGAACGAGACGATGGCACTGGTCGGCGAGTCCGGTTGCGGAAAGTCGCTCACTTCGCTGGCGATCATGGGTCTACTGCCCAAGACAGCAGTGGTGACCGGCGAGATCCTGTTCGACGGCGTCAACGTCCTCGAACTGAACAACCGGGAGCGAAACAAGCTGCGCGGACACGACATGGCGATGATCTACCAGGATGCGCTGAGTTCTCTGAACCCGGCGATGCTGATCCGCGCGCAGTTCAAGCAGCTCACCAAGCGTGGCGGTACCCGCACAGCCGAGGAGTTGCTCGAACTCGTCGGACTCGATCCGGTGCGCACTCTCGCCAGCTACCCACACGAGCTTTCCGGTGGTCAGCGTCAGCGCGTCCTGATCGCGATGTCGCTCACCCGTAGTCCGCGGTTGATCGTCGCGGACGAGCCCACCACCGCCCTCGACGTCACCGTCCAGGCCCAGGTCGTGGACTTGCTCAACGACCTTCGGGAAAAGCTGGGATTCGCGATGGTCTTCGTCAGCCACGACCTGGCCCTCGTTGCCTCCCTCGCCCACAAGATCACGGTGATGTATGCCGGTCAGGTCGTCGAGTCGGCGCCGACGAGTGACCTGCTCGTCGATCCCCGCCACGAATACACTCAGGGCCTTCTCGGTGCCGTTCTCTCCATCGAGGACGAAGCGCCGCGACTGCATCAGATCCAGGGAACCGTTCCGTCACCCGGAAGCTTCGCGCCGGGAGACCGTTTCGCCGAGCGTTCCACCCGCCCGGATTCCGATCCCCTCCGTAAGCCGGAGATGGTCCGTATCGACGGGACCGAGCATTTCTTCGCGAACCAGTCCGCGACTCCCGCACACGCAGAATCGGAATTGGAGAGCGTGCGATGACTACAGCTGAAGCACCCATCCTGGAACTGAAGAACATTCACGTCGTCCACAAGACCCGTTCGGGATCACTGTTCAAACCCGGCACGGTTCACGCGGTCGACGATGTCAGTATCGCCGTACGACGAGGGGCGACGATCGGCATCGTGGGCGAGTCGGGTTGCGGTAAGTCCACTCTGGCCAAAGTCATGGTCGGACTCCAGAAACCGACGTCGGGCGACGTGGTATTTCGCGGCCGAAGCGCTCTGACCCGATCGGCGGGCGTGCGCAAGGAGTTCGGGCGGGCGATCTCGATAGTGTTCCAGGATCCGGCTACCGCACTCAATCCGCGAATGACGGTGGCCGACATCCTCACCGATCCGCTCGACGTCCACGGCATCGGCAACCGCGCGAGCCGAACAGCCCGCGTTCGCGAGCTGGTCGGTTTGGTGGGGCTCCCTCAATCCGCACTCGAAGTCATCCCGAGTCAGATCTCCGGCGGTCAGCGTCAACGTGTCGCGATCGCGCGTGCGCTCGCGCTCGAACCCGACGTCATCGTCGCCGACGAGCCGACGTCGGCTCTCGACGTCTCGGTGCGAGCGCAGATCCTGAACCTGCTCAGCGACATCAAAGCTCGACTGGGGCTCGGCATGGTGTTCATCTCGCACGACATACAAACGGTGCGGTACGTCTCCGACACCATCGTCGTCATGAACGCCGGGCGGATCGTCGAGCAGGGAACGGCGCAGGAAGTATTCGACAACCCGTCGGACGCGTACACGGCCAAACTGCTGGGTGCGGCGCCCAGTCTCCTGCAACGCACCGTTGACGTGGGTTGACCAATGGAGCGGATGACCGGACATAGGATGAAGGACGTTCGTATCAGAAAAGGGGAATCGATGTCTGTCCGGAGTGGCACACAGGGCGCTCGTTTCAGCGCGCAAAACCGCATGCGCGCACTTCAGACGGACATCATGAACTTGATCCTCGAACGCAGACTCTCCCCTGGCGACCCGATGCCCACCGAGGCCGAACTGTCCGAGGAGTTGGGAATCGGCCGGAACACGCTCCGCGAGGCACTCAAGGTTCTGCAGGCCTTGGGCGTCGTCGAGATCCGTCACGGCTTCGGAATGTTCGTCGCCCCGAGCAACTTCGACGCTCTCGCCGACGGCCTGACCTTCCGCGGCCGGTTGTCGTTGCAGGGCACCGGGCACGAGGCGATGGAACTGGTCGACATTCGTCAAGCACTCGAGACCGGATTGATCGGTGCGGCAATGGCCGAGATGACGTCGGCCGACCACGCCGACCTCGACGAACTCGTCACCGGTATGGAGGTTCGTGCCGCCGCCGGGAAGAACTTCTCCGACATCGACGCGACCTTTCACTCCCGCCTGTACTCCCCGCTCGACAACCAGGTCCTCGCTCAGTTGATGGACGTCTTCTGGCAGGTGTACAGCGAGATTCAGCAAGCCATCGGGCATTCGGACACGCCACTGATAGACATCGCGTCGAAGCACCGTGCGATTCTCGACGCGATCCGTACGGGTGATGCCGTCGAGGCGGCGCACACTCTCGATGTGCACTTCGGTGGCCTGCGCGAGCGGATCGCCAGTCTCCATGCGTCCGAAGCGCAGTAATCTCGAAACACGTGATTTTGCTCCGCTGCCTCACCATCGCGCCCGTTCTTCCGGCAAAATTACGGGTATGAAGAACCCGAACCTGACGCCTTCGCGCGTTCTCGCAGTTGTCCTCGCTGCCGCCCTCGTCATTTTCGTGATCGCACGTCGCCGCGACGACGGCGCCCTCAGCCGCGGAGAATGGTTGTCGGACAGCGTCGGACCGGACGACCTCGCCGGCTGAAACGACGTATGCCCTCGGCCGAAACTCGGCCGAGGGCATACGTACGTGTCATCTACTACTTCATCGAATCCAGTCGGGTTCGCGCGTCCTCGAACCCTGACACCAGCTCTGCCATGACCTCGGCGACGGGGCGGATCTCGTTCATCCGGCCCACGATCTGGCCGACGGGCATTGCCACAACTTCCGGGTTCTCCGATGCAGCGATTCTCTGATGAGCGTCGCTGACCAGCAGGTTCTGCAGCGGCATCGGCAAGGGCGCCGGTGCTCCCGGGTTCGACCAGGCTTCCGTCCACTTGGTCTTGAGCAACCGAGCGGGCTTACCCGAGTAGATGCGCGAACGTACGGTGTCGGCCGACGTCGCGCCCAACAGTGCACGCTGAATAGCGGACGGGCCCTCGCCCGACGCACTGCCGAGTTTGTATTCGGAGGTGGTGAGCCAGTACGAGCCCATCCATACTCCAGACGCACCGAGTGCGAGTGCAGCAGCCACCTGACGGCCGCTGCCGATACCGCCGGCAGCCAGTACAGCAGCTGAATCACCCAGTGCATCAACAATTTCCGGGACCAGAACCATCGAAGCGATCTCGCCCGTGTGACCGCCGGCCTCGTAGCCCTGCGCGATCACGATGTCGACGCCGTTCTCGACGTGACGACGTGCGTGCTCGACGGCGCCGGCCAGTGCCGCTACCGGAACGCCCTTCTCGTGCGCCTGATCGATGACGTCCTTGGGCGGCGATCCCAGCGCATTCGCGATCAGCGCAATCCGATGCCCCAGAGCAACATCGACGTGGGACCGCGCCACCGAGTGAAGCCATCCCAGTACGCCGGTCGCATGCTCGACGTCGTCGGACAGCGGCGGCACCCCCAGTTCGTCCAGCGTGCGATTGACGAAGGCGCGGTGCTCCTCCGGGATCAGCTTGTCGAGATCGACGGCACCACCCTCGGTCGGCACCTTGGCCGGCATGACGATGTCGACGCCGTACGGCTTCCCGTCGGTGTTCTCGTCCATCCACGTGAGTGCAGCTTCGAGCTCTTCCGGGTCGTTGAACCGGACGCAACCGAGAACGCCCAGACCGCCTGCGCGACTGATCGCGGCGGCGACGTGCTCGGAAGGAGTGAATCCGAAGATCGGGTATTCGATGCCGAACTTGTCGGCCAGATCCGAACGCATCAGGCTTCCACGCTTTCGTTTGCGGACGCCACAGGAGCGCCGTTTCCGTTGTGATCGTCAGCCTCGCGCGATTCCGTCTCGGCCTTGGCCCAGCGGTAGTCGGGCTTGCCTGCCGGATTGCGCTTGATCTGGTCGACGAACCACACGCTGCGCGGAACCTTGTATCCGGCAATCTCTTTGCGCGCCGCGGTGGCGATGTCGTGCAAGGTCGGCGACGTGCCTTCACGTACCTGAACCACTGCGGCAACCCGCTGACCGAAGCGCTCGTCGGGGATACCGACCACCAGCACGTCGAAGATGTCCGGGTGCGCCTTCAAAGCGCCCTCGACCTCTTCCGGGTACACCTTCTCGCCGCCGCTGTTGATGGACACCGAACCGCGGCCGAGCATCGTGACCGTGCCGTCGGCTTCGACCTGCGCGTAGTCGCCGGGGATCGAGTAACGAACGCCGTTGATGGTGCGGAAGGTTTCGGCCGTCTTGACCTCGTCCTTGTAGTAGCCGAGCGGGATGTTGCCCTTGCGAGCGAGCATGCCGCGCTTGCCCGATCCGGGTTCGACCTCGTTGCCGTCGTCGTCGAGAACCGTTGTGGAGGCGTCGATCTTGACCGTCGGGCCGCCGGTGTGCTTCTGGCCCTTGCTCAGCACTGCCAGTCCACCGAAGCCGGTCTCGGACGCGCCGATGGAGTCGGTCAGCAAGCGGTTAGGCAGCAGTTCGAGAAACTGCTCCTGGATACTCGGAGAGAAGAGTGCAGCACTGCTGGCCATCACGTAGAGCGTCGAAAGATCGTACGGCTCACCGGTCTCCGGGTTTCCGGCGATCAGTGCGTCGAGCATCGGGCGGCCCATCGCGTCACCCGTGATGAAGATCAGGTTGACCTTGTGCTTGTCGATGTTCTGCCACACCTCGTGGGCGTCGAATTCGGGGTGCATCAAACAGGTTCCGCCGCCGAAGAGGCTGTGGAACACCGCAGACTGCGAACCGCCGTGAATCATCGGGGGGATCGGGTAGCGGATCATGCTCGGGTTGGCAGCGCCGACCTTCGCCATCTCGTACTCGTCCTCGACCGGAACGCCGGTGACGAAGTTGATGCCGCCGCCGAGCACACGCCACCAGTCCTCGTGACGCCACATGACGCCCTTGGGACTTCCGGTGGTGCCGCCGGTGTAGAGCATGAAGATGTCGTCGTTGCTGCGCTCTTCGAAATCACGCTCACCCGAACTCTGCGCGAGTGCGTCCTCGTAGCCGATGCCGAAAGCACTGAAATCCAGATCGGTGCCGTCCTCGACCACGATGACGGACTTGACCTTGGGAGTGTTCGGCAGGACGTTCGCGACCTTGTCCGAGTAGCGGCGCTCGTGAATGAGTGCCACCATGTCGGAGTTGTCGAAGATGTACTGCAACTCGTTCTCGACGTACCGGTAGTTGATGTTGACCATCACGGCCCGGATCTTGAAAACGGCGACCATGGCCTCGATCGCCTCGATGACGTTCCGGCAGTAGATGCCGACCTTGTCACCCGGCTGAACGCCATGTTCACGCAGGTAGTGACCGAGGCGGTTTGCTCGGTCCTCCAACTGCGCATAAGTCATCTCGCGGTTGTCCGAGACCAGCGCAACGCGGTCCGGAACGAGGTCGATTGCGTGCTCTACGAAGTCTGCGATGTTAAGGGCCACGAGTTCAAAGTAGAACGTGTTACCGTTTCTGGCAAGACCCAATTTGAGAGCCAGCTCACAGACCCGCCAGGAGCCATCAGTGTCCACTTCGACGACCGAAAAATCAGACATTTCGGAAACCGCGCCGCATTGCCTCGTGGAGAAGCGCGGCCACGTTCTCATCGTGACCATGAATCGCCCCGAGCGTAAGAACGCCATCACCGGCGAGATGATGGCGATCATGGTCGACGCCTGGGACCAGGTCGACAACGACCCCGAAATCCGCGTGGCGATCCTGACCGGAGCGGGCGGCGATTTCTGCGCCGGCGCCGACCTCAAGAACATGTCCGCCAAGCCGCCGGGAGATTCCTTCGCGGGCGGCGGCGTCGACATGTCCAAGATCGAAGGCCTCCTCAAGGGTCGCCGGTTGACCAAGCCGCTGATCGCCGCGGTCGAGGGTGCAGCCATCGCCGGCGGAACCGAAATCCTGCAGGGCACCGACATCCGCGTCGCAGGCGAGAGCGCAAAGTTCGGCGTCTCCGAAGCCAAGTGGGGGCTCTTCCCACTCGGCGGTTCCGCAGTGCGTCTGGTGCGCCAGATTCCGTACACGATCGCGGCGGACATCCTGCTCACCGGTCGTCACATCAAAGCGCCCGAAGCCAAGGAGATCGGGCTGATCGGCCACGTCGTCCCGGACGGACAGGCCCTCGACAAGGCGCTGGAGCTCGCCGACCTGATCAGCGCCAACGGCCCCCTCGCCGTGCAGGCGATTCTCAAGACCATCCGCGACACCGAGGGCATGCACGAGGAAGAGGCCTTCCAGATCGACGCGCAACTGGGCATGAAGGTGTTCATGAGCGCGGACGCAAAGGAGGGACCGCGGGCTTTCGGTGAGAAGCGGGCACCCCAGTTCAAGGGCATCTGAGTAAAGGTTGTCTGACCCATCCCCTCTGACCCACCCTGTCTGACCCACCCCCTTTTCGAGCGAACGTACCTTTCGGCGCCTTCAGTGCGCCGAAAGGCACGTTCGCTCAGCCGGTTTCGTCCATTTTCACCCACCTCGACCTCGCGAACACCTGAGGCCGAGGACGGGATTGCGCCAATCTGTAGTGCGCACGCAGGTCCTCGATCACGCGATCAGGGTCCGTTCGCAGTGCACTGGGCACCGTCGGCAACACGATGATTCCCGCATTCTGCATTCGCGTCCGACGTTCCACCGTGCGCTTGTAGTCCGTCGGCGCGGCATGCCATTCCAACGAGTCGATGTCCCACGCAAAGGCAACCGAATCGATCCATCCGTCCGGAATTGCGATGAAGTCTCCCTTCGCATCCCGGATCTCATGGTTGAACAACATTTCCGGCAGACCGCTCCGCTGCCACAGTTTTCGCGCGTGAACCTCCGGAACCGAGTGGACGTTCGCGTTCACTTCGCGCAACACGACCCGAGGTAGCGCGGACCCCCGACTGCTGCCCGCCTCGAGTTCCTTCGCAAGTTCGCGCACCGAGACGTCGCCACGCTGAACGACCTCGGCAATGAGTGCCCGTGTGGGATCGAGGGCCTTGCACCGCCTCGCAGCGTCGAGTAGTGCCCTCGGCAGCGGCGCACAGCGCAGACCGTTGCGAATCTCCGGCTCAGGCAGTCGAACAGTGCGCTCCACCGTGACGAACCCGACCGATTGAACACGACGGTCGATGGGGATGAGCACCTGCACATCCCCGGAATGCATCCGATATCCGTACTCCGACATGGCAGATCGCCCGGTCAGCAGAGACTCGTCACCGCTCAACATGAGCGCAGCGATCGATCGTTGACGCGCCGTCGGCTGACCATTTCGGAGCAGGATGACTCCTGGCAAAATGCGCTGCCAGGGTCCACCCACTCGGCACCGAGTGTGCACGGCGGAGTTGGACACGCCCAATCGCGCCAACTCCGCCGTTCGGATCACTCCGCTTCTACTGACGCGGTAGATCGCGTCCAGATCATCGCCCCACGTTCCACGCCGCATGGTTGCAGCATGACTCGAGTGGCAGCGCGGGCTCCGGAGGCGACCTGGGGTTTTGGCGGCCCTGTGGATAACTTTCGGCGAGCGAACGGCGCGTTGAGCGCCTCAGATGCGCTGAACGTGCCGTTCGCTCGAAAAAAGGGGGGTCCCGCTCGAAAAAAAGGGGGCGCCTCGCTCAACCACCCACCGCGGCCGCTAGCTCTCGCACATGGTCGGCGTCGCGGCAGGTCACCAGCAGCATCGTGACTCCGGCTTCCTCCCAACGCTTCACGTCGGCGCGCACCTCGTCGACGTTGCCGATGATCATGGTCTCGGTGACCATCTCGTCGGGGACGACGGCAGCGGCTTCCTCCTTGCGGCCCGACATGAAGAGGCGACCGATCTCGTCGACCTCCTTCTCGTAGCCCATCCGCTTGTAGACCTGCGCGTGAAAGTTCAACTCCGGGGCGCCCATTCCGCCGACGTAGAGGGCGGTCATCGGTTTGAGAGCGGCGATGGCGCCGGCGCGGTCGTCGGTCACGATGACCTGGCACGTGGCGGCAACCTCGAAGTCTTCGCGGCTACGACGGGCCCCGGCGCGAGCAAAGCCTTCGTCGAGCCACTTGTTGTACATCGGGGCCAGGCGCGGGGTGTAGTAGATCGCCAGCCACCCGTCGGCGATTTCGCCGGCAAGCGCGACGTTCTTCGGCCCTTCGGCGCCGAGCCAGATCGGGATGTCCGCACGCAGCGGGTGCGTAATGGGCTTGAGCGGCTTGCCAAGTCCCGAACTGCCCGGTCCAGCATACGGCAGAGGGTAGTGGGGACCGGGACTGGTGACGGGCGCTTCACGGGCAAGGACCTGGCGCACGATCGAGACGTATTCACGGGTGCGTGCGAGCGGTTTCTCGAAAGGCTGGCCGTACCAACCTTCGACGACCTGTGGTCCGGATACGCCGAGCCCGAGGATCGTTCGTCCGCCGTTCAGGTGGTCGAGGGTGAGCGCGTGCATGGCACAGCTGGTCGGTGTTCGCGCCGAGATCTGTACGACGGACGTACCGAGCCGAACCTTCTCGGTGCGCGATCCCCACCAGGCGAGCGGAGTGAAAGCGTCCGAGCCCCACGACTCCGCCGCGAAGACCGCGTCGAATCCCGCACCTTCCGCAGCCTCGATCAGTTCCGGGGCGTTTGCCGGCGGCTGTGCGCCCCAGTATCCGAGTTGCAACCCAAGCTTCATCGCACGCCTCCACATTGCCGGTGATCAGAAGTGACTCTTGCCACAATCTCTAGAACCTGTTCTACTCGATCTTGTGACCATCGGAAAGAGCGGGGTGGCCGACAAGCCCCTGAGCGCACCATTGAATCTCCATTTCGACTACACCAGATCGACGGGACCGACCATCGGCGCGTTCGTGACTGCCCTGCGTGATCGCAAGGTGATCGGCGCACGAGGGTCGAACGGTCGTGTCTTCGTGCCGCCACCGGAATTCGATCCGGACACGGCCGAACCACTGACCGACTTCGTCGGAGTCTCCGACGGCGGAACGGTCGTGAGTTGGACGTGGATGCCCGAACCCATCGAGGGTCAACCACTGACGAAGCCTTTCGCGTGGGCCCTGATCAAGCTCGACGGCGCGGACACGTCCATGCTCCACGCGGTCGACGTCGACTCCCCCGACGACATCAGCACCGGCCTGCGGGTTCGTGCTCGCTGGGCGTCGGAGCGGATCGGGCAGATCAAGGACATCGAGTGCTTCGAACCAGGTGAGAGCGAAAACGGCATCGCGACAGTCGATCCCAGCGCCGATCCTGTCACCATGATCACGACGCCTGTCGACCTGCACTTCATGCATTCCGCTTCAGCCGAGGAGAGTTTCTACCTCCGCGGTCTCGCCGAGGGCAAGCTGATCGGTGGTCGTAGCGGACCCGAAGACAAGATCTACATCCCACCGCGCGGCGCCAATCCCACCAACGGGAAGCCGACGAGCGAGCAGATCGAACTGCCGGACAAGGGAATTGTCACCACCTTCTGCATCGTCAACGTCCCGTTCCTCGGGCAGCGGATCAAGCCGCCCTACGTGGCCGCCTACGTGCTTCTCGACGGGGCCGACATTCCGTTCCTGCACTTGATCCTCGAATGTGATGCCGCGGACGTACGGATGGGCATGCGCGTCGAAGCCAAGTGGAAGCCTCGCGAAGAGTGGGGTTACACCCTCGAGAACATCGAATACTTCCGGCCGACAGGTGAACCCGACGCCGAGTACTCCACCTTCCAACACCACCTGTGAGGCTCCTGAAATGACTTCTGCAGACATCGCAGTCGTGGGCTTTGCTCAGGCACCCCACGTCCGCGAAACCAACGGCACCACCAACGGCGTCGAGATGCTCGTCCCGTGCTTCCAGCAGCTTTACAGCGATCTGGGAATCACCAAGTCCGACATCGGCTTCTGGTGCTCCGGATCTTCCGACTACCTGGCCGGTCGCGCATTCTCCTTCATCTCGGCCGTCGACTCCATCGGAGCGGTACCGCCCATCAACGAATCTCACGTCGAGATGGACGCTGCGTGGGCCTTCTACGAAGCGTGGATCAAGATCTTGACCGGCGAGGTCGAGACCGCGCTGGTGTACGGATTCGGCAAGTCTTCCGCCGGGCACCTGCGCAAGATCCTGTCCATGCAGCTCGATCCGTACCTCGTCACTCCGCTGTGGCCCGACTCCGTCTCGATCGCCGGGCTTCAAGCCCGACTCGGACTCGACGCGGGTAAGTGGACGCAAGAGGACATGGCGGAGGTGGCGGCTCGCAGCCGTCGTCACGCGCTGAGCAATCCGAAGGCTCAGCTCGCGGGCGAGGTCGACGTCGAGGCACTTCTCGCCAGCCCCTTCCTCGCAGATCCGTTGCGCGCACACGATTGTGCGCCTATCACCGATGGTGCGGCAGCAATCGTCCTGGCCTCGGGTAACCGCGCCCGCGATCTCTGCGAGCGGCCGGCGTGGATCACCGGGCTCGAGCATCGCATCGACTCCCCCAACCTGGGCGCACGTGACCTGACCACGTCACCGTCCACTACGTCGGCGGCCAAGGCGGCAACGGGCGGCGAGGTCGGCAACATCGACGTCGCCGAACTGCACGCACCGTTCACTCACCAGGAATTGATCTTGAAGGAAGCGATCGGCCTGACCGACGCCACCACGATCAACCCGTCCGGCGGACCGCTGAGCGGCAACCCACTGTTCGCCGGTGGTCTGGAACGAATCGGCCACGCCGCCAAGGCGATCTTCGACGGCCAGGCGAATCGCGCTCTGGCCCATGCAACAAGCGGCCCTGTGCTGCAGCAGAACCTGGTAGCAGTCTTGGAGGGACGGAACTGATGGCCGGAACGCCTCAACTCGCGGCCGTGCTCGGCACCGGCCAAACTCACTACGTCGCAAAGCGTCACGACGTCTCGATGGCGGGCTTGGTCCGTGAAGCCATCGACGCAGCGATGCTCGATGCCAACGTCGGCTGGGACGACATCGACGCCGTCGTCATCGGAAAGGCCCCCGACCTGTTCGAGGGTTCGATGATGCCCGAACTCGCCATGTCGGATGCCCTGGGCGCCAACGGAAAGCCGTTGCTGCGTGTTCACACAGCCGGCTCGGTGGGCGGTTCGACGGCTATCGTCGCCTCCAGTCTGGTCAAATCCGGGGTCCACAAGCGGGTTCTGACGGTTTCCTGGGAGAAGCAGTCCGAGTCGAACGCCATGTGGGCGCTGTCCACACCGGTTCCGTTCAACATGCCCGTCGGCGCCGGTGCCGGTGGATACTTCGCCCCGCACGTCCGTTCGTACATTCGTCGATCGGGCGCACCGGAGCACATCGGCTACCTCGTCGCGGTGAAGGATCGGCTGAACGGCAGCCTCAATCCGTATGCGCACCTGCGGCAGCCGGACATCACCTTCGAATCGGTGAAGGCATCTCAGATGCTCTGGGATCCGATCCGCTACGACGAGACCTGCCCGTCCTCGGACGGCGCGTGCGCTCTGGTGATCGGCAACGAGGAAGCTGCCGCACAGGTGGAGGCCGAAGGGCGTTCCGTCGCCTGGATCCACGCGACGGCCATGCGCACCGAGCCGACCTTCTATGCCGGACGCGATCAGGTCAATCCGCAGGCCGGCCGTGACGCCGCGGCCGCGCTGTGGAAGTCAGCGGGAATCACCGATCCGCTCAACGAGATCGACTGCGCCGAAATCTATGTCCCGTTCTCGTGGTTCGAGCCGATGTGGCTCGAGAACCTCGGCTTCGCGGAGGAAGGTCAGGGCTGGAAGCTGACCGAGGCCGGAGAAACCGCGATCGGCGGCAAGCTCCCGGTCAACGCCTCGGGAGGTGTTCTCTCGTCCAACCCGATCGGCGCCTCGGGCATGATCCGGTTCGCCGAGTCCGCGATGCAGGTCATGCACCGCGCCGGCGATCACCAGGTGGCCGACGCCCGCAAGGCTCTCGGCCATGCCTACGGCGGTGGCTCGCAGTACTTCTCGATGTGGGTCGTCGGCTCCGAACGCCCCACCACGTAAGCAGCAGCACACACGCCGATCAGGAAGAGGCCGAAGATGAAGTACACCGTCGGGGTTGCCATGAACCCCTTGGACCAGTTAGCCGGTATCGCCAAAACGGCCGAGGAATGCGGCTTTTCGTCGATCGCTCTCCCCGATTCACTGTTCTTCATGGAAACGCAGGCGGCGGATTACCCGTACACCCCGGACGGGTCTCGGATGTGGAATGCCGAGACCCCCTGGGTCGATCCGCTGATCGCCGCGGCCGCAATGGGCGCCGTGACCGAGAAGATCGAGTTCTACACCCAGGTGCTCAAGCTGGGTAGCCGCAATCCGGTCCTGCTCGCGCGGCAGGTCGGATCGGTGGCGGCACTGACGAACAACCGCTTCGGCTTCGGCGTCGGAATCGGTTGGGCTCCGGAAGAGTTCGAGTGGTGCGGCGCTCCGTACAAGCGTCGGGGCGCACGTGTGGACGAGATGATCGACGTTCTCAAGCTGATTCTCGGCGGCGGCATGGTCGAGTACCACGGTGAGTTCTTCGATTTCGATCGCCTGCAGATGAGCCCGGCTCCCACCAAGCCGGTTCCGTTCTACGTCGGCGGCCACACCGAGGTCGCACTCAAGCGAGCTGCACGAGTCGGCGACGGATGGACGTCGGCGATGATCAAGTTCGACGACCTGGTGGGTGTGATCGCACGACTGCGCGAATTGCGCGCCGAGTACGGCCGCGAGAACGAGCCGTACGAAATCCAGACGGTGTGCATCGACCGTTTCGGCAAGGACGGTTACGCAGAACTCGAGGACGCCGGCGTCACGGACATCATCACCGTGCCTTGGGTTTTCGACGGAATCGGATTCGATGCCCCGCTCGAGGCAAAGCAGGATTCGATGCGCAAGTTCGCCGAACAGTACATCAACTGAGGAGCTGCGATGACCGACGAGCACCCCGCCCGCGTCGCGGGTAACGCATCGCGCGCCGCCGCGAGTGGCAAGAACAAGGAAGCCTGGCTGGACCTCTTCGCCGAGGACGGCTGGGTGGAGGATCCGGTCGGGCCGTCGGGTTTCGACCCCGAGGGCAAAGGCCATCACGGGCGTGAAGCGATCTCCAAGTTCTACGACATGACGATCGCCAACGCGGACAAGCTCGAGTTCCTGATCGACGATTCCCTGGTGTGCGGCAACGAGAACGTCAACATCGGCAAGATCCGTACGACCATCGGCGGCTCGATCATCGACGCCGAAGGCGTGTTCGTCTACCGGGTGAACGACGACGGCAAGATCGCGTCGCTTCGAGCATTCTGGGAAGTGGACCGTGCGATGAAGACGGCGCGCAAAGCCTGAGAACCCCCCCCAGTACGAGAGCGGCCCCGGTCATCGACCGGGGCCGCTCTCGTCGTAGTCGAATCAGCCTGTCGTACTTGCACCGAGAACCTCGAAATGGTTTCCTGGTTCCCAACGTCGCGTGTCGATGACGGACTGCGTCAGGCATGGAGGCGTCGTACTGCAAGGGGTCACTCATGACCATTTCGTTCAATCACACCATCATCGCCGCAAAAGACCGACAAGAGTCGGCGTGGTTCTTCACTCACATGTTCGGTCTGCCAGGCCCGGTCGAAGCCGGCTACTTTCTCGGCGTTGAACTCGAGCACGGCGTGACACTGGACTTCGCACAGGTGGAAGAGGGCGCCGAGGTGGCGTCTCAGCACTACGCTTTCCTCGTCTCCGAAGATGACTTCGACGGCATCTACCAGCGAATACAGGCGTTGAAACTGGATCACTGGGCCGATCCGCGCCAGTCGAGTACCGGCTTCAACACCAACGACGGTGGGCGTGGTGTCTACTTCCTCGACCCGTCGGGACATTTCCTGGAAGCGATCACCAAACCGTACGGCGGCTGAATGAGAGAGTGAACTACAAACGGCGGCGCCTACGGGAGATGAGGGATCCCGCAGACGCCGCCGCAGTTCCAGGTTGCCAACGAGTGGCTCCCCGGAACGTCTACTGTAGTTCTGCGTGTTCGAGAGTGCAGAGGCAACTCCCGAAAAGCTACACAGAACCTACTCGCCGGTTACCAGGTCAGTATATGTCCGGATCAGTGTTTGACCGGGCAGCCCGATGTCTTGTAATCAACCTGAAACTCTTTGATGCCGTTGAGCCAGCCCGAGCGCAGGCGGCGGGGATCGCCGAGCCTGGTGATGTCGGGTAGGTGATCGGCGATCGCATTGAAGATCAGATCGATTTCCAGACGGGCCAAGTTGGCGCCGATGCAGTAGTGCGCACCGGTGCCGCCGAATCCGAGGTGCGGATTGGGGTCACGCATGATGTCGAACTTCGTGGGGTTCTCGAAGACGTCTTCGTCGAAGTTGGCCGACGCGTACATCATCACGACGCGATCGCCCTTCTTGATCTTCTGTCCGCCGAGTTCGGTGTCTTCGAGCGCGGTGCGCTGGAAGGACGTCACCGGGGTGGCCCAACGAACGATCTCGTCGGCCGCCGTCTTGGGACGTTCCTTCTTGTACAGCTCCCACTGGTCGGGATTGTCGAGGAAGGCAACCATGCCGTGTGTGATGGCATTGCGAGTGGTCTCGTTACCCGCGACCGCAAGCAGGATCACGAAGAAGCCGAATTCCTCTGGGGAGAGCTCATTTCCGTCGATGTCCGCTTCGATGAGCTTGGTGACGATGTCATCGGCGGGACACTTCTTGCGCTGATCCGCCATCTGGTACGCGTATCCCAGAATCTCCATCGACGCCGCCTGCGGGTCGATGTCGAACTCGGGGTCGTCGTACGACGTCATCTGGTTGGACCAGTCGAAGAGCTTCATTCGATCTTCCTGCGGCACACCGAGAAGTTCGGCGATGGCCTGCAGCGGAAGCTCGGACGCGACCTGCACCACGAAGTCTCCGGCACCGCCGGCAGCCGCGGTCGTGACGATCTTTTCGGCACGCTCGGTCAGTTCCTCGCGCAGGCTGTTGATGGCGCGCGGGGTGAATCCGCGGGAGACCAGCTTGCGCAGCTTGGTGTGCTCCGGAGCGTCCTTGTTGATGAGAATGAACCGCTGCATCTCGACGTTCTCACGCGGGATGTCGTCGGCGAAGCGAGGAATCGCAGTGTTCTCGTGGGTCGAGAAGATGTCGCTTCGCTGCGAAACCTCCTTGACCTCTTCATGACGGGTGACCACCCAGAAGCCCTCGTCCTGGAATCCACCGATTTCCGGGGGCTGCGGATTCCACCACACGGGGGCCGTCTTCCGGAGTTCGGCGAACTCCTCGAACGGCATGCGTTCCGCGTAGATGTCGGGGTCCGTGAAGTCGATTCCCTCGGGGAATGCGGGCTGTGCCACTGATGTCTCCTGCCCTAAGCCTTTTCATCACAGGGGTGATGGGGATCCGTGATGTGTAACACGTTCTACTCTCATTGAAACACAAGCCTGCTTACTAGGAAAGGAAACGTCGACAGGTCTTGCTTCCCGCAGAGAACCTGTTCTACTTTTTCATTACAAGGAAAGGAGCCCGCTGTGGGCACACCAGTAATCGTCGAGGCTGTCCGTACACCGATCGGCAAGCGCGGAGGTTGGCTCGCCGGTCTGCATGCCGCCGAGATCCTCGGAGCGGCCCAGAAGGGCGTTCTCGACCGGTCGGGAATCGACCCGCTGCTCATCGAGCAGGTGATCGGCGGCTGCGTCACCCAGGCCGGCGCTCAGTCCAACAACATCACGCGCACGGCATGGTTGCATGCAGGTCTGCCGTGGCAGACCGGCGCAACGACCGTGGACTGCCAGTGCGGTTCCGCTCAGCAGGCGAACCATCTGATCGCCGGACTGATCGCCACGGGCGCCATCGACGCCGGCATCGCCTGCGGCATCGAAGCCATGAGCCAGGTTCCCCTCGGCGCAAACGTCGGCGATCAGGCCGGACCGCGTCGACCCGCGACGTGGGACATCGACATGCCCAACCAGTTCGAAGCTGCAGAACGTATCGCACGCCGACGCGGTCTTACTCGCGACGACGTCGAAGCTCTCGGCGTCCGCTCGCAGGCGCTGGCCAAGCAAGCTTGGGAGGAAGGGCGTTTCGACCGCGAGGTTCTCGAACTCTCGGCACCCCAGGTCGACAAGGAAGGAAACCTCACGGGCGAGACCAAGCTCGTCAATCGCGATCAGGGCCTGCGCGATACGACGGCGGAGTCCCTTGCCCGACTGAAGCCCGTCCTCGAAGGCGGGATTCACACGGCCGGAACGTCTTCCCAGATCTCCGACGGTGCTGCCGCAGTCCTGCTCATGGACGAGGACAAGGCTCGCGCGCTCGGATTGAAGCCGCGTGCCCGCATCATCGCCCAGGCGTTAGTCGGCTCGGAGCCGGAATTCCACCTCGACGGACCGGTGCAGGCAACCAGTCGCGTTCTGGAGAAGAGCGGAATGAAGATCGGCGACCTCGATCTGTTCGAGATCAACGAAGCATTCGCATCCGTCGCACTGTCCTGGGCTCAGGTTCACGAACCCGACTTCGACAACGTCAACGTCAACGGCGGCGCGCTCGCTCTCGGCCATCCGGTCGGCAGCACGGGATCTCGACTGATCACCACCGCACTGCACGAACTGGAGCGTCGCAACGGCTCGACGGCTCTGATCACGATGTGCGCCGGCGGCGCGCTGGCCACCGGAACCATCATCGAGCGTATCTGAGATGACCACTCCCCCAGCCAAACCCAAGGGACTCGACGCTCCGGCGACGGTCAAGATCATCAAGTGGATGTCGAAGGCAAACGTCGCCATGTATCGCGCCACCGACGGGAGGCTGGGTAGCAAGTGGCGGGTCGGCAGCGCGTTCCCACGCGGGCTGCCGATCTGCCTGCTCACCACCACCGGTCGCAAATCCGGCGAGGAGCGGATCAGTCCGCTGCTGTTCCTCGAGGACGGCGAAGACGTGATTCTGGTGGCGTCGCAAGGCGGTCTTCCGAAGAACCCGATGTGGTACCTCAACATCAAGGCGGATCCGGTGGTGACGGTGCAGATCAAGTCTCGGATCCGCTCGATGAAAGCCCGCGTCGCCACCGAGGACGAGCGCGCTCGGCTGTGGCCGAAGTTGACGGCGATGTATCCGGATTTCGACAACTATCAAGCCTGGACCGACCGGATCATTCCCGTCATCGTGTGCGAGCCTCTGAAGAACTAAACGAACTGTTTACAACACAACGTTTACACTGGCCCGGGTTCGTGCCACCCTGGGTTCATGACCGATGACCAGTTCAGACCGATCGATTCCGGCCGCGAACGCGCACATCGCGAGTACGCCGGGCTCTTTCGGATCAGCGAGCGCCACGGCGCGACCCAAAGCCAGCGCGCACGGCAATCCCATCCGGAGATGCTCGAGCCCTACGGCGCGGTGCGCGTCGTGGCTCGTCTTGCCGGCGGAACCGACACACCACAACCGAACGAACCCGAGGTCGACGACGCCGACGTCATGGCTGCATTGACTTTGATCCCCAAGGCCCGAGCCGAAATGGAACAGCTGGAAGCGCTGTTCCTCGGAATTGCTCGCGAACGTGGCATGACCTGGCAGGATATTGCCTTCGGACTCGGACTCGGCAGCACTCAAGCCGCCCGCCAGCGCTACGAACGGCTCGTTCGCCGCACCGGAGGCTGAACGCGTGCCATAACGGGCGAGTTGGAGCACTATTGACTCGTACGGTCCGCACGGCGTTTCGACAGAGCCTCGAACACAGCAAGGAGTCGCATATATGACGACGCATATTCAAGATCAGATCCTGGACCGACGCGAGATCACTTCCGCACTCGTGCGTGCGCTGGAGCGTCGCCACGAGGTGCTGGATGCAGTGGTCGACAGCAAGGACCACCAGGAGGCACTGACCACCGTCGCGGAACTCCTCGGCACGTCGGAAGCAAATGCCGAAGCAGTTCTGAGCCTCAAGTTCAGCGCACTGACCAAGGCTGCACGCGATCGCATCCAGGGCGAGCTGGAGAATCTCGACGCAACACTCGAATGGACGACGCTCGATCGCCCCGCGAGTAGCGGGCAGAACTTCAGCTTGCGTCCGTTCAGCGACAGCGCAGAAGACAAGTCGCTGTTCACGATTCGTTCGGGCGAGCAGCTCGGCGAAGACGGCAATCCGTGGAGCGAGGATCGAATCGAAGCCGAGCGCGTCGGCGGTCTCGGTCGTATCGACGACGAGAGCGCTGCCTGGTTCGTCGCCGAGGACGTCTCCGGCGACAGCCCGAAGAGCGTCGGTCTGGTGTTCGGCGAACTCGACGGCCAAGAGGTCAACGTCGCGATCTGGATTGCACCCGAGTCCCGCAAGAAGGGCTACGGCACCGCATGCGTGAAGCATTCGCGGCGCGAGCTCGCAGCAGAGTTCCCCGGCACCGTGCTGGTGGTTCGGGCGCCTGCGTAGGCGGCACGCCTGTGAGTGGTTAAGGAGTCCCTGCACTCCTTAACCACTCACGGGGCCGGAGGCCCTACGCCCCGTACACCGGCGTCGGAATCTCAGCCTTCTCCAACAGCGCTGCCACGACGGGCCCGATCTCCTTCGGGTCCCAACGGTCACCCTTGTCCTCGCTCGGGCCGTGACGCCAGCCCTCCGCGACGGTGATCTTTCCGCCCTCGACCTCGAATACCCGGCCCGTGACGTCCTTGGCCTCGGCGCTGCCGAGCCAGACGACCAGCGGCGAGATGTTCTCGGGAGCCATGGCATCGAAGCCCTCTTCCGGAGCTGCCATCGCTTCTGCCATCGCCCCACCTGCACCGACTGTCATGCGCGTGCGCGCAGCAGGTGCGATCGCATTGACACTGACGCCGTAATTCTTGAGCTCGGCCGCGGCCTGGATGGTCATCTCGGCGATACCGGCCTTCGCCGCAGCGTAGTTGCCCTGGCCGATCGAACCCTGCAGTCCTGCACCCGAACTGGTGTTGATGATGCGTGCGTCGACGGTCTTGCCCGCCTTGGCTTCACCGCGCCAGTAGGCAGCAGCGTGACGCAGCGGCGCGAAATGCCCCTTGAGGTGCACACGGATTACCGCGTCCCACTCGCCTTCGCTCATGCCGACGAGCATGCGGTCACGCAGAAAGCCCGCGTTGTTCACGAGTACGTCCAGGCCACCGAAAGTGTCGATCGCGGTCTTGATCAGATTTTCGGCGCCCGCCCAGTCTGCGACGTCGTCTCCGTTGACCACTGCTTGGCCACCTGCAGCGATGATCTCCGCGACAACCTGCTCGGCCGGACTTTCGCCGGTCTCGGAACCGTCGGCACCCGCACCGATGTCGTTGACGACGACCTTGGCACCCTCAGCCGCGAACGCCAACGCATGCGCGCGTCCGATACCTCGACCTGCCCCGGTGATGATGACTACGCGTCCGTCGACCAATCCACTCATTTTTGTCTCCTAATGCACTCTGCTCGGGCTTGTCGGCTCCGCTTGTGTGCTAACTTACCAAGCAATCGCTTGGTTTGGTACACAGACGTAAGGAATCCCGATATGGGCATCAGCACCTCCTCCGACGGAACCGGCATCACCACGGTCACCATCGACTACGCGCCGGTCAACGCAATCCCGTCCAAGGGATGGTTCGAGCTTGCCGACGCCATCCTCGACGCGGGCAAGGATCTGAACACGCACGTGGTGATCCTGCGAGCCGAGGGACGCGGATTCAACGCCGGCGTCGACATCAAGGAGATGCAGGCCACCGAGGGATTCGACGCACTGGTCGCCGCCAACCGCGGTTGTGCCGCAGCCTTCGCCGCCGTCTACGACTGCGCTGTGCCCGTCGTCGTGGCAGTCAACGGATTCTGCGTCGGTGGCGGCATCGGACTGGTCGGGAACGCGGACGTGATCGTCGCTTCCGACGACGCGATCTTCTCCCTCCCCGAGGTCGACCGCGGTGCACTCGGCGCTGCCACACACCTCTCGCGCCTGGTGCCGCAACACATGATGCGCACGCTCTACTACACGGCGCAGAGCGTCGACGCCCACACACTCAAGCAGTTCGGCAGCGTCTACGACGTGGTTCCGCGCGAGAAGCTCGACGAGTGCGCTCGCGAAATCGCCGCGAAGATCGCCGCCAAGGACACCCGCATCATCCGGTGCGCCAAGGAAGCCATCAACGGCATCGACCCGGTCGACGTCAAGGGCAGCTACCGCCTCGAGCAGGGCTACACCTTCGAACTCAACCTCCTCGGCGTGTCCGACGAGCACCGCGACGAGTTCGTCGCCACCGGCAAGCCGCGCGAGAACGCAACCCAGAAGGAAGGCTGAGAAAAACATGGCTAGCAAGCGTGACAAGACGAAGTCGCTCGACGAGGTAGTCGGCGAACTCCGCAGCGGAATGACGATCGGCTTGGGCGGCTGGGGATCTCGCCGCAAGCCGATGGCCTTCGTGCGTGCGATTCTGCGTTCGGACATCAAGGACCTGACCGTGGTCACTTACGGCGGACCGGATCTCGGACTGCTGTGCTCGGCCGGCAAGGTCAAGAAGGCGTACTACGGCTTCGTGTCCCTGGACTCCGCGCCGTTCTACGATCCGTGGTTTGCCAAGGCGCGCACCGCCGGTGAGATCGAAGTGCGCGAGATGGACGAAGGAATGGTCAAGTGCGGCCTCGAAGCCGCTGCCGCCCGTCTCCCCTTCCTCCCGATCCGCGCCGGCCTGGGTTCGGACGTCCGCAACTTCTGGGGCGACGAACTCAAGACCGTCACCTCCCCGTATCCCGAGGCCGACGGCCGTTCCGAGACCTTGATCGCGATGCCTGCGCTCAACCTCGATGCGTCGTTCGTCCATCTCAATCTCGGTGACAAGCACGGCAATGCCGCGTACAACGGCGTCGACCCGTACTTCGACGACCTGTACTGCATGGCCGCCGAGAAGCGTTACGTCTCCGTCGAACGCATCGTCGAGACCGAAGAACTGGTCAAATCCGTTCCACTGCAGAACCTTCTGCTCAACCGCATGATGGTCGACGCCGTCGTCGAGGCACCCAATGGTGCACACTTCACGTTGGCCGGCGAAAGCTACGGCCGCGACGAGAAGTTCCAGCGTCACTACGCCGAGTCCGCCAAGACCCCCGAGTCGTGGCAGGCGTTCGTCGACACGTTCCTCTCCGGCAGCGAAGAGGACTACCAAGCCGCAGTAAAGAAGTTTGCCGATTCATCAAAGGCAGGGGAGCAGGCAAAATGAGCGAATCCACCGTCACCCGCGCAGAGTACGTTGTTCTCGCATGCGCTGAAATCTTTTCCGGTGCAGGCGAAATCATGGCCAGCCCCATGTCGACGTCGTCCACCATCGGCGCTCGCCTGGCTCGGCTCACCACCGAACCCGACCTGCTGATCACCGATGGTGAAGCCCTCATCCTCGAGGACACTCCGGCAGTCGGAACGAAGGGCCCCGTCGAAGGATGGATGCCCTTCCGCAAGGTGTTCGACGTCGTCGCTTCCGGCCGTCGCCACGTTGTCATGGGTGCCAATCAGCTCGATCGCCACGGCAACCAGAACCTCTCCGCTTTCGGCCCGCTTCAGCAGCCGACGCGTCAGATGTTCGGTGTGCGCGGCGCCCCGGGTAACACCATCAACCACGCGACGAGCTACTTCGTCCCCAAGCACTCCAAGCGAGTGTTCGTCGACAAGGTCGACGTGGTGTGCGGTGTCGGCTACGACCAGATCGACCCCGAGAACCCGGCATACAAGTACCTGAACATCCCCCGCGTCGTCACCAACCTCGGTGTCTTCGACTTCGGAGGTCCCGGAAACACGTTCCGCGCGTTGAGCCTTCACCCCGGCGTCACGGCGGAAGAGGTAGCCGAGAACACCTCGTTCGAGGTTGCCGGACTCGCCGAGGCCGGTATCACCCGCGACCCCACCGCCGAAGAACTCCACCTCATCCGTGAGACCCTCGATCCGCGCAACCTCCGGGACCGTGAGGTCTCGGCATGACCCCCACCCTGAAGACCGCGCTGACCGAACTGGTCGGTGTCGAGTACCCGATCGTGCAGACGGGTATGGGCTGGGTTTCCGGGCCCGCACTGACGTCGGCGACGGCTAACGCCGGTGGTCTCGGCATCCTGGCTTCGGCCACGATGACCTACGACGAGCTCGAGCACGCGATCAAGAAGACGAAGCAGCTCACGGACAAGCCGTTCGGCGTCAACATGCGTGCCGACGCCACCGACGCCCCGCAACGCGCGGACCTGCTGATCCGTGAGGGCGTCAAGGTCGCGTCGTTTGCCTTGGCTCCCAAGAAGGAACTGATCGCCAAGCTCAAGGACCACGGCATCGTCGTCGTACCTTCGATCGGTGCCGCGAAGCATGCGGTCAAGGTTGCGTCCTGGGGCGCGGACGCCGTCATCGTCCAGGGCGGCGAAGGTGGTGGTCACACCGGCGGTGTGGCAACGACATTGCTTCTCCCCTCGGTTCTCGACGCGGTCGATATTCCGGTCATCGCCGGTGGCGGATTCTTCGACGGCCGCGGGCTGGCTGCCGCGTTGGCGTACGGCGCTGCCGGTGTCGCGATGGGGACGCGTTTCTTGCTCACCAGCGACTCTTCGGTACCCGATTCCGTCAAGCAGGAGTATCTCAAGCGCGGACTGACGGATACAACAGTCTCTCGCAAGGTCGACGGCATGCCTCACCGCGTGCTCAATACCGACTTGGTCAACAGCCTCGAAGCTTCCAGTTATGCAACCGGTTTGATCGCCGCAGCCAAGAACGCCACCAAGTTCAAGGCCATGACAGGCATGAAGTGGTCGACGCTCGCCAAGGACGGTCTGGCGATGAAGCGGTCGGGTGACCGCACTCTGATGCAGATCATCATGGCCGCCAACACCCCGATGTTGCTCAAGGCCGGACTGGTCGAGGGCAACACCGAAGCCGGTGTTCTCGCGTCGGGTCAGGTTGTCGGCATGATCAACGATCTGCCCAGCTGTAAGGAATTGATCGAAAGCATCATGGAAGGTGCTGTGGGGCGTATCGACGCGCTTGCGGCTCTTCGCTGACCCAGATTTGTCCGAGTGCGTCTCCCCCACTGCGCTTTACGCGTAGTCGAGGGAGGCGCACTCTGTGCGTTGCGCGGCACTACCCGGTCTGCCGGTGACGACGGTCCGGCACCTCGAAATACTGGGAGATTGCCACGGCGGCCATCTGCACGGGTGCAACGTGCCGATCGTCGATCTTGCCTCGAACCAGCGGGCCACTGATCGACAGACCGACTTCGGTCCCTCCCAGTGCACCGACCCGTACTCCGATACAGCCGAGTCCCGAAGTACACGTGCCGAATACGACGCCGCGCTGACGGTGGGCAATTTCAGAAGGCTGCGCGAGCGGCGAACGGCGATCCGCCGCCAAGAGCGCTTTGCCTATGGCCGAGGACCGTGCAGGAATTCGAGTGCCGACGCCTGTCTGGAGTTCGGGTATCGCCCGGCTGCCGATCTTCTGGACGTAGCGCACGTTGCTTCCCTCGAGGACTCCGAGATGGACAGCCTGATCCGTGACGAGGTGCAGGTTGTACAACAACGGCACCACCACTCTCTCGAACTTGTTTCGATACAACGAAATTGCCCCGAGGTCACCGAGCTTGTCTCCAACTTCGTACTCGAGCCCTTCTCGTCGAAGCCAGTCCATTCTCACAAGCTTCAGAAGCATCCTGTGCACGGACGACCGCGGAATTCCGGTTCGACGAGCCACCTCCCCCAGCGTCAGTCGAGGTGTGTCACGAAAGCAATCCATCACCATCGCCAGTCTGTCGAGAGTTGACATGGGTATGGGCTCTTCGGTGATCGGTCCGACCAACATGGATGTCTCCGTTCCGGTGATCCGTCCGTCGAGCGGGCACCGCTGGGCGATGTGTTCGCTGCCGACTGCCAATCTCGGCTCAGTCGGCGCGCTCCGCCAGGGCATTTCCCACCGTGCGGGAGACGAACCCGCCTGGTCACTGCCACCTGCACCTATACCGATCACCGGTTGCGCCCGTTGAACCTGAGCTCACTCCTCGCCACAGTGGCACGGACAGACCCCTGAACAGAGGACGGCGTTATGACCACAATGGACCTGGGCGAAGTCGACGAATTCCGCGTCATCGACGAAGGCGTTACCCCTGAGCGGTTTGCCCGCGGCTGGCACTGCCTCGGGCTCGCGAACGATTTTCACGACGGAAATCCACATCCGATCGAGGCCTTCGGCACCAAACTTGTCGTATTCGCCGACAGCCAAGGCGAGGTGAAGGTCCTCGACGCGTACTGCCGACACATGGGTGGAGACCTCAGTCAGGGCACGATCAAGGGAGATTCGATCGCGTGCCCATTTCACGACTGGCGCTGGGGAGGCAACGGAAAGTGCACGGCGATTCCCTATGCCCGCCGGGTGCCTCCGCTTGCCAAAACCCGCGCCTGGACCACGCTCGAACAGGATGACCTGCTCTTCGTCTGGCACGATCCCGAAGGCAATCCGCCTCCTGCCGAGGTCGCCATTCCGATCATCAAGTCTGCGGAGCACGAGTGGACCGATTGGGTGTGGAAGTCGATAGTCATCGATACGAACTGCCGAGAAATCGTCGACAACGTCGTCGACATGGCGCACTTCTTCTACGTGCACTTCTCGTTCCCCACCTATTTCAAGAACGTCTTCGAAGGGCACGTCGCGATCCAGGAGCAAAGTGGCATCAACCGCGACGACATCGTGACCTGGACCGACCCCGACGTGCCGAAGTTGGTCTCGAACCTCTCGGTGGCTGCCTATCACGGGCCGTCCTTCATGGTCGACGATCTGGTGTACCAGTACGAAATGTTCAAGGTGGATTCGGTTTTGATCAACTGCCACTACCCGATCAGCCCGAACAAGTTCGTCCTGATGTACGGCATCACCGTCAAGAAGACCGACGAACTTCCCACCGGAATAGCGGACCAAACCGTTGACGCGATGATCGGTTACATCGGCGTCGGGTTCGAGCAGGACATCGAGATCTGGAAGAACAAGACTCGCATCGACAACCCGCTGCTCTGCACCGAGGACGGTCCGGTCTATCAACTGCGACGCTGGTACGAACAGTTCTACGTCGACGTCGCCGACGTCACGCCCGAGATGGTCGATCGCTTCGAATTCGAAATGGACACAAGCAAACCCATCGAGGTGTGGAAGCAGGAGGTCGCGGACAACATCGCTCGCAAAGCCGCTGCAGGGGTGGACCGATGACCATGGAACCGCTGGACTGTGAGCGGTGCGGAGCATACGTCCTCGTCGAGAAGAACAGTTGGCACCACACGTCGACTCAGTGGCGATCAGATTCTCGCACCACATGTTTGGAGTACCGCGAACACGTCGCACCGACGAGCATTCGATCCGGAAGCTGCTCCGAGTTGAGAAAGTCCATCAACAGAGCCGCAGTCGACGGGCGCATAACCGTACCCGAATGACACTCGCCCTCGCGGCCACGACGGCTCACGCAAGGGCGGCGGACAGATCCCGAGACAGCGTGCCCTTGTTCTCCACCTCGATGGTCTCGCAGCCCTGCCAATGCGCAGTTCTGCGAAGGAGTTCCGCCAACCGGGGAGCAGTGTCGGCGTCCGCGGTGGGTTCGGCCCACGCCGCGCGCACCAGCAGCCGACGGTTCTGACGGTCGTTCTTCAGATCGACTCGGGCACAGATCTTGTCGTCGATCAGGACCGGGAGCACGTAGTACCCGTGAACTCGCTTGTGGGCTGGAGTGTAGATCTCGATCCGGTAGTGAAAGTCGAAGAGCCGCAACGCTCGATCGCGTGCCCACACTACCGGATCGAAGGGGGACAACAACGCTTCCGCACGGATGGACCTGGGACGCTTCGCTTGTGGATCGATCCACACTTCTCGTGCTTTACCTCGACGCTCCCAGCCGTCGACGGATACCCGGCGCACACTGCCGGCCTCTTCGAGTTCCTGCAACGCGGTTCGTGCTTCTGCGCTGGGCAGACGAAAATAGTCGGCGATGTCGTCGAGTGTGCCCAGACCATGTGCCCTCACTCCCCGCAGCACCAGCTCGCGTATCGCCTCCGACCGCTCGACCCGTGCGTCGAGTATCTCGGGTTCAAGCATCTGCTCGGCCAGGCCGTAACGACGCTCGAAACCGGCGCGCCCCGCCGAGACCACCTCGCCCCAACGGAACAGCGTCTCGAGCCCGACCTTCACATCGGACCACCCCCACCACGGACCGCGTCGTGTGTTCGCTTCGTGTTCGATCTCGCTCGCCGCCATCGGACCGTTGTCGCGCAACTCCTGCCGCAACCAATCGAGGAAGACACTCCGGTCGGAAGCCCACCCGTCCTTGTCACCGAGTGCTTTGGCGCGAAACTGATCCATCCGCCAGCGGAACAACGGCCACATGTCCACCGGCAAGAACGTTGCCTCGTGGCCCCAGTATTCGAGGTAACCCGAGCCGGGGGCGAAGGCGAGCTGATCGAGTCTGGATTTGTCGTACGCCCCCAACCGAGCGTAAACCGGCAGGTAGTGACTGCGCTCGAAGACATTGACCGAGTCGATCTGCAGCACCTGCAACCGGTCCATCACGCCGACCAGATTGCGACGCGTGACCGTCGTGGGATGCGATTTGCCGAATCCCTGAGCGGCAAGCGCTATGCGACGGGCAGCTGCCAGTGACACGACTTCGCTCATAGTGGGCCAGACTACGCACACCCACCGACACGTTTCAGGAGGCCGATGTTCCGCGGCGCGTGGACACGGTCGAGGCGGCCTGACGGCCGAACAGTACTGCCGACATGAACATCTGCAACCTGGCCGCGTTCTCCGCGGCAGCGTCGAATTTCATCATGCGGCCGACGTCCGGAACCAGGTTGAGCGCAGCATGAACCACGAACTTCGCCTCTACCGCCGACAGTTCAGGCCGGATTTCGCGGAGTACCCGCGCCCATTCGACCACGTAAAGCTTCTGGCGATTCTTCAGATCGCTTCGATGACTCGGCAGAAGGTTGTTCATCTCGGAGAAGTAGACCGACATCAATTCGTGCTGTGCGAACGACAATTCCACGTACATCGCCGACAATGACCGGAGCGCTTCTTCGTGTGAGCCAGCGGAATCGAACACCGCTGCAGTAGCCAAGTCCAAGCGATCTGCGGCTCGATAGAATACGGCGCCGAGAAGCTCGGCCTTGCTGGGAAAGTAGCGGTACATACCGGAGGCGTTCAAGCCGGCGGCCGCAGCGATCTCTTCGATGCTGACGTCGTGATACCCGCGAGAGTCGAAGAGTCGCACGGCTTCCTGCAGCAGACGTTCGCGTTTGTTCGTGGTCACCGTTCTGGGCAACGAGGACTGCTCCAGGCGGCTCGCGGTGGTTGCGCCCTCGCCGTGATCTATCGCCAGACACGCCTCGAGCAGAACCTGCTCCATCACCCGCTGGGGCAGTAAGAGATTATGGACGGTGATGCTGCCGATCACGCTGAACATCGCTGCCACGACGAGGGTCTTTTCACGCGCCGTCATTGCCGGATCGGAGCGCGAAAGATGCCGGGCTACCCGGCGATTGACCGCACTGGCTTGCGCTCGAACGGATTTCCGATCGTCGGCTTCGAGATACCGGCTCTCCCACCGATAGATTCCGGCCGTACGCCGATTGCGAATTGTCGTTCTTATCACTGCAATCAGATCTTCGCGCAACCGCTGCGCGTCGGTCGCTGCAGGCGCAACCGAGACGACGTCCAGGGCACTGGCGAGCGCTTCGGTCAACTCCAACGCCGCGTGGCGGAACATCGCGTACTTGTTCGGAAAGTGCCGATAGAGCGCCGAACCCGAAATACCCACAGCCGACGCGATGTCATCGACACTGACAGCTGGATATCCGCGCTCACTGAACGCGATTGCCGCCGCTGCCGAGATCTGCGCCTTGCGATCCTTCGGGCGCCTCTTGACGGAATCGGACCTCGCCTGCCGAACAATCCCGCTCGACGACTGCGCGTCGACGAACTGCTCGCTCGGGCTCACCGTCTACCCACTCTCCAGCCTTCACGCTCGAAGTACCTCGATCCGCCTGTCCAGCAGACGAGAATCAGCATAAGCATGATTCCGAGGATTCACACACATTTTTCAGCACATTGCGTTGCTGCCGCCAGATAACAGCTGGTGAAACGCCGTTCGATCACGACATACAACTTCGCCCTGACGCCAGCCGACGAGCCCCTCACCGAGAATTTCGGTTAACAAAACGTTGCCCGAAGCCGCCGACAATGGGTAGGGTCACCGCTCGAAGCTCAGTCCCTACCGCCGCGAAGCAATCCGACTGACAGATTCGGAATATTCGTAAACATACACGGGGCGGTGGCATGAACAGCCCCGATACTTCCACGTCAAAAGCGGAAATTCGATCAACACTGCAGACAAGTCGACGAGAATTTCGGTTCACATAATGCTTGCTTGGACACATATATGTGTGAGATGCTTCACAGGCAGTTCGCTCGACCGCCAGCGCTCGAACAGTTCGAACTCCGTGCCGAACACTGTTGATCTGCAAAGGAATTCAATTAGATGACGTACGAGCTACCAGCCGCGAAGGGCCCGGTGCGAGACGTAGCGTTACAGGGGGGCTATCTGATCGGATTCTCGGTTCAGGCACTCTTCGGCCTGTTCACGGCAATCCTCCGCAGACGACTCTCGTTGCACGAGACGGTTACCCAGACCCTGTTCATCGGCCGCGTCAGCACCGGCCCATCGTTGCTTCTCATGATTCCGATCGGTGTCTTCATCGCCGTGTCGGTCGGCGAACTGGCAGGCAGGATCGGCGCTGGTGGCTATTCCGGGGCAGTCGTGGCTTTCATCATCGTCGGTCAAGCCGCGGCATTGGTGTGCGCATTGATGATGGCCGGTGTCGCCGGGTCGGCGATCTGCACGGATCTGGGTTCACGAAAGATCCGTGAAGAGATCGACGCGATGGAAGTGATGGGCATCGACGTGATCGAGCGCCTGGTCGCACCGAGATTGGTTGCAGCAGTGATCGTCTCCCTTGCACTGTGTTCGATGGTGACCTTCGGCGGTGTGATCGCGTGCTACCTGTACCACATCTACGTCCAGCATCTTCCCGCCGGAACCTTCATGGCAACGTTCAGTCAGTACGGTCGATCTTCCGACTTCGTCATGGCTTTGGTGAAGGCGGCAATCTTCGGCCTCGCTTCGACTTTGGTTGCCACCTTCAAAGGTCTGCATGCAAAGGGCGGCCCTCGCGGCGTTGCCGACGCAGTCAACGAAGCGGTCGTCATTGCGTTCGCGCTCGTCTTCATCGTCAACACGGTGTTGTCCGCGTTGTACACCGTGATCGTGCCGGCAGTCGGTGAATTCTGATGTCACTCGTCGATCTCCGGATCCGAGCGCGTCAGGCCGGCAGGCCGTTACGGACCGCAGGCGACGGCTTGGTATCGCTCGGTCAGCACGTCACCTTTTACATCCGCACCATCGCCTCGATACCTTTCGCTCTCACCAAGTACCGCAAACACGTGCTCGGACAGATCAGCGAAGTCAGCTTCGGAACGAACTCGCTGTTGTCCGGCGGCGGAACCATCGGCATCGTGTTCGCGATGTCTCTCGCCGCCGCGATGATGCTGGGTGTGGAGACACATCGCGGTCTCGAACTTGTCGGCATGACTTCGCTCTCGGGCATGCTGTCCGCGGTTGCCAACACACGCGAACTTGCACCTGTTGTCGTCGCTATCGCGTTGGCAGCCAAAGTCGGAACGGGTTTCACTGCCCAGATCGGGGCCATGCGTATCTCCGACGAGATCGACGCCCTGGACTCGATGGCGATCCGATCGATCCCGTTCCTCGCCGGTACGCGGGTGATCGCTGCCATGATCTGCGTCATCCCGATCTACATGATCGGACTCTTGGCCAGCTACCTCTCGACCCGACTGGTCGTCGTGTTCTTCAACGGCGCGTCGGCAGGTACTTACGACTACTTCTTCCATCTGGCGATCTCGCCGCAGGACCTCCTGTATTCGGGACTCAAGGCGGTGGTCTTCGCCGCCGTCGTCGCGCTCGTGCATTGCGCGTACGGCTACTACGCCTCGGGCGGACCGGCGGGTGTCGGTCAAGCTGCCGGCCGCGCGCTTCGGACCGCCATCCTTGCGATCGGAATCCTCGACGTGCTGATGACTTTCGGCCTGTGGGGCCTCGTCCCCCAGATCCCGGGAATGGGGATCTGAGCCGTGGACAGACTCACTACACGCACGAAGATCGTCTATGCACTGCGCGGCACCATCGCCATCGTGGTGGCCGTCGTGGCAGCAGTGACGATGGTGCTACGCGGATCCGGAAACCTCGAGCAGAGCACCGACGTGTTCGTCGCGGTTCCGGCCACGGCGGGCCTGATCAGCGGCGAGGCACCGGTCCGGTACCACGGGGTCAACATCGGCCGAATCGGTGAAATCGAATCAGGAACAACAGAATCCGTTGTGCAACTACAGATACAGACTGACGATGCATCAAAGATTCCCGCCGACGTGATGGCTCGCGTCGTTCCACGTACGTTCTTCGGTGACATCTACATGCAACTCGTGGACGACCCGACGCGACAGGGCCGAACGACCCTCTCGGACGGTGACGAAATCCGCATGGACGACGGACCCGAGGCCGTCGCCCTCTACGACGTGTACACCAAGTTGGTCGGAGTCCTCACAGCGATGCAACCCGAGAAACTTCAAACGGCTCTGACCGCACTCGGCCAAGCTCTGGACGGAAACGGAGCCGAGATCGGTACCACGATAGACAATCTCAGCGCCGCTTCCGGTGCACTGGCTCCTGCCGCCCACCAATTCCTGCAATCCACTCCGGAATTCCGAACTGTCGTCGACGCACTGGACCGCGCGACCCCCGACATTCTCGATACCCTCGCCGCAGCCACATCCGTCTCGAACAACATGGTCGCCAACAGGGCGAACCTCGAGACCTCGATCGGCGCGGCGGCCGTATTCGCCGCGACCGTCGACGATTTCGTCGCGACGAACAACAGCAACATCATCACTGTGATCGATTCCGCCGGAAAGATACTCGCGACCACCGCCGCCAATCCCGACGGACTGCGTTCCACTCTCGCCAATGCCAGCACGTTCGGCGCCGCCGGAGCTCGGGTCTTCGCCACCGGAAAGTTCGACATCACAGCAGTCGCCACGTTCGCCGAACCGCTCCCCTACACGGGCGCCGATTGCCCGCAGTACGGGGACTCGCGCGGCGCGCAATGTTCCGGCGCCAACCTGACGCCAATGCAACCCGTCAGTGCCCCGGTCGTGGGCGACGAAGCCGAGGCTGCCACGCTGCGATACCTCGAAGACCAACTGCAGGGCGGCTCGCCGGAGCAGTCGGACACCCCCAACCCGGCAACAACACTGATGTTGGGGCCGATGGTCAGAGGTAACGAGGTGACCGTCCCGTGAAGGTCCGTCCTGGCCAGGTTATTCGGTTGTCACTCTTCTGCATCACCGGCGTCGCCTGCGCGTCGTTCGTGGCGAACACGTTGTCGGTTCCGGTTCGCGGAAGCACTGATTCGTACTCGTTCGAGTTCACCGACGTCGAAGGACTCAACCCCGGTAACCCTGTCACCATGTCGGGTGTGCGCGTCGGCCGCGTGGACTCGGTCGCGTTTGCCGACAACGGCGGCGGTACGAGCAAGGCGATCGTCGACGTCGAAATCGAATCACAGTATTCACTCGAGTCGGATGTCCGTGCCGCAGTTCGTTACGGCGACATGCTGGGTGCTCGATACCTGGCACTGACCCAGGATCACAGTGCGACAACGGTATCCGCACAACGGCTCGAACCAGGTGACACGATACCGCTGGCGCAGACAACTCCGCCGATCAACTTGACCGCACTGATGAACGGCTTCAAACCGTTGTTCGCCGCACTCGAGCCCGAGCAGGTGAACACCCTCACGCGGAGTTTTGTCGAAACCTTCAACGGTCAGGGCCAAGCAATGACCACACTTCTCGATCAGATCGCGGCCATGAGTTCCGGCCTGGTCGACCGTCAGGACGTCTTCGCGCAACTACTCACGAACATGAACACTCTTCTCACCTCCGTGGACGAGCGCCAACCCGAATTAGTCGGTCTGCTGGACGGTTTGAACAGCCTGAGCACCGCCGTCGTCGGTCAGAACGATCAACTGGTCTCGCTCTTGGACCAGGGAAACCGGACTGTCTCGTCGTTGGCTCAGATCATGGCCGGGTCGAATGGCGCATTCGGTCAGACCGTGCAACAACTCGAAAGTGTCACCGGCAGTTGGATTGCGAGCACCGACGAGTTCAACAGGCTGGTCACCAACCTTCCCCAGTTCGCCGACGCCGCCAACCGTATCGGCAGCTACGGAAGTTTCATCAGCCTGTATCTGTGCAATTTCACTCTGAAGGCAGGCGACATGGAGGCCAACATCTTCGGTCCGACACATTCACCGGTGTGCTCATGATGTTCCTGGTCAAACTGATCGACGTGTTCGTCGGCATCATGCTCTTCCTGTTCAAAGGGGATCGCCGACGCAGCGGTAGCGGAACAGCTCTCGCGCTGGGTAGTCTCGGAATCTTCGTTCTGGTGGTGGGACTCGCCGCCGCACTGGGCATTCCGAAACTCTGGTACAACGTCCGCACGTCGGCATACACAGCCGAGTTCGCCAATGCCAGCGGGCTCTCCGACACAGACCCCGTCTATGTTGCCGGGGTTCCCGCGGGCCGAGTGGATTCGATCGATCTTGCCGGCGACCACGTGGTCGTCAACTTCCGCTTGGACAAGGATCAACCCTTGGGAAACCAAAGCACAGCGACTGTGAGACTCAAGACGGTCCTGGGCAAGCGCTACCTGGAGATCGTGCCGGCCGGCGTGGTCGACGACTCCGACGGGCGGGTCATTCCGCTCTCTCGCACAACCGTGCCGTACAGCCTCGACGACGTCAGCAGTGACGCCACCAATGCTGCCACGGGTGTCGACCTAGCGGCGATGGAGTCCATGATGAACACCCTGTCGCAGGTGATTCCCACGGATTCCGATCAGGTGGGCCGGGCTCTGGCCGGAATCAGCGGCGCCTCGGCTGCTTTCGCGCAGAATGGTGAGCAGATCGACCAGATTCTCAGCATGTCCCGCGAGCTGTCGGACATGGCTGCGGCACAAACCGATTCGATAGTCGGTACTGCGGCCAATGCTCAGACGATCGTTCGCACTCTTGCGATGCGCAAGGACGCCTTGACTCAACTGGTCGACAACCTGACAATCATCATCTCGAAGCTCTCGACCACCTTCGTCGATCGTCAGGAAGAGTTCGGGGCCATGACCGACAACCTGGTCGCGGTCACCACCACGCTGAAGAACAACGCAGATCAGATCGACCTGCTGCTGACTCGTCTTCCTTCCGCTCTGCGTTCGGTCACCGACTCCACCGGCACCGGTAATTGGACCGACGTCAACGCGCCGGCGGCCGTGATCCCGGACAACCTGCTCTGCGCGCTCGGCATCATGGAGGGCTGCAAGTGAACACACGAAAAGCTGTCACTGCCATGCTGGTCGTGACCCTGGCTATTGCACTCCCCGGTTGGTACGTCTTCGGACGAACCGATCAGTCCAAGACCGTCTACGCCGATTTCAGCTACGTCGGCGGGATCTACGAGGGAAGCAAGGTCACCGTCCTCGGAGTCGGCGTCGGGACAGTCACGTCGGTGGAACCTCGCGGAACTTCTGTTCGAGTGGCGATGTCGATGCCCAACTCCGTCGATCTGCCCGCCGACGCTTCGGCCTATGTTCTCAATCCGTCGGTTATCAGCGATCGCCACATCGAACTCGGTCCGGCGTACACCGGCGGAGAGACGCTGAAAGACGGCGATCAGATTCCGATCGAACGGTCCCACTCCCCCATAGATTTCGACGGGTTGATGGGAAGCGTCAGCACTTTGGCCGACGCATTTGCCGGGGACGGAGGCAATCTCGGTGATCTCGTGAGCCGCGGCGCCGCCGGATGGCAGGGCCAAGGCGATCAATTCAATACCGCAATTCGCAACCTCAGCACGGCAACCGGAGTTGTCGGCGCACGGTCGGAAGACATCGGTGCCCTCGTCGACAATCTCAACACGTTGATGAATGCTCTCGACGCGCGGCAGGTCAGCCTGGACGAACTTGTCGGTGACCTCGGCGTATTGGGTGATCAGTGGGCGGGCCAGAACATGGACATCTCACAGCCTCTGCAGGATCTGCAGGTCGTCTTCGACCAGTTGAACAGTTTCATGACAACTCACGGCGACGATGTCGGCGCAATAGCCGACAACGTGCGAGTTCTCGGTGACACTCTGGCTTCCAAACAACCTGGCCTCGCCGAGTTCATGGACCTGGTGCCGTTGATGATGCAGAACCTCTCCCAAACTATCGGCCCTGATCAGCGCGGGCGCATCCGGCTCAACGTCTCGACTGCATTGACTCAGTTCGCGGTTGCAAAACCGCTGTGCGACACCTACAAGTTGCCGATCTGCACCGGGGCCGGGTTCACGAATCCGATTTCCTTCCCCCTCAGTACTTCTGATCCGCTCGGCATCGCCTCCGCGATTTCCGGCGGAGCCGTCCCCGGAGGTGGCAATTGACGCGGCACTCGGTTCGAATAGTCGCCGGTGCCACGATCATCGGTGTGGGTTGTGCGGCCGTGTTCGCCTTCGGCGGCTGTAGCGCAGGCATTCAGGACCTTCCGCTGGGTCGTTCGGCCGACGGTGACGCGTACAACGTGGCGCTACAGTTGGCCGGCGCCGACGGTCTGGTGCTGGGAGCAGACGTCCGCAGCGGCCAGAAAGTCATCGGTCGAGTATCCGCACTGTCAGCCGACGTCGTCGGAGCCGACGTGACGCTGAGTCTGGACGCCGCGACGCAGTTGCCGGACAACGTCGAAGCATCCGTCGAACTCCCGTCCGCACTGGGAAACCCTTTCATCAGACTTCGGGTGCCGGAAGTTCCGTCCGGCTCCACGCTCAGCGACGGCGACACGATTCCGGAGTCTCGCACCGAGATCGGTCCGCAGGTCGAAAGTGCACTTGCCACCCTCGGCACGGTTCTGACCGGAAGCGGTATCGATCAACTCGACACCGTTGTACGCGAACTGAACACCGCGTTTTCCGGGCGCTCGGGTGAAGTTCGTTCTCTGACCGAGACCCTCACTTCGCTGATGGCAGAGGCAAGCAGCCACCGCAGCGAGTTCGACGAGGCCGTCGACCTCGCTGCCCGGGTCTCCTCCCAACTGGCTGGGCAACGGGTAGTTGTCGACAACTACCTCGATTCCGTTCCACAGGTGGTGTCGATTCTCGTCGGACAGAAGGATCAGATTGCGAGCCTGTTGAACTCGACCGTTCAGCTCGCCACCAACGCAAACACCATCCTCGATTCCTCACCCAACGGGCTCGACGCGATGCTGCACGATGCGTCGACCGTTGTGGGAACTCTGGATTCGTTCAATTCGGAGATCGGCCAGACACTGGCGAACATGAACGGGTTGCTCGAAAACTTCACCAGTGCAGTCCAAGGTGACTACCTCGTGTTCGACGGCGCTCTGGATATTCCGGGAACGATCGACAAACTGTGGAGCGGCGGTATGGCAGGTCAATCGATCGCGCCGGCGGGAACTCTCACCGATCTACTTCAGGGAGGTCCACGTTGAGTCGCCTTGCGCTTGTTCAACTCGTCCTGTTCGCTCTGATCGCCGCTGTAGTCATCCCTTTCGGAATCGTCTACGTGGTCGGCCCTCAGGGTTTCGGTGGCCAAATCCGGCTGCACGCCAACATGTCCGACGCCTTCGGACTTACCAAGGGCACGGTCGTCACGTATCGCGGAGTGCAGGTGGGGAAGGTGAGCGAAGTCGAACTCGACGCAGGCACCCGCTCGGCTCGGGTGGAACTCTCACTCAACGACAACACGGAGATACCCACCGACAGTGTCGCCAAGGTGACGATGGGTACAGCCGCCGGAATCCAGAACGTCGACATCTACCCCACCACGGATCACGGCCCCTATCTCCGAGATGGCGACGAGATCGCCATGCCCGCGGATCAGCAGCCGGTGCAGATGAGCCAGTTGATGCTTCAGGCGTCCGGTGTCCTGGAAGGGATTGATCCACAAGCGATCAGCGACATCGGGACCGAATTGGGGAATTCGTTCAACGGGCTCGGCCCGAGCTTGGCGACGATGATCGACAACGGTGGGACCATGTCGGCGCAGTTGAACGACCAGTCGGCGGAACTCGCCGCGCTGCTGTCGCGAACCTCCACGTTGGTGGACTCCATGGCGACACAATCGGATTCGTTTGCCCGAGGAATGGCGGCTGCCAAGAACTTCACCGAACAACTCGAATCCAACGCTCCGGTGCTGATCTACCTCACCGATCATTCGCCCGCCGCCCTGAACAGCGCTCAACAGTTGTTCGACAAGTACCACAACACTTTCGGAGCGGTCCTGGCCAATCTCGTCACTGTCGCACCGATCATCTCCGACCGCACGGACGCCCTGGAAACCGGACTGGTCACGATCCCCGAAGGACTTGCCAAACTGGCATCCATCGTCAAAGGCGATCGCGCCGATTTCGCGTTGGTTGCCACGCAAGGGCCGGTGTGCAACTACGACACTCCCAGGCGAGAGGTAGGCGATCTCTCCCCCACCAGTCCGAGTCTGGCGATGTACTGTCCCCCCGCCGACGACCTCGTCCAACGCGGAGCACAGAATGCTCCCCGCCCGAACGACCTCGGATTGCAGAACTCGACGGTCCCTGGCACGCCGATCGGACCGCCCGTCGTCCCAGATCCGATTCTGATTCCGACCGGAGTCGACGCCCTGAACTACTGGAGATTGATGTTGGAAGGACTGGGAAATGGCACACCGTGACAACGCACTACTCGACGAGGCAGAAGCCGAGGTGGCCGAACATCCGACTTCTCCGTCGCTACTTCGCCGCCTGAAGGAGCCACGCAACGCACTGATCTCACTAATGGCGGTAGCGCTGGTCGCAGCATTGGTGGTGCTCGGATTCCAGATGTACTCGGCGAATCAGGAAGACACGCTGCGGCAGGAAGCGCTGGACACCGCGAGGGAGTACTCGACCATCATGTCCTCCTTCGACTATCAGAACCTCGATGCCAACAAGGACACCATCGCGTCGATGTCGACCGACGAATTTGCCGGCACCTACCGAACCATGGTCGATTCACTGCGCGAGGTTGTCGCTGGAGGCCAAGGTCAGGCGAGCGCGACAGCGACAGACGTCGGCATCGACACGCTCGAAGATTCGTCGGCCGAAGTACTCGTGTTCGTCGACCAGCAGGCCAAGAACATTGCTGCGCCAGAAGGCAATACACAGAAGTACCGGATGGTCATATCCCTGGTCCGCTCGGACGACCGGTGGCTCGTGAGCAACGTCGAGACCAAGTAACTCACCCCTCACGGAGGAAGATCGATGCCCACTCACTACCTGGATTCGGAAAAGTCCGAGTCGTCTCTTCGAACCGATCAGACACGCATCACCATCACGGCCGAGCGTAGGCGGTGGGCCCGTAAACCCGCACACATCACCGACGCACTCGATTTCTGGTCGTTCGCGGGTGCCGCTGCCAACGTCATCCTGCAGCTCGGCTGGCCCGAGGTCGCCTACGGCGTCATGGAGAGCAAGGTCGAATCGGGTGCTCTGACAGTGCATCCGTGGAAGCGCGCACGAACCACGACGCAGTACCTGACGGTCGCGATCCTGGGTAACGAGGAAGAGCGAAAGGCTTACCGCGAGGCCGTGAACTCGGTGCACCGACATGTGAAGTCGGATTCAAACAGCCCGGTCAAGTACAACGCCTTCAATCGCGAACTCCAATTATGGGTTGCTGCATGCCTGTTCATCGGTTTCGAAGACAGTCATCAGTTGCTGCACGGCAAGATGTCCGAAGAACAGGCGGAATCGTTCTATCAGTCCGCGTCAACGTTGGGAACGACGCTGCAGGTCACCGAGGAGATGTGGCCGGCCACCCGCGCCGACTTCGAGCGCTACTGGAACCTCGGTTGCGAACGCGTCGTCATCGACGAACGCACCAAGCAGTATCTGGTCGACCTCGTCAACCTTCGAATGATCGCGTGGCCGATACGCCTGGTGTTCCGAAACTTGCTGCGGTTCCTGACGGTCGGATTCCTACCACCGATCTACCGCGACCAACTCGACCTCGAATGGACCGAAGACGATCGCCGCCGATTCGAACACCTCTTCATTTTCGTGTCGTTCGTCAACAGGTTCATCCCACGCTCCATCCGTCAGGCCGGCAACACCATTCAGATGCGCGACATTCGCCGTCGGATCAAGGCGAGCAAGAATCTCGTTTGAGCCCAGGACCGGCAGCGCGATGATCGTTTCAATTCTGCTGCGCTGCAGGTAAATCGGGTCGGTCGGTCGACAACCGATCACGGCTGGACAGGGGTTCCAGAGCGACTGAAATCGGGTCGAAAAGCCGACAAACCGGGCCGATCGAGCGACACATTCGCCGCGCAGCGACGCCGTCGAGGCGCTTTTGAAGTGACTTGCATCACACTTTATCTCGTTTATGTAACGCCATGAGAGGTGGCATATCGCCACGCAACCTGGGAAAACACTCTTTGATGCATTTCTGTTGCACAAACATGTGTCGACACGCCGACCCGTGACCAATCCGTAATCATCTCTTATGGTTGGTGACAGCCCGATCAACCGGGCATTACCGAATCGCCACCGCCCGTCCCACCCCGCGGTTCGGACTCGACAACATTCCTAGTGGTGGGAGCGGAGCTGAGACGGTCACCGTCCTCCGTCGGCGGGACTCGAGAGGATTTACAAAAAATGACCAAGACCACCGTTACCCGTGCCCTTGCCTCTGTCGCCGCAGCCGGAGCTCTCGCAGCCGGAGCCGTCGGACTGACCGCCGGCACCGCATCTGCAGCCACCCACGACTGGTCGGGTGTCGCGGAATGCGAATCTTCGGGCAACTGGGCTGCGAACACCGGAAACGGCTACTACGGCGGACTCCAGTTCAGCCAGAGCACGTGGGAAGCCTACGGCGGAGCGGGCAGTGCCGCCAACGCCAGCCAGGCAGAACAGGTCCGCGTCGCGGAAAACGTCCTCGCCGGTCAGGGCGCCGGCGCGTGGCCGGTCTGCGGACAGTACCTCCGCTGATTCCAGCTCACGTAATGCGTCACTGCCCGGTGTTCGTCGNNCGACGAACACCGGGCAGTGTCTTTTCAACCGACAGTTATCTTCCGCTGCCACTGCTGTTGAAAGAAGTTACGTCAGTGCGTGATCCATCAGGATGCCGCGGCGCGAGCGAGGTGTACCGGCTGGCCTTACTGTCACCCATCAACCCACGAAGCCGCATCCACCATCGTTGGAGCATCCGTCGGACCCGGCTACCCGAAGTGACCGGCGCCGCCGTAGACGCGGACGGGATGGGTTCCTTGCGCACATAGTGCTCCATAACCCCAGCTTAACCCTCTTTCGATGCCCAAAGGCTCGATTGCAACCACTGCCTCGCAGCCCTTACAACGACCGAACAAACCGTTCCGGCGAACTCGGTGGCCCATTCTTGACCAGGCAGGCGAAGCGGTCGGGTAAATCTCGTGGCCCGAACACTTCTCGACCTTCGTGTGACAGAAGGCGGTCAACGCTCCACCACTCGAAGTGCTCGACAAACTCGGAGGCAAGCGCTTCGCGCCCCAACGACCCACAGGGCTCGAATGCAGCCTCCACCGGCACGAGGAAGTAGTCGTTGATCGCACCGTCCCAACCCGGCAATACTGTCGGATCACGGATCTCCTCATGCCACACATGGGTGGCGGCGCCGTAGTCGCGCAAGCCGATCTCCTCGTCCAGTTCGCGCGCGAGCGCCTCGGACGGGATTTCGTCTCCTTCCAAGCCTCCGCCCGGAGGACACCAGACCGTCAGCCCGCCCCCGGGTGCGATGAATCGATAGAGCAGAAGACGGGACTGGTCGTCAACGACCAACCCCCTGGCCGAATGCCTCAGATGCATGAGTGCCACTGTAAGGCGGCAGGTCAGGCCATAACGGCCAACTCCGGCAACCCTGCAACCACAACCGCAAGGTTGTAGCCGGACATCCGCAGTTCTCCGTTGTCCCCGGTCCTCGCGTACTCCGCATGCCCGAAAGCCCGCTCGTGTTTGACCCCGTCCGGGGTGACTCCTTCAGCCGTGGACAACCGATGAAACTCGGTGCGCGTCGGATCGCCGCCGAAACGGCCGAACCCCGCGATGCTGTCGCCTTCCGCTTTCATGACGTAGACGTGGCGGTCGGCGATACCGAGGTCCGATTCCACCTTGGCCCGCACGCCGGGCGAACCGTAGAACACCACGTCGTCGACTGCTGCGCTGGCTCCGCGCTGCAGCGCAAGAGAAGTCGCGAGCGATCCGTAGGAATGGCCCAGCGCTGTGATGTGGACGCGGTCGTTGACCGACGCAGCACGAAGGCCGTGAAAGAAGCTGCCCAATGCGTCGGCGGCTATGCCTGCTTTGGACGATCGACTGACGTCGAAGCTGGCCCGACCGATGTCGAACTTTCCAGGCCCGATCACCTGTGGCGCGTCGTATCCGATCCAGGCGATGGTGGCCACGCTTTCCCTTCGGCCGGCCAGTTCGAGTTGGCGCATCGCCTCGGCTCGCAATCGTGTTGCCTCGCCGACCATTCCGCGCATCGAGTCCTTGACGTTGGTGTTCAATCCAGGAATCGTCACGGAGATGTGATCCGCGGTGTCCGGATCACCGATCGCAATTGCGGCGAAGCCTCGTTCACCCGAGCGCATGTCCATCAGCAGCAATCGTCGACAAGGTTCGGCATGGAACAACTCGTCGAGCGCGTCCAAATCCTCGAGTTTACGTTCGGCGTACCACTGGCCGGCCCCGGTGTTGCTCAGTCTGCCGCCGAAGAACTCTCGGTGAAGTTCTTGCGAGATTCGCACCGAATCATCTTGCAGCCGTGCGCGTTCCGATTGAATCCGATCGAGATTGGCAGGACTGCGAACCGCTGCAGGAATTCCGTCGAGGTTGGCGATCAGATCGGGTGCGTGGCGCAACATCTGACGCTGCCGATCAGGGCTGAACGCTCGCCACTCCTCCCCCACGCGCACAGCTTTGTCACGGAGGTCGGTGCCGACCTGGGACCGCAGCGACAACGCATGATGAAGATCCGCGCTGACGAGCAATGCCTCACCGATCAGTTCTCGCACTGCAACCTCGAGCAACTGGGCGTGCACGTGGAGCGGGTGACCGTCGGCGATGGGCGCAACGGCAGAGACGGTTCCGTCCTGACGAATATGCAAGTCGTCGGCGACGGCTTCTTTGCGCAGAGTGGTCAGTCGTCGACGGATGTCGCGGACGCGGTGAGCGACCAGAACGCCTTCCAACCCAGCGGACAGCTGATCCAAGGCTTCGACGTCCCATACGTCGATATCTGTGAGATCCACTCGGGTCAGGACGAACGAGCAGCGATCCGAGCCTGTACTTCCGGGCGACGCAACGGCGGGACGGTCTGCGGCGGCTGTCTACGAGGCGGCAGGGCGCTGAGCAGGCGTGTCGTCGTTTCGGTTACCTCACGCACCGCTTGCTCGAAGGCGTCTCGATTGGCGTCGGACACCTTGGCTATCCCGCTCACCTTACGTACGTATTGGCGAGAGGCTGCCTCGATCTCCTCCGGCGTAGCTGCGGGCTCGAGTCCACGAAGTTCAGTGATGTTTCGGCACATAATTCGACGATAACCCTGCTCACCGACGCCGTCACGGTTCGATACATCAATGTATCCAAACTGCCACGCAGATTCGGGCATCACGGTAGTTTCAGTGAAATTCCCCCAGTGACTGGAAGTAGCCACTAACTCATGGACTCTGCACTCACCTCCGTCGGCCTACCCGCCGCACTCGCCATCATCATGTTCGGCCTCGGGCTTTCCTTGACGGTCGGAGATTTTGCCCGCGTGGCAAAAGCGCCGAAAGCCGTCTCGATTGCCCTGATCTGTCAGTTGTTGTTGCTCCCGGCTGCGGCCTTCGGCCTGGTCAGGTTGTTCGACCTCGACCCTCTGCTCGCCGTCGGCATGATGCTTCTCGCCGCATCACCGGGCGGCACGACGGCAAACCTGTTCAGCCATCTGTTCCGCGGCGATGTTGCTCTCAATGTGACACTGACTGCGGTCAATTCGGTGATTGCGGTGGTGACCCTTCCACTGATCACCAACTTCGCGCTGGGGTACTTCGAACCCGAAGACGCGGACGGCACCCTCGGACTGCAGTTCACGAAGGTACTTCAGGTCTTTGCCGTCGTACTGATTCCTGTCGCCCTCGGAATGTGGGTTCGATTGCGCTCGAACGCCTTTGCCGAGCGCATGGACAAGCCCGTCCGCATCGGATCTGCGGTGGTTCTGGCACTGGTGATCGTCGGAACGGTTGTATCCGAACGCGAGAACATCGCGGACTATCTCGTCGACATCGGCGCCGTCGCTGCGTTGTTCTGTCTGCTGAGCCTTTCGATCGGTTACGTCGTTCCCCGGTTCTCCGGCATCGAGGACCGACAAGCCATCGCCAGTTCCATGGAAATCGGCATCCACAACAGCACGCTGGCGATCACCATCGCCGTCAGTCTTCTCGACAATGTGCAATTGGCAGTACCGGCGGCGGTGTACGGCGTTCTGATGTTCCCGCTCGCCGCGGCCTTCGGCGCCACCATCACCCGCAAGTCACGGACATTGGCCGAAATCGACTAAGATAAGGCGGTTTTCGATATAGGTGGTCTGGTATCGCCGACCCTACGATCGATACGGACTCAGACCGAAGGGTATCGAAGAATGCTGACCACCACACCTACCGTGCCGGACGAACGCGCCTGGCAAGAACTAGTCGACGCACTGACCCGTCGCCGATTCGGCATCGGAGCCGGAATGGCAGCAGTAGCAACAATTCTGTCGTCCTGCAGTTCCAGCGACGGTTCAAATGCCTCTGATGACGCTCAAATGCGCACCGTCACCACGCCGTTGGGAACTTACGACATACCGACCAACCCCAAGCGGGTCTTGGCCGTCGACGCCCGAACCGACCTCGAGCTCGCCATTGCCCTCGAACTACCGGTCTTCGGATACAACATCTCACCCGCCACCGAGTGGGTTCCCGTCGACGACTCGGCCGAATACCTCAGCGACAAGCCCAATCTGGAGCAGATCCTCGGACTCGCACCCGATCTCATCATCTGCGTCAACGCCGACAACGAGTACTGGCCCGCTGCAAAGCTTCAAGCCATCGCTCCTGTCCTGACGACCGAATCGAAGCAAACGTGGCGGGAGAACCTAACCCACCTCTCCGATTGGTTGGGTCGAACACCCACCATGGATCGCCTGATCACCGACTACGACGCTCTGATCACCGACATTCGCTCTCGACATGCTTCGGCGATCGCGGGAAAGACCGTCGCAAGCTTGTCCTACAGTCCGGACAAGGCCACGATCTACATCGACAGCCTTCCCGTGTCGGAGGAAACTGGCAAGAAGAATCGCCAACCCACCGACATGACGCTCGCCGACATCGGCGGAAGAACTTTGAAAACAACCGGTTTCGACAATCAGGGACGGCTGAGCATCGAGGAGATGGATCGCCTTCGCGATTGCGACGCGTTCATGGTTTCCGTCACCGACAGCAGCGACACCACCTTCGATCAACTCTCGGACAACAAGTTGTGGCAACGACTTCCAGCCGTGCAGTCCGGGAACGTCACCGTTCTGCACGGCAGTACGTACTACGGATCCATCTACACCAACACGTACGTAGCCAAGGGCTGGGACGAACTCTATTCGACGCTCGACTAGTCGGACTTGTTCGTAGAGATTCCGGCTGCTCCCGAGCGGTCGGCATTTCACGTTTCGAGGTCGATACCCAATGCTCCGGAGAGGGTCCGCAGACAGATCACTCTCAACTCTTCCTGCGGTATCGAAGGTTGATCGAGCCAGTCGAGGCAGACGGCCCGGACGAAAGCGATCCATCCCCGCACTGCGACGGCAGCGATCTGTCTTTTTTCGCCCTCGAATTCCAGTGCGTCGAGGATTCGAATCTGCTGCTGTTCGAGTTCCCGTTCGACGATCGCTCGGATGCCGGCCTCGGCTGAGAGCGTGCCCACGTTGATGGCGCGCACTCCCCTGCTGTGCGACTTCACGTACGCGAAGTACGCATCCAACCCGGCTGCCACTTGTTCGCGCACCGGCAGCGACGCGTCGGGTGCGGTCACCTCGAGCAGGTGCTGCGATTCGCGCTCGACGATTGCGGCGAAGAAGTCTCGCTTGGTCGGAAAATAGTGGTACATCAACCCGCGCGAGACGCCCGCAATCTCGGCGACCTCTTCGATCCACACGTCCTCGTACGAGCGGTCGGCAAAAAGTTGCGCGCCGATGTCGAGCAACTGCGTGCGCCGCTGCTCTCGGTCCAGGCGTTTTCGTGGTGCAACCATAGGCAAGTCAGATTACTACTTGACACCGATTCAGTAAGGCGTACTTTGCGTACTAGACACCAATTCAGTAAGCGATCTCACCCGGGGGACACATCATGAGCGTCGACACCACTCCAGAGGCGACGACCGATGCTCGGATCCCGCATCCGGCGTGGCGCCTGCCAGTTCTCGGCGACGTCCTCGGGATCAACATCCGGACGCCTCTGCAGAACTCCGTGAGCATCGGCCGAGAACTCGGGCCGATCTTCGAAAGAAACGTCCTGGGCAATCGCTTCGTCTTCGCCTCGGGCGCGGACATGGTGGCAGAACTGTCCGACGAGTCCCGGTTCGCGAAACACCTCGCACCCGGGGTCAAAGCGCTACGCGGAATCGGCGGCGACGGACTGTTCACGGCGTACAACCATGAGCCCAACTGGGGCAAGGCGCACAATCTCCTGGCACCGACGTTCAGCCAGACTGCGATGCGCTCGTACCACCGCACCATGCTCGACGTGGCCGGCGAGTTGGTCGACCACTGGGACAGTCGTGAAAGTGACTCCCCCGTAGACGTCTCCGCTGACATGACCAAGCTGACACTGGAGACCATCGGACGCACTGGATTCAGCTACTCGTTCGACTCTTTCGAACGTGAAGAGCAGCACCCGTTCGTCAAGGCAATGGTCGGCGCACTCTCCCATTCGCAGCGCACGACGTTCCTGAAGTCGACCGCCCTCGGGCGAGTGCTCGCGCGTCGCGCTGATCAACGTGACGAGGTCCGCAAGGCGTACATGGCCGAGGTTGTGGACGAAGTGATCCGTGCCCGGCGGACAAGTACCGAACCGGGGCCTGAAGATCTCCTCGAACTGATGTTGCGGGCGGCACGCGAAAACGATCCCAACCGTGTCGACGAACTGAACATCCGCCACCAGGTCGTGACCTTCCTCGTCGCCGGACACGAAACCACCTCCGGCGCATTGTCGTTCGCGCTCTACTACCTCTCGCAAAACCCTGAGGTGCTGGCCAAGGCTCGAGCCGAGGTCGACAAGGTGTGGGAGGGTGAGGAACCCGCCTTCGAGAAGATCGCGAAACTTCGATACGTGCGACGCGTCCTCGACGAATCGTTGCGTCTGTGGCCGACCGCTCCCGCCTACGGCCGCGCGGCACTCGAAGACACCACGCTCGTCGGCAAGTATCCGATGAAGAAGGGTGATTGGATGCTCGTCCTCATCCCCTCACTTCATCGCGATCCGGTGTGGGGCAACGATCCCGAGGCGTTCGATCCGGATCGATTCTTGCCCGCCAACATCAAAGCCAGGCCGGCGCACGTGTACAAACCCTTCGGGACCGGTGAACGTGCCTGCATCGGAAGACAATTCGCCATTCACGAAGCGGTCCTCGTATTGGGCACCATCTTGCAGAAATATACGATCGAAGCTGATCCGGCTTACGAGTTGAAGGTAGCCGAACGGCTCACCCTGATGCCCGAAGGCTTCAACGTGACGGTCCGCCGACGCTGACCTCGGAAAACTGCGTCGAGTAAGTCGGTTGAACAGTCCCAAATGCGGTAATCCAAGCTGGCAGCAGCAAGCACCGGCGCACTCTGGGAGTTCACATGGCAAAGAGGCCTGCAGTTGGAATCGTTCTACTCTCGGCGGCATTGGCCACGGGAGCGTGCTCGGCAAGCGTCGGGACGCCGCAAGTGGACAAGTCCGAAGTCGCAAGTCAGATCTCCACTCAACTCGCGGAGAAGATCGGCGAGCCACCCGACGACGTGACGTGTCCGGAGAACCTCGACGCCGAAGTCGGCGCATCGATCACGTGCATCCTGACCGAGCAGGGCACCGAATACGACGTCACAGCTACCGTGACCAGCGTTGACGGTGAAAGTGCGAACTTCGATATCAAGGTCGCGGATGTGCCGAACAACTAACTGCTGTGCGCCTTTATTAACCGCCGGCGGTTAATAAAGGCGCACAGCAAGGCGTCAGAGCCGCTCGATAATCGTCGCGTTCGCGGTGCCGCCGCCTTCACAGATGGTCAGCAGGCCGTAACGACCGCCGGTGCGCTCGAGTTCGTTGAGCAGCGTGGCCATCAGCTTGGTACCGGTCGCGCCGAGCGGGTGGCCGAGTGCGATCGCGCCGCCGTTGACGTTGACCTTGGCCGGATCTGCGCCGATTTCCTTGATCCAGGCCAGGACGACCGGGGCAAAAGCTTCGTTGATCTCGACGAGGTCGATGTCCTCAATGCTCAGACCGGCCTTCGCGAGAGCATGCTTCGTGGCCGGGATCGGCGCACTGAGCATGAAGATCGGGTCGTCGCCGCGAGCGCTGAGATGATGAATCCGGGCGCGGGGCTTGAGGTTGTACTTTTCCACCGCTTCCGCCGACGCCAGCAGCAGCGCACTCGCGCCGTCGGAGATCTGGCTGGCCACCGCTGCGGTCATGCGACCGTCTTCGACGAGAACCTTGAGCGTCGCCATCTTTTCGAGGCTGGTCTCGCGGGGTCCTTCGTCGACGGTCGCGTCACCCATGGCGACGATCTCGTTGTCGAAACGACCCGCGGCGATTGCAGCCTTGGCGCGCTCATGGCTCTGCAGTGCCCACTTCTCGAGCTCTTCGCGGCTGATGTCCCACTTCTCGGCGATCATTTCGGCGCCCTTGAACTGCGAGACTTCCTGGTCACCGTAACGCTCGGTCCAACCGACCGAACCCGAAGTCGGCGTGTCGAATCCGTACTGCTGACCGACGATCATCGCTGCCGAGATCGGAATCTGGCTCATGTTCTGAACGCCGCCGGCAACGATCAGATCCGCGGTGCCCGACAGGATGGCCTGAGCACCGAAGTGCACTGCCTGCTGGCTCGAACCACACTGACGGTCGACCGTCACACCGGGTACGTGCTCCGGGAATCCCGCTGCGAGCCAGGACATGCGGGCGATGTTGCCGGCCTGGCCGCCGATGGCGTCGACGCAACCGAAGATCACGTCGTCGACGTCACTGGGATCGATACCGGTGCGCTCGACCAGTGCCTTGACGACGTGTGCACCGAGATCGATGGGGTGCACGCCGGACAGCGCGCCGCCCCTCTTGCCGATCGGTGTTCGAATGGCGTCGACGATGTAAACCTCGGACATAGCGTTAGCTCCTAGTTTCGTTGTGCAGCAATAGTTCTTGAAGTTGATTCAGCAATAGCGTCTGAAGTTGTTGCCGGATCGGATAGCCCGTCGAGCACGATCGCGAGATATTGAGCCGCGACGGCGTGAGCCGAGAGGGATCCACCCGGGCGGTACCAGCGAACCGCGACCCACACGGTGTCGCGCATGAAGCGGAAGACCAATTCGACGTCGATGTCGGACCGGAAGGTCCCGTCCGCGACGCCGGCTTCGAGGACGCCGACCCACAGGTCCCGGAACTCGGTGTTGCGCTCGGCCAGGTAAGCGAAGCGCTCGTTCCCGACGAGGTGCTTGACCTCGTCCTGGTAGATCGCAACAGCCGAATGTGAGGCGTCGATGGCCTCGTACGAAGTCACGACCAGAGCTTCGAGCGTCGCGCGACTGTCCAACCCCGCCGCGACGATCTCGCGGTATTTTCCGAAGAGTTCGTCGAGGAACTGGTGCAGGATCTCGTCGACCATCGACTCCTTGGAATCGAAATGGTGATACAAACTGCCGGAGAGGATCCCGGCGGCGTCGGCGATATCGCGGACCGTCGTCGCGCGCACTCCGCGATCGGCGAACAGCCCGGCCGCGATCTCGAGCAGTTCGTCGCGGCGCCCTGACTTGCCGGTTGATTCGTCGGAATTTCGAGGTGGCGTCATGTATTCAATCCTATCCAGGGCCCTCCCCTGTGCGCGGTCAGCGAGTCCAGGGACTCCTTAACCGCGCACGGGGACGCTAGGCCCTCTGCGAAGAAACGGAGACGATCTCGCCGGTCATGTAGGTGGAGTAATCGCTGGCGAGCATCGCGATGACCGTTGCGATCTCCCAGACCTCCGCGGCGCGGCCGTAGGCCTCACCGGAGGCCAACTGGTCGAGCAGTTCCTCGCTGGTGACCTTCGCCAGAAACGCATGACGCGCAATGGAGGGTGAGACCGCGTTGATCCGGACTCCGTACTCCGCTGCTTCGATGGCGCTGCACCGAGTCAGTGCCATGACGCCGGCCTTGGCTGCGGCGTAGTGCGCCTGAGAATGCTGCGCGCGCCAACCGAGAACGGACGCGTTGTTCACCAGAACACCGCCGTGCGGAACGCTCTTGAAGTACCGCAGCGCGGCGCGCGTCGAACGGAAGGTGCTGTTGAGGGTGATGTCGAGAACGCGATCCCACTGATCGTCCGTCATGTCGACGACGGGAGTCTCACCGCCCAGGCCTGCGTTGTTGACGACGATGTCGATACGCCCCAGCTTCTCGGCCGCGCCGACGAACAGCGCGTCGACCTGCTCGGTGCTGGACACGTCGCAGATGATCGACTCGACCTGCTGACCGGGGAATTCGGCCTTCAGCTTCTCCACCGTCTCCCCGAGCCGACGCTCGTGGAAGTCGGAGACGAGAACGTCGCCACCCTCGAGAAGCACCCGGCGTGCAGTTGAGAAGCCGATGCCGGTTCCGGCTGCGGCGGTGATGATCGCCTTCTTGCCCGCGAGCAGTCCGTGGCCCGGGGTTTCCTCCGGCGCAACGGAAAGCGGGGACGCGGCTTTGGTGTCAGACATTAACGAGCCTCTCGGGGAAGACCGAGCACGCGCTCGGAAATGATGTTGCGCTGAATTTCGTTGGAGCCGCCGTAAATCGTGTCGGCGCGGGTGAAGAGGAAGAGGCGCTGCCACTCGTCGAGCTCGAGATGCTCGGGATCGGTGATGTCCGAGGCATTGCCTTCGGAATCGGCCCACGGTGCAACCAACGACGACGCACCTTGCACGTCCATCGCCAGCTGTCCCAGATCACGATGCCAGTTGGCCCACAACAGTTTTGCGACGGACGCTTCTCCGCCACCGGTTCCGGCGTCGACCGCGTCGAGAGTACGCATCGCGTGGGCGCGCATCACGCGCAGTCCGACCCACGCGCGGGCGATCTTTTCGCGGATGTGCGGATCCTGGTCGCTGCCATTGGCTTTCGCCAGGTCGACGACGCCTTGGAGCTCGCGGGCAAATCCGATCTGCTGTCCGAGCGTGGACACACCGCGCTCGAAGGTGAGCAGCCCCATCGCGATCTTCCAGCCCTCGCCGGGTTCCCCGACCACGAGATCGGCGTCGGTGACGGCGTCGTCGAAGAAGACCTCGTTGAACTCCGATGTGCCGGTGAGCTGCTGAATGGGCCGAACTGTCACACCGGGCTGATCCAACGGGACCAGCAGGAAGCTCAACCCCTGGTGACGCTTGGAGCCCACCTCGGTGCGGCAGACCACGAAGCACCACTGCGCGACGTGAGCGAGTGAGGTCCACACCTTCTGACCGTTGATGATCCACTTGCCGTCTTCGAGGCGTGCGGTGGTGGAGACGTTCGCGAGGTCGGAACCGGCGCCGGGCTCGGAGTAGCCCTGCGACCACAGTTCGCTGACCGTGTTGATGCCAGGAAGGAATCGGCGCTTCTGCTCGTCGGTGCCGTACGCGATCAGCGTCGGGCCGAGCAGCTCTTCACCGATGTGGCTGACGCGAGCGGGCGCACCGGCCTTCGCGTACTCCTGATGGAAGATGACCTGCTGGGAGATGCTTGCTCCCCGCCCGCCGAACTCCTTCGGCCACCCGAGGCACGTCCACCCCGACGCTGCGAGGTGCTTGTCCCACTCGAGTCGTTGCTCGAAGAACTCGTGCTCACTGCCGGGGCCGCCCTTACCCTTGAGCTGGGCGAATTTGCCCGTCAAGTTCTCGGCCAACCACTGCGCGACCGTGGCCGCAAACTCGTCGTCCGTCATCTGCCCGTCCGGGCTCTCGCTCTGGTCCACATATGTAAGATAACCTACCAAGCACTTGCTAGGTAGCGTGTCAGGTAGGAGTCCAGTGACCGAACAACCGAGAACCATCCCATCAGCCCTCATCCGGGCCGCCGAGGAGTTCGGTGAGCGCGCGGCTATCGCCGATGGCGACACCCGACTGACCTTCGCACAGCTACATCAGCGCGTCCGCGATTTCGCCGGCGCACTGATCAACCGCGGGGTGAAGGCAGGCGACCGCGTCGTCATCTGGTCGCCCAACACGTACCACTGGGTGATCGCCCTGCTCGGCGCTCAGTACGCCGGAGCAGCCATCATCCCGATCAACACCCGATACACCGGCACGGAAGCGCTCGACATCATCGAGCGCGTCGACGCAGCTGCCCTGGTGGTCGTCGGCACGTTCCTCAAGGCCGATCGGTACCAGCAGTTGCTCGACGCCAACCCGGACCTGTCGATCCCCACCGTCATCCAGGTACCGATCGACGGGAACGACGACCGTGACGGCGTCATCGAGTTCGAGGACTTCCTCGCGCTCGCCACCGACGCCGCTCGCACCGATGCCGACGCGCGTGCTGCGAAGGTACAGCCCGACGACGTCAGCGACATTCTCTTCACCTCCGGCACCACGGGACGTAGCAAGGGTGCGATCACCGCGCATCGTCAGTCCATCGCCGTCGCGAAGTCGTGGGGTGAATGCGCCGAGGTCACCGCCGACGACAACTTCCTCATCATCAGCCCGTTCTTCCACACCTTCGGCTACAAGGCCGGAATCCTGGTCTGCCTGTTGAACGGTGCGACGATCGTGCCGGTGTCCGTCTTCAACATCGACGACACCCTCGCGCTGGTCAACAGCGAGAAGATCAGCATCCTGCCGGGCGCCCCGACGATCTACCAGACCATCCTCGATCACCCCCGCCGCAGCGAATACGACCTGTCCTCGCTCCGCATCGCGATCACGGGCGCAGCACCCGTGCCGGTTGCTCTCGTCGAGCGCATGCAGGCAGAGCTTTTCGACGCCGTCCTCACGGCATACGGTCTGACCGAAGCCGTGGTTGCGACCATGTGCCGCACCGACGACGACCCGGTCACCGTCTCCACCAGTTCCGGCCGCGCGACAGCCGATTTCGAGGTCAAGATCGGCGATCAGGGTGAGATCCTGCTTCGTGGACCGAACGTCATGCTCGGGTATCTCGACGACCCCGAATCCACCGCCAAGGCAATCGACGCCGACGGCTGGTTGCACACCGGAGACGTCGGAACCCTCGACGAGCGTGGCTATCTCGACATCACCGACCGCCTCAAGGACATGTACGTCAGCGGCGGATTCAACGTCTACCCCGCCGAGATCGAGGGCATGTTGGCTCGCCTGCCCGGCGTCCACGAGTCTGCCGCCATCGGCATCCCCGATCACCGGATGGGCGAGGTGGGCCGCGTCTACATCGCCCAACTCGACGGTGCCGGCCTCACCGAAGAGTCGGTGATCGCCTTCCTCAAGGAGAAGATCGCCGGCTTCAAGGTGCCCCGCGAAGTACGCTTCGTCGATCACCTGCCCCGTAACCCTTCGGGCAAGGTCCTCAAAACGGTTCTGCGCGAGGAACAGTCATGACCGTTCCCTTCGAAGCCGACGTCGTGACCTACGAGGTTCGTGACTCGGTCGCCGTCGTGACGTTGAATCGCCCCGACTACCGCAACGCCCAGAACTCGGTCGTGACGTATGCACTCGACGCGGCTTTCCAGCGCGCCGTCGAGGACGACGACGTGAAAGTGATCGTCCTGGCAGGCAACGGACCTCATTTCAGCGCCGGACACGATCTGGGAACTCCGGGACGCGACCATCACGTCGAGTACGAGAACAAGGCCACCATGTGGTGGGATCACGTCGACAAGCCCGGCGGTGACCAGCGTTTCGCCCGCGAGATGGAGGTCTACCTGGGCATGTGCCGCCGTTGGCGGGAGATCCCCAAGCCCACCATCGCGATGGTGCAAGGCGCCTGCATTGCCGGTGGGCTCATGCTCGCCTGGGTCTGCGACATGATCGTCGCGGCCGACGACGCCTTCTTCTCCGATCCCGTTGTCCGCATGGGCATCCCCGGCGTCGAATACTTCGCGCACCCGTGGATGGTCGGGTCACGTTTCGCGAAGGAAATGCTCTTCACCGGCGATCGCTTCACCGCGCAACGCGCCTACGAAATCGGCATGGTCAATCGCGTCGTCGCCCGCAAGGATCTCGAGAAGGAGACGTTCGAGCTCGCCGGACGTATCGCCGAGATGCCGCGCTTCGGACTGGCTTTGACCAAGAAGGCCGTCAACCAGTGCGAGGACCAGATGGGGATGCGCAACGGCATCGACTCCGTCTTCGGTCTGCATCACTTCGCTCACGCTCACAACGCCGAGGTCGGCAAAGACTCGCTTGGTGGTCTCGACGCCAAAGCCATGGCTGCCAGTGCTCGCGCACCGCAGGAAGGAACAAACTAGTGGATCTCGTATTCGACGACGCCACAACCGCATTCCGTGACGAGGTTCGCTCGTTCCTGGAAGCGAATGTGCCCGCGACTCCCCTGAAGTCGATGGATACCGCCGAAGGCTTCGAAGAGCACCGTCAGTGGGAGCACACTCTCGCCGACGCCGGCTACGCCGTCGTCTCCTGGCCCAAGGAACTCGGCGGACGCGATGCGTCCCTGCTCGAATGGGTCATCTTCGAGGAGGAGTACTACCGCTCGGGCGCGCCCGGCCGAGTAAGCCAGAACGGCATCTTCTTGTTGGCTCCCACACTGTTCGAGCATGCAAATGCCGAGCAGTTGGCTCGCATCATGCCGCGCATGGCTCGTGCCGACGACATCTGGGCCCAGGCCTGGTCCGAGCCCGAATCGGGTTCCGACCTCGCCAGCCTGCGTTCGAGTGCGAAGAAGGTCGACGGGGGCTGGCTGCTCAACGGTCAGAAGACGTGGAGCTCACGCGCAAGCTACGCGGACTGGGGCTTCGGCTTGTTCCGCTCCGATCCGGATGCGCAGCGCCACAAGGGCATCACGTATTTCATGTTCGACCTCCGATCGAAGGGCGTCACCGTTCGCCCGATCGATCAGCTCGACGGCGAGCCCGGCTTCGCCGAGATCTTCCTCGAAGACGTCTTCGTTCCGGACGACCCGGCCAACCCCGGCGAGTCGGGTGTGATCGGCAACGTCAACGAAGGTTGGCGCGTCGCGATGAGCACCGCGAGCAATGAGCGCGGCCTCTCGCTGCGCAGCCCCGGCCGTTTCCTCGCCACCGTCGACCGCCTGCTCGAGCTGTACAAGTCCAGCGGACGAACCGACGACAGCGCTCTACGTAACCAGGTTGCCGACGCCTGGATCGGTGCTCGCGCCTACCAGCTCAACACTTTCGGTACCGTCACCCGGCTCGCCGACGGTGGACAACTCGGCGCCGAGTCCTCGATCAACAAGGTCTTCTGGTCCGAGTGGGATATCGCCACCCACGAGACCGCTCTCGAACTGCAGGGCCCGGAAGCCGAGCTGGCCGACAACTGGATGGACGGATACCTGTTCTCCCTGTCCGGCCCGATCTACGCAGGCACCAACGAGATTCAGAAAAACGTCATCGCCGAGCGTCTGCTCGGCCTACCGAAGGCGGACCGATGAGATTCGCGCTCGACTCCTCCCACCAGGACTTCGCTGCAAGCATCGATGCACTGCTGACCAAGTCCGACATGCCCTCCGTCATCCGCTCGTGGAACGACGGTGACACCGAGCCGGGCAAGAAGCTCTGGCAGCGCCTTGCCGAGACCGGTGTCAACGGCCTCGTCATCTCCGAAGAACACGACGGACTCGGCGCCGACGCCGTCGACCTGGTCGTTGCTCTCGAACAGCTCGGTCGGCACGCAGTACCCGGACCGGTTGTCGAGACGATCGCCGTGGCACCGACGCTCCTGGCTTCGGTTGCACCGGAACGTCTCTCTGCTCTCGCCGAGGGTTCGCTGGCAACCGTCGCCGCTCCCCCACACACACCGTTCGCGCTCGATGCCGATGCGGTGGATCTGGTTCTGCTCGTGCAGGACGGCTCCGTATCACTCGGCGTCCCTGGCGAAGCCAAGGCATCGGTAGATCTCTCCCGCAAGCTCTACGAGGTTTCTGCCGGCGAATCGCTGGGCTCCGCCGACTTTTCGGCCGCCTTCGACATGGGCGCGCTTGCCACTGCCGCGCAGTTGCAGGGTCTCGGCCAGACACTGCTCGAGGTCACCACCGAATACGCGAAGCAGCGCAAGCAGTTCGGCAAGGTCATCGGACAGTTCCAGGCAATGAAGCACCACCTGGCCGAAGTTGCCGTCTCCCTCGAAATGGCTCGCCCCCTGCTCCACGGTGCCGCTCTGTCGGTTCGCGATCAGTCGGCCGACGCTTCCCGTGACATCTCGGCGGCCAAGGTCGCGTGCGGGGATGCTGCGTACAAGGCCGCTCGCGTCGGACTTCAGGTTCACGGCGCCATCGGCTACACGATGGAACACGATCTCTCCCTGTGGCTCACCAAGGTACGAGCACTGCTCACCGCGTGGGGCACACCGTCCGAGCACCGCGCACGCGTCGTCGAAGCTCTGGTTGCATCATGAGCATCGACACCGAAGACCAGGCAGCACTGCGCGCGTCGGTACGCGATCTCCTGAGCAAGCATTCCGACTCCGCTGCCGTCCGCGCTGCCATCACCACAGAGATCGGCTACGACGCCGCCTTGTGGAGCAAGCTGTGCGAGCAGATCGGCGTCGCCGCGCTGGCGATTCCCGAGGAGTTCGACGGCGTGGGAGCAGGTTTGGGTGAGGTACACGTGGTCCAGGAGGAACTGGGCCGCACGCTGACCCCGTCACCGATGCTGGGTTCGGCGATTCTTGCCGCACAGGCACTGCTGCTTTCCGGTGACAACGACGCATGCTCGCGACTGTTGCCCGGTGTCGCATCCGGCGAGAGCACGCTGGCCCTGTGCTGGGCAGGTGCCACAGGTTGGAGCACCTTCGGCGTCGAGGCAACCGAGGATGCGTTGACCGGCACGGCGTCGTACGTCCTCGACGGCCACGTCGCAGACACCCTGCTCGTTCTGACAGCCGACGGGTTCTACGAAGTGGATCCCGCGGCCGAGGGCGTCTCCCGCCGACGCGTCCCCACCATGGATCCCACGCGAACGCTGGCAGAGGTCACGTTCTCCGGTGTTCGCGGTCGTCCACTGCAGTGGTCCGAAGATCTGGTCGATCGCATCCGAACCGTCGTTCTGATCGCGTTGTCCGCGGAACAGGTCGGAGCGGCCGCGGCGATCGTCGAACAGACCGTCGAATACACGAAGTCGCGCAAGCAGTTCGGCCGCGCGATCGGTTCCTTCCAGGCCCTCAAGCACCGGATGGCCGACATGTACACGTTGGTCGAGACGGCGCGGTCGATGACGTACGCCGCCGTGGCGACGCAGTCGGCGGACGACGCGGCGGTAGCGAAGGTGTACTGCTCGGAAGCGTTGCAGCAGATCACCTCCGAAGCGGTTCAGTTGCACGGCGGAATCGCGATCACCTGGGAGCACGACGCTCAGCTGTACTTCAAGCGTGCACACGGCAGCGCTCAGCTCTTCGGTCAGCCGAGCACCTACCTGCCGAGCCTCGCGCAGGCAGCGGGTCTGTAGGACGCCTCGGTGCTTGTTCGCTCGGGATTTCGAGTGAACAAGCACCGATGCCGCCCAGTCAGTGGAATGCTCCGCAGATTTATGCGGCTCGATCACGCAGAATCGGTCACCAGACAGCTGTCCATCTCACAGACCGGAGTTTTCTCGTGAATCGATTCGACGACAAGCGCGTCCTCATCAGCGGCGCAGGATCCGGAATCGGCCAGGCCACCGTTGCCCGCATCCTGGCAGAAGGTGGCACCGTCGTCGCCGCCGACATTTCCGAGACCGGCCTCGAACAGACATTGAACGCTGCGAAGGACGCAGGCCATGCCGATCGCCTGACCACGGTGAAGGTCGACATCTCCAGCGAAGAGTCTGTTCGCGAACAGGTCGGCGCTGCGATCAAGGCTCTGGGCGGTCTCGACGTGCTGGTCAACGCGGCGGGCATTCTGCGCTCCGCGCACACCCACGAGATGACGCTCGATTTCTGGAACACCGTCATCGGGGTCAACCTCACCGGAACATTCCTCATGACGAAGGAGTCCCTGCCGGCACTGCTCGAAAGCGGAGCAGGCGTCGTGGTCAATTTCAGTTCCACGTCGGCGACGTTCGCCCACCCCTACATGACGGCGTACGCAGCGTCGAAGGGTGGAATCCAATCCTTCACGCACGCACTCGCTCTCGAGTACAGCAAGCAGGGCCTCCGCGCCGTGGCCGTCGCACCCGGCAGCATCGCTTCGGGCATGACGTCCGATCCCGGCTTCCCGGCCGACATCGACTTCACGCTGCTCGGCAAGTTGGCGCCGGCAATCGGCGAGGGTTTCGCTCCCCCGTCCGCGGTCGCCGGCGTGATCGCGATGCTCGCCTCCGAAGACGGCTCGTTTGTCACCGGAACGGAAATCCGCATCGACGGCGGCACGCATATGTGACCACTTGCTGTGCGCCTTTATTAACCCCCGGCGGTTAATAAAGGCGCACAGCAGTGAGGCGGCATACTTATCTGGTCGCGCGGAACCGGTCCGGCGGTACGGAGTGCGGTGGGGAGCCAGCGGTGAGCGAATCAACAGGCAGTACGAACCTCGAGCCTGTGCTGATCAGTCCTGTTGTCGGCGGAATGATTCGCACGTGGTCCGAGGACGAGACCCGCTTGTGGAGCGTCGAGGATCCCGCCGCGCTCGGCGCACTGCTCGGACAGGGCCTCGTAGCTCGCACCGCCTTGCCGGACAACAAGTTCCGAGAAGTTGCGTTTCTGAATCCCCAGACCCAGGCCCTCACCGTGCAGCCGCGCTTCGCCTCACAGGACAGCACTGCCCTCGCCGCACCGTTCAAGCTCACCGCCGCGACTGCCCCGACCGGCGGCGCCTGGGAAGATCTCGAGGCGGTACTCGCCTCCATCGCGATCTCCGCTGCCGGTCGCGGCGAATTCTGGCTCGCGGAACTCGGCGGGTGGGATTCTCCCCACGAACCGAACTGCCTCTTCACGACCGTCGACGAATCGGGACTGGCCAACGCAGTCATGGAAGCAAACCCCGCACCCGTGGGCACAGGCGTCTGGCCGGAGGTTCCACACGGACAAGCCGGTGTTTCGGTTTCGGCACCAGCTTCACAGGACACCATCGAGGCTGCCGGAATCTTCGCGGTATCAGCCATCGAGACGTGGGGCGTCACTCCGTGGGACATCAACCTCACCTTCGGCAAACTGGTTGATTTCGCCTGATCAACGGCACCGACACGCGGCGGTGAGTTGTACGTCTCCCCTCAGCCGACGGCTCACGGTTCGTCACAACACGCCCGATGGCCACGACATCGGCCCCCTCGATGGGCATACTGAGGGAACTGGGGTTACTCCCGGTCACAAATACCCGTGGATCCGCGTCGGGGCGGGGGCGGTCCGACAACACGCGAGCAGCCACAGACACTGGCCGCTCCGAAAGGTTCAATCATGGCAACCGACCAATTACAGACGGTTGTATTGCACGGCGACCAGCTCAAATACGTCGACCAAGGCAGTGGCCCCGTTGTGGTGCTCATTCACGGCCTACTGGGCGCGCACTCCAACTGGGAGCCGCAGATCGAGACGCTCTCGCGCCACTACCGCGTCATCGCTCCTGATCTCTTCGGACACGGCGCGTCGGACAAGCCTGCCGGCGACTACTCACTCAGTGCTCACGCCGCCACCGTTCGTGACCTCCTCGAAGCCCTCGATATTCCGTCGGCCACCCTCGTCGGTCACTCCCTCGGTGGTGGGATCGCGATGCAGACGCTGTACCTGTTCCCCGACCGGGTGGAGCGGCTGTGCCTGGTGGCCAGCGGCGGACTCGGCCCCGAGGTGAGCCCACTCCTGCGCGCGGCGACTCTGCCCGGCAGCGAACTGGTACTTCCCGTTCTCGCGTCCAGGACGTTGACCGACGTGACGGACAAAGCGCTCGGACTTTTCAACAAGATCGGCCTGTTCAAGCTCGGTGCCAGCGCGAGTGAGGCCCGTAAGAGCTTTGCTTCGGTATCGGACGCGTCGACACGTCAGGCATTTCTGGCGACCGCGCGATCGGTCATCAACTACAACGGCCAAACCGTCAATGCCACTCCGCATTTCGCGAACTTCAAGAACCTGCAGGCACTACTGGTGTGGGGCGAGGAAGACACCATCATCCCCAACGCCCACACCGAGAACGCTCGCGCCGAACTACCGCTGGGGCGGGTGGAGATCTTCAAGCGCGCCGGGCATTTCCCGCACCTTGACTATCCGGATCGCTTCGACCGCGTCTTCTCCGAATTCATGACGGACTGCGGAGTCGGTATCGGCACCGGACCCAAGGCCGTCAGCAGCTGAACTAGCTCCCCGCAACCAGCTCTTCGAGGTAGCTCGCCACCCCGTCCTCGTCGTTCGTGGGCAAAATTCGGTCGGCGAGCTCGATGACCTCGGCTCTGGCGTTGGCGGGCGCCAGAGCCGTTCCGGCCCAGGTCAGCATCGCAACGTCGTTGAAGGCGTCACCGGCCGCGGCCACTTCCGACGCGTCGATGCCGTCGATCGCGCACAACTGCGCGAGAGCGCTGGCCTTCGAGACGCCCGCCGCTGCCATTTCCATGTACGGGGCCCCGGAGTGGGTCAACTCCACACCCTCGATACCCGCAGCGACCGCAGTTCGGTACAAGTCGGCGCTGGGAACCTCGGCATGCCGGGCCACGATCTTGACCATCGGCTCCACGTCCAGCGGCAGCGTATCGGCGAGCACCATCTCGTGCAGGTGCCGGTGATGGTCCGCGAACTCGCACAGAGCGGCATACTCCGGCTCGGCAAAGAACTGCGTGGGTCCGACGTTCGCGAACACGACGCCCGGAATCAGAGCGCGAACCTGCTCCATAGCCGTTGCAGCCAAAGATGTTTCGATCGAAATGGTGTCGACGATCTCCGGAGTCCCGTCCGCCAGGTCGAGAATGACAGCTCCGTTGGCACACACAGCTTTACCGCGAAATCCGCACGAGCTCGCCAACGTGTGTACCGAATGCCTGGCCCGGGCCGTCGCCCACACAACTTCGATCCCCGCGAGCCGCGCGTTCTCCATGGCCTGCGCGGTGCGCGCCGAAATCGTTCGGTCGGAGCGCAGCAGGGTGCCGTCGAGGTCGGTTGCGAACATACGAATACGGGTCACCAGACAATGATGGCAGTCCGTTCGCAGCCCTCACCAACTACGTGGCATGGGCCATTGCTCTGTCAATTACTTGCTTGGGCCTCGAGAAGGTGCCGACGCATTTCACCGAAGACCGCACCCAGCCGCTCGACATCTCGCGGGCTCAGCAGGTCGAACATGCTCTCCCGTACAGCGGCCACGTGGGCCGGGCTTGCCGACGCCAGTTTCTCGGCACCCAAGTCGGTCAGCTCCGCATTAGCGCCCCTCTTGTCGTCGACACACTCGACCCGGCGCACCCACCCGGCACCGACCAGGCGATTGACGGCCCTGGTCACACCACTTCGCGTAGCCATAACAGCGTCGGCGAGCTCACTCATGCGCAGTTGTCGCCCGGGCGCTTCGGCGAGAGCGACCAGCAGTTCGAAATCGGTGAAGGAAATGTCGGAGTCTCGCACCAACTGCTGATCGAGAACACGCTGGAGCAGTCGGGTCGAGTCCAGGTAAGCCCGCCAGGCCGTTTGCTCCGAGTCGCTCAACCACCGCGTCGATTCCATGACGCCAGCATAGCTGAAGTAGTTGACAACGAAATCAAATGATCTATTCTCAATGTAGTTGATCAGTCAACTACCTGTTCGAAGAGAAGGTTCAATCGGGAGGCGGGCGCCATGAGCGACAACAACGCAGTGCAGTTCGACAAAGCAGTGCAGTTCGACAAAGCAGTGCAGTTCGACAAAGCAGCGCAGTTCGAGGAACGCCGTGCCGAGATCAGAGATCGACATCTGATCCCCGCTGACAAACGACCATCATCGATGGCACGCGGGCTGCACCATACTGCCCTGGTCAGCAGTGACGTCGAGCGAACCGTGAAGTTCTATCAAGATCTCCTCGGCTTCCCGCTCACCGAATTGATCGAGAACCGTGACTACCCCGGGTCGTCGCACTTCTTCTTCGACATCGGTAACGGCAACCTCCTGGCCTTCTTCGACTTCCCGGGTCTCGACGTGGGCCCGTACCAAGAAGTACTCGGCGGCCTCCACCACATCGCGATCAGCGTCGAACCTGCCAAGTGGGCAAAGCTGCGCACCCAACTGACCGAGGCCGGCGTCGAACTGATCGAGCACAGCGAGGTTTCGTTGTACTTCCGCGATCCCGACGGCGCTCGACTCGAGCTGATCGCCGACCCGCTCGGCGAGATGTACGGCAATCACGTCCTCTGAAAACTTGCTCCCCCCACACCATTCGGAAGGCACACCATGACCTCCACTCTGTCGCAGCCGAACCTCGATATCCGTCGATCGGGCGACCGCTTCAAGTCCAATGCCGGCTGGCTGGACTCGAAGCACTCCTTCTCGTTCAGCAATCACTACGACCCGAAGAACACTCACCACGGCCTTCTCCTGGTCAACAACGACGACATCGTCACGCCGGGAATGGGATTCGACACCCACCCGCACCAGGACATGGAGATCGTCACCTGGGTCCTGAGAGGTTCTCTCGTGCATCAGGATTCGATGGGTCATTCGGGTGTCATCTACCCCGGTCTCGCCCAACGGATGAGCGCCGGGACTGGCATCCTGCATTCCGAGAAGAACGACTCGTGGCGACTCGGTGACGTGGCCGGCACGCATTCCGACAAGCACAGCGACCCGGTTCATTTCATCCAGATGTGGGTTATCCCCGATGAAGCCGGAATCACCCCCGGCTACGAACAGTTGGAGATCGACGCCGAATTGCTCGCCGGTGGACTGGTTCCCGTCGCGTCCGGCATGGACGCGTACGCCGATCACTCGGCAATCCGGATCAAGAACAAGTACGCCGCTATGCACGTCGCCCGTCTGCAACCCGGACAACCTGTGACCCTGCCGGATGCACCGTTCCTGCATGTTTTTGTCGCCGACGGTCAGGCCGCCATGGAAGGCGTCGGCGTGCTCGAAGAAGGTGACGCGGTACGCGTATCCGGCGGCGGAGGTCAGCAGGTCAGCTCCGATACCGGGGCTGAGGTTATCGTCTGGGAAATGCACGCCACCGTTTCGCAAGGATGACATGAAGTCCTTCTCGTACGACGCTTCACCGGCTCGAATTGTCTTCGGTCAAGGGACGATCGACACGATCGCCGAAGAAGTGCGGCGGCTCGGCGGTAGTCGAGTGATGGTGCTGGCAAGTCGTCGACTGAACGCGGTTGCCGCCGCGGTCACCGCATCCCTCGGCGACATGGTGGTGGCCCGCTTCGACGGCGCTGTGATGCATACTCCGATCGAAGTCACGACAGCCGCGCTGAAACTTGCCGAGAGCCATCACGTCGACGTCGTCGTCGCGATCGGCGGCGGGTCGGCAACCGGGTTGTCCAAGGCACTCGCACTACGAGCGGGGTTCGATCAGATCATCGTTCCGACGACGTATGCGGGGTCAGAAGCCACTCCGGTGTTGGGTGAAACGGAGAACGGACGCAAGACAACTCGCTCGTCGCCCCACATCAGACCGGAAACCGTCATCTACGACGTCGACCTCACCCTCGATCTGCCGCTTGGCACCACCGTCACCAGCGCCGTCAACGCGATGGCGCACGCGGTTGAAGCGTTGTATTCAGCCGAGTCCAATCCGATCACCGACTCGATGGCGATCGAAGTGATCTCCGGGATCGCCCGTGCGCTGCCGAGCATTGTCGATGATCCGAAAAATCTGGAAGAGAGGGCCGAACTCCTGCAGTCGGCCTGGTTGGCCGGAACCTGCTTGGGCACAGTCGGTATGGGGATTCATCACAAGGTGTGCCACACCCTTGGCGGCAGCTTCGGTTTGCCGCACGCCCCTACCCACACCGTTGTCCTCCCCCACGCAATGGCGTTCAACGCGTCTGCCGTCCCGGAAGTGATGTCGCGAATAGCGACTGCCCTGGGTGTATCCGATGCCGCTACCGGCGTTTTCGACCTCGTCACCGCGTGCGGCGGACCGACGTCTCTGCGAGAACTGGGAATGCGTCACGATCAAATCGAAAAGGCAGTCGAACTCGCCACCTCCGCCGCCTATCCGAACCCGCGTGAGATCACCGCGGCAGGCCTGAACGAACTCCTCGATAACGCCTGGTCCGGGCGTCGACCCGCCATCGGGTGAGAACAAATCAGGCAGTACCGCCACGAGGCCTGACATGTTCGAAGATCAGAATCGTCTCGGTCGCAGCAACCGCCGGGTGTGCCGAGAGATTGTTGACGACGAAGTCACGCAACTGCGCCGAATCCGTCGTCGCGACGTGCAGCATGTAGTCGTCGACACCGGCAACGAAGTACACGTTGAGGACGGAGTCCAGCTTGGCGAAGTCGTCACCGAGCCGGTTGAGGTGCGACCGTGCGTTGGCCTGCAATCGAACAGCGATCATCGCCTGCAGATCCATTCCGAGAGCGGCGGGGTCGATGTCCGCGTGAAATCCCCTGATCACACCGTTGTCCACCAAGGCGCGCACACGGCCGAGGCATGTCGACGGTGCGATTCCCGCGATCGCGGCCAGCGCATTGTTCGGAATCCTCGCGTCTTTCGCCAGCTCTTCGAGCAGAACCCGGTCGACCTCGTCCAACTTCACGGCAGCCCGAACATGCTTCGGCGAGGCGGCCGTCTGAATACCGATTTTTGAACTTTCGCGCACCATGGATACAGCCTAGAGAATTATCTTCACTTCTCTTCACTATCTGGCGACGAAACTTCATGCTTGGCACCTGCCATTCGAAGAAACAACAGACTCAGTTCGGAGCCGTGTCATGAAGGTCGGAATCACCCGCGAGATCAAAAACCACGAGTACCGCGTGGCCATCAGCCCAGCAGGCGTCCACGAACTGGTCGGCCGAGGGCACGAGGTCGTCATCGAAACGGGCGCAGGCGTCGGCTCCTCGTTCAGTGACGAGGATTTCAAGGCCGCGGGCGCACAGATCCTCGGATCTGCCGATCAGGTCTGGACGGACGCAGATCTACTCCTGAAGGTCAAAGAACCTATTGCAGAAGAGTATTCGCGGCTCCGCAAGGATCAGGTGCTCTTCACCTACCTTCACCTGGCGGCGTCGAAGGAATGCACCGACGCACTTCTGGCGTCGAAAACCACCTCCATCGCCTACGAAACCGTTGTCGGTTCCGACGGTTCACTGCCCCTCCTCGCCCCGATGAGCGAAGTAGCCGGACGCCTGGCACCGCAGGCCGGCGCCTACCACTTGATGCGTCACGGCGGCGGACGCGGAGTTCTGATGGGCGGCGTTCCCGGAGTGCGCCCCGCCAAGGTCGTGGTGATCGGTGCGGGAGTCTCCGGTAAGAACGCCATCGCCGTGGCCTACGGCATGCAGGCCGACGTCACCGTTCTCGATCTGTCGATCGCGCGACTGCGGGAAATCGACGAGCTGTACCACGGCCAGGTCAAGACCATCACCTCCAACAGCCTCGAACTGGAACAGGCAGTACTCGACGCGGACCTTGTCATCGGCGCCGTGCTGGTCCCCGGGGCGAAGGCTCCCACTCTCGTGTCCAACAGCCTGGTGGCGCGCATGAAGCCGGGCTCTGTCCTGGTCGACATCGCCATCGATCAGGGCGGCTGCTTCGAGGATTCGCACGCGACCACGCACGCCGATCCGACGTACCAGGTACACGGTTCGGTCTTCTACTGCGTTGCCAACATGCCCGGAGCCGTACCCCGTACGTCCACCTACGCACTCACCAACGCGACACTTCCCTACGTCGTCGCATTGGCCGACAAGGGGTGGAAGGACGCGGTCGCGACAGTGCCCGGCCTGGGGTCAGGACTGAGCACACACGACGGTCTACTCCTGTCCGACAGTGTTGCAGCGGCGCACGGGTACTCGGCTACGACTCTATGACCCTGGCGACTCTGACCCAGGCGAGGAAAGCTCGAGATCGCTAGCCTTGATCCATGAGCAATCCTGACATCACGCTGAATTCCGGAACCACGATCCCGCAACTCGGCCTCGGAGTCTGGCAGGCCACCAACGACGAAACCGAGCATGCAGTGCGGTTCGCACTCGACGAGGCCGGCTACCGGCACATCGACACTGCCGCCGCCTACGGAAACGAAGAGGGCGTCGGACGAGGTATCGCCAACTCGTCCGTCGCACGAGAGGACATCTTCCTCACCACGAAGCTGTGGAATGCAGATCAGGGCTACGAGCCGGCATTGAAGGCTTTCGACAGCAGTATCGACAAGCTCGGCGTCGACTACGTCGATCTCTACCTCATCCACTGGCCGCTGCAGGACAACGACCGACTCCTCCGCACGTGGGAAGCGCTCGAAAAGATCGCGGAATCGGGCCGTGCCAAGGCAATCGGGGTGTGCAACTTCGAGCCGCATCATCTGCAGCTCCTCGTCGATCGCGGCGGAATGTTGCCCGCCGTCGATCAGGTGGAACTGCATCCGCACCTCACGCAGCACGCTATTCGCGACAAGGCCGCCGAGCACGGGATCAAGGTCGAATCGTGGAGCCCACTCGGCGGTACCAGCAACGCGGGTTGGGGTAAGGCGTCCAAGCCCAACACCCTGCTCACCGACCCGATCATCACTCGAATCGGTGATCGCCACAGCAAAACTGCCGCGCAGGTCCTGATCCGCTGGCACCTTCAGAACGGCCTGATCGTCATCCCGAAATCCGTACACGATGCTCGGATCGCTCAGAACATCGACGTATTCGACTTCGAACTCACCGATCTCGATCTGAGCGAAATCGACACGCTCGACGACGGTACCCGCGTCGGAGCGCATCCCGATGAGCTCAACATCGGTGCGCCGAGCTGATCAAGCCGCTCGTTTGGTGGGGCGAAGCGCATCGAGTCCGTTTCGCCTCACCATCGTTCCGAGGGTCTTCCACCACGGCCGAGCCGGATCCGGCTCGCTTCCGTCGCCCATTCGGTGCAATTGATCGGTGTGCCACTGCAGGTCGAGTGCACCGTCGAGCATCGAGATGTCGGCAACCTTCCCCAACAACTTCCGCGCGCCGAACTCCACAGTCGGGACGTTCAATCGTTCCCGATCCGATTCCAGGAGAACGGTTGCCGCGTCCGGGATCGTGATCGTCGGCCGGCCGAGACCGATAACATCGCACGCGCCGGAAGCGAGTGCCTCGACCATCGCCGATCGCGAGCGGAAGCCGCCGGTGACCGCCAAGGGAATGTCGCCGGCAATCGCTCGGACTGTCTCGGCATACTCGAGGAAATATGCCTCTCGATCGCGAGTGCTCTGCTTCTGCGCTTTACCCATCATGGCCGGCGATTCATAACTGCCACCGCTGATCTCGATGAGATCGACGGATTCTTCGGTCAACGCGCGCACTACTTCTCGCGACTCGTCTTCCGAGAACCCGCCGCGCTGGAAATCAGCCGAGTTGAGTTTGACCGACACCGCGAATCCCGGCGCAACGGTAGAGCGTATGCGCCGAACGATCTCGATGAGAAAGCGTCGTCGACGCTCAGGATCTCCGCCCCACTCGTCCGTCCGCTGATTGGACAACGGCGAAAGGAACTGCGCAACAAGATAACCGTGCGCTGCGTGTATCTGCACGCCACCAAATCCGGACGACTCGGCGATGCGAGCAGTTTCCGCGAACTTGTCGATGATCTCGCCGATCTCGGCAGTCGAGAGTTCTCGCGGCGTCGCCATGCCCGGAATTTTCAGCGCGATCGCGCTGGGGGCGACCGGTCGACCTCTGCTGGCAATCGGGTTGGATTGTCGCCCTGGGTGGTTCAGCTGCATCCAGATCTCGGCGCCGCCGTTCTTGGCAGTCTTGGCCCAGGAAGTCAGCGCTTCGGCATCTCGATCGTCGTCGACGACGACGTTGCCCGGTTCGGCGATCTGCGTTCGATCGACCATGACATTGCCGGTGATCAGCAACCCGAACCCGCCAATGCCCCAACGCCCGTACAGCGTTTCCAAGCGGGTGGACGGTCCGTGTGCCCGGTCACCCAGGGCCTCGCTGAGCGCCGCTTTCATGGTCCGATTCCGCAGGATCTGCCCGCAGGGCAAAGTCAACGATTCTCCGAGCGTGGTCATGGATGCCTCTCGCGACGAATAGGAAAAGAAGGTCAATGGCGGGGCGCAGAACCGAAGTGCCGCTTGGTATCGCGCACGAAGCTCGAGAAGATCAGTGAGTTGACCGGTAGGCCACCGCGTACCGCGAGCGACAGCTTCGGACGCGGTGAGAATGCAAAGGTCCACTGCAGTCTCGAGCCGACTGCGAGTTCGTCGACGCGATAGTCCTCGGCAAAGGATTGGAACAGCGGCACATTCGATTGTTCGACGTAAAACGAGTGCCGACGCGTTTCGTCGTCCCAGGTGATGAACTTTTCGCGCATCTGCATTGCACCGCCGCCCACCTCCGCGATTCGTCGCGTGCCGACACCGTACGGGCGAGGCGAGGTGTAGTGAACTTTGGTGAGCAGCCGACACCACGACAACGGTTCGTCCGCGGTCAGACCAGCCCAGACGTCATCCGGTTGGGCGGTGAGGTCGATCGAATACGTGAAGATATGCGGTGCCGTGTCGAAAAAATCGGCACCGACCGGTTCGAGGTCGAACCAATGTGTCATCGCCTACTCCTGCCCAATTAGCCGTTACATGAAGTTACGGATACTTGACGACCGAAGTCAACCCCCGAAGGCTCAGTTGGACCGAGCTTCAGAGCGCGAGAGCCCCTGCAGCGAAGCGATGACCTGTTCGAGCGGCTCGATACTTCGAGTCGTCTGGCACACCGCCACTGCACCTTCGACCGACGTGATCGTCAGGTTTGCCATCGATTTTGCCTGCGCTGCAGGATAACCCGCAGTTTCGAGTTGCGATTCGATCAACTTCTGCCAACCCAGCATGACCTCAGCCGACACTTCCGCGACTTCGGGTTCACTGGCACGCGCCAACCCGCCGGCAATCACCGGGCAGCCGATCGCAAAGTCCGAGCGCGTGAGATTGAGCCGCCAGATGTCTCCGACCGCTTCGATCACGTCGGCTGTGGAACCGGTAGCCGCGGCCGAGCTGATTCGCCTGGTGATGATCGCACCGGCCGCGCGTACGGCTTCGACCATCAGCTCGGTCTTACCGCCTGGAAAGTGATGGTAGATCGACCCTCGGGGCGCGCCACTGTGCTTGATGACGTCACTGAAGGACGTCGCGTCGACGCCGTTGCGACTGATCAGTTCGACCGCACTACGAATCATGCGATCACGTGAGCTCAGCTCTGCCATGTCACAGATCCTTCGGCCGTCGGTACACCTGTCGACTCATACGCTACGTTATGTATGACGACCTACATAGTGATGGGATGAAACAATGAGTGACGAGACAACCGCAACCGTCGATCCGGCGCAGATGACAGGCCTCGAACTTCTCCGCTGGATGGGAACGCAGGTCAACGACCGACCCAGCATCGGACGCCTCCTCGGCATGGAGATGCGCGAGGTCAACGAGGGATCGGTGAGCTTCGCCCTGACCCCGCGCGCCGATTTCAGCAACCCCCTCGGCACTGTCCACGGCGGCATTTGCGCAACGCTGCTCGATTCGGTCATGGGCTGCGCGGTACACACGATGCTTCCGGCGGGCGTCGGATACACGACCCTCGAACTCAAGCTCAACTACATCCGCACGGTGCCTCTCGACGGTGACGAACTGACAGCCCACGGCAGTGTCATTCATGTGGGTGGGCGTACCGCGACCGCAGAGGGCAAGGTGCTGGACAAGAACGGCAAGTTGGTGGCGCATGGAACCACGACGTGCATGATTTTTCGCTGAGCCGACGGAGGATGGCGAAAATGTAGCCGCGCCCGACGTGAGCAGGGGGCGAGTGTCGATGTACGATCGGCTCGTGACCCTGCTCACTGCGCACCTCTGGTGGCCCGACCGCTGACGGTCAGCCGCAACTGCGTGCTGCCCGGACCGATATCGGGTGGTCCAGCAGGCTCCTCTCAGGATCCCCGATCCGGCAAATGCCGTACGCGTCGTCGCTACGACCGCCAAGATCAGGTACCGAATCCACGAAGGAGAGTTAGTTGACCACCACCCCACTCAACCGTTCGCTCGAGCCTTTGGGCGTCTCCATCCCGTCGAAAGTGCCGACGCACTGGTACAACCTGGCGGCTGACCTCCCCGAGCCCGTTCCCCCGCACCTGCATCCGGGCACTCGTGAGCCGCTCGGCCCTGAGGACTTGGCGCCGCTGTTCCCGATGAACCTCATTGCGCAGGAAGTCGCAACCGAGCGCTACATCGAGATCCCGGAGACGGTTCGCGAGATCTACGGCATGTGGAGGCCCTCTCCCCTGTTCCGGGCGCATCGACTCGAGCGCGCTCTGGGCACACCTGCTCGCATCTACTACAAGTACGAAGGCGTGAGCCCGGTCGGTTCACACAAGCCGAATACTGCTGTCGCGCAGGCGTACTACAACGCAATCGAAGGAACCACCAAGCTGACCACCGAAACCGGAGCGGGCCAGTGGGGTGCGTCGCTGTCGTTCGCGGGTGCGCTGCTCGGACTCGACGTAGAGGTGTGGCAGGTTCGCTCCTCCTTCGATTCGAAGCCGTACCGACGCATCCAGATGGAGGCGTACGGCGGAATCTGTCACCCGTCGCCTTCCGACCTGACGGAAGCCGGACGCGCACTGCTGAAATCGCATCCCGACACCACAGGCTCGCTTGGTATGGCGATCAGTGAGGCCGTCGAGGTCGCTGCGCAGGATCCGAACACGCACTACTCACTCGGCAGCGTGTTGAACCACGTCATGCTGCACCAGACCGTGATCGGTCAGGAAGCAATGGTTCAGCTCGAAGAAGCCGGCGACGCCATCCCTGACACCGTGTTCGGTTGCGCCGGCGGCGGTTCCAACCTCGCGGGACTAACCTTCCCGTTCCTGGGACGAAACCTTCGCGAGGGCACCAAGACTCGTCTGGTCGCCTGCGAGCCATCGGCATGCCCGTCCCTCACCCAGGGCGAGTACCGCTATGACTTCGGTGACGTCGCCGGTCTGACGCCGCTGCTCAAGATGCACACTCTTGGCAAGGACTTCGTTCCCCCGGCCATCCACGCCGGTGGCCTCCGCTACCACGGTATGTCGCCGATGGTCTCGCATGCGGTCAACCTCGGCCTCATGGACGCGATTGCCGTCGATCAGGACGACGCACTCCAGGCCGGTCTGATTTTCGCCCGCGCCGAAGGAATCATCCCGGCTCCGGAATCAACCCACGCGGTTGCCGGCGCCATCGCTCACGCCCGTGCCGTCACAGAACCCGAGGTGATCGTGATCGGACTGTCCGGCAACGGTCAGTTGGATCTGCCGGCGTACTCGCCTTACGTCTGACACTGTCGGTGTGGTGGTCTCGTGTGTGCGGGGCCACCACACTTCGTCACACCGATCACGATCCCTGGTCGGATCCCAATTCGTCGACCGAACCGACAGAAATCGAACTTGCCCGGCCCTGACGCGACAGGCAGTGGCTCGATCTCGAGGCACGGATCAAGTCAGCCACCTCCAAAACGAACCGATCAGTTTGCTCGATCGGTTACGGTCTTTCGATGCAGCTTCGGTTGAAGGAACACTGGAAACTGATCGCCCTCGGACTCGCGTTGATCGTGGCAATCGCTTTCATCGTCGTATCGGCACTCTCAGACTCGAACGAGGTTGCATCGCCGAAGACAGGCGGTCCGATCGTCGAACAGGGTGTTGTCGACGTGGACCTCTCCGATCCTCCGCAACAAGCCTGGGAACTCGATGTCCGAGCGCTCACGGACAACCCGGGTGACGTGCTGCTGTCGATGCCTTCCACGCTCGATAGCTACTACGGCTACGGCAACACGTACCAAGTCGGTGATGTGCTGGTGGCCGCGACTGCTTATCCGCTTCCCAAGACCGACGAGTCTTCGTCGAGTCAGGGAGTCGGTGCCGTCACACTCGTCGGGGTGAATCCCGACGACGGAAATCCGCTGTGGAAAACGCGAATCGGCGGAGTCATCGGCCAGTGCAGCCAGCAGAACGAATCCACGATCATCGCGTGCTGGGGCGATCGACGGATGATCTTTGTCGATACCGCGACCGGAACTCTGATGTCCGACCTCGGGACCGACTTCGATCTCAATGGCGCCACCATCACAGGAGATACCGTGTACACGTCCGGCGAAAGGACGGACGGAACCGTTCGAACGCGAATTCTTGCCAGCGGCACCACAACCAATTTGACGGCCAACTTCGTGCGTACCTTCGAACCAAGTGAGAAGTTCGGAGCCGTCTACACGGTCCCTCACACCGACACTGTCATTTCCATGGAACAGGGTGACGGCGGGGACCCACAGTACCGCTATCGAATCTACGATCTGCAGTCCGGCGCCGAACGATTCCGATTCGAGGGCGATTCGCTTGTCCCGGCCGGGAATGGATTGTTCCTCACCAGTGTCGGCGGCAGGTCAGGTTATGCAGGAACCCAAAACCTCTTGGCTTCCGATGGATCCACGATTCGTGCGATACCGATTCCCTCGTACTCATCGTCGTCCTACCCAAATAAGTCCTCGACGGGCCTGCCGATGTTTCTCGGCGACGGCGCCTACGACCCGAACTCCGGTGACGAACTTTGGCGCAGTTCACAAATCGTCAACACCGCGATGGCCGGGACGGGAAGCGCCATCGCCGCCGTGGTAGGAAAAACAATCCTGGTCACGTCTCCCGAGACTCGCACAATCTCGGGTCTCGACATCGAGAGTGGTCGACAGTTGTGGCAGACACCCTGGCAAGACGCGTACTGGGTTCGCAGCGGGGTAACCGATGGCGACCACTTCGTCTTCAGCGACTACACCGGAATGCATTCGATCAGGGCTCGCGACGGAAAGATGATGTGGTCGGTTCCCCTTCCCCCAGAGGTTGATCCGCGCGGAGTCGTCGTCTCGAATGCCGGCAAAAACGTGTCGTTCTCCTGGCAAAACCATTTCACCATTTGGCGATAAACAAGCGGTGCTGAACATCGGGGGCGGAAGGGATCGATCCGACGTTCACGGCCCGTCGTACGGACGGATCTCACGACGCAGCCCACTTGCCCTGAGTACTTGACGCTGCACTCCCGCCCGCACGGAATCCTCGGTGCCGATTACTCTCACATGGTTTCTGGCGCGAGTGATCGCCGTGTACAACAACTCCCGAGTCAGCAGTGACGACGCCTCGGCCGGCAGCATCACTGATACCGTGTCGTACTGGCTGCCCTGGCTCCGGTGAATCGTCATCGCGTAGACGGTCTGCACCGACGAGAGTTGGCTCGGGTGAATCAGAAACGCATCACTCCCCCGCTGGAACGCGGCAATGGGAACGCCATCCTCACGCTGCACGATCACACCGGCATCCCCGTTGTAGATCTTTGCCTCGTAGTCGTTGGCCGTCACCAACAGGGGTTGGCCCGGATACCACCTCGCCGGGTCCAGGAATTGCCCTGATGCCGTGCCGACCCACTCCATCGCCTGCTGCGCCCACCTCCCGACACCGTACGGTCCGTCACGGTGGGCGCACAGAAGGCGGTGCGATTCCAAGCCTTTCAGCGCGCCGATCGCATCACCCACTTCCGCCGACGCCGTCACCACCTCTGAACTCGCAACGATGTCGGCGCGCAATGCGTCGACGTCCTCGGGAGAATGGAAGGAGACGGCGGGATCACCGCTGCGCAGGATACGCAGAACCTCAGCGGAATCTCCCGCTCGAACTGCCCTGGCCAACGACGCGATGGTTCCGTCGAAGCGGCGCCCGCGTGAGAGTTGAATGATCCCGCCCCGCAGACGATCCTGCTCGTCCACACTCAGTGCCTCTTCGGCCCCGGTTGCCGCGAGATCGTCACCCACCAACTGTGACAGCGCCGGATTTCCACTGACTTCTACCGGGCGGGCGACAAGATCAGCAAGAACAGCGCCGGCGTCGACGGAGGTCAACTGATCGGGATCGCCGACGAGCAGTAGCCGGGCATCGGGGCGAACGGCTTCGAGCAGGCGCGCCATCAAGGTGAGGGAGACCATCGACGTCTCGTCGACGACGACCACGTCGTAGGGAAGTCTGTTGGTCGCATTGTATTTGAAACGACTCGAACTCCCCCGCTGCCAACCGAGTAGCCGGTGCAAGGTCATGGCCGCGAGTTCTTCGGGAAGGCCAAGGCTCGCGGTCTGCTCACGTACGGACTCTTGCAGACGTGCTGCGGCCTTGCCCGTCGGCGCTGCCAACCCGATGCGAGCATTCGAACCCAGTTCCTCCGACAGGAGAGCGAGAATACGTGCGACCGTATGGGTTTTGCCGGTTCCGGGCCCACCGGCGATGACCGTCGTCCACTGTGTCGCGGCGAGAGCAGCGGCTATTCGTTGACGATCAGGGGCGGAGGTCGGCCCGTGCTCGTCGACGAACAACGAATCCAGGCGCGTTCGGACCGCTTTCAGGTCGGCGGGCGGCCACGTGGACGCACGCTCGTCGAGCACTCGCCGAATCGTCTGCTCCTGCAGAAAGTACCGATCGAGGTAGAGAAGCTCACCGTCGTCGGTGTCGACCAACCGGAGCGGTCTGAGAGGTCCGGCGTTGCCGCCGATCACCAGAGGGCTCAGCCGAAGGGCGGCAACGATCTCCGACGGTTCGGGCCACGGCAACGACGCAAGTTCGTCTTCCGTCGCGTTGTCGACGCTCACATCACGCATCCGTCGGAGATCGAGGCACACCGAACCTGATCGCACAGCCCGAACTGCCAACGCCGCGGCCAGCATCACTTTCTCGGAAGTTTCACCGCCCAGGCTGCACACCCGCATCGCGACATGGACGTCAGCGGCAAGCAGAACCCCAGCTTCGTTGAAGATTCGCACGATCCCTTTGGCGCGCTGCGCCAATTGCGCCTCGGTCATCGGGCCTTCTCCCCTGCCGTGTTGGACGCATCGAGACCGGCCAGCAGATCCGATAGTTCAACCGTCAGCTGAGCAGGCGGTTTCCATTCGAATACACCACATTCCGGCGGACTGTCCGGGCCGAGCATCCCACGCACGAATTGATACTGCGCTCCTCCGAGATGGCGATGCGGATCGTAGTCGGGCAGTCGCCACCGCAGATACCGATGCAGCGCAACCGAATACAGCAAAGCCTGCAAGGGATAGTGCGAGCGCATCATCTCCGTCGCCATGAGTTCACGCGTGTAGTTGGCAGCCGTCAGATCGCCGCGGCCGAGCCGGTTGGTCTTGTAGTCGACGATCACGAACGACGGGCCCGGGATCCGGAGGACGGCGTCGATACTGCCCGTCAGGAACCCGCGCATCGGTGACGTCTCGACGCGGTCGAGATGGTCGGCGTAGGACGCAAGGATGTCGTCGGAGGGAAGGTGGCGCCTCAACAGTTCCGACACTCCGCGAAGTGTGACACTCATCGACACCGGATCGTCGCCACCGGCCAGTGGGAGTTCGAAATCGAGTTCGGGAAGGCGATCTTTCGGCGCGATCGTTGCCAAGGTTCCGAATCCCAGTGGAGTCTGCATCACCAGTAACAACGCATCCGCGAGTGCTTCGGAGTCGAGCTCGGCCGCCCGAACCGAGACCGCCTCCGCGCAGCGCATACCGAGTTCCGCTCTCAGGTCTGAAGCAGCCGTGTCCACCACCTCGAGCACCTCGTGCACCAGCGTGCCGAATGCGGCGCCCGCCGGAAGGCCGTTCATCGGTGAAGCCAGCGCCTCCAGGGGCGAAGGGGTGACAGTCCCGATGTCTACGGAATCCTCTGGCTCGTCGTCCTTTTCGGGATCCTCTACCTCACTGTCGGTGCTCGTGATCGCGTGGTGCGCTCCGGCGGTCAGTGCCGAGTACGACGTACGACGCCACAGAGTGTCCAGGTCGCGATCGAAACGCGCCGCGGCCAGTTCGGTCGCTTCCGCGGCCGCACCGGACCACAGGACAGGCGACGGTGGACGTGGACCTACCGGTTCCACCGAGATCACGTCGGACGCTGCTGCCGGCCACGTCGCGAGTCGTGCTGCGGTCGTACCGTCGTCGAGCACCTTCACTACCCGAGCAGGTTCGGCGATGCCGGGCGTACGTCCGAGCATCAACCGGTGCAGTGGCGAGCGGGAGGTCCCGTAGCTGGGTGCCCACCAGAGCACGAGTTGGCACTGTGCTCGGGTCAGCGCCACGTACAGCAATCGTAGTTCTTCGCCTGCTTCCTCAGCCTCCGCAACAGTCTTTCTGGCGTTGTACCCCGGACCTTCCTGTCCACCGACGTCGAGGATGCGGCGCCCCTCCGGATCGTGCAACAGCTGCGTCGGCGAGTTGAAGCCTCCCACGCTCTCCCAACTGAACGGGACGTAGACGATCGGGAACTCGAGCCCTTTGGTGGCGTGCACGGTTGCGATTTGCACTGCGGCAGCGTCACTGTCGAGGCGACGGCTTCTGTCGGTCGCACTCCCGGACGCCGGATCCTTGATCCGGTCGGAAAGCCAGCGAACCAGTGCGCTCAACCCGAACGCTTCCTCGGTGGCGACGCGACCGAGGAGTTGTGCGACGTGCCGCAGATCGGTGAAATCTCGTTCGCCGGACGGGGCCGCGAGTACCCGCTTCTCCAGATTCGTTTCGGCGGAGATCCTTTCGAACACGGCCGCGAACCCGACGCGTGCGAACAACCCGGAATACGAGCGCAGTTGACCCGCCAGTTCCGCGACGACGTTGTCGCCGTCAGCGTCCAGTTCTTCGGAGGTGCGTCCGAAAATCGGCGAGAGCGCGGTCAACCGGACGCGATCCGACCGGTGCGGCTGCTCGATCGCCTGCAGCAGCCACAGCCACTGCGTCGCACTGGGTGTTGCGAAAACACTGGACCCGCCGGTCAATACGGAAGGTACACCTACGGCATCGAGGGCATCACGGATCATCGCCACCTGCTTGTGGGTGCGCACCAACACCGCGACGTCCCCCGGCTCGACCGGGCGAGGATCACCGTCGAGGGCCAGCCGGGCATCGCTGCCCAGGAGCCCGACCACGTCTGCTGCGACGTCGTCCGCGACGCGACTGCGCAGTCTGCCTACAGCCGGAAATCCTGAACGATTGAGCGGCCCGGCACCGGTTCGCGGCAGGTGGCGTACACGCATCGGCACCGGGCCGAACAACCGAGACTTCTTGTGCGAAGCCTCCACTGGATGCGCGACGATGCCTTCGTTGCCGAGTGCGGCACCGCCGTAGAGGTGTTCGAGTGCCGCCAACAACCCTGGATCGCTACGCCAATTGGTGGTCAACTCCTGGTGCGCATCAGCCTGATCGACCGCATCGAGATAGCTCAGAACTTCTGCCCCGCGGAACGCATAGATAGCTTGCTTGGGATCACCGACCAGGACCAGTGTGGTGTGTCCGTGGAAGGCCAACCTCAGGATGTCCCACTGCAGCGGATCGGTGTCCTGGAACTCGTCGATGAGCACGACTTCGAATTTTTCGCGCACCCGACGGCACGCGACGGGACCGTATTCCGGATCGGTCAATACGCCGTGCAACAGCGTCAGGAGATCGTTGAAGTCGCGAATTCCTTTGGTTCGCTTACGTCGCTCGACCTCGAGACGAGCAGCATCCGCGAAGAGGACTCGCTGACCAGGCGCGGTCTCCTCCTCGCCGTCGGGTTCGAGAATTGCCTGACCATCGCCGACTGCGCTTCGGGCAATAGCCAGCGCGTCCTTCATGGAGAACGGTGGAGACGAGTCCGTTCGGCTGTAGCGGCTGAGGTACAAATCCGAAACGACTTCACTGATCAGGTCGTCGACCGATTCCACGAAAGTCGTGTCCGGCTCACGTTCCCCGGCGATACCGAGGCCGTCGAGCATCCGCTGGCAGAAACTGTGGGTGGTCGTGATGGTACCGGCGTCGAACTCCGCGAGAGCGCGCAGGAGTCGACGACGCCGTACACCGATCTCCTCGTCGTCCGCCGTTGCGAGGTATGCCACCAGATCATCGTCCGACCGCCGCGCAGTCTCCGGATCAACCAGTGCTGCGGACACTCCGGCGAACCGTTCTCTTGCACGCTCACGAAGTTCCTGAGTGGCGGCCCTACTGAATGTCACCAGCAGAACTTGCGATATGTCGGCGAGACCTTCGGCAACACAACGAGTCGCGAGTCCGACGATCGCGTAGGTCTTGCCGGTTCCGGCGCTCGCTTCCAACACCGTAGTGCCGGTAGGCAGTGGCCCCAAGAGATCGAAGTCCACGGGTTACTCCGCTCTTTCGTTGGTCAGCAACGGATCCCACAGCCGTCGGGCGAAAACTCCGAACCGAGTCGGTTCCTCGGCCCAGACGAACTCGTCGTCCGACGGCGGGTCCGCGGAAAGCTCCGCAAGTGTTCGAGCTTCTCCGAAAACATAAGCGTTGCTTGGATCGATCATCTCGCCGTACTGCCCGGTCCACTGGGTGTCCGCACCGTTTGTCGCATCATCGACCGATTCACCGCCAAAGCGTCGGCGCGCGTATTCGGCTGAGGTAGCGGCCCACATCGGCAGCGGGCGATGCAGTCCCCGCTCCCGTAGGTCCACCAATTGCTGCAGGATCTCGGTCGCATTGACTGGCGCATCGAGCACCGACCGTGCTGCTGCGATCTTTCCCCGACCCCGTCCGATGGAGACTGCATCGAGCGCTCCGGGTCGTCCGTACGCTTTCAGAGCGAGCAGGTTGATCCAGGCCGTCATCCGATGTTTAGGCGCCAGTGAGGAATACGACGCCCGCACCACTGAATTTCCGTGCACCCCGGTTACCGTTCCGGTGAGACGATGCCCGTCACCGAGGTCGATGTCGACGTCGACGGCTTCGGAGTCGCCGTCGAAGTGCGGCAAGGCAAGTCCGGCAATCTGATCTACCACCCATTCGACGTTGCCCAGAACCGTGGCGCCCAGGTTGTAGGGCGGCAAAGTACCGCGGCGCCACTCCGCTGCACGGAAATCTGCAGAGCTCCGACCAGCCAAGCGCGAGAGAAGCATTCGATCACCCAGAGCCCAGGTGGACAGTGGATCGAGCTCGGTTGCCAGCGAATCCGCGATGTCGTCGTCGAGTTCCGGTACCCGGACACCGAGGCGTTGGCGCAGAAAACCACGCGCGGGATGCACGAGGAAGCTCACCAGCTCGGCGAGGTTCACTTCCTTCGGATGCACCTCGGGTAGCTCGGCCGACAAGACTGTCGGCAATTCGATCGGTGTTCCGGAGGCAGCCCTCGCACCGGCCAGCGCTGCCGTGTCGAAGCTGAACGGCTGGTCCGGCGAGAAGTTTCGATTGTCGAACGACTGCAACGGATGTCGTGTCAGTACTCCGTTGATCGCTTCCGGACCCACCGTCGCACTGAGTACGTCAAGGAGGCCGCTGAGGGGGATCGCCGGCGGTCTGACGACACCGGTGACCGGATCGGCACCGGTATACAACAGAATCAGATGCTCACCCGCAGACATCACGGCGTCGAGAAGCAGTTGCCGATCTTCACTGCGCAGATCACGCTCCCCCACAACGGGATCACGGGACAAGATGTCGTCGCCGTCGACTCCACCGGTTCGAGGGAACACCTCGTCGTCGAGCCCGATCAGCACGACCACGCGATGCGGCACCGAACGCATCGGAACCATCGTGCACACCGTCAGTTCGCCGGTTCGGAAGTTGGCGCGCGTAGGTCTGCCCGCGAGGCTTCGCGAGAGCATCGCGCGAACATCAGCCAGACGTAACACCGTCTCTCCGCCGAATTCGACAGCAGCTGCCAGTTCGCGGTGAGCCCCTGCGCTCTGCCACGAATCAGCGGGCGCTGTGTCGGTCAGCAGATCCAGGGCCCGCATCAGCACACGAAGCCATTCGGCCGGCGAATGTGGGCCGGCAAGATCGCGAAGCGAGACGGCCAGGCGATCGACGAACTCTGCGAAACGTCCACTCAGGTCGATGTCGGTGCCGTCCACGTCATCGAGTGGCAGCGCGAGATCCAACCAGGCATTTTCCGATTCGTCCGCGCTGACCCCCAACAAGATTCGGTCCATGGCGGTGTTGAAGGTGTTCTGCGGAAATGCGTCGAGACCGAATGTTGCACGCTGCCGACTACCGATTCCCCAGCGAGCACCCGCTTCCGTCGTCCATTCCCGCAGTCTTTCCAACTCGTCGTCGCCCCACGAAAAACGTGTGCGGACAGGCTCGGTCGCGGCAAGGTCGAGAACCTCACTGGCTGTGGCCCGGCCGTCGGCCAGGTCGAGAAGAGAGCCGAGAACAGCCAGGACAGGATTGGTCTGACGTAATCCGCGGTCTGCCAGCCTTACTCGAAGAAGATGCCCGGGGTGGCCATGGACTCCTTGCCCGAACGCTGCACGAACCAAGGGTGCATACGTTTCGACGTCCGGGCACATCACGAGTACGTCGCGCGGCTGCAATGTCGGGTCGTCCTCGAACAATCGGAGCAGACATTCGCGGAGCACCTCGACCTGCCGTGCCGGCCCGTGGCACGCGTGAACCTGAACTGTCCCATCGGGTTCCGCTGAAACGCTGGGAGCACGATCGGCGATGACATCGGCTTTGACCGTTGCCAGGAGGGATTTCGGGCCGGCTGGTTCGGGAAGATGCACCGTCTCGAACTCGACGGCACCGAGGCTGATCTGAAGTTCACGAACGTCGCGAGCGAGGCTCGACAGCAACGGATTGGCGGATATCAGCGCCGACCCGTCTTCCGAACGTCGGATGGTGCTCTCGCTTCGAGGTTGCATGCGCGAGCTCATCGTGGCCCACAGCGCGGGGCTGGGGTGCGGAAGCCAGATGTGCACGTCCCGATTCGCGCTGAGTGCGCTCAAGATCATTCGCTGATCGACCGGCAGCCGTGTCGGCCCGAAGACCGACAGACGTTCCGGCAGGTCGACCAAGGCCGGGTCCTCGACCAGCGCGCTGCTCACGTGCTCCAGTCGCTCTGCCGGCCCCGGAACGTCGATCTTGTCCGCGACGATGCACCACAGGCGTGCCTGCCATTCGAAATCCTCCGACAGTGCCGATCCGTGTCCGTCGGTCAACCGCCCGGCGGCCCAGTCGATCAGCATCTGCGGGCGTTGCGCGGCGTAACTGCGGAATAGTTCGGTGACGTGCGTAGCGGAGGCAAACCGTCGACCTTCACGATGGCCTTCGAGATGCTTCGCCAGGACTCCGCACCAGGGCTCGCCGAGGGACTCGTCGATCACATCGAGAACCGTCCACACCAATCGCGTCGGCGACCACGGGTCGTCGTCAGCCGTGATTCCACTGACCGCGGCCACGGACTCCGCGACCAGGCGCGCGGGTGAAGGAAACGCGATGTTCGCAGAAATTCCGTCCAATGCTGACGGCCCGGACGTGCCTAGCTGGGAGGACAGCCGCTGATTGAGCCAACGCTCGACGCCCTTGGCCGGCACCGCAACAGTTTCTCGGGCGAAGGGATCCGACAGCGGTGTACGGAGGAGCGTGGCCAACGCCGAGACCAAGGTGTCCGAACGCTCGGCCCGGTACAACTTCAGCAATCTTCGCTCCCCTCACTCCGTCCAGACGTCCATCTCACCACGGCGATGTGACATGCCACGCCGAACCAGCCTCACGCAGCGGTGACGCGCAGGCAACATGACCGCAACCGGACGTTCGTACTGTGCGGGAATGACCAGTCCCGTCACCACACCTCGCCCCGCTGGAACCGGTCTCGACATCTCCGGCCTCGGCAAGACCTTCGAGATGGGTCGCCGGTCGGTGACCGCGCTGACCGACGTGTCCCTTCAAACCAGCGAAGGCTCCTTTCTGTCTCTGCTCGGGCCGTCCGGATGCGGGAAGTCCACCGTTCTCCGCATCCTTGCCGGCCTCGATACTCCGACGTCGGGAACAGCACTTGTCAACGGACAGTCGCCCGCCGAGTTACGCAAGCGCCGCGAACTCGGAATCGCCTTCCAGGATTCGGCTTTGCTGCCGTGGCGAACAGTGGCCTCCAACATCAAACTGCCGCTGCAGGTTGCCGGCATCGATCCCGACCCCGAGCTGATAGCCGATCTGATCGCGCTCGTCGGCCTCGAAGGATTCGAGAAGGCTAAGCCCGCCCAATTGTCCGGCGGTATGCGTCAGCGTGTGTCGATCGCACGATCGCTCGTGGTCAAGCCGAGTGTCCTCCTACTCGACGAGCCGTTCGGCGCACTGGACGACATGACCAGACAACGGCTCAACATCGAATTGCTCAGGATCTGGACCGAGAAACCGGCGACCACATTGATGGTGACGCACGGAATCGCCGAAGCCGTGTTCCTCTCCGACGTCGTCGCCGTCATGACGCCGCGGCCCGGACGCGTCCTCGAAGTCGTGCCGATCGACCTGCCGCGCCCACGGACACCCGAGATGATGCGGACATCTGAGTTCCACGAGATCCACGACTACCTCTCCGGCCTGCTCTTCGGAAAAGCAGGCGTCGCATGACCATTACCGATATCGAGAACGTCGCGACCGCGGCGGCGCAGCCATCAGCGCCGCGCCGGATCCGATTGAAGCGTCCGACGTGGTTCGGCGGTGCAGTCGGTATCTGCGGACTGATCGCACTCTGGTGGATTCTCGCGGCGGCCGGTGTTGCGGGAGGCACGATTCCGACGCCGTGGGTGGTTGTGTCGACGATGTTCGACGACGGCTGGTCACTGTACCGACCCAATTTCACCGTCACGGCTTCCGGTGCGCTGCAGGGCTTTATCTGGGGAAATCTGCTGGCGATCACGCTTGCCGTGCTTGTCGTTCTCATTCCGCCTATCGAGGGATTGGCCACACAATTGGCGATCCTGAGTTACTGCACACCGCTGTTGGCGCTCGGCCCGATCATCCTGGTCGTCTTCGGCGGCCGGACCCCCACAATCTTCCTCGCCGCGATGTACTGCTTCTTCACCACGATGGTCGGCACACTCGCAGGCCTGAGATCGGCAGACAAGACGAGCCTCGATCTCGTCGCCGCCTACGGCGGTGGGCGTTGGCAGAAGTTCACCAAAGTTCAACTGGTGAGCGCACTTCCGAGTACCTTTGCCGCTCTCAAGATTGCCGCACCCTCCGCTGTACTCGGCGCTATCCTCGGTGAGTATCTCGGCGGGGTGGACAGCGGGATCGGCGTCGCACTCACAGCCGCTCAGACGTCGTACAACGTCCCGCGAACGTGGGGAATGGCCATCGCCGCCGCCTTGCTCGCCGGCCTGGGATATGCCGTCGTCGCAGCGATCGCCCGGCTCGTCACCCCGTGGACGAGCGCTCCGGGAGCACAGAAATGACCGCGGTCCGAGGAACATTGAGATTCCTCGCTCCGATTGCCATCGCCTCGGCCCTGTTGCTTGTCATCTGGGTGGTCTTCCTCAATGCCTTCCCCCAGGTGGGTCCGCGTGTGGGAAAGACGCCGGCCGACGTCTGGGAGTATTTGTTCTCCGGCCCTAAATCTGCTGACGCTCGTTCGGGCATCATCGACAACCTGTTCATCACTCTGCGCGACGCCGGTGTCGGTTTTGCCGTCGGAATGACTGCCGCGCTCGTGGTGGCATCGATCTTCGTCGTTTCCCGCACTGTCGAACAGACTTTCATGCCCGTTGCAATGCTTCTACGATCTGTTCCTCTCGTTGCGATGACTCCGATCATCGTCCTGATATTCGGCCGCGGAATCGTGGGTGTGACGGTCATGGTTGCGATAGTGGTGTTCTTCCCGGCGCTGGTCATGATCATGGTCGGTCTACGTGCCGCTCCAGTTCAGGCGCAAGATCTCATTGCCGCGTACGGCGGGAGTCGTTGGACCGCATTGCGAATGGTGTCCGTACCGTCCGCACTTCCGGCTGTGTTCGCCGCCGCTCGAGTATCCGTGCCCGGAGCCTTGATCGGCGCCCTGATCGGCGAATGGCTCGGTAGCGGTCAAGGCTTGGGTTCGAGCATGATCAAAGCCATTCCGCGCTATCAGTACAACGAACTGTGGGCATCTATCGTGGTGATCACCGTGGTGTCGATCATCCTCTACGCCGTGGTCGGAATCTTCGAAAACATCGCCCTGTCTCGTTTCGGGCCTTCTGCCGGCAAGTCGTGACATCTGTTAACACGACCTCAACAAACTCTGTCTCCCAAGCAAACTGAACGAAACCGACTGGCCCTAGTGTTCCGATTCATGACGCCATTCAAGCCCGTCCGCCAGCTGGACCGCAGGGCCTTCTTCCGATACTCCGCGCTGACCGGCATCGCAGTCGCCGGTAGCGCGTCATTGCTCGCGTGTAGCAGTGACTCCAGCAGTTCGAGTGGCGGAACCACGGACGACGGTTCCGAATTCGGAACAGTTGCAGTGCAGTTGTCCTGGATCAAGAACATCGAGTTCGCCGGCGAGTACTTCGCTCTGGACAAGGGGTACTACAAGAATGCCGGGTTCGGGAATGTCGACCTGGTGGCAGGTGGCGCAGCCGGTACCGGCGTCGAAGCCGGCTTGGACACCGGCAAGGTCTGGATCGGAATGTCCGCACCGCAGCTCACAGCCCCCGCTGTACTCGACGGGCTGGACGCAAAGATCGTCGGTGCGACATTCCAGAAGAACCCGTTTGCAATTGTCAGTTCTGCTGCGGCACCGATCAACTCGCCGCAGGACATGATCGGCAAGAAGATCGGCGTCCAGGATTCCAATCAGCTCGTCTTCGGAGCTCTCCTGGCAGCAAACGGCCTGACCGAAAGCCAGATGACGATCGTGCCCGCGCAGTTCGATCCGAGCCCCTTGGCGAACGGCGAGGTGGACGGCTGGGTCTCCTACGTCACCAACGAGCCGATCACGCTGGCCGCCAAAGGTTTCCCCAACGCCCACTTCCTCTTCGCGGACTACAACCTGCCGTTGGTCGCCGAATCGTTCACGGTTCTCCAGTCCACCATCGACAACGAGAGGGACAAGCTCAAGGCATTCCTGAAGGCCGAGATCCAGGGCTGGAAGGACGCGGTCGCCGATCCGGCAGAGTCGGCACGGCTCGCCGTCGAGGTCTACGGCAAGGACCAGAACCTGGAACTCGACGAACAGATCAAGGAAGCCACCGCACAGAACGATCTTGTGGTGTCGGCAGATACCAAAGCGAACGGGTTGTTCACGATGACACCCCAACTGATCGAACAGAACATCGCAGCGCTGTCGAAAGCGGGACTGGAGATTACAGCGGACCAACTGTTCGACATGTCGATCCTCGAAGAGGTGTACGCCGAGAATCCGGAGCTGATCTGACTGAGCCGAGCGTCAGCGAACCTCTTGCGCGAGTATGCCCGAGATGAATAGTTGTACAAGGACCTCGGCCTTGTACCGGTCATCGGACCCAGCACCGATACAAAGGTTCCCGATGCCTTTGAGCACGTTGTACGCATCGACCCGCGAAGCATTGCCAACGGACTCGAGCGCTGCCGCGAGGAGGGAGTCACATACCGGGACGAGGCGGTCGACGAAGTAGGTATGCAGAGCGTCGGACCCGGCGCTGTCTCCTTGCAGTGCACCGGCGAGCCCATGCTTGGTTACCAGGAACTCCACGAACAAAGCCACCCATGCCCGCAAAGCCGCCTCGGGCGTTGCACTCTCCGCGAGCATCTGTGGGCCCGCGTCCGCACACGCCTCGACTTGGTGTCGGTATACGGCGACCACCAACTCGGGACGCGTCGGGAAGTGGCGGTAGATCGTCCCCATGCCGACGCCGGCCTTCGCCGCAATCTCCCGCACCGGAGCGTCGACCCCGGACTCCACGAACACTGCTGCCGCCGCGTCGAGCAGCGCCTGCTCGCTTCGACGTGGGCGACCGACTTGCTTGGGCGACACGACGCGCGACTGCTCGTCCTGGGCATCAGCCATGTGCACTCCTCGCTGACTCACGACATATGTTTGCATTACGGAACACAGTTCCGTAATGTTGCGGAGCGACGCTCCGATAACCAGTATCGCAGGGTGCAGCCTCAGCAAGGAACTTGCCATGACCTCATCAATGATCAACACGCTGAACGGCATCATCGGCGCCGGCACCCCGGTCGTCTCCGTTGCCCCCGTCGCGTTGTTCGCCCCCGATCGACCAGTCCCGCTGGAAGTACGTGTGTCTGCTCCGGCGGCAGGCACGAACCTCCCCGTTGTGGTGTTCTCCCACGGCAACGGGTGGAACCTCGATGGATACTCGCCACTCACGGCATTCTGGGCATCCCACGGATTCGTGGTGATCCAGCCGACACACCTGGACTCGCGCCGGAACGGTTTCGGGTTCGATCACCCGGTGTTCCCGACGATCTGGACCGAGAGGATCGCGGATCTCACACGTATCCTTGATCAGCTCGACACCATCGAATTTGCCGTGCCCGGGCTTGCCGGCCGCATCGACCGCAGTCGAGTTGCCGCCACGGGTCACTCCTGGGGCGGGCAAACCGCTCAGTCGCTCCTCGGAGCACGGATCTTCGACGAGGCCGGCCAGGCCGGCCAGGACATGTCCGACAGTCGCGCCACCGCGGGAATCCTGTTCGCAGCAACCGGTCTCGGCGGCGAGAACCTGCATCCGTTCGCGCAGGCGAACTTCCCGTTCATGCGCCCCTCGTTTCAGGAACTGACGACGCCGACACTCGTCGTCGCGGGCGACCACGACCAGTCCAAGATGTCCAGCCGCGGACCTGACTGGTTCACCGACGCCTACACGCACAGCCCCGGAGCCACCGACCTCCTGACCTTCTACGGTGCCGAGCACGCACTCGGCGGAATCGTCGGATACGAAGTCGCCGAGACCACTGACGAGAACCCAGAGCGGGTCGCCGCCATCCAACGGATGAGTACTGCCTACCTTCGGACCGCGTTGCGCATCGATGAGACCAGCTGGCCAGCGGCCCGGGCCGCGTTCAGCGACAACGCCGACCCGATCGGCCGAGTCGACACCAAGTAATGCGGCAGTGATCCAACTTATTGGCCGAAGTTGAACCTGAGATTCGCATTTATCAAGGTGTTGAGCCGCTTTCGCATTCTGACAACCTCCGCCTCGGGCGGTATCGGATCGTCCAAGAAGAGCGTCCAACGCAGCATCGTGCTGTTTCCGACCGCCTCGATGTCGAATCGGATGACGGCGTCGGGGCGGTCCGGCCAGATCGAGGACCAGATCACCAGCTCCGGTTCCTCAGCCCTGACGATCGCCGGTGCGATCTCGCTCTCGAGCAGTTCCAGCCAGTGCCGAGCGGGCTGGCGGTACGGATCGATCAATGCCTCGAACATGAAGCGCGCAGGCGGCGGCTGGCTCCGGCGCCTCGTCGCGACTTGCTGCATGGCTCGAGCGTAACCGCCCCTAGGAGATACACCTCTACCTTCACCGTGCTGGATCCACGAAAACTGGGATAAACCGGGCACTGGCGGAGGACACTCAGGAGCACATCCGTCTGGGAGGGCCGCTCATGCGTAAACGCCATCAAATCCTGCTTGCAGTGTCCGCAGCGATCGGGCTGTCGCTGACGCCGATCAATGCGTCGGCAACACCGAGCACAGGGGTGCACGGTGAAATCCTCGGGCAGGTGACTTTCGACGGCAAGGATTACATCCTGCGCCAGATCACCATCGACCCCGGTGGTTCCACCGGTTGGCACTTCCACGACGGGACGCTCTACGCACTGATCGCGCAGGGCACGCTGAGCCACTACCGATCCGATTGCTCCGTCGACGGGATATACAGCGCTGGAAATACATTGATCGAACCCAGCGGTTCTGATCATGTGCACATCGGAAACAACTCTCAGACAACACCATTGGTGCTCGAGGTCATTTACGTCAATCCGACGGGTAGCCCCCTCTCCGAGGATGCTGCGCCGCCCAACTGCCAACTACCCGGCTGACGGGGCAGAAGAGGTAAACCGCACCGGCATCGATTCGAGTCCGGACACGAAGTTGGCGGCACGCCGCGGCAACGGCGCGTCGGTGGCAAGTTCCAGGTCCGGCAGCCTGGCGAACAGTTGCTCGAACATGATTCTTCCCTCGAGCCTGGCCAGCTGATTGCCCAGACAGAAGTGAGTTCCGAAGCCGAAGGCCACGTGTGGGTTCGGTGTGCGGCCGATATCGAACTGTTCGGCGTTGACGAACACGGATTCGTCGAAATTTGCAGACTCGAAGAGCAGCAGCATTTTCTCGCCTGCCTTCAGCTGCGCACCGAAGAAATCGGTATCACGTGTCAGGGTTCGAGCCATGTTCTTGATCGGCGACGACCACCGCAGCATCTCTTCCATCGCCAGAGGAATGGCATCGGGATCGTCGACCAGTTCCCGATGCTGGTCCGCATGACGCAGCAGCTGTTCCATGCCACCGCTCAGGACGTGCCGCGTGGTCTCGTCACCGCCGATGAGAATCAGTAGGGACTCGTTGACGATTTCCTGATCGGAGAGAGCCTCTCCGTCGACCTCACTGTGTATCAACGTGCTCACCAAATCGTCGGCCGGCTCGCTCCTCCGCTCGGCGATGGCTCGCATCATGTACGCGGTGAAGTCGACGTACGCAGTCATCATGGCTTGCAGCTGATCCTGGGAAGCGTTGCTTCCCAGTGCTTTCACCAGATCGTCCGACCACCGCAGAAACAACGCGCGTTCTTCCGGACGGACACCCAACATGTCGCCGATGACGGCCATAGGCAGCGGTGCCGCCAAGTCTGCGACGAAGTCGGCTTCTCCTTTCTCACAGACGGCGTCGATCAGTTGATCGCAGATCTCCCGGATACGCCCGGCCTTGGCTTCGACCTTCTTACGTGTGAAACCCGCGTTGACCAAGCGTCGACGCGTGAGGTGCTGCGGGTCGTCCATGTCGATCATCTGCGGCAACGGACCCGTTTCGGGACGGATGCCGCCGGCGTTGGAGAACAGTTCGGGATCCCGCTCGGCTGCGACGACGGCGTCGTAGCTCGCTGCCGCGGTGATTCCGTTGGCGTCGTCTCGGTACACGGGCTCGTGATCGCGCATCCAGGCGTAGGCATCGCGAACATTCCCGAGGTCTCCGCTGTAGAAGCGCCCGTCGATCAAATCGAAGGTCGGTCTGGTAGCCATCACTCCGCCTCTCACACAACCCTTGCCTCAATAAGTAGAACCTGTTCCTATATAGCGTGGGGCGTTTTCACCGAAGCCGAACCGGAAAACCTCCAGAAGCAGCACGCGCGCCCGCCGGAGCAACGACCAGGAGACACGCATGGACGACGACACCGCCTCAGCGGGCATACCCACTTTCACCGGCAGATCGATACTGGTGACCGGCGGCGGTAGTGGCATCGGCCTGGGCATCGCTCGTTCGCTGGTTGCGGCCGGCGCTCACGTGACGATCTGCGGACGCAACAAAGTGAAACTGGATGCTGCTGCCGAATCGATCCGGCAGTCGAATCCGGCAGGATCGGTCGGCGTCTCCTCCGCCGACGTCACGATCGAAGCAGACGTCGTCGCCACTGTCGCCGCGGCGGTCTCCGTCACCGGAAAGCTCGACGGTGTAGTGGCCTGCGCCGGCGGGAACGAAACCATCGCACCGGTCACGCAACTCGACGTCGACGCCTGGCGCCGGACCGTCGACCTCAACGTCACAGGGACCATGTTGACGATCAAGCACGGCGCCCGGGCACTGGTGGCAGGAGGCGGCGGATCCATCGTCGCGATCTCGTCGATCGCCAGCAGCAACACACATCGCTGGTTCGGCGCATACGGCGTCTCGAAGTCCGGCGTCGACCACCTGGTGCAGTTGGCGGCAGACGAACTGGGCGCCAGCAACATTCGTGTCAACGCGATTCGGCCGGGGTTGACCCGAACGGATCTGGTCGCGCTCATCACCGACGGTGGCCCCATCCTCGACGACTACCTGGCCAACACTCCACTCGAACGCGTCGGTGAAGTCGAGGACGTCGCCGGACTCGCTTCCTTCCTCCTCGGACCGCAATCCACCTGGATCACCGGGCAGATCATCAACGTGGACGGAGGCCAAATGCTGCGCCGCGGACCGGATTTCCGCTCGATGCTCGAACCCGTCTACGGCTCCGACGGACTCCGCGGGGTGGTCGCGCCATGAGCTACACGATTCTGGGCAAGAAGGTCGAGATGCCGGTCGAGGTTCGCACCGCGTCGGCCTTCATGGCGCTGTACTCGGTACCCAGCGCAACCGCGCAGTCGATCATCGACTACACCGGCTTGACGGTGCTCCAGTACCGGCCCGGTCGGGCGCTGTGCGGGCTGGTTTTCGTCGACTACATCGACGGAGATCTGGGCCCGTACAACGAATTCGGAGTGACGTACATGGTGCGCAGCCACACTGCGCCTCCCGAAACCTCGGTGCTGGGAGATCTACGTTCACTCGCTGCGGGAACTGCGGGGGCGCTCATTCACGAGTTGCCGGTGGACGGCGAATTCACCAAGGCCGCCGGCCGGGAAATCTGGGGGTTCCCGAAGGTGCTTGCCGAATTCGACACCGAGCACGTCGGCTCGGTCAAGCGCGGATCCGTCTCGCGCGACGGCAAACTCATCACACAGTTGAGTGTGAAATCCGGCGTCAGCGTGCCGGGTGGCGGAGCCAACATGTCGTTGGCCGCGTACTCACATCTCGACGGCGTCACCAGGTGCACGTCGTGGGACATGGCGCCGACCGGCGTCAAATCGCGACCTGGTGGAGCCGAGGTGCAGCTGGGCAGTCACCCGATGGCGGCGGAGCTTCGGAAACTCGGACTCCCCCGCCGGGCCCTGATGACCACGACCATCAAGAACCTGGCGATGACGTTCGGGGAGGCGACAGCGATCTGAGTGTCAGCCGACGGCACCCCTTTCGGTCGCGTGTGACTCGGGCTACACTCCTGGACGGTTGACCAACTCGCGTCAGACCGCCCGAAAGGACACTCGTGCAGATCACCCGACGCACCGTACTGGCAGGCGCTGCCGCCGCACCTGCGCTCGCCGCTCTGTCGACGAACCAGGCCGTCGCAGCTTCGTCGGCACGCTCTTATTCACCCGCACGCACCGACAAGTCGTCGGCGTCACTGCAGGTGGGCGCCGGAATTTCCGATGTGACCGGACCGGTCGCCGAAGTCGGCATGATGGGCTACTCGAGCTTCGACCAACGCGCCGAAGGTCTGCACCAGCGAATGCGCGCACGCGCCTTCATCTTCGAGTCCGGCGGGTCGCGGGTCGTCTACGTCTGCGTCGACAACTGCATGATCTTCCAGTCCGTGCACGACGAGGTTCTGCGCCGGCTGGCCGGAAAATTCGGCGATATCTACACCGAACGCAACGTCATGTTGACGGCCATCCATTCACACGCGGCATGTGGTGGGGCCTCGCACAACTACGCGTACAACCTCGCAGTTCTCGGCTTCGAATTACAGGTGTTCGAAGCCGAGGTCAACGGCATGGTCGAGGCGATCAGCGCTGCCCACGAGAACCTGGCGCCCGGCACGGTACGTTTCGGCCGGTCCGAACTCACCGACGCGAGCGTCAACCGATCACGAGTGGCGTTCGATCTCAATCCCGAAGAGGACAAGGCCTACTACCCCGGCGGCAACGATCACCACATGCGGGTCATCCGAATCAGCCGGGGCAGCAAAGACATCGGGGCGATCAACTGGTTCGCCACCCACTGCGCCTCGCTCACGAACGAGAACCATCTCATCTCCGGCGACAACAAGGGCGCCGCGGCGTACTTCTGGGAGCACGACGACCAGGGCGTGCGCTACCTCGACGGCGACACCAGCTTCATCGCCGCATTTCCGCAGACCAACAGCGGCGACATGTCACCCAACCTCTTCCTCGAACCCGGACGTGGACCGACCGACGACGAATTCGAGAACGCACGCATCATCGGACTGCGCCAGGTCACGGCGGCTCAAACTGCCTTCCACGCGGCGTCCGAAACCGTCACCGGTGGCGTCGACAGTCGGATCATGTACCTGGACATGGCAAATCAGGTGGTGAGCGGACGATTCACCCCGGACGGGCGAGAGCATCGCACCGCGCCGGCTGCGATCGGCGCGGCAATGAGCGCCGGAAGCGTCGAGGACGGACCGGCAATTCCGATCTTCCCCGAGGGCACCAGGAACCCCATGATCGACGCACTGGGCGGCATGGATGCCCCTGTGCCTCAATGGCTTCAGGATGCACAGGCACCCAAGCTCGTAGTCGTTCCGGTCGGCCTGTTGCCACCGGGCGGATGGGTACCGAACGTACTGAAGATCCAGATCCTGCAGATCGGCCAGTTCTACATCGTCGGTGGCCCTGCGGAATTCACCATCGTCTCCGGATTACGGGTGCGTCGAACCGTCGCCGACGAGCTTGGGGTTCCCCTCGAGAACGTCATCTTCCAGGGATACGCGAACTCGTACTCGAGCTACTGCACCACGCCACAGGAATACGATTCGCAGCAGTACGAGGGCGGTTCGACGATGTTCGGCCGTTACACACTGCCTGCCTATCAGCAGGGGTACGCCGCTCTCGCAGCCGCGATGCGCGATGGCACCGAACCTCCTCGCGGCCCCGCGCCGGCCGACCTGTCCGGGTTCCAGCCCAGCTTCGGACCTGGTGTCGACTTCGACGAACCTTTGCCGGGAACACAATTCGGCGATGCGACGGTCCAGCCAGGCGACAGCTCATCGGGCGGGCAAGTTGCCGTCGAGTTCGTCACCGGCCACCCCAAGAACGACACTCACCGAAACGGGACCTTCTACGAGATCCAACGCAATACCGGCGGATCCTGGACGCGCGTGGCCGACGACAACGACTGGTCCACCAAACTGCACTGGCGCCGGGTCGGGAGCAACGGTTCCGTCGTACGCATCACGTGGGATGTTCCGGCCGATACTCCGGCGGGTACGTATCGAGTCCAACACTTCGGTGCGTCGAAGGCTCGGGGTACCGGCGCGATCACGCCCTTCTCCGGGGTGACCGCCGAATTCCGACTCACCTGACCCGCGCGGTGGCTGGGTTCAGGCTGCGGTCGGATGCAGCGAGGTGCTCGGCGCCGACTGCTCTGACGCTGCCGGGCGGTCGATCTTCGCCGCGACGATCAGAACCAGCAGACCGGCGACGGTGACTGCCGCTCCCATCCAGATCGGGGAGGTGAAGCCGAGCCCCGCAGCGATGGTGATTCCGCCCAGCCATGCCCCGAGTGCGTTGCCGACGTTGAAGGCGGCGATGTTGGCACCCGACGCCATGGTCGGTGCGGCCGACGCGTAGTTCATGATCCGCATCTGCAGGCCGGGGACCGTCGCAAAACCGAAGGCGCCCATGAAGAACAGTGAGATCACGGTCATGACCTTGCTCTCCGCGGTGGCGGCGAACACGATCAGAACGACGGTCAGAATCGCGAGAATCCAGACCAGTGCCTTCGTCAGCGAGCGGTCGGCCGCCTTGGCACCGAGGAAATTACCGACGAACAGGCCCGAGCCGAAGAGGATGAGCAGCCACGGAACGCTGGACGTCGCGAATCCCGTTACCTCGGTGAGCGTGAAGGCGATGTAGGTGAAGGCTCCGAACATTCCGCCGTAGCCGAGGATGGTGATGGCGATCGAGAGCCAAACCTGCTTGTTGCGGAATGCCCCCAACTCTCCGCGCAATCCGCCGCCGGTCGTGCTTGCGGGCGTCGTCGGGACGAGTGCTGCAATTCCGATCAGGGCGATGACGCCGATGACGGTGATGGCCCAGAACGTCGAGCGCCATCCGAGTTGCTGGCCCAGCAGCGTGCCGAACGGAACGCCGAGGACGTTGGCGATGGTCAGGCCCGCGAACATCATCGCGATGGCGCCGGCGCGCTTGTTGGGCGCGACCATGTCGGCGGCAACCACCGAACCGATTCCGAAGAACGCACCGTGGCACAGCGCCGCGACGATGCGTCCGCCCATCATGACCTCGTAGGTCGGCGCGAGCGCGGACATCAGGTTGCCGATGATGAACAGCACCATGAGCGAGAGAAGGACCTTCTTGCGCTCGAAGCGAGTGACGGCAGCGGTCAGGAGGATCGCGCCGATCGCCACGGACAGCGCGTAGCCCGAGATCAGGTAGCCCGCGACGGACTCGGTGACCTCGAAGTCGGCCGAGACCTCGGGCAGGAGGCCCATGATGACAAATTCGGTGAGGCCGATCCCGAACCCGCCCATAGCGAGGGCAATGAGACCCAATGGCATCTCGATGTTCCTTTCACAGATTTACGCGCAAGCCGTTAGCGGGCGTGTGCAGTAGTTGCAGGCGCGCCATAAATAGTTGCACGCGCGCGCTACATGCGCAAGCTGGTAACCTGGAGCCGCAGGAAACGGACAAGGAGAATCACATGGGGATCGCCGACGACGCCGTCGAAATCCGTTCGCAAGGGTGGCGCACGCTCGCAGCACTGCACGGCGCCCTCGACACCGAACTGGAACGCGCGCTCCAGCGTGAGCACAAACTGTCCGTCGTCGAATACACCGTGCTCGACGCGCTGAGCCGCCAGGACGGCTGGCACATGCGCATGGCCCAGCTGGCCCGCGCTGCCGCACTGAGCAGCAGCGCCACGACGCGCTTGGTCAACCGACTCGAAGATCGAGGACTACTGACGCGCATCCTGTGCGCCGACGACCGTCGAGGCATCTACACCGAGTTGACGCCGGCCGGCCGCGAGCTTCTCGAAAGCGCACGGCCGACGCACGACGCCACCCTCGAGGCCGCGCTCGACGAGGCATGCAAAACGCCTGAACTCGCGCCACTGGTGCGCGCCCTGCACGAGTTACCCGTCGGCTAGAAGGCTGCCGGAAGCAGGGCACGCTCCGCGACGCCCGAGACCACCTGAGCGACAAACACACCCGCGTCGACCTCCGCCCGCCCACCACGCACGGGGACCAGAACGTCGACGGTGCCGCCGTGCACCTCGTTGTCCCCGATCACCGCGATGTACGGGTCACGGTGAGTGCGCGCATCGCGGATACGACGTCCCAACGATCCGTCAGCTGCGATCGCCACTCGAACATCGTGAGCCTCGAGATCAGCCCGCAAACGCTCGGCCGCATCCCGATGTCGGTCGCCGACGGGCAGGATCGCGACTTGGTTGGGTGCCAGCCACGGCGGCATCCGTCCTTCGAACCTTTCGATCAAGAGCGCAGTCATGCGTTCCATCGACCCGAGCAAGCCCCGATGGATCATGACGGGGCGGGCCTTGGATCCGTCCTCAGCGGTGTACTCGAGGTCGAAGCGCTCCGGTTGATTGAAGTCGAGTTGGACGGTGGAGAGTGTTTCCTCGCGGCCGTGCGCGTCTCGCACTTGGACGTCGATCTTGGGACCGTAGAACGCTGCCTCTCCCTTCGCTTCCACGTACTCGATCGAGCGTGCATTCAGTGCTCCGCGAAGGTGATCCTCGGCGTCCGCCCACTGCTCGTCGGTGCCGAGGTACTGCCCCTCTCCCCCTCTGATCGAGAGTCGATACCCCCGTTCGGCAATCCCCAGAGTCGAGTAGCAGCGCTCGATTGCGTCGAGCGCCACGATCACTTCCGCTTGCACTTGTTGACGACTACAGAAGACATGTGCGTCGTCGAGATTGATCTGTCTGACTCGACTCAATCCGCTGAGAACTCCGGAGAGTTCGCTACGAAACATCGAGCCGAGTTCACGAACGCGGAAAGGTAGCTCGCGATAACTACGACCGCGAGCGGCGAATACCTGAGCGTGATGAGGACAGTTAGCCGGACGAAGGAGAAATGACTCTCCGCCTATCTTCATTTCGGGGAACATGTCGTCCGAGAACTTGGACCAATGCCCAGATCTCTCGTACAACTCTTTCTTCGCCATAACGGGGGTATAGACACCCCGGCACCCGGATCGCGCTGCTTGCTCGGCGGCGAACTTTTCGAGTTCGCTCCTGATGATCGCGCCGTCCGGTAACCAGAGTGGGAGGCCTGCTCCGACAATGGGGGTGGTGGCGAATAACTCCAGCTCGCGCCCGAGTTCAAGGTGGTCAACGCTCATGAGAGATCTCCAAATCGTTCAAGGGGAGACGCACACGGAGCGAATAAACAAGAAAACCCCGGGGCGATAACTCCCGGGGCTGAAAGGGTTCGGTCAGCAGTTGCTAAACGATGCGCCGGAAGAGAACCGGCGTCGTCGTGCTGTGCGCAATACTGACCATGTACGTGAGGTTACATCAACTTCCGACCCACCTACAGCCCGAATTGTCGGGCCTCTATGCTGACGCAACTGGGAAGGCGCAGCAGTAGCCAACGAAACACCCACGAAGAGCGAAGTTTCGGCAATCATGTCCGAACGTGAGGTTCTCGGATATGAGGAGGATGTGCGACGGTGCCGGACCACTTGCTCGAACAGTTGATCACCATTCCTTTGTTCACGGGAATCATCGGGTACATCACCAATTGGTCGGGCGTCCTGATGCTTTTTGCGCCGATCAACTTCCACGGGATCAAAGTGCCCGGCCTCAAACTGCTCTTCCCGTTCCTTCCCCGGCGCGTCCAGGTGATCCCCGCGATCACGAGCGACGGCCGATTCGGTTGGCAAGGGATCGTCCCTTCGCGGGCGGAGAAGATGGCGTCGATCGCCGTCGACAAATCCCTCGCGAAGGTCGGCAGCATTGCCGACTTCTACCGCGTTCTGGACCCGGACAGCATCGCCGAGCACTTGGTGAACATCTCGCGCAGTGAGGTGCGCGGCGTGGTCACCAGAATCATGACGGCCGAGAATCCTCAGCTCTGGCACAACCTTCCGACGTCGGTGAAGGAAGCCGTCTTCCGCAAAGTGGAGGACGACCTGCCGGCCAGCGTGCGCATGATCACCGACCGCATCGAAGAGGACATCGACGAGTTCATCGACGCGAAGCTGATGGTGATCCGCTACCTCTCCTCGCATCCCAAACTGCTCAACGACATCTTCCGCACGATGGGCAACAAAGAGCTCCGGTTCATGCAGAACTTCGGCTTCTACTTCGGTTTCCCGATGGGCTTCGTGCTCGTCGGAATCCTCCACCTGGTTCCGCAGTGGTGGGTGCTTCCCATCGGTGGCGTGATCATCGGATACATCGTGAACTACCTCGGCATCACGATGATCTTCGAGCCGATCACACCCAGCCGTTGGGTGCCGTGGCGACAGGGACTCTTCCTCAAACGACGCACCGAAATCATCGCCGGGTACGCAAAAACCCTGGCCGATCACGTCGTGACGCTCGAGAACATCGGCACCGAACTCCTCGAAGGTCCGCGCTCGGACCGAACGCGGCGGATGCTCGACCAGGTACTGCGCGAATCCGTCGACGACGCCGCCGGCTGGGCAAAGTCGGTCGTCAAGATGACCGTCGGTTCGCAGAGTTACAAGCGTCTGCCCGGCCTGGCCACCACCGAAGTGCTCGACCTGTACCCAAGGGTCTTCGAAGACGCGGAGTTCGCCGAGAGCCAGTCGGAGAAGATTCGTGTCTTCGTCACCGAACGCATGAGCATCCTTTCACCGGAAGATTTCAGCGAACTACTACGCTCAGCCGTCAAGCAGGACGAGTGGCTGTTGTTCGTACACGGGGCCGTGCTGGGCTCGTTTGCCGGTTTCCTACACCTCGCAATATTCGGAGTATGAGTCGGAGTATGAGTATGAGTGAGCACGACCACCGCCTGATCGTCGAAGCGGAATCGTACGACTGGGCTGCGGACATCACGCCGGTCGAATCCGTCGAAAAGCGTCTGATCCGTAGCCTTGTCGGGCTCACTGCCACGACGACGCTCACGTCGATCAAGCTGACGGGTTGGGCTTTCGGAACGGCGAAGGAGGCGACGCGACAGATCGTTCAGGCTGCCGCCGAAGCCGCGGCAGAAGCTGCTGAATCCGCCAACGTGCAATCCGAACGTCGGGCCGAGAACTCCAACGGAGACGGCTCGCGGACGGAGAACCTGCGGGCTGCAATGGCGCCTCGTACCAACCGCAAACAGAGCGTCGAGGCCACTCTCGCGGCGCTGCGGGCACGCGGCGACAGGTTGCTGGACCGTTCCGCGGACGTGACCGATCGCGACGACCTGCACCCGGCCTACGACCGGATCCTCGACGAGATCGCGCCGGACGAAGCTCGAATTCTCCGGCTGTTGGCCACTTCAGGTGCGCAACCGAGCGTGGACGTACGCACGGCGCGTCCGTTCGGCGTCGGCTCGGAGATGATCGACGAGGGTTTGTCGATGATCGGAGAACTGGCGGGATGCCGGCATCTGGATCGCATCAGCGCCTACCTGAACAACCTGCATCGGCTCGGTTTGGTGGCGTTCTCACGCGAGCCCGTCGAGGCCGACCGGTACCAGGTGGTCGAGGTGCAGCCGTCGGTGATCGAGGCGGTCAAGCGCGCGGGACGATCCAACAAGATCGTCCGTCGTAGCATCCTGCTGACGCCGTTCGGTGACGACTTCTGTCATACCTGTTTTTCGCTGTAGGGCCTCCGGCCCCGTGAGTGGTTAAGGAGCCCCTGGACTCCTTAACCACTCACGGGGGGCTTGCCCCTACAGCCAGGTATCTTCCGTCGTGGTCGTCAGGAAAGCTTCCAGATCGTCACGCCAGGTAGCCGGAACAGTCTTGTCCGGCTCGATGCCCGTGTACTGCCCGCGATAGAAGAGCAGCGGGCGTTCGGTCTTGATCTCACTCATCGACGACACACGTCCGAAGACGACGTAGTGATCACCGCCGTCGTGGACTGTTTCCACTGTGCAGTCGATGTGGGCAAGCGACTTGTCGATGATCGGCGAGCCCAACGGTGATGGCGTCCAATCGATACCCGCGAACTTGTCCGGCTCACGTGACCCGAAACGAGCACACACCGCCTGCTGTTCCTCCGCCAACACGTTGACGGCGAACTTCCCGGTCCGCTCGATTGCCGCCCACGACCGAGAACCCTTGGTGGGGCAGAACAACACCAAAGGCGGGTCGAGTGACAGGGCGGCAAAAGACTGACACGCGAACCCGACCGGCTCACCGTCGTCGACTGTCGTGATGATGGTGATACCCGTGCAGAATTGCCCGAGAACCGTGCGGAACTGGCGTGGATCGATGGCCTGTTCCGCACTCACCGACGCGTCGGGCGAACTCACGGCTTCATTCCCACCGTGAAGTCGTGACCCCACAGGCTCACGGCCGTGCTTTCCCTCGCGATCCAGTTTTCGTCCTCGACCTCTAGCCCCTCACAACCGAATTCGATGTCGAACCCGCCCGGAGTCTTCATGTAGAACGAAAGCATCTCGTCGTTGACGTGGCGACCGAGCGTCGCCGACATCTTGACCTTCTTGCGCAGTGCCCGGTCGAGGCACAGTCCGACGTCGTCGGAGTTCTCCACTTCGAGCATCAGGTGCACGATGCCCGTCGGGTTGGGCAACGGCAGGAACGCCAAGCTGTGGTGACGCGGGTTGCAGCCGAGGAACCTCAGCCACGCCGGGTCGCCGTCCGCGGGTCGGCCGACCATCTGCGGAGGCAGACGCATCGAATCGCGAAGTTTGAATCCGAGTACGTCGCGGTAGAACCGCAGCGAGGCGTCGTCGTCATCGGTGGTGAGCACGACGTGACCGAGGCCCTGCTCCCCCGTCACGAACCTGTGTCCGTACGGGCTCACGATCCGACGATGTTCGAGAGCAGCGCCGTGGAACACCTCGAGGGAGTTACCCGAGGTGTCCTCGAACGCGATCATCTCGACGACGCGACGGTCCTTGAGCTGCTCCGCCGTCCCTTCCTTGAACGGAACACCGGCTGCCGACAATCTGTCACGGATATCCTGCAGCTCAGCCGCATTCGCGGTTTCCCAGCCCGAGACGAGCAGACGGTCGGTGTCGTTCGGAACGATGACAAGACGCGCCGGGAAGTCGTCCATACGCAGATACAGCGATTCCGCGTCGACGCCCTTGCCCTCGATCATTCCGAGGATCTTGAGTCCGTACTCGCGCCACGCAGCCATGTCGGTGGCCCCGATGCGCATGTACGCCAGAGATCGAATACCCATCATTTACCTCCGTCGAGCAGGAAGTCGGTTGCGAGCCGGTTGAATTCGTCGAACTTCTCGAGCTGCGCCCAGTGACCGCAACCGCCGAAGACGTGGAGCTGCGCGCGCGGGATCATCTTGAGCGCAACCAGTGCGCCGTCGAGAGGGTTGACCCGATCCTCACGGCCCCAGATCAGCAACACACGCTGACGCAGCTTGTACGCCTCGCGCCAGAGCATGCCGAGCTCGAAGTCACCACTGGAGAAGGACTTACCCATCGCCTTGGCCGCAGCGAGCGACTCGGGAGTGCTGGCCGCAGCAAAACGTTCGTCGACGAGTTCCGGCGTGATCAGCTTCTGATCGAAGACCATGATCCGCAGGAACGCTTCGAGGTTCTCACGTGTGGGCTGGTAGCTGAACTTCCCGAGGTTCTTGACGCCCTCGGTGGGGTCCGGCGCAAACAGGTTGACACTGAGACCGCCGGGGCCCATCAGAACGAGGCGACCGGCGCGGTCCGGGTAGTCGAGCGCAAAGCGAACAGCAGCGCCACCACCGAGCGAATTGCCCAGCAGATCAACGCGACCGGTGATCTCGAGCGTATCCAGGAGATCGTTGAGCGCCGACGCACTGTGCACGAAGTACTGCGGATGCTCCGTCGGCTTGTCGGACTGCCCGTAACCGGGCTGATCGACCGCGATGACGTGAAAGCTCTTCGCCAACACCGGAATGTTGCGGGCGAAGTTAGACCACGACGACGCGCCTGGGCCACCGCCGTGCAGCAGCACGATGGTCTTGTCGTTTCCGACGCCTGCCTCGTGGAAGTGCAGTTTCAGATCGGGGCGCACTTGCGCGAACCGCGAAGTGGACTCGTAGGTGAGAGCTTCTTCGGTGGTTGTCACTGAGCCTCCTCTAGACCATCGTGTCGGTGATCGGCAGACCGAATTCGCCGGTTCCGAACATGACGTATGCGCGTTCGGGATCGTTCGCGGCGTGGACGCGACCAGCGTGAGCGTCGCGCCAGAAACGCTGAATCGGAGTGCCGTTCTGCAGTGCCGTGGCACCGGAGTTCTCGAAGAGCTTGTCGATCGAGGCGATCGCACGGCCAGTGGCGCGCACCTGGTCGCGTCGAGCGCGCAGACGCAGTTCCATCGGAACCTCTTCGCCCGCAAGGATCAACGCGTACTCGTCGGCGACGTTGCCGGAGAGCTGACGCCACGCGGCGTCGATGTCGCTGGATGCCTCGGCGATGCGCACCTTGGCGAACGGATCGTCCTTCGACTTCTCTCCGGCGAACGCAGCGCGAACGCGCTTGCCCTGGTGCTCGACGTGCGCTTCGTAAGCGCCGTACGCCATTCCGACGATCGGCGCCGAGATCGTGGTGGGGTGAATGGTTCCCCACGGCATCTTGTAGACCGGTGCAGTGTTCTTCTCGAGGCCCGGGGCGGTCAATTCGCTCATCGCCCGGAAGCTCAGAACGCGATGCTTGGGAACAAAAACATCCTTGACCACAACGGTATTGGAGCCGGTTCCACGCAGGCCGACCACATTCCACACGTCGTCGATCTGGTAGTCCTCGCGAGGAATCAGGTAGCTCACGAAATCGACTGCGCGGCCGTCCTTGAACACCGGACCACCGAGAACGGCCCAGCTGGCATGGTCACAACCCGAGGACCACGCCCACGCACCGTTGACCTTGTATCCGCCCTCGACTACTTCACCCATACCCATCGGAGCGTAAGAGGACGAGATGCGCACGTCAGTGTCGTTGCCCCACACGTCTTCCTGCGCCTGCTGAGAGAAGAGGGCGAGGTGCCAGTTGTGTACGCCGATGATCGAGGAGACCCACCCTGTGGAACCGCACGCGCTGGCGATCTTCTTGACCGCGGAGTAGAACAGCACCGGATCGGCTTCGTATCCGCCCCACTGCTTCGGCTGCAGCAAGCGGAAGAAGCCTGTTTCCTGGAGTCCCTTGATGGACTCGTCGGGGATACGACGCAGATCCTCGGTCTCCTGTGCGCGCTCGCGCAGTGCCGGCAGTAGTGCGTCGAGCCTCTGCATCACCTCGTGGCTGTCATGGTTACCCACTTCGACGCTCCCGTCTTCCTCGATCGGTTGGTTCACTTACACTTGAGACTAGAACACGTTCTCTTTTCTGTCGAGACGCTGACAAAGGTCCCGTTTGTGGCCGCAATGCTGTAACAAGTGCCCCCAAAATCTGGCGGAACCGGATCGAGTTCTATAACGTGTTCTACTAACAGCTAGAAGGGATGTGAGGTCACAATGGCGCAGATTCGCGAGATCGACGTCGGAACGGTGCAGACTCGTTTCGCCCGCGGTTGGCACTGCCTGGGTCTACTGAAGACCTTCAAGGACGGCAAACCGCACGCGATCGAGGCTTTCGGTACGAAGCTCGTGGTGTTCGCCGACAGCAAGGGCGACATCAAAGTTCTCGACGGATACTGCCGTCACATGGGCGGTGACCTCACACAAGGCGAGGTCAAGGGCGATTCCGTCGCCTGCCCCTTCCACGACTGGCGCTGGGGCGGCAACGGCAAATGCACCGGCATTCCTTATGCCCGCCGCGTGCCTCCGCTCGCACGTACCCGCGCGTGGACGACCCTCGAGCAGAACGGTCAGCTCTTCGTCTGGAACGACCCCGAGGGCAACCCACCGCCCGAGGAGATCGTGATTCCCCGTATCGAGGGCGCGTACAGCGACGAATGGACCGACTGGACCTGGAACTCCATGGTCATCGAGGGTTCCAACTGCCGCGAGATCATCGACAACGTGGTCGACATGGCGCACTTCTACTACATCCACTACGCCTTCCCGACGTACTTCAAGAACGTCTTCGAAGGTGAGATCGCCACTCAGTACCTCAACACCACAGGCCGTCCCGACATCGGAATGGCCTCCCAGTACGGCGGCGACACGCTTCTTCGCTCCGAAGCTGCGTATTACGGGCCGTCGTACATGGTCAATCCCCTGTGGAACAGCTACAGCGGATACGAGGTCGAGAGTGTTCTGATCAACTGCCACTACCCGATCAGCCCGGACTCGTTCGTGCTGCAGTGGGGCGTGACGGTCAAGAAGCCGACGGGTGTCTCCGACGAGATGGCCGACAAGTTGGCCGGCAAGTTCACCGAGGGCATCAGCGAGGGCTTCCTACAGGACGTCGCGATCTGGAAGAACAAGACCAAGATCGAGAATCCCCTTCTCTGCGAAGAAGACGGCCCCGTCTACCAGCTACGACGCTGGTACGAGCAGTTCTACGTGGACAAGGCCGACGTCACCGAGAAGATGACGCAGCGCTTCGAGTTCGAGGTGGACACCACCAAGGCAAACGAAGCCTGGCACGCCGAGGTCGAGGAAAACCTCGCACGCCAGAAGGCCGAGAAGGAAGCCGCAGCAGAAGCGGCAAAGAAGGAAGCAGAGGTCTAGTCGTGAGCGCCTCGATCGGAACCGACGCACGGTGGGCTCGTTGGGCCAAGGCACCGGACTTTGCCGGGCAAACGGAACGGCTCGAGGCGATCGCGGCCCAGACGATCGAGGACAAGCACGAATACCTCGACTCGGGTCTGCAGGAAGTCGACTGCAAGGCATGCGGTGCCTGCGTACTTGTTCGCAAGAACACGTACAAGCACACCAGCGTGCAGTGGACTTCCGACCCGGCGCTGCGTTGCCACACCTTCAAAGAGGCCATTGCGTCCGGACAGTCGACGGCGTTGAAAGACGGTTGCCCGAAACTGCACGACAGCATCGCCGACGCAGTAAGGGACGGCACCATCACGGTGCGTGATCCCGAGGTCAGCTGACCCGATTGTGCAGAACGAGGGCCGACCCACCACGGGTCGGCCCTCGTTGTGCGTTCCGGCAACTGTGCGTCTGTCAGGCAGGCGGTCGCACTTTCCGTGCAGCCACCGCATAGACGTCGCTCGACGTGGTGAGCGAGTTCTTTCCGCTGACTGCCGGCACTCCCCCACGGAGATTCACCGCCCAGTTGAGCGCACCCAGTGGTCCGCATCCGCTAGCCCCCGGCGCCGCAAACGCAGCATCCGAATGTGGGACTGCCGGAAACACTGCACCCGGGAACTCACCGATGGGTTCCGATGGCGGGTTGCCTGTTGTCGTCAGGTGAAGGTTGATCGGATTCGAGATCGAACCGATGTAGCAATCGTCGCCCAGCAACGGATTCGACAGTTTCAAGCGGACCGGCATCGTGAGTTCCTGCTCGAGGACCTTCAGATCCGGGACTCCCACCGATTCGACTGTCGCGCTGATCTGAGTCAATCCGAGCGGAGTATCGATCCCGAGCGCACCCCCTGGCACCGAAATCGGGTTGGAATAGACCCCGTTGGACCCGTCCTGCTTGGCGACAAAGGTCTCGACGAAACTGTTGTCGGGCTGGGTCGCGTATTTCACCCCGCCCGCAACCTTGAGACTGCCGTCCGGGATCGGCACCGAAAGTGCACCCAATTTCATGGTCCCTCCCCGCACCACGACGGTGGCGCACGTCGTCACCTCGAGATCCTCGATCGGGCACGTGCCCCAACCGTCGAAGGTCAACGGATCAACCTCCGGCGCACTGGAGGAACCGAGTGATCCTCCCCCGGAGGACCCTGACGAGGATTCGTCGGCGACTGCCACACCTGCCCCGGCCATGACAAACCATGCAACTACCACAACGGTCGACGCCACTCGAGATTTATTGCGGCTCTTCAACTTCGAATTCCTCCATCGTTGACGGAACTTCACGAGAGCCACCCCTGCGGATCGCACCTCGATCTACGCCCGGCACGCTACCGAGAAGTGAGACGCGGATTCACACATAACAGCGATATTTCCCACCAAAGAACTACGGCGATCACGCTCGATCGAACTTCCGTCCTAGCTCGGAAACCGTATCGATCCCATTGGCTCAGTTCGGTTCGACTGCTCCCGAACCGATGACCTGATCGAGGAACGGCCCGAACATCTCCCCCAGGTTCTCGGCGATCTGATCGGGAGTACCGAAGGACAACGTCACGTGACTGATCGCGAGACGCACTATCGTGCTGCCGAACATCTCGGCATGGACGCGGTCGACGTTCGCCCAACTGGTCATGAAGATCTCGGCCAACCTCGCGCTCGCATGTTCGAGCAGCGGAGTCCCGTCGGTGGTGACCAGGCTCAGCAGGTCATGTTGCGGGCGAGGACCGACAATGCTGACCACCATCGGATCCCGGGCACCGGCGTCGAAAAAGGCACGGAAGGCTGCCGAGACCGCGCCCCGCGGATCCGAATGATGCAGCGTTACTTCACGTTCCACTTCTTCGAGAAACTCGTCGACAAACCGGATGAGGTATCCGGACGCCAACCCCTGCCGGGACGTGAACTCCTTGTACAACGTCTGCCGGCTCATACCCGCAGCTTCCGCGATATGCGCCATGGTGATGTCGTTCCACGATTTCTCGGTCAAGAGTTCGCGTGTGGCGTCGAGCGCTGACGCACGGAGAAGTTGACGAGCTGCCTCGTGGTACGGGACACGGGCACGAGCGGTGGACATATCGGGAAGATTTCCATCGCCCGTGCTCGGTGTCAAAACGGTGGACACGCAAGCCACAGAAGTCACGAGTGCACTCAGCGCACCGGTGAGGCGACAAGACCCGCCGCAAGTTCGGTCAGATCCCTGTTTGTATCGGCGAGTACGTCGGCGCTGAGGTCCGGGGAGCGTTCGATCATGGTTCGGACGGCGCGAATGTCCTTCGGCCGCCCCACGCTCACAGCACCGACGATATTTCCGTCGCGCGTGCAGATCGCGGTGAAATCGTAGGAGTCCAAGTCTCCGCGGACGATCACGGTGTCATCGGCACCTGGCCAACCGGCTACCTGGATGTTGCGGCCGAATTGGTTCGACCAACTCCACGGGACGGATTCGAAAGGTTCATCCTTTCCCACGATGGTCTTGGCAACTGCGACGCCGTGGTCCTGCGCAGTGTTCCAGTGCTCACCACGGTGCATGCCGCCGAGAAAACCGTTGGGCACGTTGGCTACATCTCCGATCGCGTACACACCATCGACAGACGTCCTGAGGTATCGGTCGACCGAAATCCCGTTGTCCACCGCAATACCCGCCGCAGCAGCCACATCGGTATCGGGCAAGGATCCGATTGCGACGACGGCCAAGTCCGCCGTCCACTCGCGTCCGTCACGCGCACGTGCGGTGACACCGTCGACACCTGCAGTAAGCGTCTCGAGATCGACTCCCGTCTGAAGGTCGACGCCCGCGAAGTTGTGCAGCGCAGCGATCCGCTCCGCTATCGACGGTGGTAGCAACCGGGACAGGGGCAGTGGCTGGGCTTCGAGAACCTGCACACTGCAACCCAAGTCGCGTGCGGTCGATGCCACCTCGGATCCGATCAATCCGCCACCGACAACCAGCAGCGAGGATCCTTCGGCCAGCTGAGATTGCAAGCGTCGCATGTCTGCGATATCCCGAAGATAGTGAACGCGCTCGGAATCGTCCGCGGCCAACCGTCGGGACCGTCCACCCGTGGCAAGAATCAGAACGTCGAAGTCGATGCTCTCGGCGTCGTCCAAATGTACTGTGCGGGTATCGGTGTCGATACTCGTGACAGTCTTGCCGATCCGGAGGTCGATGCCCTCCTCGCTCCAGAACGTCGAGGGCCGCAACCGAACCCGATCGATCGACGCTTTCCCGGACAGAAGTTCTTTCGACAACGCCGGGCGTCGGTACGGCTCCTCGGGTTCGCTGCCGATCAGGATGATGCTGCCGCCGAACCCTTCCTTGCGCAGGGCCTGCGCCGCACCGGCACCGGCGATGCCCGTGCCCACGATCACCACGGTGCGTGTGTCGGACTCGCGGACCGCTGTCATCAGCGGTCCACCTCGACCATCTCGAAATCGACTTTGGCAGCACCACAATCAGGGCAGGACCAGTCTTCGGGAATCTCGTCCCAGCGAGTGCCCGGCTCGATACCGTCGTCGGGCCAGCCGATCGCTTCGTCGTATTCGAACCCGCACTGGAGGCAGCGGAACAATTTGTAAGCAGTGGCAGTCTCGGACATCGGTTTTCCTTTCGTCGGTGGGTAGTTCGATCAGGATTGCGCGACGAGCGTGAAGTCGACCTTCTCGCGGACGCCGCAGTCGGGGCAGCACCAGTCGTCCGGGATACTCGACCATGGCGTGCCGGGCGGAAAGCCCTCTCGCGCAGCACCTGTCGATTCGGTGTACGTGTAATCACAGATCGGCAGATGTAGGCGTTCATGCGTTCACCCCGTAGGCCGCGAGGATCTTGGCCCGCTTCTTCGGCGCGATGTTGACCTGGGTGATGTCACCTCGGTAGTGCGCGAGGACGCGGTGATCCATCACCTTGCGCCACAAGGGCGGAACTGTGGCGAGCATGATCATGCTGGCGTACCCGCTCGGGAGCTGAGGTGCCTCTTCCATGCTGCGAAGCGCCTGGTAGCGACGCGTCGGGTTCGCATGGTGATCGCTGTGCCGCTGCAGGTGATAGAGAAAGACGTTGGTGCAGATGCGATCACTGTTCCAGCTGTGCGCCGGCGTGCATCGCTCGTACCGTCCGCTTGCGGTTTTCTGACGCAGGAGTCCGTAGTGCTCGAGGTAGTTGATCGCTTCGAGCAGCGAGAATCCGATGAAGGCCTGGATCACGAGGTACGGCGCAATACCGATCCCGAACACTGCAAGCGCGACACCGAACAGAACAACCGACATGAGCCAGGCGTTGAGAACGTCGTTCTTGATACTCCAGTGTGTGGTGCCCAAACGCTCGAAGCGGGTCTTCTCGAGATGCCACGCCGACTTCAATCCCCCGGCGACGCTGCGCGGCCAGAAACCGTAGAGGGTCTCACCGAAGCGCGAGGTCGCCGGATCTTCCGGAGTCGACACTCGCACATGGTGGCCACGGTTGTGCTCGAGGTAGAAGTGACCGTAAGCACTTTGTGCGAGAACGATTTTGGACAACCAGCGCTCGACGCTTTCCTTCTTGTGCCCGAGTTCGTGGGCGGTGTTGATGCCGATTCCGGCCGTCACACCGATCGTCACTGCGAGTCCGATATTGGAGAGAACGCTCAAATCCCAACGCGCCCAGATGTAGCAGGACAGGAAGAAGGCCGTGTATTGCAGCGGCAGATAGGCGTAGGTGCACCACCGGTAGAAGCGGTCGTTCTCGAGTTCGTCGATCACCTCGTCGGGCGGATTTTTCCCGTCCTCGCCCGCCAGAATATCGATGACAGGAATGAGGGCAAAAGCAATCAGCGGGCCGGTCCACCAGAAGACATTCCATCCGGTGGCGGTAACAAGCCCCACTGCGATGAAAGTTGCCGATGACGGAATCAGCGCCAACAGCCATAGGTAGCGTTTCCGGTCTCTCCAAGTTGCGAGCCGACCATCTGGCTCGGTGTACACCAACGCCGCCATCGAATTCTCCAGTTCTCGTTCGAATCAGTGAGTGCGTCCTGCGCGGCAATCCGCGACACGAACAACATCTATGTATAGAGAGTGGACAAATTGCGGTCTTTTGTCAACGATTTTGAGGGTAAAAGTTTTACAAACACGCAAATTTGTACAAAGCAGCGACCTTTCCAGCCGGGCTGATCGCAAATCTTCCACCACCGGGCCACGCTCGGTACAAAAGCGGAATGGGGACGTCAAAGTGCGCCATATGCGCCAAGCACCGAGGAACAGGTCCGCTCGTCAGCCCTCGAATTTTCGAGGACGACTTCGTTGTTGTCACCCATCGACCCCCTCCACCACACGGACGTTCGGTTCCTGGATATGTGTTCGTCGAGACCCGTCGACACGTGTCCGGGTTGCCCTCACTATCCGAGCCTGAAGCACTCGCCATCGCACGCGCGGTCAGGCGCGTCTCACGTGCTCTCGACTCGGAATTAACTCCGGAATTCGTGTTCTCCGCGATCGCCGGGCTAAGCGTCCCCCACTTTCATCAGCACGTTTTCGTCAGGCCTTTCGGCGCTCCCAGTTCACTGAGTTGGAACGACGTTGATTCATGGGACGACGCGCCACGCGTCGGCGAGGCCGAGCTCGCGCTCCTGTGCGGGCGAATCTCAGCTAGCTTCGAACCCGAGCACTAGCGCAAGACAATCGGAGCGCGTTCGGACCGTCCAGTGAGAGACACAAGCTCTCGATGTCCGATTTGCGCGAATTTCCCCAAAACAAAAGTTCGCTTACCCATACTGAAATGACCGACTGTCCTCGACGTGAGTGGGTCCTCATGGATACCGACGTATTGGTAGCGGGCGCCGGCCCGATCGGATTGACCACCGCGATCGAGCTGCGCAGACGCGGTATCTCATGTCGGATAATCGACCCCCTCGACGAACCGCGGCAATACGCGAAAGCCGTCGGGATTCAGCCACGCACTCTCGAACTCTTCGAGAACATGGGGGTGCTCCGCCAGGCGCTTGATGCCTCGACATTGATGCGCGGTCAAATCATGTACACGAACGGCGTCGAGGTCGGCCGCGTCGACCTCACCCTCCCCGAGGACGTCCCTTACTGGTTCCTCTGCCTGCCCCAGTATTCGACGGAGCGCATCCTCACCGAGCGCCTCGCCGAATTGGGGACAACCGTCGAACGCGGAGTCGGCCTTACCGCATTCGAACAATCCGACGACGGCGTCACCTGCACACTCAGCGACGGCAGCACCGTGACAGCCCGGTACCTGGTGGGTTCCGACGGCGCTCACAGCGTGGTCCGCAAAGGGCTTGGCCTGAGCTTCGAGGGCGGCGCGTTTGCGGAAAGCTACATGCTCGGTGACGTCGAAGTCGACTGGTCGATCCCCAGCGGCTACTCCGTCCGCGCCAACCACACCACCGACGACGGAACCACCGACGACCTACTCGTCTGCATCCCACTTCCCGGACACAAGCGGTACCGCATGTCGATGCTCGTTCCGGACGATTTGATGCCGGACGAATCGTCGAACAAAGCCTCTGTACAACACGGTTTTTCAACCGGCACGACACCTGAACTCCATCACATCCAGGCCGTACTCGACAGACTGTCCCCAGAACCGACAACCGCCTCGATGCTGCGATGGTCCTCGGTCTTCCGCATCAGCCACCGCATCGTCGACGCTTACGGTCGCGGACGGGTTTTTGTCGCCGGCGACGCCGCGCACATCCATCCCCCGACTGGAGCGCAGGGCATGAACACCGGCATCCAAGACGCCCACAATCTCGCATGGAAGGTAGCGCTCGCCGTCAAAGGCGTTGCAACAACAGATCTTCTCGGGACCTACGATGCCGAAAGACGTCCGGTCGGTGAAGAAGTCGTCGGGATGACCGTCCGAAATGCTCGAGAAGGAATCGGTTCGGGAGAGTCTTCCATCGACACGGCAATGCGGCGCCAGGCTCAACTGTTGATCGACTACTCGGAGAGTCCGCTGAACACCGGGCGTGATTCTTCGAGTCCACACGTCCAACCGGGCGAGCGTGCACCCGATGCACGCGGAATGCGCCGAGACGGTGTGCAGTATCCAATTCGGTTGTTCGACTTGCTGTCCGGAGTCGACCACACGTTACTGCTGACTTCGGACGGATCCGCAGAGAGCATCAACAGCCTCGAGAAGGTCGCCGACGCCGCCATTCGATCAGCGCACGGCATGTTGGACGTCTACGCGATAGTGCCACCGGGAACCGTGACCGTCGATTCGTTGGTGCCTATCATCGAGGACAACGACTCGCAGCTATGCGCCGCGTATGGGGTCGAAGGTACGGCGGCGCTGGTCATTCGCCCCGACGGCTACCTCGGATTCCGTGGTCACCCGGAGAACGTTTCCGACTACTTCGCGAAAGCGTTTGCCGTCAATCAGGAATGAGCGAAGCGAACATCAACCGGATCTCGGGTGAGAGCTTCATCAACTCGACGTATCCACCCAACGGCCCGGCGTCGAGGTAGGAGAACTCCATGCCGGCGCCCTCTACCCGACCCTGTTGCACCACCGGCATTTCGCGACGCTCGGCTTCGATCAGCGTGGCCTCGTAATCGTCTGGAACCCAGGCCATGTGATGAACTCCGACGCCGTGGGCCTCCAGGAACTCCGTGTAGAGGTTGCGTCCGGACACGGGTTGAATCAGCTCGAGCTGTTGGCCGCCGGCATATCCGATCGACACGTGGACAACGTAGTCGGCAGGCTCACCTCGATACGTTGTGGTCTCGGGACCGAAGGCGATGTCTGGCATACGCAGCCACCGCTCCGCTCCCCACTGCCGAGTGAACTCCTGTTCGGCAGCCTCGATGTCCTCGACCACCCAGCAGATCTGGAAGATCGGTCCCGAGACCAAGGGGGTCATGCCATTTTTCCGTTGTCCACCGAGTAGACGGCCCCGTGTATCGCCGAGGCGTCGTCGGAGGCCACGAAAGCCACCATCTTCGCAACGTCCTCGGCTTCCATCAAGCCTCGCGGCGATGCAACCTTCATGACGAGATCGAAGTCGACTCCGTCGGGGAAGGTGAATCCGGTGACTTGAGGAGTCATCATGCCGCCGGGGCAGATTGCGTTGACCCGCAGAGACTTTCCGGTGAATTCCATCGCCATCGCCCGGGTCAGACCGATGAGTCCGTGCTTGGCAGCGCAGTATCCAGCCGAGTACGCCTGCCCTTCCAGCCCCGCGATCGAGGAGACGTTGACGATGTTGCCGCCCCGTTTCAGCAAGTGTGGCAATGCTGCGCGGGAAAGGAAGAACGGTCCGTTCAGATTGACCGCAAGGTCATGTGCCCATTCGGAATCCGCAATATCCGCCGTATGACGAAGCGAGTGGGATCCCGCCACGTTGACGAGGATGTCGATACCACCGAGCGCTTCGACGCACGCCTGCACGGCCGCATCACACTGAGCGGAATCCGAGACGTCCGTCGCCGCGAAACGACGCTCTCCATCCGCGCCGACCACCTCGACCATCGACTGTCGCAGCTTTTCCTTGTCACGGGCGATACCGAAAACCTGTGCGCCCCTGCGGTGGAGTATCTCGGCCACCGCGCGCCCCAGCCCTGAGGACGCGCCGGTCACCAAGGCCACTTTTCCGGCCAGTACGTCTGCCATGGGCTAGGAAGCCGCTGCTTCGCGCTGGAGTTCCAGTGCGATGTCGATCAACTGATCTTCCTGGCCGCCGACCAACTTGCGCTTGCCTGCGCGTACCAACAGCTCCGCGGACGACACTCCGTACCGCTCGGCCTGACGCTCGGCATGCTTGAGGAAGCTCGAGTACACGCCGGCGTAGCCCATCATCAGTGCCTGACGATCGAGCAGGCATTCCTGCGGCATTGCCGGGCGCACAACGTCTTCGGCTGCATCGGCGATCGCGAAGAAGTCGATACCGGTCTTGACGCCGATCTTGTCGCAGACACCGACGAAGGCCTCGACCGGGGCGTTGCCGGCGCCGGCACCGAAACGGCGGGTGCTGCCGTCGATCTGCTTGGCTCCCGCACGCACTGCCGCGATGGAATTGGCGACGCCCAGGCCCAGGTTCTCGTGGCCGTGGAAGCCGACCTGAGCGTCGTTGCCGAGTTCCTGAACCAGCGCCTCGACGCGATCGGATACCTGCTCGAGTACCAGCGCGCCGGCCGAGTCGACCACGTACACACACTGGCAACCCGCGTCGGCCATGATGCGGGCCTGCTTGGCCAGCTTCTCCGGCGGAATCGAGTGAGCCATCATGAGGAATCCGACGGTTTCGAGTCCACGCTCACGCGCGAGACCGAAGTGCTGGATGGATACGTCCGCCTCGGTGCAGTGAGTTGCGATGCGGCAGATGGACGCACCGTTGTCCTGCGCAATGACGATGTCGTCCTTGATGCCCAGCCCGGGCAGCATCAGGAAGGCGATCTTCGCGTTTGTCGCGGTCTCGACGGCAGCTTTGATGAGTTCCTGCTCGGGAGTCTTCGAGAAGCCGTAATTGAAGGAGGATCCGCCGAGACCGTCGCCGTGGGTGACCTCGATGACCGGCACTCCGGCTCCGTCGAGGGCACCGACGATGGCCCGTACTTCTTCGACGGTGAACTGATGACGCTTGTGGTGGGAGCCATCGCGCAGCGATGTGTCGGTGACGCGGATGTCCCAGCTCGAATCGAAATGAATCATGTCGCTCATGCCTTCACACTCAGAAGCTTCTGGGCGATTTCCTCGCCCACCTTGGTGGCTGCTGCCGTCATGATGTCGAGGTTGCCCGCGTACGGGGGCAGGAAGTCGCCTGCGCCTTCGACCTCGACGAACGTGGTGACCGTGGCATAGCCACCGGAAACGACGCTCGGTTCGTCGAACTGCGGTTCGTTGAGCAACCGGTAACCCGGCACGTACTGCTGGATGTCCTTGACGACGCGGTGAATTGAGTCGGTGATCGCGGCCCGATCGGCGTCCTCAGGGATAGCGCAGAAGATGGTGTCGCGCATGATCATCGGCGGGTCTGCGGGGTTGAGGATGATGATCGCCTTGCCGCGCTGTGCGCCGCCGATGGTCTCGATACCGCGGCTGGTGGTCTTGGTGAACTCGTCGATGTTCGCGCGAGTTCCCGGGCCGGCGGACAACGACGCCACGGAGGCGACGATCTCGGCGTATGCCACGTCGACGACACGCGATACCGCGTAGACGATCGGAATGGTTGCCTGCCCACCGCACGTGATCATGTTGACGTTGGGCGCGTCGAGGTGCTCGCGCAGGTTCGCGGGCGGAACCACAGCCGGGCCGACCGCGGCCGGAGTCAGGTCGACGGCACGGATACCGGCGGCCTCGTAGCGGGGTGCTGCCTCGCGGTGCACGTATGCCGACGTCGCCTCGAAGACCAGGTCCGGTTTCTCCGCCTGGCTGAGCAACCAGTCGACGCCCTCGGCGGAGGTCTCGAGTCCCATCTTGCGAGCGCGTGCCAATCCTTCACTCTCGGGATCGATTCCGATCATCCATCGCGGCTCGAGCCACTCGGAGCGCTGCAGTTTGTACAACAGATCGGTGCTGATGTTTCCCGATCCGACGATCGCCACACTTGCCTTGGTCATGACTACTCCTACGTGAACTGAAGAGAGACGGAGCCGAGGCCGCTGAACTCGGCTCGGAAGTTGTCGCCTGGATGAGCGTCGATCGCTCGCGTGCACGAACCCGGCAGAACGATGTCGCCGGCCTTGAGCCGAACCCCGAACGTGTCGACCTTCTGCGCCAACCACGCGACAGCGGTGACCGGGTTCCCGAGAACCGCATCGCTGCGCCCCTCCGCAATCCGCTCGCCGTTGCAGGTCAGCACCGCGTCGATCGCCTTGATGTCGATGTCCGACGGGCGAACTCGTTCCTTGCCGAGGATGAACCCCGCCGAGGAGGCATTGTCCGCGATGGTGTCCGAGAGGCCGATCTTCCAGTCCTTGATCCGGCTGTCGATCAATTCGATGGACGGCGCATAGGCGACAGTGGCGTCGATGACGTCTTGTTCGGTACACCCGGCGCCCGGCAGATCTGCTCCCAGAATGAAGGCGACCTCCACCTCGACGCGTGGGAAGCAGAACCGCGAGGTGTCGACCGGACGGTTCTCGAACTCTTCCATCTCGGCAAGCAGATGACCGTAATCGGGCTCGTCGACGCCCATCATCTGCTGCATCGCCAGTGACGAGAGCCCGACCTTGTGTCCGACCACCTTTGCGCCACCGGCAACTCGACGCCGGATGTTGATGAGCTGGATCTCGTAGGCATCGACGACATCTATTTCCGGATAGTCGGCGATCAGCGGACTGATCGGAGCGCGGTCCCGTTCCGCCGAATCGAGATGGTCGGCAAGTTCGCCGCGGATCTGCGTCGAGAGCATCGATCAGGCCTTTCCGGCTGTTGCGAATGTGGCTGCATGCTGGCCGGCACGACGGCCGGAGAACACGCAGTCGGCGAGCGACAATCCGCTCACATACGAGTTGGAACAGATACCGACGGCGGTACGGCCGGCGGCATACAGGCCGGGGATACCCTCCCCGGCCTCGTTTTTCACCATGCCGGACGATTCGTCGACCACCAATCCACCGAGCGTGAGCATCGGGCACGGATTCATCATGTTGGGCTTGATCGAGACGTCGTACATCGTGAACGGTGCAGACAGTATCGGCCTGACGAAGTCCGACGGTTTGCCCATCGGATCAGGTTGTCCGGCAGCGGCGGCGGAGTTGTGCGCGTCGACTGTGGCTTGAAGGCCGGCGACGTCTATCCCCGCTTTGCGGGCGACCTCGGCAATGGTGTTGCCACGGACGGCGGTACGCATCATGCCGGTGGTCTGTACTCGCTGGAACCACATCGACTGGTCACCGATCTGCGACTTCGCTTCACGAACGAGTGCGGAATCTGCCAGCAACCAACCGATTCCGCGGCTCTTCTCCGCCATCGCCTGACCAAGTGCGGCACCGTAACGGGACTCGTCGACGATCCGCTCTCCGGATTCACCCACCAGAACCGAACCGAGAAAAGCGCTGGGCGGGACGATGAATCGCCAGGCTGAGACATTGCCGAGTTTGTCGGTCGCTCCCCCGGCCTCGATGCCGAGGTTGATGCCCTTGCCGTCGTCGCCGGAGGTGCCGAGCGGGATACCGCCCTTGTAGGCAGGGGCATGGGTGCGCATCATCTCGCGATTGGAGACGAAGCCGCCGGCGCTCAGGATCACGCCTCCGCGCGCCTGGATGCGAATCCGCTTGGCGTACTTCTTCTCGATCTTCGCGATGAGTGCGTCGAGAATCGTGCGCAACTGCGGCGCGTAGACGCCGGGTTTGGAGGACAGGGATCCGAGCGTCGCGTGCCGGTGCCGAACTCCGGCAGGAGCGTCACGAAGCGTCAGTGCTTCGACGCCGATCACCCGGCCGTCCTCGATGATCAGCCGGTCCGCTCGCGTCTGGCCGAGCAACTGGACGCCCTTCGCCTCCGCGGACTTCGCGAGCGGGCCGTACAGCATCTTCCCCGAGGTGCCACGCCCCTTGGCACGATGACCGCGCGGAGCAGGCTTTGCGATGTCACGGAACCCACCGGCAGATTCGCTGCCCGAGAAGTAGAGGTAGTGCTTGTTGCTCGGGTACGACGTCTTGTAAGGACACAGTGAGGCCTCGAACGGCACTCCGTGACTGCGCAGCCAGTCGATCGACGCCGGGCTCTCGTCGACGAACCGGCGCAGGGTCTGCGGCGTCACCGCGTCACCGACCTCGCGGTTCAGGTAGGCGAGCATGGCTTCGGGACTGTCCTCGATGCCGGCTTCCTTTTGAATCACGGTGCCGCCACCGGCGTAGTAGATTCCTCCGGAAATCGTGCTGGCGCCACCACCGAGCGCTCGGTCGATCGCCAGAACCGACGAACCGGCCGCTACCGCTTCGAGCGCCGCGCTGGCGCCCGCCACACCGAACCCGACGACAAGGACGTCAACCGAAGTATCCCAGGTCACACCGCACCATCCTCAATCTCACTGCAACGTGTTTCGTTATCAATGACAACGTCCGGAAATACTTCCTGGCAGAAAGCATGGACTGACACCCCCATCATTCTATAACGTGTTCTACATGAGCAAGCAGGAATACGACATCGTCGTCGTCGGCAGTGGTGCCGCAGGTATGACAGCGGCCTTGACCGCAGCCCACCAGGGCTTGAGTGTGGTCATCGTGGAGAAAGCCGCCCACTACGGCGGATCGACCGCCCGTTCCGGTGGTGGGGTCTGGATCCCCAACAACGAGGCACTTCAAGCGGACGGTGTCACCGATACGCCAGAGGCCGCACGTTCCTACCTGCACAGCATCATCGGCGACGTCGTCGCTCCCGAACGCATCGACACCTATCTCGAGCGCGGTCCCGAGATGCTCTCGTTCGTGTTGAAGAACAGCCCGCTCGAACTGCAGTGGGTGCCCGGCTACTCCGACTACTACCCGGAAGCTCCCGGCGGACGCCTCGGTGGCCGCAGTGTCGAGCCCACCCCGTTCGACGGCAACAAGTTGGGCGCCGACCGCAAGAACCTCGAGCCCGACTACGTCAAGGCCCCCAAGAACTTCGTCATCACCCAGGCCGACTACAAGTGGCTCAACCTGCTGATGCGCAATCCTCGCGGACCCCTGCGCGCCATGAAGGTCGGCATGCGATTCCTCGCAGCCAAGGCCACCAAGAAGGATCTGCTGGTTCGCGGCCAGGCACTGGTCGCCGGTATTCGACTCGGACTTCAGTCCGCCGGAGTACCCATCCTGCTGAACACCCCGCTGACCTCCCTGTACACCGAAGACGGCGCAGTTCGCGGCGTCAACGTCCTCGTCGACGGCGAGGAGCAGGTCATTCGCGCCCGCCACGGAGTCGTGTTGGGATCCGGCGGATTCGAGCACAACAAGGAAATGCGTGAGAAGTACCAGCGCGCACCCATCGGCACCGAATGGACCGTCGGCGCGAAGGCCAACACCGGCGACGGCATCCGCGCGGGCCAAGAAGTCGGCGCTGCAGTCGATTTCATGGACGACGCCTGGTGGGGCCCGTCCATTCCACTGACCGGCGGCCCGTGGTTCGCTCTTTCCGAGCGCACCCTCCCGGGCTGCATGATGGTCAACATGTCGGGCAAGCGCTTCGGAAACGAGGCCGCTCCGTACGTCGAGGCAACCCATGCGATGTACGGCGGTGAGTACGGTCAGGGCGAAGGCCCCGGCGAGAACATCCCGACGTGGATGATCCTCGATCAGCGCTACCGCAACCGCTACACGTTTGCCGGTATCACTCCCCGCTCCCCCTTCCCCGGCCGCTGGCTCAAGGCCGGCATCGTGGTCAAGGCAGGAACCATTGCCGAATTGGCCGAGAAGACAGGACTTCCCGTCGCATCGCTGACCGAGACCGTCGATCGGTTCAACGGCTTCGCGCGCAACGGCAAGGACGAGGACTTCGGACGTGGCGACAGTGGATACGACGCGTACTACGGCGATCCCCGGCTGAAGAACCCCAGCCTCGCCGAAATCAGCAAGGCTCCGTTCTACGCCATCAAGATGGTTCCGGGTGACCTCGGTACCAAGGGCGGAATCTGCACCGACGTCAACGGCCGAGCACTACGCGAAGACGGAAGCGTCATCGACGGCCTCTACGCCGCCGGCAACGCGAGCGCTCCGGTCATGGGCCACACCTACGCCGGACCGGGCGCGACCATCGGTCCCGCAATGACTTTCGGTTACCTGGCCGTACTCGACATCGTCGAGCGCGCAAAGAAGGCCGAGACCACCGGAGCAACGGCATCAGCTGCGACTGAAAAGACGGCGGTCGACCATGCCAATTGATCCGAAGATCGCGCTCGGCGCCGAGCTTGCCCCACAAGAGTTCTCGTGGACGCCGTCGGACGTGCAGCACTACCACTTGGCACTGGGCGCTGGAGCACGTCCGCTCGATCCGAGCGAACTGCGCTACCTCGACGACGAAAAGCCTCAGGTACTGCCCACCTTCGCCACCGTCGCCGCCAACTTCCACGCCACCGAAGCCCCGAAGGTCTCGTTCCCCGGCGTCGAAATCGATCTGGCGAAGGTAGTCCACGGAAGCCAGGAAGTCACTGTCCATCAGCCGATCCCGGCAAGTGGAAGTGGTCGCACCACAACTCGAATCGCCGAGGTCTGGGACAAGGGCAAGGCCGCGGTGATCGTGCAGGAATCCGTCACGGTCGACGCCGAAGGCAACCCTCTCTGGACCGCTCGCTCGTCCATTTTCGCCCGCGGCGAGGGTGGTTTCGGGGGTGAACGTGGTCCGTCGGAGTCGATTTCGCTTCCGGATCGCGAACCAGATGAGACAGTGGTGACGCCTGTGCTTCCACAGCAGGCTTTGCTGTACCGGATGTGTGGTGATCGGAATCCGTTGCACTCGGATCCGCAATTCGCCTCCGCGGCAGGCTTTCCAGCGCCTATCCTGCATGGACTGTGTACTTACGGAATGGTCTGCAAGACCGCAGTGGATACCATGCTCGACGGCGACAGCAGTCGGGTAGCCGGATTTCGGGCCCGCTTTGCCGGGGTCGTATTTCCCGGCGAGAACTTGAGTATCCAGATCTGGAAAGACAATGGGCGACTCCTGATCTCAGCTTCTGTACTGGAGCGCGAAGCTCCTGCTCTGGCTGACGTAGTTCTCACTCTTGTCTGATACCCACCTGTCTGATACCCACCTGTTAGAACTCACCGCAGTTCTCGAACCCGATGGAGTAGCCCGAAGATGACGGCACAAGACGAAAAGTTCCGACTGTCCCGACGAGGTTTCATGGCGGCTGGAGCCGGCGCCGTGGCAGCGACTGCATTCGCCGGCTGGACGCCCGCCTATGCCGTCCCCGCCGGCTCTTCCGGCTCCGCGGGTGGTCCCGTCTCCACCCTCACGCCGCCGCCTGCCTTCCCCGAAGGCATCGCGCTGTACCAGCAGGCATATCAGAACTGGTCCAAAGAGATCATGCTCGACGCGATCTGGACCTGTTCGCCCAAGACGCCCGAAGACGTAGTCCGCCTCGCGAACTGGGGACACGCCAACGGCTACACCATTCGCCCCCGCGGCGCCATGCACGGTTGGACACCGCTGACCATCGTCAACGGCGCGCCGGTCGACAAGGTCATCCTCGCCGACACCACAGTCCACCTCACCGGCGTCTCCGTCAACGCCGGTGGCAGCCCGGCTACCGTCACCGCAGGACCCGGCGCGACCCTCGACGCCATCACCACCGCACTGCAGGCACAGGGCCTCGGGTTCGCGAACCTGCCGGCGCCTGGTGTGTTGACCATCGCCGGCTGCCTCGCCGTCGACGCTCACGGCGCAGCTCTTCCCGCCGAAGGCGAAGCGCATGTTCCCGGACAGACTTTCGGCTCACTCTCCAACCTCGTCACGTCCCTGACCGCGGTGGTCTGGAACGGTAGTGAATACGCACTGAAGACGTATGCACGTAGCGACGCGGCGATCAAGCCGCTGCTGACTCACCTCGGACGCACCTTCCTCACCTCCGTCACCTTGCAAGCCGCCCCCAACTACCGCATGCGCTGCGTCAGCCACACCGACATCGGTTGGCAGGAACTCTTCGGCGCCCGCGGCGCGTCCGGACGAACCTTCGAGAAGTTCGTCCGCGAAAACGGTCGCGCAGAAGCAATCTGGTACCCCTTCACAGAACGCCCGTGGATGAAGGTGTGGTCACTTGCCCCCACCAAGCCGCCGTTCTCGCGTGAGGTGACCGGACCGTACAACTACATCTTCTCCGACAACCTCCCGGAGCCGGTCACCGACATGATCGGCCAGATCAACGCCGGAAACCCGGGCATCGCACCGGCATTCGGCCAGATCATGTACGCCACCACCGTTGCCGGACTCGCCGCCACCTTCTCGAACGACCTCTGGGGATGGTCCAAGGACGTACAGTTCTACATCCGGGCCACCACCCTGCGCCTGACCGAGGGCGGCGGCGCCGTCATCACCTCCCGCGCCAACATCGGCCAGGTCATCCACGACTTCACCCAGTGGTTCAACGGCCGCATGGAGTACTACCGCTCCATCGGACAGTTCCCCCTCAACGGCCCCGTCGAAATCCGCTGCTGCGGCCTCGATCAACCGTCCGAGGTCGAGGTCGACTCGGCAGGCGCCCCCACCATCTCGGCCATGCGCCCCCGCCCCGACCATCCGGAGTGGGACACCGCCATCTGGCTCAACGTCCTCGGCGTCCCCGGAACCCCCGGCATGTTCGCGTTCTACCGCGAAATGGAACAGTGGATGCGCAATCACTACAACAACAACGACGCCACCTTCCGCCCCGAGTGGTCCAAGGGCTGGGCGTTCGGCCCCGACAAGCCGTACACCGACACCCCGATCATCACCCAGGGCCTCCCCCAGACCTACCGCGACGGCGTCCCATCGAGCGACAACTGGGACACCGCCAACGCCGCATACAACGCGTTGGATCCGCACAAGGTCTTCAGCAACACGTTCCTGGACCAGTTGTTGCCCTGAGGTTCACGAACCACCTACACGCTCTGACAACTCGACGGTCGTCGCCACTCCCAGCATTCGGGATTGCGGCGGCCGTCGTGCGTTGGAGCGACGGACATGAGAAAGCCCTCCGCATGCCGACCAGGCACCCGACTCAATCGCGATCAGGATGGATCGCCTCGTGCATACTTTCCACTGCCCTGGCATGAGTTGAGAGCTCGGATCTAGCCGACCGAATCGTGGCGCTGTCGCTGCGTGCCCCCGGCTCGGACGACGACGAGTCCTCTCCGTGGCTCGACACGCCTCCTCCGGGCTGCTCGGAGGAGCCGGTGCGCTCTTCCCTCTCCGCGCGGGCACGCAACAACGACTCGGACTTCGGGGTATTTCGCATCGGAGCATTGTCCCAGATCCATCTCCTACGACTCACACGGAGCGCTCTCACCCCCGGTGAGCGGGTCGTTCCTGAACATCGATACCTGGAAAGTCCGCAACAAAATATCTACAGCGGTCAGGGTAGACATTCTCGCGGGGCTGTTGTATCTTTTTTCTCGTAGCAAGGAACGAGTCAAGAGATGCGGGAGAGATGAACTACCCGCAAGCAGTACCGCAGGGCAGGGACGTGCCGGGGCCGAATTCGTGTGTGAGTGTGCAGTCGGACCCGGCACCCCCCTTCAAAGCGGCTACCGGATGTCTTGTGCGAGTCCGGAAGTTCGAAAGAATGCAGTTATGTAAGTAAGTTCAACCCCATCCGGCCCCCGGCGCACCTCGCGCCGGGGGCCCCGTCCGTTCAGCGAAAGAAGCGAGCCATTCCGGCAGATACACCACCGGGGGACCCCTCCGGCAGATTCGACGACGAGAACTATCCTGCGTACAGCATGGGACATGCGGCCGAGATCCTCGGCGTCAGACAAGCTTTCCTTCGTAGCCTCGATGCCGCGAAACTGCTTACCCCACAACGCTCCGAGGGCGGACATCGCCGCTACTCCCGCTACCAGCTGCGCATCGCGGCCCGCGCGCACGAACTTGTAGCCAATGGCACGGCTCTCGACGCGGCTTGCCGCATCATCATCCTCGAAGACCAACTCACCGAGGCTCGTCGCATCAACGCCGAGCTTCAGCAAGCGCAGGACCGACGAGCGGAATCGGACGCGACGCCAGACTGAGGACTGACGTGATCAGGCACTGGGAATAGCAGTCGCCCCTGACCGTCAATCTGTTCACTCCCCCTTCGAACTGCTAAATTCAGACAATTGGGACATTGCTCGGCGTCGGTTGCTCGATTTCCACATCGAAGGGATCGCAGGCATGAATTCCTCCCACCACCGCCGCCGGGTGCGACTGGCTGCTCTGTCGATCACCTTGACCGTTGCCATTGCAACCGCTGCGTGCAGTTCCGACGAGGACGCGGCAATAAACACGAACAGCGCAACTCCCAGCACCGCGAGCAGTCAGGAATCCACCGAGATCGCGGACATCGTCCGCCGTCAGGTGGCCGACCTGGGCCTCAGTGCCGCGGTGTTCGGTGTATGGCGGGGCGACGACGAGGTTGCTCTCGGCGCCGTCGGAGAGTCCCCTGTCGGAGTTCCGGCTACAACCGACATGCAGTTGCGCGTCGGCCAGCCGATGGAACCGATGCTCTCGACAGTCCTGCTGCAACTCGACGAAGAGGGAACGCTCCCCCTCGATCAGCCGATCGCGAAGTGGGAACCGAACTTTCCACGCGCAGAGACCATCACTCCGCGAATGCTGGCCAACAGCACGTCGGGTATCTCCGACTACGTGACAGATCCACAGTTCCTCAAACTCTTCACGGACAATCCGATGAAGGGCTGGACGTCTCAGGAGATCCTGAATCTTGCCAACTCTCGTCCACCTCTGTTCGAACCCGGCACCAGTTGGGCGTACGCGCACAGCGACCTGACGCTGCTCGGCGACGTCATGGAGAAAGCGACTGGAAAACCGCTGGGTGACCTACTTCAGCAGCGCGTCTTCGATCCAATCGGGATGGATAACAGCAGCGTTGTGCTCACGCCGCAGATGGACGAACCGATCCTGCACGGCTACACCAATGAACGCGGAGTGTTCGAAGACTCCACCTTCTGGAATCCGACGGCTTTCCTGCACAGCGGAAACATGAACGCGCCTGTCGCCGACGTCGGAAGGTGGGTTCGCGCACTCGGAACGGGAGAGTTGCTCTCCGACAAGGCTTTCGAGCAACAGATGGCGCCGACGACTGCGGGCTTGGGAAGTATGACGGCGGACAAGTTCTTTTCCTTCGGGACCGGGCACCTCGACGGCTGGCTGGTGATGAACCCGTCGTACGGCGGTTACAACGGTCTTGCGCTGTACTACCCCGACTCGAAGACGACGATCGTCGTCTACGCCACACTCGGGCCGACAACCAACGCGGACCTCAACAACGCCGTGTCGATGGGGAAGGAGATCGGAACCCTCCTCGAGCCGGATCACCCGCCGCAGGTACCGTCACCGTGACGCCCCACACACGCTGGTAGTAACAGCGCCGGTCGGCAACTTCCTGTTTACGCACGGATTACCTCCAGGACTTATCGCCCCATCACCATTCTCTTCAGTACCGAACGAAACGCGTCGGACCGCGGGCTGTCTCGCCAGTGAACGAGAACGTAGATAGATGGGGACCTGCCCGATGAGGAAATACGCGATGTCAGTGGCATGCACGGTTGCAGTCACAGCGGGGGTGACTCTTGTGATGTCGGTGCCTGCCGGAGCGGACCCGAATGACGGTGGGTCGTGCCCGGCCGGTGCGGTATTCGCGGTCGGCGGAACGTGGGATCCGACGGGACAAACGACACAACCAATCACCGACCGCTACGTGGCCCAGGGTTATGCCGCCAAGCCGGTGACCTACCCCGCCAGTTTCTGGCCGCTCGGCGATCAGACGTACGACCAGAGTGTTGCCGCCGGCGCCCAGACACTTCGCACCGAAGTCAACGCATTCCACGCTCAGTGCCCGGGCAGCGAGATCGTCGTCACCGGATACTCGCAGGGAGCGCGGATTGCCGGCGACGTGCTCGGTGACATCGCACGCGACGGATCCATTCCGCAGTCGCAAGTCGAAGGCGTCCTCTACGCCGACCCTCGCAACTCGGCCGGGGGCATCGAAACCGTAGTGCCCAATGTCGTTCCGGGAGCGACGATGTCCGGAGCACGCGGCGGATTCGGCGACATCGCAGTACGGGAAGTCTGCATCGAGGGTGACGGCATCTGCAACATGCCCAAGCCGCGTGATGCTCCCGAGGTGTTCGTGGATTCGGTCTTCGGCTACTTCACGAAGCACAACACCTATACGCCGATGATGTCCGAGCCCGCTCCGCCTGCTGCCCCGGCATTGCCGGAGACACCGTCGGTACCTCTGCAACCCGCTGACATTGCCACTGCGATCGTGACGCGGGTCGTCGAGAACATCACTCCGTATCTGACCGCTGCACTCACCACCGTGCTGACGAAGTAACGCGACAGCGCTTGTTCGGCTGACTGAAAGTCGACCGATTCGTACAAGTCGAGAGCCACCGCATCGAGCACCATCGATCACATGCTCACCTTCATCGTCAGATACGGGTACGTCCCGTTCATGCTCTTGGGAATCAACGGAGCCGCAATCGCGCTGGCGGCATCCGGCGCGCCGAAATGGTCACTGGTGGCATTGATTCTCTTCGCAGTGGTCTGCTCTTTTGCCGCCGAACGGGCGCTTCCCTACGAATCTTCGTGGAATGCCCCGGGACCGGACAGGTTTCGCGACGCTGTCCATGCGTTTGTCAACGAATCCCTCATCTTGGTCAGCGTCGCGGTGATTCCGTTGATGGCCGCGGTGATTCCGTTCGACGGTCTGTGGCCGAGCGGTCTTCCGTTTGTCGTTCAGGTTGTCTTCGCAGTGTTGGTTGCCGATTTCGGCATCACCGTAGTGCATTTGATCAGCCACAAGGTTGGATGGTTGTGGCGTTTCCACGCGGTTCATCACAGCCTCGAACGGTTCTACGGTATGAACGGACTCATGAAGCACCCCGTGCATCAGACTTTCGAAACCGCCGGCGGCGTCCTGCCACTGATCCTCCTCGGGATGCCCGTTCCAGTTGCCTCGGCGCTCGCGGTTTGCGTCGCTGTCCAACTCCTGCTTCAGCATTCGAACGCCGATTACCGCATCGGCCCTCTCCGTCCGATCCTCGCGCTCAACGCCGGCCACCGATTCCATCACCTGAAGTGGGCTGGAATCGGTGACGTCAACTTCGGTTTGTTCACTCTGATCTGGGATCACCTGTTCCGCACTTATTCTTTCGATCCGGAAAAGCGCTTCAGCAGTGACGATCTCGGAATGGCGGCCAAGCCCGACTACCCGGACGACTACCTCGGCCAGTTGGCGGAACCGTTCCGGAGACAGACCTGACGGACAAAGGTCGAGATTCAGCCCGCGAGTACCCGCCGCATGACGGGCTTGGCTGCGAACGCACTGGCCAACACCAACGCAATCCCCACCGCCAGGGTGAGGCCCAACTGAACGAGTGCCATCGGAGTGGTCAGTACGACTGCCCCTGCCAGCGGGAAGAGGAACAGCAGTGCGGCGCCGGCGCCGGCCAGCGCCATTACGATCACGGGAGTGCGAACGTGACGCATACGGGCACTGTCCATCACCTCGACAGGTGTGCCGGCCAGAGTCAGACTCCGATAGAGCTCGCGGTTGTCGAGGATCCCGGATACCTGGGTGAGTGCAGACGAGACAGCTGCCAACGTGAACGTTGCTCCGAGCGTGAACAACACACCGGTTCTCATGTCGGCGAACAAGAATTCCTGTCCCGGTTGCAGTTCCTGACCCTCTCCGTTGCCTATCGCTGCGAGCAAAGACGTGCCGGCGGCAACAAAACTTGCCATCGTCACACCGCTGACCGTGCGCCACACGGCCTTCGGGTTGTCCAGGACCCGACGTGCCGCGATCAACGACGCACCGTCCCTCGCGAATCGGAGCATGATCCGTCCGAGCAACGAGATGACGAACGGACCGACCAGCGCAACAACGCCGAAGCAGAGACCAAGTCCCACCAGAATTGCCGCGATGCTCGCCGCGGCACCACCGAATGCACTCCATCCCAACAGAACCCCGACACCCGCGACAGCGAAGATCATCTTCGGCGCGGCACTCGGATTGCCCGCCGTGACTCCCAACGGACTCACGAACACCTGACGCATCCCGAGCATCGACGTCAAAGCCGCCAGTACGGTCATTCCGAATACGATGCCCACCAGAGGAACTGCGCCGACCCACAGCTCACCCCACTCGAAGGTGCGACCTTGAAATCGCAAGAGCGCCACGAGCGGCAACGCGAGGAAGTACCCCAGCGCGCCGATCAACGCACCGGCCAAGCCCTGGACACCCGATTCCGCAGCGCACAGCGCAACAATCTGACGAGGTGTGGATCCGATGAGTCGCAGCGCGGCCAGACGTTCGTCTCGGCGACGGGCGCCCAAGCGGGCCGCCGCCAGACCGAGAGTGATCGCCGGGACGATCATCAGCACCGACGCAACCCCCGCGAGCGCAAGATAGGCCTCCGACTCGGGTTCACTCGTTCTGCCGGCAAAGGCACCGTAACCACCGAGAACCGTGAGCAGCAAGGTGGTCGACGCGGCAAAGGCCGATACGGGGAGCGCGAAGGTACTCAACGTCTTTCGTCCCTCGCCTCGCACCGTCATCAAGGCGACACGCGCTGTGGCCTTCATGCCGCCACCTGTGTCCCGACGAGCGAACCGGCCTGCATCGTCATCGTACGATCACACCAGCGAGCGACCTCGGCGTCGTGAGTGACGACGACCAATGCCGAACCGATCTGTTGCGCAGAATCACGCAACACTCTCATCACTTCCCAGCTTGTCTGTGCGTCGAGGGCACCGGTCGGCTCGTCCGCGAACAGAACTGCAGGTTTGGTCACCAACGCTCGGGCGATCGCGACACGTTGGGATTGTCCTCCCGACATCTGACCTGGGCGCCGGTCCTGCAATCCCTCCAGACCCAAAGGTGCGAAGAAACCGTGCGCCGTCCTCTTCGCTTCCGCGATGGACAAACCGTTGAGCACCAAAGGCAAAGCGACGTTCTCGATCGCCGGAAGCTCCGGCAACAGCTGACCCGACTGGAAGACGAACCCGTAGGACTCACGCCGCAGTCGACTTCGATCGTTCTCACCGAGGTTTTCGATATGTCTACCGCCCAACATGATTGCGCCTGAGTCAGGTTTCACGATTCCTGACATGCAGTGCAGCAGCGTCGACTTACCCGATCCTGACGGCCCCATGATCGCCGTGGCAGTGCCCGCACGGACTTCCAGCGACACACCACGGAGCACCGGAACATTGCCGTACGACTTGCCCAGCGAGTGGACCGACAAGACTGCGGGTGATTGTGCGTTGTTCATGAATACAGCCTCTCGCGAAACCCCTCGCCGACACATCGGCCCAGCGCACGATCTTCGAACTGCCCACGGTCCTACCGGAGGATGACCGGCCCCCGAGGTCTGTCAGGGTCGTCACTATGATTTCCGGCATGACCTGGTCCGGTGACGTCCACATGCAGCCCGGCATTCTCATGTTCGCCGGAGCCGTCGGGTCAGCACACACGCATGCGCATGCCGCTGTTCAGATCATGATCGTCGACGACGGGGTGGTCACGGTCACGGACGGGAACGGCCACAGGGAAGTCGTGCGATCCGTGGTCATTCCGTCAGGGGCGGTGCACTCGTTGTCCGCCTCGGAAGGCGCGCGAGGACGGGCGATCTATGTCGATTCCACTATCGGGATGGGCCGACGCATCCAGCCGCCTGAATCCGACCTCGGCGGTGTGGCCGAATGGTCGAATCGTGGACGGACGGCCGTGGCGATGACCGACCGTGGCGATGATTCTGATCTGGAATACGCAGCGAGGCTCGTCGATTCACTGTCCGGAGGCAAACAGCCGTCGAACCTACGTGATCTTCACCCTGCGCTCGAACATGCTCTGACGATACTGCCCGAGCGCCTTTCGGGGCCGATCACGCTGGCGGACACCGCCGCGCGGGTCTCCATCTCGTCCGGACGCTTGGGAAGAATCTTCAACGATCAACTGCAGATGAGCTTTTCGACGTACATCCGTTGGTTGCGGCTACGGCGCGCCATGGAAGTTATGAGCAGTGGCGCAAGTCTGACAACCAGTGCCCACGAGGCCGGTTTCACCGACAGCGCCCATCTCAACCGCATCTGCCACAGCATGTTCGGGCTCACGCCCAGCGCTGCGACCGGCGATCTCACCTGGAATTGATGCTGCTCCCTGAACCAACGCTGTCCGTCTCCGTCCTCGCCAGTAGCGACAGACGACTGTAGAGGCGCGCCAACCCGGGCACGTCCCGGAGGCTGCCTGCTACTTCTTCGACGCAAGCGTCGGCATACACCGTCAGCCGCGCATCGACGTCGTACAGAACATCGACGACGTTACCGAAGCGGCGGACTGCAAATTCCGATGCTTCTTCGAGAACTGGGACCCCGAAGATCACCCAGTCGTCGAAGCGAGAGGCAAGCTCGAGGTAGTCGGCGGCCGAGGTCGAACCGCCGCACAGCACCGCGAAATCGAACCACACGACACCATCTCGAATCGCCGAGCACGCCAATGTGCGTGTACCGATCGTCAATTCGACACCCTCACTCGACGGCCTCACAATTTCCGAGTCGACGAGGAATTCTCCTGTCGCAAAACGGTAGTCCCCGGCACTTGGTTGTCCTGCGGTCCGGTAGTCGATAGAGCCACCCAACTCGATCACCTCGAGAGTCAACTCGATCAACTCGATCGACGGAACGAACTGCTCGTGAAAAAGCGGATTCGGAAGAAGCTCGGTCGGCGGGACATTGGACGTGACAACAACAGTCACACCTTTCGCGACGATTGTGTCGAGAACCCTTGCCATGAACATTGCGTCGGCAACGTCGTCGATGTGGAACTCGTCGAAGCAGAGCACACGGATTCCGTCTACGACGTGGTCCAACGCCGAACCCATCGACCCGAGTTCGTGCGCCCGTGCGTGCAGGTCTGCAAAGAACCGATGAAAGTGAATGCGCCGCTTGCCGACTGGGATGCTGTCGTAGAACTCGTCCATGAGCATCGTCTTCCCGCGGCCGACGCTTCCCCAGAGATAGATCCCGCCCCCGGTCTCACCGCCGGATATCCGGACCCGCAGGGCATCGAGAGCTTCACGTGCCGCCAACTGCTCTTCGTCCAGTAGCATTAGACTCCTCTACGTCTGTAGAGTCGAGGCTAGTGATCGAAAGCAAATCGAGTCAATGTGACCCTCACGACGCACCATCAGCAGCAAGGAACGACATGAAGCCCGACCGCAGAGCTCTCATCGCGGCATCCGCCGTCACGATCATCGCCGAGCAGGGCCCGCGTGCACTCACCCATCGGGCGGTTGATCAGTCCCTGGAACTTCCCGCCGGTTCGACGTCCTACTATTTCCGCACTCGCGAGGCACTTCTCGAAGCGACCGCACTGCACATCGTGCAACGATCGCGTTCCACTTTCAGTGGACTACTCGAAAGCCACGGAGACCCTGCCACCCTGACGGCCGAGTATCTCGACGATCTTCTCTCGCAACGCCGAAACGAATTGATCGCGCGATATGCACTGCTCCTGGAGACTCCCCGAGATTCGACATTGCACCAACTCCTCGAAGGAAGTCTGTTTTCGCTGGAGAAGGCAATACCCATCTTCGAAACCATCGGCGTTGACGATCCCGACGTCGCTGCCGCCAATTTCCTGAGCCTTCTGGAGGGCTTGATCTTCGATTACTGCCTCGGATCACGCAGCCGAGATCCTCGCTCCACCGAAACCGTTCGGCAGCTCAGGATCCCGATCGACATCTACCTGCACGGAGTTCACGCCAACTGAAAGACGTTGTTCAGCAGAGGCTTCCGGTGCATGGTCGTTGACCGGAAAACAGTGCCGCAACAAAGGGAGTGCTGTCTGGAACCGAAGCTGGAACGGTTCCCAGATGATCAGTGGGATAGGTATGGAATGCAAAGTCCACACCGTTTGCAGCGAGGTCAGCCGCGAACTTCAGTGTCAGCGGTGCCGGAACATCGATGTCCGACAACCCCTGACCGATGAAAAACGGGCGGTCGTATCCTGCGGTCGGCACAGTGAGCAGTTCACGTGCAGCCTCCATGAATACCGGATTGTCCAGCGACTTCGTCAGCACCTGCCCGAGCGTGACGGTTCCGTACTTCGTGCGCGCCTCGGTGTAGCACATGTTGTTCTCGACATCGTCGAGGATGGTCTTGCCGAGCGGGGTCAGATACGAGTCGATGTCGATGTCCGGCCTCGAAGCACGCAGTCCGTCAAGAACGTTCGCGATGTAGACCGTCGTACCCTTGAGCGGAAGCGCCGGGAAGGCCGGACCGCCGAGCGGTAGGAGATTCTCGATGTTCGAGGGGACACCAGTGGCGACTGCGCCGCGGTAGTCCAACTCCGGCGCGTAATCAGTGGCAAGCGAAGCGGTGAACATAGTCGCCTGCCCGCCCTGCGACTGCCCCATCGCAACCCATTCGCTCGACAAGTCACCGTCGACCGCACGAGCGGCACGCACCATGTCCACGACGCTGTGCGCAGCGGAACGACCGTCGAGATACGGGTGAACACCGGGTGTTCCGAGTCCCACGTAGTCGGTGGTCACCACCGCGTATCCCTGTTCCAGCCAGTGCCCCAGATGCGTCGCGGTCCGCTCGAGCGGAACGCTATTGCTCGGCGCGCACTGATCCGCGACACCCACCGTTCCGTGCGCGTAGGAGATGACCGGCCAACCACCCTCGGGCGGAGTCCCCTCGGGGCGATACACCACACCGCTACTCGTCATCGGTGCATCCTTCGGGCCCGTGGACCAGTACGTCACCTTCGTTGCGCTCACAGCACCCGGGATGACCCGATCCGCACCGAGCGACTCCTGGCCCACCACGGCGCCGGGGGCATTCTTCGATTCCGCCGCGGCCGGTGCGGTGACGGTCAACGCCACCAACGCGCTCGCACCCAATCCGACGAGCGTTCTACACAGCCGCTTGCTCACGTGCCTTCTCCTACCGATTGCGTTGACAGTGCCGTATGTGGCGATCAGCCCCACATCAGCCAGCCGATCGAGTTCAGACCTTAGAACAGCCTTACCAATTGGTCAACCTAAATTCCCGCTCCACATTTCCCGTTGTCACGCGACTGCTCCGGTAAGGTGGCGGTGTTCTATACATGCAGGTCCCCCGCGAGTTCAGGAGGCCGAAGGGCTCTCTCATGTCAGCGCCTGATCTCCCGACGTTCCCCCCGTCGCAGCAGAATTCGGTGGCCGCGATCCTCCGAGCGGCAGGCTGTGTGTTCGCCGAAGACGAAGCTCGCCTCCTTCTCCACACTGCACGCTCTCGCGACGAACTCGACGCGATGATCGATCGACGATTTGCCGGCGAACCACTCGAGCCTGTCATCGGCTGGGCAGAATTCTGCGGACTACGCATCCACATCGACCCTGGAGTATTCGTCCCCCGCCGACGCACCGAACTCCTCGCCCGCCAGGCCTGCGCACTCGTCGGTGCGGGAAGCGTCGTCATCGACATGTGTTGTGGTTCAGGAGCTGTCGGGGCCTTCGTGCAGGCGATGATCGATGCTGTCGATCTCTACGCGGTGGACATCGAACCGGCCGCCGTTCGCTGCGCTCGTCAGAACATCACACCGCCCGAGCGTGTTCTCGAAGGCGATCTGTACGGCCCACTGCCGACGGCATTACGAGGTCGTGTCGACGTCGTCGTCGCCAATGCGCCCTACGTCCCCACAGACTCGATCCGGCTGATGCCGCCCGAAGCGCGACTTCACGAACCGCACGTCTCGTTGGACGGCGGCGCCGACGGCCTGGACCTACAGCGTCGCATCATCGCCGATGCTGTGCCGTGGCTACGACCGGGCGGTCATCTGCTCGTCGAGACAAGCACGGAGCAGGTCGAGATGACCGTCGAAACCTTCACTCGGGGAGGGTTTCTCACGCGGGTAGCAACCTACAGTGAGACCGCGTCAACTGTGGTGATCGGTCAGTGTTGAAGGCGATCGGATCATGAAGGCGTGGACCACTCCCGAGCGCGGGCGGCAAAGCCGTCGACAAAAAGCCCGAACGCACGATCGACGCGTGCCCGGTCCCCCGTGGCCAGAAGATCCATCGACAGACCCCGCATTTGCGAGAGCAACAGAGTAGCGACAGAGGCAACATCGTCCTCGGGGCAGCCCGCTTGCCGTAGACCGGCTTCCAGTGCCTCGATCCAATCGCCCACGAATCGATCCAGGAACCGTCCGTAGCGTTCACGATCACCGAGCGCGAGGGCGTAGATCTCGACCATCACTCGGAACCGCGGCAGGACCTCCGGCGTCGTACGTTCGGTCCACCACGCGGTCAGCACTGTCGCCGGATCGACCCCCGGTTTCATCGGGACCGCAATCGGAATGGACTCACCACGCATGTTCTCGATGACCTCGGAGAGCAGATTCTCCTTACTCTCGAAATGGTTGAGCAACGACGCATGCGACACACCCACGGCCTTGGCGAGCTGCCTCACCGTCAGTTCCCCGACACCGTTGTCGATAACGTAGCGGGTCAGCGCGTCGAGCAACTCCTCACGTCGCCCGGCATATCTCAGGCTGCGTTTGTCGATGCGTTCGGGCTCCGGCACATACCCACCCTACCGGCCGGAACCACCAGGTCAGCGGCTGACTGCCTTCTGATACCGACGAATAGCGAACGGCACGAAGACGATCAGCAAACCGAAAGTCCACAACAACGACGCGATGACCGGGTTCTGCAGTGGCCACGCATCCGGAACTGTCATCGCAGGATTGGTATTGCCGAACAATTCACGGACCGCCTGCGTCACCGCCGACACCGGATTCCATTCGGCGATCACTTTGAGCGGCCCGGGAAGGTTGGTGGTCTCCACAAAAGTGTTCGCGATGAACGACAGCGGAAAGATGACGATGAAGCTCGCGTTGTTGAAGACCTCCGGCGTCCGGATCCACAGCCCGACGACAGCCATGACCCATGACAACGCGTACGCGAAGAACAGCAGCAGCGCATAGCCTGCCACCGCCTCGAGGAAGCTGGAATGAATGCGCCACCCCACCAGAAGACCGGTCAACGACATGACCACCAAGCTGATGACGTTGATCAACACGTCACTCGACGTTCGGCCGGTGAGCACGGCAGACGGAGCCATGGGCAGCGATCGAAATCTGTCGATGATTCCTTTCTGGATGTCTTCGACCATCCCCAGACCAGTCCAGGTGGCACCGAATATGACTGTCTGCGTGAAGATTCCGGCAATCAGGAATTCTCGATACGACGTGCCCGGGACAGAGATCGCGCTGCCGAACACGTAAGCGAACAAGAGCACGAACATGATCGGCGACAACGTGGTGAACACCAGCAGATCCGGAACGCGCTTGATCTTGATCAAGTTTCGCCTGGCGATGGTCAAACCGTCTTCGAGCGCCATCTGCACGGTCATTTCTGATCCTCCAGTTCAGCCTGGTGCCCGGTCAGTGTGAGGAAGACATCGTCGAGGGTGGGTCTGCGAAGTCCGACGTCGAACACCCGGATGCCGCGTGCCGACAGAAGATTGAGCGCCGCAACCAAGGCATCGGTGCCGTCGTCGACAGGAACAGTGACGCGACGGACATTCTCTTGAACCTGAATGTCCCCCACGGCAAGCGAGCGCAATTCCTCTCGCACGATGTCGAGATGTTCGACCTCGTGCACGCTCAGTTCGATGCGCTCACCCCCGACCCGCGCCTTCAACTGATCTGCGGTACCGCGCGCGATGACCGAGCCGCGGTCGATGACCGCGATCTGGTCGGCCAGCCTCTCTGCTTCTTCCATGTATTGCGTCGTGAGCAACAGTGTTGTCCCCTGCGCCACCAACCCTTCGATGACATCCCAGAGACCGAGTCGCGCCCGAGGATCGAGGCCGGTGGTCGGCTCGTCCAGAAACAACACCTGCGGCCGAGCGACCAATGCGCCCGCGAGATCGAGACGTCGCCGCATTCCACCGGAATAGCCCTTGACCGGCCGATCTCCGGCCTCGACAAGATCGAACTGCTCGAGCAATTCACGCGCTCGGGCCTTACTGCTGCGGGCGCCGAGGTGATACAGCCTCCCAACCATGTCCAGATTCTCGTAGCCCGTCAGGTACTCGTCGACCGCGGCATATTGGCCAGAAGCACCTATCTTCGACCGCAACGCCCGCGCATCCTCGACCACGTCCAGCCCGGCAACCTCGGCGCGACCACCGTCCGGAATGAGCAGCGTCGTGAATATCCTTACCGCGGTGGTTTTTCCGGCACCGTTGGGACCCAACAGTGCCATCACTGAACCCTCGCGCACTTCCAGGTCGATACCGTCCAGTGCCGTGACGTCGCCGTACTTCTTGACCAACCCCTCGGCCACTATCGCTTCGGCCATGAGCCCTCCCGCGTCGGTTGTCCGTCGGTAGTCCGTTCCCCAGTGTGACCCAGGAGGCCGACACATTCCAGGAAATTTCGTCAGATGCCGGGCTGCAATCACCTCCCTGGTTTCGCCGGTGCCTTTCGGTCACGAGGTACGGAACAGAGCACACGTCCCAGTCCTGTCCAATACAGCCGAAAAATTTCACCAACCTTTCGACGGATATACACCGGAAAGAAAAACCCGAAATTCTTGAACCAAGGCCACTTTCGGGTATTCACGATGGGTGCGGCAGCGTTACACTCGTACAGCAAGTGACACTCGGGCCGATGACGGTTGACATATGGTGTCAAATCTCGAATTCAGAATCAGGCAGAGGCCGAAAAGAATTGAATCACCGATTCAGTGCATGCGGGGACGAATCACACTTCGGGGGATCAAGAAAGGCTGACTGTGGCATGAGTATCAGAACTCGATACATCCGAACTCCGTGGATCCGAAAAACGGCGGAATATTCCTTCGAAACCATCTGCTTCACATTGGCCGTGATTGTCGTGGCTGCACTGATCGCCGCATACAACACACAATCACGCTCCGCGCCGACGTACACGCCGACCTCGCTCTCCGCGAATCCTGAATCTGCAGCGCTGCCCTTCGACATTCCACACAAGTCAGCACTCAACGGAAAGTTGGTCTTCGCTCACTACTTCCCGCCCTATCCGGTATCGATCGACAATGCGAATCCGTCCAGCGATTACTATGCGACGCAATATCTTACGGTCAACGGCGAGAACAACAAGCACGTTCGCTACGGAGGATTCCTCCGTGACCGGCCGACACCGCGGCAACCCATCGCCGATGCTCAGTGGCGCCAACGCGACCTCGAAAACGAAGTTCGTTCGGCAATCGCCGCGGGCATCGACGGATTCTCCGTCGACATCATCGCCAAGGCAACCGACACCAGTTGGTGGGGTTCCACCGTGCCCACCGCCCTGATCAAAGCGGCCGCGGCAGTCGATCCGAATTTCAAGATCATGCTCATGCCTGATATGAACGGCGCGTTCAAAAACATGACCGCAGCTCAAATGGCAGCAGAGATGAAACCTTATTCGACCATGGCATCATCGTTCAAATTGAACGACGGACGGCTCGTGATATCTCCATTCCTTGCCGAGAACAAGACTGCGGGCTGGTGGTCGGAGTTCATCAGCATTATGAAGAATTCTTACGGAATAAATGTGGCATTTGTTCCGGTTTTCCTCGACGCCGCAGCCAACCGGAATTCTTTTGCATCGATCAGCTACGGGATGTCGAATTGGGGTAACCGAAATCCGGCAGGAAACCCGCTCTCGGGATCGAACCCGAACTCTCCGATGGGACTTGCCGCCGCCGCTCACTCCTTGGGAAAGATATGGATGCAACCAGTCGCCTTCCAAGATGTTCGTCCAAGTCAGTCGATCTACGACGAGGCACAGAATTCACAGAACCTGCAGAACATGTGGCAGATCGCGATTGCGTCCAACAGCGAATGGGTACAACTCGTCACCTGGAACGACTACAGCGAGGGAACGTCGTTCGCGCCCAGCGTCGGCCACGGACGCGCGTTGCTCGACATGAGTTCCTACGGGTTGTACACCTTCCGCACCGGCGCCTCACCTGCAATTGTCCGTGACACCGCGTATCTCGTCTATCGCAATCAGCTGGTCTCCGCGGTCCCCGTCAATCGCTCTGCTGCCCCTATGATACTGCGCCAATGGTCATCCCCCGCTCGCGATACCGTCGAAGTCCTTTCCTTCTTGACCGCGCCTGCGGTCGTCAAAGTGACGGTCGGAACCACGACAACCACCTGCAATGCCCCGGCCGGGATGAGCAGCTGCATAGCACCGTTGAAGGTTGGTGCTGTCAAAACCACAGTCGTTCGCGGTGCGACGGAAGTCGCGAAAGTCAGCTCTCACACATCGGTGACAGCCACACCGTACAACCAGAATCTCGAGTACCTGGTCGATTCCAGTCGGAGATAACGGTGACGAAGATCGGGTAAGTCCGTCGACTCACCCGATCTTCGTTGCGCCGTCGGTTTCAGCTGCAATTGGTAACTCGGGCAGCGATACCGCCCCCGTCCGCTCCACCCTCACCGCCAACGTCACCGCGGCGGCCAGCGCCGATACGCCCGCTCCGATCCAGTACAAGACCGCGAACGAATGGAGAGTCGGCACAGTGCTCGCACCGATCACCACCGTCGAACTGGCCAATACCGCTGCCGCAACGGCGCTTCCGGTGGAGGTACCGACCGATCGGAGCAGGCTGTTGAATCCGTTGGCCGAGGCAGTCTGATGGATCGGTGCACATTCGGTGATCAGGGTCGGCATGGCGGCCAGGGAAAATGCCACACCGGCCGATACCACGGCAGCGCCGATCACGATATTGACCAACGTCGGCGCCAACAGCACACGCAAGACATATCCGATTGCAATGACGATCGCACCCGAGGCCAACGTCGCCTTCGCTCCCCATCGTCTCGTCACTTTCGACGACACCGGTGCCAACCCGATCATCAGGATGCCCCCCGGCATCATCGCGAGTCCGGCTTCGGCGGCCGAGAGTCCGAGACCGTCCGCCGACGCCAGGGGCAACTGAAGTTCCTGTGTTGCCGCCAACGCGCTGATGAACATGGCAAAACCGAGTAATACTGCGCAGACATTCGAGACCAGAATCGGAGCACGAAGGGAAGTCCGCAGGTCGACCAACGGTGCCGGCGTGTGCAGTTCCCACGGAATCCATCCACAGAGCAAGACCACACCGGACGCGATCAGAACCAGAACCTCGGGGCTTGCCCATCCCCATTCGGTTCCCTTCGAGACAGCCAGCAACAATGCCGTCATGGCGAGTGTGAGGACTGTGGCTCCTAGAAAGTCGAAGCGTCCGCGACTCTTCACAGCCGATTCCGGCACCACCAGCGGCAAGACGACTATCAGTACAACCCCGAATCCACCAGTGACCCAGAAGAGCGCGGGTAGTCCCCAGTGCGCCGAGATCACCCCGGCCATCGGCATGCCGAACATGCCGCCGATCCCCAGGGTCGCACTCATGAGCGCGACTGCACCACTGAGCTTTTCCGGAGGAAGGACATCGCGCATGATGCTGATTCCGACGGGCAGAAGCGCCGTCGCGAAGCCCTGCAACGAACGTCCGAGGATCAGGAGCCAGAAACTCTGACTGAGCGCCGCAACCATGCAGCCGACGATCATCACGGCAAGGCAGACGAGCATCATCGCCCGCTTGCCGAACATGTCGGCAAGCCGGCCGATGAGAGGGGTCGCGACGGCACCGGTCAGCAACGTCGAGGTCACCAGCCAGGAGGCGGTGGCCGACGAAACTCCCGATGCCGTCGCGAACGCAGGCAGGACCGGCACCACCAGGGTCTGTTGCAGCGCGACCACCACACCGCTCAGACTCAGGACGCCGACGACCCACCCGGTCTGCGCTTTCGCGCGAACAGTCTTGTCCGTCAAGCGTTCGAGCGAGCGGCTACTCCGGCGTCGACCGGAACCACGATGCCACTCATGTGGGCACTCGCGTCGGCGGCGAGGAACAGGACTACTCGCGTGATCTCGAAGGGATCCAGCCAACCGATCGGCTGCGCGTGCAGAGTCGCGTACACAGGTTCGACGTCGTCTGCCGTCGGCGATTCGAGGTCAGGCCGCATCATTGCGTACATCATGTCGTTGTGAATCATCGGCGTCGAGATATTTCCCGGTGCAATAGCATTCACGGTCACACCCGAGTTGGCCAGTTCGAGTGAGACGCTCTTCGTCAAACCGATGACGCCCCATTTGGAGGCGCCGTACGCCGCCATCTGGGTGCCACCGGATCGACCCATCATCGAGGAGATCGTGATGATGCGACCGTAGCCACGTTCCGCCATTCCACCTGACACGGCCGCAACGGTATTGAACACACCGGTCAGGTTCGACGAAATGACTTCGTTCCACTGTGCCGACGTCATCGACGTGATCGGAGCGGGCACAGACACACCGGCATTCGCGACTGCAATGTCGATGCGGCCGAATTCGGATTCCGCGCGGGCAACGAGCGCGTCCATTGCTTGGCGATCAGCCGTGTCGGCCTTGACTGCAATACACCGGCGGCCAGTGGCTTCCACCAAACGAACGGTTTCCTTCAGGTCCTCCTCGGTTGCGAGGGGGTAGGCGACGACATCACTGTTCTCGCACCGATCGCAGATCACGATGTCCGCGCCACGCTCCGCGAATGCGATAGCGTGGGCGCGCCCCTGACCGCGTGCGGCGCCGGTGATCAGTGCAACTTTTCCTTCGAAGCTGCCTTCGAGGCTGTTCATGCCGTCTCCTAGTTCGTCGTATGCCAGCGTGCGCTGTACTGCATGCGTACTCCGAACCCGCCCGAAAGAAACAGTCGATCCCGGACAGCGGGAATCTAGCCGATCACCGGTAAACGGCGGTCTCGAACTCCAGGTATCCGTTGATGGATCCAGCGTCCGCGAACGGCAGAATCTGCGTTGCCCAGAACCCTCCGACGCCGGTCTGCCGGTCGATCCAGTAATAGAGGTTGGCCAGACCCGCCCAAGCCAGCGATCCGGCCGGCCTACCGGTGGGTGCCACCTCTTCATTGGTCATGAAGGAGTATGCCCATCCCTTGGGTACACCGGGGAAGAATTCCGCATCGTTGGACAGTGTCGGGAGAACTCCGGGCAACAACCCCACGTGCTGGCCTTCGAGCCCGTTCTGAACGGCTGCAGCTACCGTCTCCGACGACAACACGCGACCCGAAGTGCCCACGCCGTCGTTCAGCCACATACGAATGAACTTCATGTAGTCGCCGACAGTGCCGTGCAAACCGTGACCACCCATGTGCACCTCGGGTTCGGCCGGAAGCTCGAATCCAATGAGCGGAGTGAGGCTTCCGTCGCTCTCGCGCTGATGGATCGGTGCAAGTCGATCCTTCATCGACGGGCTCATCGTGAATGCCGTATCCGTCATCTCGAGCGGTTCGAAGATGCGCTCGCGCATGACATCGCCGAGTCGTTGACCTCGAATAGACTCGACGACCTGTCCGGCCCAGTCGATGTTGGTGCCGTACTCCCACTTCTCACCCGGGTCGAAGAGCAGCGGTGTCGTGAGCGCCGCTTTGCTGCACGTGATCACGCTGGGCTGCCCATGTTCCTGTGAGAGCCGATTGTACGACTCGTTGAAGAAGTCGTAGCCGAACCCTGCAGTGTGCAGGAGCAACATGCGAGTGGTGATGTCGCGCTTGGGTTCCCGAAGAACAGGGTTTCCGCCGGCGTCGAAACCGTCCAGGACCTTCAGCTCACCGATGTCCGGAACATAGGTCGCTGCAGGTGCATCGAGATCGAGCAACCCCTCCTCCACACATTGCAGGACAGCAGTACCGGTGATCGCCTTGGTTGTGGAGAAGAGCGCCAAGGTTGTATCGAGGGTCATCGGAACGCCGTAACCTAGTGTCCGCTCACCCGCAGCACCCTCGTAGATGTTGCCTTCTCGATCCGTGATCATCGCAACCACACCCGGGACGCGATCGGCCCCCTGAGTTGCTCGCGCCAGCACGTCGTCGAGGCGCTGCTTCGAAAGGGGCTTCCGCGCAATATCTTCGATCGTCACTGCATTTCTCCATCCGACTTGCAACTTGTCTTGTCGAACAGAATGTAACGGCGATCACACACCCGATTCTGCCTCGAAACGGCAGGAAAACTGTCTCGTTTCGGCAGAACCGGGCAGAGCCTGGAATCAGCTCTGGGGCGCTCCGATATTCACCAACCAAGAAATGCCGAATTTGTCTGTACAGGAGCCGAATTCGTCTCCCCACATCTGCTTCTCGAGCGGAACGCTGACCGTACCCGTTCCCGACAACTGCTCCCAGTACCCGCGCAGCACATCGCCGTCGTCGCCACTGAGGCTGACTGTGATGTTGTCGCCGGGGTTGTACGGCATGCCGGGCGGAGTGTCGGCACCCATCAGGGTGTATCCCTGATCGGTTTCGAGCATTCCGTGCATGATCTTGTCCCCGCCTTCGCCGGGATTGCCGAATTCACCGAACGTGCTCAGCGCCAGCGTGCCACCGAAAATGCCCTTGTAGAACTCCAACGCTTCTCGGGCATTGCCGTTGAAGCTGATGTACGGATTAAGTCGAGTTGCCATGACGTACTCCTAGCTCGTTGGATAGCTGTCACGTTCGATTTCAATCCTTGCAGACTGCTCCGACACGAAACAACGGATCGTGGCAGTTCATCCAGTGCGTAAACCGATCGTCATGACCGTTCAAACAACTGCCCTCGGAGTGGGTTCCGAGTCTCGGAAGGCAACTCTCCGAACCGTTTCCGGTAGGCGGCCGCAAACATGCCCAGATTGACGTAGCCCCAGGCGTTGGCGATTTCCGAGACGGTTTTCCCATCGGAACGCAACAGTTCGCTGCGTACCCCCTCCAGCCGGCGCGCGCGCAATCGTTGCCCCGGCGTGGTGTCTCGGTACCGTCGAAATCCCGCGGTGAGCGCCCGGACACTGACACCCACCGCAGCCGCGATCTCCGATGCCGTCGGCACCGAGCGAGCGAAGGTATCGATGTACTCCTCCGCCGATCGCACGTAGGCCGGTTCGGCAGAAGCGACGTCGACGCCGAGCTGCAACCCGGCCTGCGTCGCCCACTCGTCGAGAAGCTGAGCCGTAATGAGTTCTTGAACCCTGGCACCGAGCCTTTCGCCCGACATCGCGTCGGGCGACTCTGCGATCGCGCGAACAACGTAGTCCATCAATGCGAGCCAACTCGAGCCACGCCCGCCGATGGTGCACTTGTGCCGCCAGAGACGGTCGTCGGGAACTGTCCCGTACCACTGCAGGGCATGGTCAGCGACAAGCTGATGCGGCACAGTGAGATTCAGCTGCAGATGGTCCTCGTCGAATTCGACGAAATAGTCGGTCCGACTGCAGTCTGCGACAAAGGTCTCCCCCACTCCGGTATTCGCCGCAGCGCCCCGGCCAAGAGCATGTCGACCGTTGCCTCTGATCGTCGTCAGGACCAGAATGTTTCCGGCTTCAGGCGAACATTCAGCGACGGAGACCGGAATTCCGTAACAGAATCTGGTGACGTCGATCTTGCCGACCGCCGCGGAGTACATGTCCGAAGCCGGCTTCAACCGACTTCCGATCGGCGTCACCGTGTAGGGCATGTAAATGTTGTCGGACCACTTCTTGATGCGGTCCCAGTCCCGAGAAAAGGCCTGGTGATGCCGCATGGTGGGCCGGCCGGCCGCGTCGATGAGCAAGGCATCCTCGAACATGATTCGAGTATCGCACCAGGGTCCGGGAAGGTCACGCAAAGTCAGCTGAGGCGATCTCTGGCTGAACAGCGGCGAAAAGCAACGAATCCACCACAGTCCCCCGGATAACCATGTGCGCCCTCATCCGCCCCTCCTCCACCATTCCGATTTTGGTGAGTACCGATGCCGACGCCGAGTTCTCCGGACGACACGTTGCCTGCACGCGTTGCGCTCCGAGTCGAGCAAACGCGAGTTCCAGAACCGCGCTCCCCGCTTCGGACGCATAACCCTGCCCCTGGAACTTCGGGTTCACGACAAAACCTAGTTCCGCCCGCCGGTGCGCGGCGGATACTTCCCACACAGCTACCGAACCGATGACCGTTCCGTCGACCTTCGACGTGATCGCCAGGGTGAATGATCGACGCTCGACGCCCGCGGCTTCCAATGTCGCGTCGGCCAGGAATTCCCTGGTCACTGCCAGGGTGTTCGGACCCCAATCCACATATCTACAGACGACGGGGTCGGAGGCGTACTGATGGACGGCATCTTCATCCCCGAGTGTGAAGTCTCGAAGGACGAGGCGTTCGGTAGTCAACGTGAACATCCAGCGATCGTAAATTAACGGCGAAAAGCATATTGACTCGAACTGGTGTTCGAGTATTGTTGGGGGTGGGGATCGGGGGATTCAATGAATGTTCTGTCATCGGATGTGGTGTCGGGCTCTGCGGTGGGGTTACGCGGACGCCTGTGGCAGTTGACGGCTGCGGAGCTACGTGAGGCTGCCGTGTCCGCGAGCGCGGAGATTCTGCGTCTCGAGGCCATTCGGGTGGCAGTGGTCGACGAGCTCTCGTTGCGCCCGGATGATCAGGTGATCGCCAGCCGCGGGGTCGGTGCGTGGTTGGCGTCGAACACGATGCTGCAAGTTCGGGACGGGAAGAAGATCGCCGCCCTTGGTGTTGCGCTGCGGCCGTTTCCGGCAGTGGCAGCCCGGTTCGATTGCGGGGATTGTTCGTTCGAGCACGCCGTGTTGATCGTGGCGTTTTGTGAATCGCCGCCGAAGGGGATGCCGGACGAGGCGATGCCTCGCTGTATCGATTTGTTGTTGGCTGCAGCGTCGGGTGTGGAAGCAACGACGACGAAGGTGCGGAACGTCATCGCGACGTTGGAGCGAATCTTCGAATCCGATGAGATTCCACCCGCCGAAGACGTCGACTGCAACGAACTCCGCATCGCGTCGACGCTGAATGGTCGGGTGGTGGTGCGTGGCGATTTCGACGCCCTCACCGACGAAATGCTGCTGTCGGCGTTGTCGAATCTGACGATGCCCACCCCGGCACCCGACGGAACCCCCGATGCTCGGTCGGCGGCGAAGCGGACCGCGGACGGGTTCACCGAACTGATCCGCCGGTACCTGGACTGCGCCAAGACCGGCATGGATGGCGGCCAGCGGCCGCACGTGAACGTGCACATCAATGCCCGGGATCTGGCCGAGCACCAGGATTGCGCCACGACACCCACTGATGGTGGTGGGTCTGTGTCGGATCTCGATGTGGGGCACATGCCCTGGCTGGGACCACTGTCGGTATCGCAGACCAGGCTTCTCGGGTGCGACTGCTTCCTGTCCACTGTCCTACTCGATGATCACGGCGCGCCGCTCGATGCGAAACCCGGAAAGCGGTTGGTCACCGCCGAACAGAGAGTGGCGTTGATCGCCCGCGACAAGGGCTGCGCGTTCCCCGGCTGTACGTGTGTTCCGGCGTGGACGGATGCGCACCATATTCGGCACTGGGCGAACGGTGGTCCGACGGTGATGAACAATCTTGTCTTGCTGTGCCGTTCGCATCACCGGCTGATGCACCGCAAATCCGGGTTCGTCGGGAAGTGGGAGATCCGGATCGGGGTCGACAACAAACCCTGGTTCATCCCACCGCCCTCGATCGACCCGCAGCGGCACCCGCGGCCGGCGAACACCACCTTCAAAACCTGAGGACAACACCCTCTCGTAGACAACAAAATACGGCCCGAGCACCGCATCGAAGAGATCCTCCGATGCGGTGCCAACAGGCCGTGACGCGGGACGGAGCTGTGCCCTCGATCAATCAGCGAGTCAGCACAAGCCCCGATGTCGGAACTCCCGTGCCCGCGGTCACCAGTACATTCTCGACGGAGTCGACCTGGTTGACCGAAGTGCCGCGGATCTGCCGAACTCCCTCGGCGATACCGTTCATCCCGTGGATGTATGCCTCGCCGAGCTGTCCACCGTGGGTGTTGATCGGAAGCTTGCCGCCGAGTTCGATTGCGCCACCGGCAATGAAGTCCTTGGCCTCTCCCCTACCGCAGAAACCGAGTTCCTCGAGCTGCATCAGAACATAGGGCGTGAAGTGGTCGTAGAAGATCGCCGTCTGCATGTCCGACGGGCGCAGCCCACTTTGTGACCAGAGTTGATCGCCGACAAGGCCCATCTCCGGTAGGCCGGTCAGACCGTCACGGTAATAGCTGGTCATGATGTATTGATCTGCCCCGCTGCCTTGTGCGGCCGCAGCGATAACGGCAGGGGTGTTCTTCAGATCTTTGGCTCGTTCTGCCGAGGTGACGACGATGGCGATGCCTCCGTCGGATTCCTGGCAGCAATCGAGGAGATGCAAAGGTTCGGCGATGAATCGCGAGTTCTGATGGTCCTCGAGGGTGATCGGTTTTCCGTAGAAGAACGCCTTCGGATTGGTGGCTGCGTGCTTACGGTCCGCGACGGCGATTCGACCGAAGTCCTCGCTGGACGCTCCGTATACGTGCATGTACCGCTGCGCGACCATCGCGACAAACGATGCGGGAGTACCCAATCCGTGAGGATAGGAGAAGGCGTTGTCCGTCCCGGACGAATTGACCTGCGCCACAAGGCCGGAGTTCACCTGCCCGAAACGCGCACCCGATCGCTCGTTGAACGCGCGGTATGCGACGACGACGTCTGCGACGCCAGTGGCGACCGCCATGGCCGCCTGCTGAATCGTCGCCGCAGCGGCACCGCCACCGTAGTGAATACGACTGAAGAACTTGAGGTTCGGGATACCCACCGAACGAGCCACTGCGACTTCGGTGTTGGTGTCCATGGTGAACGAGGTAAGACCGTCGACGTCGGCGGCTGTCAGACCGGCGTCGTCCAACGCGGCTTGAACAGCCTCGGCGGCCAGTCGCAGTTCACTGCGACCGGAGTCCTTCGAGAAATCCGTGGCTCCGATTCCGACGATCGCGGCCTTGCCGGACAGTGCGCTCATTCAATGTCTCCGTTTTCAATGACTCCATTCGAACCCGACGCCGGAAATGCCAGTGTGACCTGCGCGGTGATGTGATCTCCCAGACTGTTCTTGCCGACCACCGCGAGCGAAACGAGATCCTCGTCGTAGGAGGTCACCGTTCCGGAGAGCGTCAAAGTGTCGTAGGCGTACCAGGGGACCCCGAGGCGGAGCTTGATCGACGTGAGTACTGCCCGCGGTCCTGCCCAGTCGGTCACGAATCGCTGCACCAGGCCGGTATCCGTGAGGATGTTGACGAAAATGTCTTTCGAGCCGCGTTTCTGTGCAAGATCACGGTCGTGGTGAACATCTTGAAAGTCGCGGGTAGCGAGCGCTGCCGAGACCACAAACGTCGGGTCGCCGTAGATCGAGAGCTGCGGAAGAACCTCTCCCACAGTGATATCCGTCGTCAAAGTCATCATCACTCCTTCACCGCAGAAACCGCAGAAGCCCCAGAAACCCCAGAAACATCAACCGGCTGCCACGCGTACAAGGTCCAGGGAGTTCCCCCGGTCTCGTCGTCTCCGGGGAAGTCGAGGTAGATCGCCTCCACCTCCATTCCGATCGACACACTCGAGGGATCGACACCGCGCAATTCGCCGAGCATCCGCACACCCTCGGGCAGTTCGACCAGGGCCACGACGAACGGCAACGACCGACCAGGAACCTTGGGCGCGTGGTGAACGACAAAACTGAAGACCGTTCCCCGTCCGGACGCGACAACGTAGTCGGTCTGCTCCGACTTGTCCTTCCAGATCGCGGGCACCGGCGGGTGCTGCACCGAACCATCCGAACGCAGTTGAATACGCAGCTCGTGTGCGGCAACACCGTCCCAGAAGAACTGTGTGTCGAGAGACGGCGTCGGGCGCAGCATCCGAGATGCGTCCAGGTCAGCAGGGACGTCAGTCGAAGGCAACTCGCTGACTGGCGGCGCGAACTTCAAGATCCGGAACATCATCTCCGAGACCAATTCTTCGCCGACCCGCCAGAAGCTGCGGGTAGTGAAGAACCATCCTTCGCCGAGACCTGTCTTCTTGGGTCCCACAACGTCTTCCAACACCGACGAGATGGTGACTTCTTCACCCGGCTTCAAGTAGCGGTGGTAGATCTGATCGCAGTTGGTCGCGACGACGGACGTGAATCCTGCCTCGTCGAGAATGTCCGTCATCCGGCCCAACGGATCGTCGGCTTCTCGAATCGCCCCCAGACCGCGCATCGTCCATACCTGCGCCATCGCCGGCGGTGCGACTATGCCGTCGTGTCCGGCAGCGCGGGCGGCCGATTCGTCGACGTAGATGGGGTTCTCGTCACCGATCGCCTCGACCCAGTTGCGGATCATCGGCAGGTTCACGGGGTCCCGGCCGGCGCGAGGAGCGCTCGGCCCGTCCTCTCGAACCCGCTCGGCAGCAGTGAGAATGGGATCTGACACGATTTGTTTCCTATCTCGGAACGCGGGGAAGTTTCAGGCCGGCGGTAGCGATCAATTCGCGCATCACCTCGTTGACTCCACCGCCGAAAGTGATCACCAGGTTGCGCTTGATCTGCATGTCCAGCCACTCCATGAGATCAGCCGTTTCGGGATCGATCGGATTTCCGTATCGTCCGACGACCTCTTCCGCCAGTCGACCGACTCGTTGGATGCGTTCGGTCGCAAACACTTTGGTCGCCGAAGCGTCGGCGATGTCCACCGAATCCGAATCGCTCGACGCCACTTGCCAGTTGAGCAGTTCGTTGAGGCGATACGTCGCGTGAATCTCGCCGAGCGCGCGTCGTACATCGACGTGATCGAGCAGGTTCTCCCGCTTGGCCCAATCGACGACGTGGTCGTAGATCCCTGCGACACGACCTGCCGGACCGAGCATGACGCGCTCGTGGTTGAGCTGCGTCGTGATCAGGCGCCAACCCTGATTCTCCTCACCCACAAGCATGTTCACCGGAACGCGAACATCCTCGTAGTAGGTGGCGTTGACATGATGCGCGCCGTCGCAGGTGATGATCGGCGTCCAGGTGTAACCGGGATCTTTGGTGTCCATGATCAGGATCGAGATGCCGCGGTGCCGCGAATCAGCGGAACCTGTTCGCACGGCGAGCCACACGTAATCGGCGTCATGCCCGCCGGTGGTGAAGATCTTCTGACCGTTGACGATGTACTCGTCTCCACTTCGAACTGCCGAGGTACGCAGCGCTGCAAGGTCGGTGCCGGCCTCCGGTTCGGTGTAGCCGATCGCGAAATGCACTTCACCGGCGAGGATCGCGGGCAGGAATTTCTGCTTCTGCTCCTCGCTGCCGTACTTCTGCAGAGTCGGGCCGACGGTCTGCAGAGTGACCGAAGGCAGTGGGACATCCGCCCGCACAGCCTCGTTGACAAAAATCTGCTGCTCGACCTCGCCGAACCCACGTCCGCCGTACTCCACGGGCCAGCCGACGCCGAGCCAGCCGTCCTTGCCCATACGACGGATGACCTCGCGGTAGGTAGGGCCATGCCGCTCCACACGCATGATCTTGGCCTCCTCGGGCGAGATCAGCGTCGAGAAGTAGCGTCGAAGTTCAGCTTGCAATGCGCGCTGACTGTCGGTCAGATCGATGAACACCGGGCCCCCACGAGGTCGAGTCGCTGCGAAGCGCCACCGAGAAGGCGCGCCAAATCTTTTGCAGTCGAGTAGTAACGATGAAGCGGATAGGTGACGTCGACGCCCAGACCGCCGTGCAGATGGTGGAGCACCTGCATCGTGGCGGGTACTTCCTGGGCGATCCAGTACGCCATGACGTCGAGGTCCGACTGGGCATCCAGGCCCTCCGACACGCGCCAGGACGCCGACAACGCCGCGACGTGAAGAGTCCGCGAGGTGACATAGGCGTCGGCGATCTGCTGTGAGACCGCCTGGAACGTGGCGAGCGGCTTGCCGAATTGCTCGCGTGAGCCGACATGTGCCGCAGTGAGATCGACGGCACCGGACACCAAACCGTCTGCAACGGCTCCGATACTCGCCGTAGCGATCCGGTACAGCGTCTGGACGGCTTCCTCGCCGGCACCGAGAAGTTCACCGACTGCCTCGTCCATGGTGACTGCGAACTCCGGACTGCCGGACGCACTGGGTGTCGGCGTCAATGCGACGCCGGCGGCGGTCGGATCGACGAGCACGACTCCGGCGTCGGTGGGCACAAGAATTCTGTGTGCGCTCGCCGCGAAGGGCACCGCAAGCACGGTCCCGCTGACGCGATACCAGTCGCCCGACTGCTGCGCGGTAGTCGACGGCTGCTTCGGGAACTGCTGCCCCGGTTCACCGAGGGCCGCGGTGAACACCCGGCCATCGCTGACTCCGGTGAGCAATTCGTCCTGCTGCGCGTCGGTCCCCAGAGCAACGATGGGGAGTACGCCGAAGCCCAGAGTCGCGAGAGCCGGAATGGGTGCAGCGGCCCGGCCGACCTCGACGAGGAGGGAACCGACGTCGGTCACCGAGAGGCCCTCACCGCCCAGACGCTCGGGCAATGCCAACGTGAGCAGATCGGCTTCGGCGAATGCCGCCCAGAGCGCGTCCGGCTCCAGTTCACGGGCAAGGAGCGCGGTAGCCACCTCGGCTACCGCTTCCTGGGTTTCATCGGGAGTGAAGTCCACGCTGGCAATCCTGTCTCTGATGTAGAACGTGTTCTAGTTGTATCACCAACGTGGACATTTCTAAAGGCCTCTACTCACGCCGTCTAGTCACGGGGCAGGCCCAGAATTCTCTCCGCGGCGACGGTCAACAGAATCTGCGTGGTTCCGCCGGCAATCGACAGGCATCGCGTGTTGAGGAACTCACGCGAGAGCGGACCCTCCACCCATCCGGCTGGCCCACCCAATTCCATGGCGAACTCTGCGACATTCTGACGCTGACGCACGCCTACCAGCTTGCGGACGCTCGACGCCGGGCCCGGATCCTGACCGTCCAACTGCCGCAGTGTCGTACGCAATTCCAGCAACGAGCCCACCATGGCGGTTCCGATCAGCCCACCGAGCTTGTCTGCAACCACAGGATCGGGATCGCCTGCCAGCTCGAGCAATTCCTCCATCGCACCGCCGAGCGAAGACCCTCCACTCATCGCGACTCGCTCGTTGGCGAGGGTCGTGCGGGCCAGTTTCCAGCCTCCGCCAAGTTGGCCGACGACACACTCGTCCGGCACGAAGACGTCGTCGAGGAAGACTTCGTTGAACAGAGCGTCTCCGGTGATCTCACGCAGCGGCGAGATCCGAATCCCAGCCGTCTTCATGTCGAGAAGGAAGTACGTGATGCCCTTGTGCTTGGGAACATCGCGATCGGTCCTGGCAAGGCAGATGGCCCAGTCCGCCTCACGCGCAAGCGAAGTCCACACTTTCTGGCCGTTCAGCTTCCAACCACCCTCGACCTTTTCCGCGGTCGTGCGCAGCGCCGCAAGATCCGAACCTGCACCGGGTTCACTGAAGAGCTGGCACCAGGTGATCTCACCCTTAAGCGTCGGAGTCGCAAATCTTTCGATCTGCTCCGCACTGCCGTGCTCGAGGATGGTGGGAACGGCCCACCAGCCGATCACGAGATCGGGTCGGCCGATACCGACGGCCGCCAACTCTTCTTCGATCAAAATCTGTTGTGCGGCCTTGGCGCCCCGGCCGTACGGCTTCGGCCAGTGCGGTGCAAGGTAGCCGGATTCGGCCAGCGCGTTGCGCTGTTCGGATTCGGGTAGCGCCACCAGTTGCGCTACCTCTTCGCGAATGTCGGACCGGTCGGATTCCAGTTCACTCAAGTCGATCTGAAGGTGACGCCGTGCGCCGCCGATCGTCAATTCCGCGACGCGTGCGCGCCAGCGAGATGATCCGCCCAGAATCTGCCGGAGTGACAGTGCTCGACGAAGGTAGAAGTGCGCCTCGTGCTCCCACGTGAATCCGATGCCGCCGAGCACTTGAATGCAGTCTTTCGCCGTCTCGACAGCGGCGTCCAGAGACACCGCGGCCGCCACCGCCGCCGCAATCGGAAGCTCGTCGCCCGACTCTGCAGCGACCGCGGCGTCCCAGGCGACGGCTCCGGCATTCTCTACGCGACACAGCATTTCGGCACAGATGTGTTTGATCGCCTGGAACGAGCCGATGGGCTTTCCGAATTGTTCGCGAATCTTCGCGTACTCCACCGCAGTACGCAGGCTCCACGCCGCGATTCCGGCCGCTTCGGCAGCCCCCAGCACCGCCGCGAGATCGGAAACCGATCCTGGGGCAATGTCATCGAGGATTCGGTCGGCGTCGACTGTCACTCGGTCGAACGAGACTCGTGCCAGTGGTCGCGACTTGTCGATGGTGTCGACCGCTTCGTAGGTCACGCCTTCGCTGTCGCCGTCGACGAGAGCCCAGACAACACGCGAACCGTCGGCTCCGGACACCACGCCCGCCGGAACGAGTACCGATACACCCGAATCTGCACCCCAGGCGTAACCTCCTTCGCCATGAAGCTCGATGCCGCCGGACGCATTCGCCGTTGCCGTAACTGGACTTTCGTCCAATACGACGGCACACGGCAGCGCACCGTCGGCGAGCGTTTCGGACCACCGTTTGGCAGCGGGCGACGAACTACGCCCCACCACCAGAGCGGCCAGCGCAGTCGTGAGAACAGGACCCGGCACGAGTTCGATTGCCGCCTGCTCGAGCATTGCCGCGAGATCGACGATTTCGGCTCCGGCTCCGCCTACCGCTTCAGGAACGGCGACCGAAAAGATCCCGAGAGACGCGAACTCGGACCATTTCTCCCGCCACGAAACTGCTGGTCCACGGCGTACCATGTCCATCGGCGTGGCCGAGCGCGCCCAGGCCTCTATCGATTCCTGGACCGCCCGCTGTTCATCGGTCGTGGCGATTGTCACAACTGGTTCCCGCCTCTCGATAAGTGACACAATTGTTTAGAACGTGTTCTAATATGACACCTGGCCAAGAGTCAAGGCGCGAAGGAATTTGTCGATGACCACAACATCCCGATCCCGCTCCAACGCGGTTGCTTCTGCAACGCTCGGGGACGACGATCTCAGCTCCAACGCGCAACGTGAACGCCGCAAGCGGATTCTCGACGCAACACTCGCCTTGGCGTCCAAGGGCGGCTACGAGGCCGTTCAGATGCGCGCCGTGGCCGAGCGCGCCGACGTCGCAGTCGGAACGCTCTATCGCTACTTCCCGTCGAAGGTTCACCTTTTGGTGTCCGCTCTGGCACGCGAGTTCGAGAAGATCGACTCCAAGGGCAAGATCCCACCTGGAACCAGCCCGCTCGAGCGGATGCAGCTGATCCTCAGCCTCATCACCCGCGCGATGCAGCGCGATCCGCTCCTCACCGAAGCCATGACTCGCGCGTTCATGTTCGCCGACGCCTCCGCAGCGGCAGAGGTCGATCAGGTGGGCCAGCTGATGGACCGACTCTTCGCACGGGCGATGACCGAAGAGGAGCCGACCGAGGAGCAGTTGGCGATCGCGCGCGTGATCTCCGATGTGTGGCTGTCCAATTTGGTGGCATGGCTCACGCGACGTTCTTCGGCTACCGATGTCGCCAATCGCCTGGAATTGACGGTTGAACTGCTGCTCGGTGACGGAACGCGGAAACCCGAATAGACATCCTTTGTCGCATCTGTCATTTTTGCACTGATCTGGCAGAAACGTATCGAGCCAGGAGTCGCTGCATCACCTAGATTTGAAGAGGTGAGCGCACAAGATCTGTCCATCGAACTCCGCCGAGCGCTGTCGGGCGTGGCACGCACCCCGCGCCTGCTCGTAGCCTCCGACTACGACGGGACGATGGCCCCCATCGTCGCCAACCCGGACAAGGCCTATCCCCGCGCGGAAACGGTGCGTGCGCTCCGCTCCCTCGCCAGCCTGGCGTCGACGACGGCGGCCGTGATCTCGGGCCGCGCCCTCAAGGATCTGGCTGCACTGTCCCGGCTTCCTGCCGAAGTGCAGTTGGTCGGCAGCCACGGCTCCGAGTTCGACATCGGATTCGTGCACGCGATCGACGCCGACGCCAGGAAACTGCTCGACGAGATCGTCACCGAGTTGGGCCGAATCGCCGCCGACACCCCCGGCGCAACTGTGGAGAAGAAGCCCGCCAGCGTCGCCCTGCACGTACGCAATACCAGCGCCGACGACGCCGAGAAGGCGCTCATCGCCGTTCGCACCGAATCAGCCCTCTGGCCGGGTGTTCAGGTCACCGAGGGTAAGTCGGTGGTCGAGTTGGCGGTCATCGCCACAGACAAGGGCCACGCACTCGACTTGATTCGCCATCAGGACGGCGCTACCGCTGCCGTCTTCATCGGGGACGACGTCACCGACGAAAAGGCGTTCAGCAGGCTTCAGGGGCCGGACATCGGAATCAAGGTCGGCAGCGGGGACACCGTCGCCGACTATCGCGTCGACAGCACCGAGGATGTCGCTGCCGCTCTGGCGTTCCTGCTCGACGAGCGCCGTACGTGGCTTTCCGGTGCCGACGCTCCGCCCATCGAGCGACTCTCGATGCTCGCGAGTCCGCGCACTGTCGCTCTGGTGACCCCGGATGCGACGCTGACCTGGTTGTGTCACCCGGAACCGGATTCGGCGGCGGTCTTCGCGCACCTTCTCGGCGGAACCGGGGCCGGCCACTTCTCGGTCGGGCCTCGCCGCACAGCCCTTCCTCTGAGCCAGAAGTACATCGACAGCACGATGACCGTTCAGACCCGCTGGGCGAGCCTGTCCGTCACCGACTACCTCCCGCACGACGTCCCACAAGGACGAACCGACCTGACCCGCATCATTTCCGGTCAGGCAGACGCGATCGTCTCGTTTGCACCCCGCCCCGAGTTCGGCCAGGGTCAGGTCACGCTCGAGGTCGTCGACGAGGGCATTCGTGTCCTCGGCACCAACGAGCCGTACGTGCTCCGCTCCCCCGGCGTGCTGTGGAACATCGCCACCGACGGAAATCAGCAGACCGCCCACGCCATCGTCGAACCGTCCAAGGGTGACGTCGTACTCGAATTGCGTTGCGGAACAGAAGAAATCGGACCCTCGGAAGTTCCAGAGATCGAACGTCGGGGGACTTCTGAAGCCTATTGGTCCGATTGGGCCAAGACGCTCGAACTCCCGAAGCTGAAGCCGGACTTGATGAAACGCTCTGCGCTGACCTTGCGCGGGTTGGTTCATGCCGATTCCGGTTCCATCATGGCCGCCGCGACGACATCCCTGCCGGAAGAGATCGGCGGAGTCCGTAACTGGGACTACCGCTATTGCTGGTTGCGCGACGCAGCCCTCACTGCAACAGCTCTCGTGAGTGTCGGGTCCACCGACGAAGCCGAGAACTACCTCGACTGGGTCCACCGCGTGCTCGAAACGCTGCCGGGACCCGAGCGCCTGCACCCCCTCTACACGCTCTACGGGACTTCGCTACCGCCCGAGGCCGTCATCGATTCGCTCCCCGGATACGCCGGCTCGAGGCCGGTCCGCGTCGGAAACGCCGCGAATCAGCAGGTTCAACTGGACGTGTTCGGCCCGATCGTCGAGTTGATCGTCGAACTGGCGAATGCACGCGAAAAGGCCGGTGCCCCCGATCCTTTGAGCGACCGCGACTGGGAACTGGTGTGCGCCATGGTCGAGGCGGTGCAGCGACGCTGGTTCGAACCCGATCACGGCATCTGGGAGATTCGCGACAACCCGCGTCACCACGTCTATTCCAAGGTGATGGGTTGGGTCACCGTCGACCGCGCTGTCGATCTTGCAACCCGCTTTTCTCGCGAGGCTCTGCCCGAGTGGGCGGAACTGCGTGACCAGATCGCCGACGAAGTACGCCACAAGGGCTGGAAGGACGACGTTCAGTCGTACACCGCGGCCTACGACGGTACCGATCTCGACGCAGCCACTCTCCACATCGGACTGTCGGGGCTGATCGATCCGACGGATCCACGCTTCGCAGCGACCGTCGTAGCCACCGAGGCTGAACTACGCAGCGGCTCAACGGTATACCGGTACCATCACGACGACGGTCTGCCCGGCATCGAAGGTGGATTCCACCTCTGCGCCGCCTGGCTCGTCGAGGCCTACCTGCTGATCGGGCAGCGATTGCAGGCAGAGGCACTGTTCGACCAGTTGGTCGCGGCGGCAGGTCCCACCGGACTTCTCGCGGAGGAGTACGACCCCATCGCGGAACGCTCGCTGGGCAACCACCCCCAGGCGTACAGCCATCTGGGATTGTTGCGCTGCGCCCAACTCCTGGCGTGAGCGCTACACCCTGACGGCTACACCCGGATCCGACCTGATGTTCGTCCTGTCAGTAGTTCGGTGTCGAGCATCTCGACGATCGGAACGCCGGATCCGGACGGCGACATCAGGAGCGCACCGGCGCGTCGGCCCTTCTCTTCCTGGGGCTGGCGCACCGTTGTCAGCGATTCGCGCAGCGCCTCGTCGACGCCGTCGAATCCGGTGATCGACAGTTGGCCAGGTACATCGATGCCCTGCCAGCGCGCCCAGTCCAAGGCGCCGAGAGCCAGCACGTCGGTGGTGCAGACCAGTGCGGTGATCTCAGGGTTGGTCGCGAGAGCTTCCGCCGCCGCCGAGTGCCCGGACTGCGATGTGTGGACGTACCGCTCGATCACCGTGAGTGAGAGTGGGTCCATGTCGGCCGCCACCATCGCGTCGCGCACTCCTTCGATCCGCTCACGCTGGACGTGGAAGTGCGGGGACTTGAGTCGTTCCTGACTGACCACGCCGTCCATCCGGTCGCGCCCCAGCCTCATGCAGAGCACGCCGATGTCACGGTGTCCGAGACCGATGAGGTAATCGGCGACCTTGCGCATGGCAGCGCGGTCGTCGATGCCCACGAGGGATGCACCGGGAATCTCGCGGGGCTGGTCGCAGACGACGATCGGAATGTGACGCTCGAGCACGGCAGCGAGATACGGGTCGTCGTCGGCCACCGAGTAGACGACAAAGCCGTCGACGCCCGCCTGCTGGACCACGGCTGCAGCATCCACCTCGTCGCGTCCAGGCCCGGCCGGGATGAGCAGCAAGCCCTGGCCGGCGTCCTCACACGATTCCGAGAGACCGGCCAGGAAGCTCATGGCAGCCGGGTCACGGAACGAATAACTGAGCGCTTCGGTGAGCAGGAGACCGACGGCGCCGGCTTTGCGAGTTCGCAAGGAGCGGGCGACCGGATCAGGTCCGGGGTATCCGCGTCGCTTGGCCGCTTGGAGCACTCGATCCCGCAGCTCGACGGAGAGCTGATCGGGTCGGTTGTACGCGTTCGAGACTGTAGTTCTCGACACATTGAGCTCGGCGGCAAGCGACGCCAAAGTGGCTTGACGGCGTGGCTGACGGGACCGGGGCATAAACGGACGTTAGCCGTAGTGCCCGCAGACGGCGCGTTGGGGCTGAACCGAAGGTGAACTACCAGCGACTATGCGCTAATGTGTAACGGTAACGGTTTCCAATAGCATTTAGCCCAGCCTTTGTTCAGGAGAAAAGCACGTGCGTTCGTCGTCGAAATTCCGCACCGCCACCGCCCTCGCGGCCGTCTCGGTCGCCGCAGCATTCGCGCTCACCGCGTGCAGCTCCAACTCGTCGAAAGACGAGGGCATCACCGTCGTCGCATCGACGAACGTGTGGGGCGACGTCGCGCAGGCCGTCGCCGGCGACAAGCTGACCGTGACGTCGATCATCAACGAACCGTCCGCGGACCCGCACTCGTTCGAGGCGACGCCCGCCGATGCCGCCAAGATCACCGACGCATCGCTCGTCGTCTACAACGGTGGCGGCTACGACCAGTTCATCACCGACGTCCTCGACGCGGGCAAGGGCGAGCAGAAGACGGTCAACGCCTACAACCTGCTCGACGGCGGCATCCACGCCGGCGAAACCGCGGGCGAATCGCATGACGGTCACACCCACGGCGCAGTCAACGAACACGTCTGGTTCGACATCCCGACCGTCGACGCCGTCGCACATTCGGTGGCCGATCAGCTGAGCGCTCTCGATCCGGACAACGCGGCGACCTACGAGGACAACGCGAAGGCATACAGCCAGAAGCTCGCCGGCGTCACAGCGATCACCGATTCCATCGCCGCTGCCCACGCGGGCGCACCGGTGGCTCAGACCGAGCCGATCGCGCACTACCTCCTGGTCGCAGCTGAACTGAAGGACGCAACTCCCGAGGAGTTCACCAGCGCCATCGAAGACGGCAACGATCCGTCACCGGCTGCAATCGCCGCAACGCGCCAGCTCCTCTCGGAGAAGCAGGCCCGCGCACTGGTCTACAACATCCAGACGCAGGACAAAGTGACCCAGGACATGCGCACCACAGCCGAAACCGCCGGAGTGCCCGTCGTCGAGGTTACGGAGACTCTGCCCGAGGGCCTGGACTACATTCAGTGGCAGACGCAGACCGCGGAGTCGCTCGCAAACGCCCTCTCTGCCCAGTAATTATTTGCCCCACCATTTCCGAGAAGAACCGATCGGCTTGTGACAGAAACTTCCGCGAATACTCCTGTGCCTCCGGGTAACACCGTGCCTTCAGGAAACACCGTGCCTTCAGGTAACACCGTGCCCGCTGTGACGCTGAAGGGTGCTCGATTGTCTTTCGGCGCCCGCACCCTCTGGGACGGACTCGACCTCGAGGTACAGCCAGGTGAGTTCATCGCCGTACTCGGACCGAACGGGTCGGGCAAGACCTCGCTCCTGAAGATTCTGCTGGGCCAACTGCAACTCAGCGGCGGTAGCGCACAGATCGTCGGCACGCCGGCACGGGCCGGGAATTCACACGTCGGGTACATCCCGCAGCAGAAATCCATCGACGACGGCCTCCCGCTCCGCGGCCGCGACCTGGTCGGCCTCGGCGTCGACGGTCACCAGTGGGGTACGGGGTTACTGCGTCGGGGTCGTCGCCGCAAGATCGTCGACGACGCCATCGCACAGGTCAGTGCCCAGTCGTTTGCCGACGCTCCTATCGGTTCCATGTCCGGCGGCGAGCAGCAGCGACTGCGGATCGCGCAGGCTTTGGTCGGCGACCCGCGGATCCTGCTGTGCGACGAGCCGCTACTCAGCCTCGACCTCGCCAACCAGCACCTGGTCTCGACGCTGATCGACAAGCGTCGGCGCAGCCATGACACCGCGGTGCTGTTCGTGACGCACGAGATCAATCCGATCCTGCCGTTGGTGGATCGAGTGCTCTATCTGGTGGACGGCAAATTCCGGATCGGGACGCCGGCCGAAGTGATGACGTCCGAGGTTCTCTCGGATCTGTACAACACCGACGTCGAAGTGTTGCAGGTTCGTGGCCGTCTCGTCGTGATCGGCACCGGAGACGCCATCGACGCACTCGGCAGCGCCGGCGGACTACGCCCGGGAGAAGGCGTTCACCATTCTGATGAGGATCACCACCAGTGAGTAACAAGTTCACCGACGCGATGTCGCGGATGTTCGACGTGTCCGCCACCGTCGACCTACTGCAGTACGACTTCGTTCAACAGGCGTTGATCGCCGGTGCCATCCTCGGATTGTTGGCAGGCATCATCGGGCCGCTGATCGTGAGTCGTCAGATGTCGTTCTCGGTGCACGGCACGAGCGAGTTGTCACTGACCGGCGCATCCGCCGCACTTCTCGTCGGTGTGGGCGTCGGCTTCGGCGCCATCGTCGGTTCGGTCGTCGCCGCGGTGCTGTTCGGACTGCTGGGAGCGAAAGCGCGGGACCGGGATTCGGTGATCGGCGTGATCATGGCTTTCGGCCTCGGCCTGTCGGTGTTGTTCCTCTGGGCATACGACGGTCGCACGGGAACCAGCTTCTCACTGCTGGTCGGACAGATCGTGGCGCCGGGAAACAGCGGTCTCGAACTTCTGCTGCTGTGCGCGGTCATCGTGATCGGCACACTCGGATTCATCTACCGCCCTTTGCTGTTCGCGAGCACCGACCCCGAAGTTGCTGCAGCTCGCGGTGTTCCGGTTCGGGCACTGTCGATCGTGTTCGCCGTGTTGGTCGGCATCACCGCAGCACTGGGCGTGCAGATCGTCGGCGCGCTGCTGGTGATGTCGCTGCTGATCACCCCCGCAGCGGCCGCCGCGTACGTCACGGCAAGCCCACTCAAGGCCACGATCCTCTCCGTCGTGTTCGCCGAACTGGCAGCCGTCGGCGGCATCCTTCTCTCGCTGGCACCCGGCGTTCCCGTCTCGAGTTTCGTCACCTCGGTCTCGTTCGTGATCTACCTGATATGCCGGCTCTTCGGATCCGCACGTCGCAAGAATGCCGGACGGATTCCGGCCCACGCCTGAACACCGAGAGCCACGCATATCTCGAAGCTCATGTACCTAGAATCGAGGTATGGGCTACAGCGTTGATCTGAACAGCGACCTCGGCGAGGGCTTCGGAGCCTGGACCCTGGGCGACGACGACGCCATGCTCGAACTTGTCACCAGCGCGAACATCGCCTGCGGATTCCATGCCGGGGACCCGACAACGCTGTTGGCGACTTGCGAATCCGCAGCCACCCGCGGCGTGCGGATCGGCGCGCAGGTGGGTTACCGAGACCTCGCCGGTTTCGGGAGACGCTTCATCGACATGTCCCCGAAGGACCTCACCGCCGACGTCATTTATCAAATAGGGGCGCTCGACGGTTTGGCTCGTGTCTCCGGATCGCGGGTCACGTACGTCAAACCCCACGGCGCGCTTTACAACGCAATAGTCCATCACCGTCGGCAAGCACGGGCGGTCGTCGCCGCTGTCGTCGCCTACGACAGTTCGCTACCCGTTCTCGGACTACCGGGTTCGGTGTTTCTGGAAGAGGCTCGAGAGGCCGGCCTCGAGATCGTCGCCGAGGCTTTTGCCGATCGCGCGTACACGGCGGAAGGCACCCTGGTTCCCCGCACCGAGTCCGGCGCCGTTCTGCACGACCCGACGCTGGTTGCAGAACGGGTTCGGCGAATGGTCGTCGACGGCGAGTTGGACGCAGTCGACGGAAGCACGGTGAAAGTCGCCGCAGCATCGGTGTGCGTCCACGGTGACAGCCCGGCAGCTGTCGACATGGCCGCAGCGATCCGCGCTCTCCTCGAATCCTCCGACGTCGAGATCACGCCCTTCACATGATCACGATCCTGCCAGCCGGTGAATCCGCAGTCCTCGTCGAATACGACGAACTGCCGAGCGTGCTGGGCAACTTCAGGGCTCTCGACGCCAGTCGGATCCCCGGAGTGATCGACCTGATTCCCGCGGCGCGAACCATATTGATCGAGTACGACAACGCGATCACCGGACACAAACTCGTGGAGAAATGGGTCCGTGGGGCAGTACCGATCGAACTCACAGCAGATGAGAGTGGGCCTGCTGTCGAGATTCCGGTCCGCTACGACGGCGCCGATCTCGTAGAGGTGGGCAAGCTGACCGGACTCGGGGTCGACGGTGTGATCGATGCTCACACGGCTGCGTCGTGGACCGTCGCGTTCATCGGTTTCGCCCCTGGCTTCGCATATCTGACCAGCAACGAGAGAAAGCTCGAGGTTCCACGTCGATCGGACCCTCGCAGGCAGGTCCCGGCTGGTGCAGTCGGGTTGGCCGGACCGTTCTCGGGCGTCTACCCGCGCAGTTCCCCGGGTGGCTGGCAGTTGATCGGAACGACGGAACTGTCGGTGTGGGATGCCGAGCGTCGACCGCCGGCATTGCTTCTACCCGGCACCACAGTCACGTTTGTCCGTGCATGATTTTGGTGCAAGCATGATTTTGGTGTCTTCACCGCGTTGTTGCGGGAGAATGGATTCATGGCCTGGCTCGAGGTAGTGCGTACCGGCCCGCTCGCCACAGTTCAGGACCGCGGGCGGACGGGCTACGGCGCCCTCGGGGTCGGCAGATCCGGCGCCGTCGACATGGTCTCGCACGACAGCGCTAACAGACTCGTAGGCAACACTTTTCGAGCAGCAACCATCGAAGTCACCACTGGGGGTTTCGCTATGCGGGCCGTCGGTTCGATGACGGTGGCAGCGACAGGCGCGCGAGTGCCGCTGACCGTCGACGGACAGCCGGCACCTGACTACGCGAGCATCCACCTGGGCGGCGGCAGCATTCTCGAATTGGGTTACAGCACAACCGGGTTGAGAACGTACATCTCTGCACGCGGTGGCGTCGACGTCCCACAGGTACTCGGCAGCAGATCCACCGACACACTCTCCGGACTCGGGCCTCCGCCGCTCGCCGCCGGCGATCTACTCCTCCTCGGGGCCGAAGAAGGGACGTGGCCCACCGAAGAATTGATTCCACCGCCGGCACCTGCGCTCGGCCCAGTTCCGATCGAGATCACGCTCGGCCCCCGAAATTCCTGGTTCACCGCCGCATCCGTTCACGCGCTCCTTCACACGACATGGAAAGTCACCGAACACACCAACCGAGTCGGCATCCGGTTACAGGGCCAGGGGCCTTTGCATCGCTCGCGCACCGAGGAACTGCCGAGCGAAGGCGTCGTGATGGGATCCATCCAGGTGCCGCCGGGCGGACAGCCCGTCGTGTTTCTGGCCGACCATCCCGTGACCGGCGGATATCCGGTCATCGCCGTCGTTTCCGACGCGGGGATTGCGTCGTTGGCACAGCTGCGCCCCGGCAGCACTATTACCTTGAAGGCCACTACTCGGCCGTCCTAGCGCTGATAGTCTCAGCCGCGCCAGCTATGCGGCCGGCGGCGCTCGGCCGTCGCCAGAACCTGAAGGACTGTCACACTATGAGCCCTAAGAGCAGCACACTTGCTCTCGGAATAGCGTCACTGATCACTGCTGCACTCGTCCTGTCCGGATGCAGCAGTTCGGAAAGCGGAGACGCAGTCTCCAGTGATACCAACACCAGTGAGACCACTGCTTCCGAAAGTTCTGCATCCTCATCGTCTGCCGCTGCCGCGACGCCAACCTTGCGGGACGGGACACCGTTCATCGGTGAACGGACGACGATCGAAACCGGCGACGACCCCGAAGCGCCGAGCATCAGCGTCAGCCTCCCGCCGAGCTGGACTCACGGCGAGAACATCCCTGCCGGCGTTACGGATGCGTTGTCCAGCAACAGCCAGGAACCCAGCGGTTTCATGCCCAACACCACGGTGACGGTCGAAAACCAAGGCACCGCAACAAAAGACGAGGTTCTTGCCGCTGCGCGTGAAACCATCGCCACCCTCGACGGATGGACCGAGGTGAAGTACACCGAGATCGACGTCGACGGACAGCAGGGGTTCCGCCTCTCCGGAACCTGGACAGCGCCAAACCTGGACGTTCCGCTCTACGCCGTCATGACAGTCGTTGCTTACCAAGCCGACGACAACTCGCCGGTCTACCTGGTCAGCTTCGCAAACCAGTTCACCGACACGACGAACATGCAGACCTCCAACCAGGTGGAAGAAATCAATACCTCCATCGAATTCGGCTGAGCGCCTCGAGATTTGAACACCTGATCACCGAACGACCGCGGCGGGCCGAGACTTCGACAGTCTCGGCCCGCCGTTTCACAATTCTCGGCTAACTCGAGCCGAACAGGCCGCTGAGGGAACCCAGGCCACCGCTCAACGAGCCGAGCGATCCGGTTCCGCCACCGGTTCCGGGGCCAGTGGGATCGACTGGATCAACCGGATCAACGGGATCGACCGGGTCAACCGGATCGACCACATCCGCGGCGCGGACAGTGATGGACGGTCCCACGTTGGCGAAATTCGCACTCGACTGGAATCCGTTGCCCATCACCGTGGCACCTACCGCCAATCCACTTCCGTACACGGTTCCCGGCGCACACGAAGCAGTGACCGTGTAACTGGTCTTCATGGTCACCGGCTTGCTGCCGTTGTTGATCCAGCCGGCACTGGTCACCTCGAGCGTCGTGGCCGTCAGTTCCGGCGTTTCAGTGGTTTCGGTCATCGTCCCACCGACGTGAAACTTCGTGACCTTCGCCGAGCCCGGGACAAAGGTCAAGCATGCGGCATGCGTCTCGGTGAACCTGCTGATATATCCGTCGATTCCGCTCTTCTTCGACACTGTCGTGTAGGTGATCGTGTCACCGATCTTCGGGGACGCATTGTCCACGGTGCGAGTAAATGTGTAGGCACCAGAAGTTGCGGTCTCGGCAGTCGCGACTCCCGCGCCCAGCGCGCTTGCACCCACGGCCAGAGCGATCACCCCCAAACCAGCTCCGACGGTGGACAGACAACGATTCCTCGATCCAAACTTTGCCACGAATAATCTCCACACTTAAAGGTTCCAGGACAACCGAATTCGTTGATTACTGGAACTTGTTGCAACCCGACTCTCGAAGTACGATACAGTCGACCTGGACATTCGCCCAGCTTTTCGCCGAATTGATCGCCAATCAGTTAACAGCAGGCAATCAACATCGAAAAAGTCCTCTCAATTCGGACTTTTCCGTAAATTCTGCCGAACTGACGCATAGGCAAGCGTCCGATAGGTTTCAATGGTTACCACGGCGCAACCTTTGAAGAGTCATCCCATCGCCGTCAGCGTGAACCCCTCGAACGGAGAATTTCATGTCACGTTTTTCAATGCGGAAAACACTCACCGGAGTAGCAATCGCTGCGCTTGCAACCAGCGGACTTCTCATCAGCACCGGCGCTGCGCACGCAGATACCGCGCACCCGAAGACCAGCACCGTGACTTCGAACCAGGTCACGATCACCAAGAGCGTCGTGGGCGACGGAGAAGTGGCGCCCGGCGGGAAATTGACTGTCCGCACGACAGTTTCGGCCAACGGCCATCCGGACTTCTTCGTCAACAAATTCGTGGACCGCTTTCCGGCCGGATACACATACATCAAGGACAGCGCCTCGATCGATTCCTGGCACTTTCTCGGGCTGACTCAGAAAACCGAGAAGGTCTCCCCCACAGTCGACAATGCGGCGCGCACCGTCACCATCCCCGATGCGGGTTGGAATGTCTCGATCACCGGCAGCAAGACGGTCACTTTCGAGGTGAGCTACCTGGTTCCAGACAACGCACAACCGGGAACTTACGTCGAGCTCCCCAGCTCCATCGGCATCTCGCTGTGGGGCACCGACCAGAACATCAGCGGCGTCTACGCCAAGATCCGTGCCAAGAACCCCGGCGAGGCGGCCGCATCGGGCTCTGCAGATCTGGGCTTCGGCTCTTCTGACGGCGAGGGCGGAACCGGTTCGGCCGGCTCCTCCATCCTGGACAACCCGGCCGGCTTCATCTCAGACATCATCAGCGGTGTCCTGGCCAACGGCAGCTGATTCACCCGCTCCACCAAGAACACTCCGTCGGGGAATGTGATCGAGGGTGGCATCGAATCTTCGGACTCGGTGCCACCCTCGAACTTTTGTCGCGATCGCACTCCGTCGCGCTCTGCATCGAACAACCAAATAGGAAAGCATTACCTAAGTCATTCGCGGTATGATCCATCGATGAGTTCCACAGGATTTCCGTACTGGGCTGTGCCGGCGGGCCGGTACGTACCGCTCCCCTTCGCCATGACGACGTCCACCATCGGGCGCGATCAGAAGCGGGTGTGGCGCGAGATCCGCCATCCCGAACATGAACTCCTGTGGGGCGCTTCCGGAGAGATGAGCGCGTATATCGACGACGTTCGTTGGCAGATCCCACCGACGGTCGGCATGTGGATTCCGGCTGGAACCCCACGCCGCATCACGCTCGGCGCATCCACCGAGGCACGCTTCACCTACTTCCGGCCCGAGTCGTTTCCCCACCCGTGGACCAAACCCGCGATCATCGGCATAGACGACGTGGTCAAGACGATGCTCATCCATCTGCACCAGCGAAACATGCCGACCGAAGCGCGCTTGCGGGCCGAATCAGTAGTCTTCGACACCCTCGCACCCATCGAGGCAGCCGATGTCGCGGTGCCGATGCCCGCCGATCCCCGGGCCCTCGCCGTTGCACGCCGCTTGATCGCCGACCCCGCCGATCAACGCGGGCTTGCCGATTGGGCCTATGTGGTCGGTGGAAGCCCCCGCACCCTGAGCCGCGTGTTCTCTCAGGGCACGGGGATGTCCTTCACCGAGTGGAGAATTCAAGTTCGCGTCCGCGCCGCGATGTCCTACCTCGCTGCGGGCGTTCCCGTTTCGACGGTGAGCCGTCGCGTCGGATACGAAACCCCCAGCGCCTTCACCAGCGTGTTCCGCAAGGTCACCGGACGGACACCGAAGAACTATTACTCGGACGCGTGCGAATTATCGGCCTAGCTGTTCAGAAGCATCAGCTGGTCAGAACCCGTTCATCTTCGAGACCAGTTCGGCGAAGGCATATTTGACGCTCAGCGACGTGGGTGAAGCCAAGGCCATGACTCGTGCCAGACCGAGCTGCTGAATCAGCCTGCCGTCCTTGACTGCCGGCAGGTCGGCAAACAACTTGTCCCCCATCAACCCGGGGAGCCCCTGACCACTCGCGTCGTTGAGCACGATCACGTCCGCGTCCAGTTCGTTGTACTGTTCGCGCGATGCAGTCACCGATCCCTGGGTGTCGCCGCACAGTTCGGCGCTTCCGGCCGACTGCTTCAGCCCGAGCTGGAACATCAGGATGACTCTGCCGTCGTCAGCGCAGTAGTTGGTGAGGCCGTCGATGTTTCCCGACAGGAAGGTCAGGGTTTTCCCGTTCAGATTCGGGGAGCCCGCAGCCAGGTCGGCGATGGAATCGTCGGTTTCCTCGATCAGCTCAGCCGCCCGCTTCGGTTGTCCGAGTACTGAACCGATGGTCGACAACTGCTCCTGCCACGTAGTCGCCCATGCGGTCTCCTTGAACGGAATCGTGGGTGCGATCTGAGAAAGACGTGCATAGTCGTCTTCGGTGATTCCCGAGACCACCGCGATGATCACGTCCGGCTCCAACGCCAGGATCTGCTCGAACGGCACACCGGAAGTGCTGTCGAGCAACGTGGGTTCGACATCGCCCAACAATTCTTCGTCCCAGGGCAGGATTCCGTTCTCCAAGCCTGCCCCACTGAACGACTCCATGGCGACGGGCGTCTTGCCCAGCGCGAGGACCGAATCCTGGCTGTTCCAGCCGATGGTCACGATCCGCTGAGGTTCGGTCTCGATGGTGGTCGAGCCGTACGCATGATCAACGGTAACGGGCAGCGCGCCGGCCTCGGCCAACTGCGTCGCGTCCTCCGACGCTGTTGACTCGGTGCTGCTCTGGCATCCTGCGAGCAGGGCAATTGCGGCCACCGCAGCCACTATTCGGATAGTGCTTTTCATCTTCTGTCAGCTCTCTTCGCAAACGTACTTTGTTTCGACCAAGCAGGTATATCGAGTCATGATCCCGGTAATGGGGTCTCGATCCTCCATCTGTCCGCTGCCGCGTAGCCCTTGGCATCTGCGAGCACTTTCCGCACTCACACCGGCTCTACCGTAGAACTGCACAACGAGTGTTCAGATCTGGGCGAGGAGTTTCACGAGTGTCAGCGCTGCCCGAAACTCGTACCGGTCCGATCGAGATGATCAAAATCGGATCGTTCTCCTCCGGACGCGGACCGCGGTTGGTCGCAGCCGTCGCAGGGCAGGCGTCGTATCAGGTAGCTCAAGCCCTCATTCCGGTGCTGATCGGCACCGTCGTCGACCGGGCAATCGGAAAGTCCGACAGCACAGCACTTCTCGTGTGGCTTGCGGTGCTGTGTGCTCTGTTCGTCGGACTTGCTCTGTCGTGGCGAATCGCGGTTCGCCTGAACACACAGGTCTTCGTCTACGGCGAACACGACCTACGACTGAATGCAGCCAGACGGGTACTCGACGCCAGAGGCATGAAAGCTCAGCGTTCGACGGGTGAAGTTCTCACCATCTCCACCTCGGATGCCTCACACGTCTCGGGCTTTTCCTGGGTTGTCGCCGAGCAGGGCTCGGCTTTCGCAGGGCTCGCCGCGGCAGTGATTTCGCTTGCCTTCGTCTCCTGGCCGCTCGCGCTGATCGTCGTTCTCATCACGGCTGCGCAACTCGCCTTCATCCACAAGATCAGCGGTCCGCTGGACGAGCGTGTGTATGCAGAGCAGAAGAAGGCAGCCGAGGCAGGAACGCTGGCAACGGATTTCACGCTGGGCCTGCGGGTACTGAAAGGTTTCGGGGCCGAACCCACCGCACTGTCGCGCTACGTGCACGCAAGCCGCGAATCCATGAAGGCAGCGATCCGGACGGTCCGAGCGATGTCCAGCCTGACCGCGCTGAATTCCGGGGTCTCGGCGTTGGTACTGGCGTCGGTCGCCTTGGGGGCGGCGTGGATGGCGCATCAAGGCACGATCACCGTGGGCAACTTCGTCACCGTGGTCGGACTGAGCAGGGTGATTGCCGGGCCGATGGAAACGCTGGGATTCTTCGGTGCCGAACTCGCCGCAAAGCGAGGCTCCGCGCGCAGACTGTCCGAACTGCTGGCCGAGCCACACCTGATCGAATCGCTGCACTCCACGGCCGCGATCGACTCCGACAGAAGTGAAGACGCCCTGCTGATCTCGACCGACAACGGAACGGTCGTCTCGGCTCGCCGCGGAGAAGTGGTGGGCGTGCGCGCTGACGATTCCGCTCACCGACTGGCACTGCAACTCGCCTTTCAGACGCCGCTGGGCCCCAACCGATATTTCGTACTCGGCACCGATGCAACCGAACTCGGTCCGGACGCAGTTCGCGATCAGGTGTTCGTCTCCGCCCATGAAGGAACCGTGTTCACCGGTACCGTCTTCGACAATCTGGCAGCACCGAGCGTCGACTCGTCGGCAATGACGTCATCGGCGCTCGACGACGTGTTGACACATCTGCCCGACGGCCACCACTCCGAGGTCGGTGAGCAGGGAAAGAAGCTCTCCGGAGGTCAGCGTCAACGACTACTTCTCGCCCGCGCTCTCCATCAACCGCAGCCGATCCTGGTCCTTCACGAACCCACCACTTCCGTGGATTCTGTCACCGAGCATCGAATTGCACACTCGCTGAGAAACTTTCCCGACAAGGCCATACTGGTGATCACCTCGAGTCCGACCTTGCTCCATTCGTGTGACCGTGTCGTCACGATCGACGACGACGCTCGGGGAGGAGACACACTGTGACCGATACCCTTCCGGATGCATCTGTTGTTCCGCCTGCATCTGCCCTGCCGATCGCGTCGACCAAGCAGACCGTCCGCGCATTGATGGCACTGCTTCGGCCACGTAAGCGAGCTCTCGCACTCACGACCGTCGTACTTCTCTCCGCCACAGCCTGCGGATTGTCCACCCCGGCGTTGCTCGGACTCATGGTCGATGCGGTCACAGAGGGCAAACCGTTTGCCGCGCTCCTGCGCATCACCGCGTTCATGCTCGGTGCAGCGGCAGCCGGGGTTGCGCTGACCTGGTGGAGCACACAGCTTCTCGCGAATGTCGCGCAGAACGTGCTGGCCGATCTTCGGGAGGACGTGTTCGCCGCTACGCTCGCGCAACCGTCGTCGCTGGTCGAGGATGCCGGAACCGGTGATCTGATTTCTCGGGTCTCGGGTGATGTCGAAGCTGTCAACACTGTCATCGCCCGGGTGCTGCCCGCAACGGTGTCTGCCCTGTTCATGATTTCATTGACGCTTGTCGGTGTGGGAGTGATCGATTGGCGCTTCACCGTGGCAATCGTTGCCGTTGCGCCGATTCATTACTTCGCTCTCCGACATTTCCTCCGACGCTCCGGACCCGTCTACCGACGCTCTCGCGCCGCGCAGGCCAGGCGAGGGCAGCAGCTCATCGAAACCCTCGGTGGCGCAGGCACTGTCACTGCCCTGCGGAGAACTGACGAGCACATCGGCAGAATCGCCGCGACCTCCGAGTATGCCATCAGCTTCGACATGCAGGCAGTTCGATTGCGTACCAACTTCTTCGCCCAACTCAACGGCGCCGAACTGCTCGGACTCGCCGCGGTCCTGAGCGTCGGCTACTGGCTCGTGACCACTGGATCGGTGTCCATCGGGGCCGCTACCGCCGCTGCCCTCTACTTCCACAGTCTGTTCAGCCCCATCGCGGTATTTCTCTCGAACATCGACGAATTGCAGGATGCGGGTGCCAGCCTGGCTCGCCTGATCGGCGTCACCGCGATGCCGGGGCGTCCCGCGAGCATTCCTGTCTCGGCTCGGTCCGAACCCATCGGCGTCGAGGTGGACCGGGTTTCGTACTCGTACGACCAGTCCACCCCGGTGATCGATTCGATCTCGATCTCGATTGCACCGGGGGAACGAATCGCCGTCGTCGGCAGCAGTGGTGCCGGAAAAACCACACTCGCCAAACTGATTGCGGGAATCATTCCCGTCGGGAACGGGCGAATCACCGTCGACGGCACACCGATTGACGACCTGAGTGACGCCGAACTTCGACACAAAGTCGTCCTGGTCAGCCAGGAAGTTCACGTATTCGTCGGGACGATCGCCGACGATCTCCGGTTGTGTGCACCAGATTCGGACGACGCGAAGATCGTCGAAGCCGTCGAAGGAATGAAAGCTCAATGGATTCACGAGCTTCCGGACGGGCTCGAGACCAGGGTCGGGGCCGGCGGGTACCAGTTGACGGCGGCGCAGGCACAGCACATAGCCCTCGTCCGACTGGCTCTGCTCGATCCGCCAGTCGTGATCCTCGACGAGGCGACCGCCGAAGCCGGAACCACCGCAGCAGGTCTTCTCGATCAGGCAGCCGAGCTTGCGGTCAGCGGCAGGACTGCCGTGGTGATAGCGCACCGCCTGAGCCAAGCAGTCCGCGCCGATCGGATACTCGTCATGAGCGGTGGCCGCGTAGTCGAGAGCGGGACACATGACGAACTGATCGGCGCGGACGGTTCCTACGCTGCGCTCTGGGAAGCCTGGTCGGTACGGAGCTAGATGCCCGCCAGGCTCACCTGAAAGCCGTTACAACTCAGCTGCTACGACGCCTGCGGGCGATGTCCGCCAGGACGACTCCGGCAGCAACCGAGGCGTTGAGCGACTCGACCGGACCGGCCATCGGAATGGACAGGATCGCGTCGCAGTTCTCGCGGACGAGGCGCGAAAGGCCCTTGCCCTCGGAACCGACAACGATCACCACGGGACCGCTGCCGTCGAAATCGTCGAGGGTCGTGTCACCTTCGGCGTCGAGACCGACGACCTGAACACCCTTCGACGCCCAGTCCTTGAGCGTACGAGTGAGGTTGGTGGCCCGAGCGATCGGCAGACGAGCGGCAGCACCGGCGCTGGTACGCCAAGCGACAGCACTCACGCTCGCGCTGCGACGCTCCGGAATCACGACGCCGTGTCCACCGAAAGCTGCGACCGAGCGCACAACGGCACCCAGGTTGCGGGGATCGGTGATGTTGTCCAGCGCGACGAGCAGCGGCGGCTCGGCATGCTTGCGTGCCTCGGACAGAAGATCGTCCGGGTGCGCGTAGCGGTACGGCGGAACCTGCAGGGCGATGCCCTGGTGAAGGCCGTTGGCGCTGAGGCGATCCAGATCGGTGCGGGGCACTTCGAGGATGGAGATTCCGGCGTCCGCAGCGAGCTGAACGGATTCCTTCAGTCGATCGTCGCTCTCGGTGCCGACGGCGACCCACAGTGCCGTCGCCGGAACGCCGGCGCGTAGGCACTCGACCACCGGGTTGCGTCCGAGCACTGTCTCGGGACCGTCGAGAACCTTGCGGCCCGGACCCGGACGGCCACCGCGGCCCTGCTTCTCGTCGGCACGTGCGGCGCGCGCTGCACGCTTTGCCGCGGGATGCTTGGTGCGTGCCTCGGCGGGCGGCGTAGCGCCACGCCCTTCGAGACCGCGACGGTGCTTACCGCCGGAACCGGCAACCTGGCCCTTCTTGGTGCCGCCCTTACGGACTGCGCCGCGCCTGCTCGAGTTTCCAGCCATTGTTACTGCCCTGCCTTAAGGGACCATTCGGGTCCGTCGGGAGTATCGGTTACTTCGATACCCGCCTTGATGAGGCGATCGCGGACCTCGTCCGCCACCGCCCAGTTCTTTTCCGTACGTGCCTGCTGCCGACGATCGAGATCGGCCCGCACCAACACGTCCAAAGCTTCCATTGCCGTCTCGGTGTCGCCACCGGACTGCGTCCAATGCTCGTCGAGTGGGTCGACGCCCAGGATCGCGAGCATGGCCCGCACCTGACCGGCAGCCACCCGAGCCGCGTCGAGATCACCGGCAGCGAGCGCGGAATTACCCTCGCTCGCCTTGCCGTGAATCTCGGCCAACGCGATCGGCACCGACAAGTCGTTGTCGAGAGCCGCCGCGAAACCTTCGGTCCACGTGCCGAGTTCGACGCCACCCGCACGCTTGTGTGTGCGCAGGACGAACGACTCCAGCCCCTGGTAGGACTTCGCGCTTTCGTCCAACGCCTCGTCCGAGTACTCGAGATTGGAACGGTAGTGCGCACTACCGAGGTAGTACCGAAGTTCTTGCGGACGAACCTTCTTGAGCACGTTCGGCACCGAGAGAACATTGCCCAACGACTTGGACATCTTCTCGCCACTCATCGTGACCCAGCCGTTGTGCAACCAGTACTGAGCGAAATCGTCGCCGGCACACTTGGCCTGCGCAATTTCGTTCTCGTGGTGCGGGAAGACGAGATCGCGTCCACCACAATGGATGTCGAATGCCGCCCCGAGGTAGAACTCCGCCATGGCCGAGCACTCGAGGTGCCAGCCTGGACGGCCGGGTCCCCACGGTGTCGGCCACGAGGGCTCACCGGGCTTCACGGCCTTCCAGAGTGTGAAGTCGCGAGGATCACGCTTTCCCTCGGCGGCACTCTCGCCCTGATGAACGTCGTCGAGTTTGTGGCCGGACAGTGCGCCGTACTCGGGATAGCTCTGCACGTCGAAGTAGACGTCGCCGCCCGCCGCGTACGCGTGACCGTTCTCGATCAGGCGTTCCATCATCTCGACCATCTGCGTCACGTGACCGGTGGCCCGTGGCTCGATGGACGGCGGCAGCACACCCAGTTGGTCGTAGGCCCACGTGAACGAACGCTCGAACGTCGTCGCCCACTCCCACCAAGGTCGACCGGCGTCGGCGGCCTTGTTGAGAATCTTGTCGTCGATGTCCGTCACGTTGCGCACGAAGGCAACGTCGTTGCCGTGCGCCAACAGCCAGCGTCGCAGCACGTCGAAAGCGACGCCGCTGCGAACGTGTCCGATGTGAGGATCACCCTGAACTGTCGCCCCACACAGGTACACCGATGCATGTCCGGGGGCCAACGGAACAAAATCCCGAAGGGCCCGCGTACCGGTGTCGTATAGGCGCAGGGTCACGACCAGCGATCTTACCTGTCGTGTTCGGTTGTCATGACCAACGCGGTGGCCATGGCGGCGATCCCCTCGCCGCGACCGGTCAAGCCGAGGCCGTCCGTAGTGGTCGCGGACACCGAAACAGGTGCGCCGAGGATGTCCGAGAGCACCCTCTGTGCCTCGTCGCGTCGCGGCCCGATCTTCGGCCGGTTGCCGATGACCTGTACCGCTGCGTTGCCGACGGTGAACTGGTTCTCTTCGAGCAGTCTGCGAACCTCGGCAAGCATTCGAGCGCCGCTCACGCCGTCCCATTCGGGCCTGCCGGTGCCGAAAACCGAACCGAGGTCACCGAGGCCCGCCGCAGAGAGCAACGCGTCACACAGAGCGTGGACGGCTACGTCGCCGTCCGAATGGCCCGAGCACCCGTCTGCTTCCTCGAACAGCAACCCGGCCATCCAGCAAGGACGACCGACCTCGATGGGATGAACATCCGTGCCGAGACCGACGCGCATCTAATTTCCGTCCTGTGAATCCGCGCTCAACTCTGTCTCCGAGCTCAGGAGCGCCCGTGCCAGGACCAGGTCGAGCGGAGTGGTGATCTTGAAGGCGAGAGCATCGCCGGGAATCGTCTGTACCGAGACACCGAGACGCTCGACCAGAGCGGCGTCGTCGGTCGCGGCGACGTCACCGGCTTCGTACGCACTGCGCAGGACGTCGGTGGAGAAGCCCTGAGGAGTTTGCACCGCACGCAGCTCCGAACGCAGAGGCGTACCGGTGACTGCGCCGAGCACGTCGACCGACTTGATCGTGTCGGTAACCGGGAGTACCGGGATGACCGCGGAGCTGCCCGCTCGGAGGGTGTCGACGACGCGCGCGATCAACTCCGGCGGTGTCAAGGCCCGCGCAGCGTCGTGCACGAGAACAAAATCTGCGTCGCCTGCCGCACTGAGGCCGGCACGAACCGAATCGGTTCTTTCGTCACCACCGCCGACGACGTCGACGTCCGCTGCACGACCGAGGTCGGCTACGACGGATTCGACCAGCTCAGGCGGCACAATGACAACAACGCGGTCGATCGCCCCGGATTTCCGGAGTCCATCGACCGCGCGTGCAAGCATGGTGCACCCACCGAGTTCGACAAATGCCTTGGGCACTTTCTCACCCAATCGCACTCCCCGACCTGCGGCAGGTACCAGGGCTACTACTGCCACTGTCAGCTTTGTTGTGTTGCAGTCAGGACGCGGCCGCGAGGACCTCGTCGAGAATGTTCTCTGCCTTCTCGGTGTCAGTGCCCTCGGCGAGCGCGAGCTCTCCGACGAGAATCTGACGAGCCTTGGCGAGCATGCGCTTCTCACCAGCGGAAAGTCCGCGGTCCTGCTCACGACGCCACAGGTCACGTACGACTTCTGCAACCTTGTTCACGTCACCTGAGGCAAGCTTCTCGAGATTTGCCTTGTATCGACGAGACCAGTTGGTGGGCTCTTCGGTGTGCGGTGCTCGCAGAACCTGGAAAACCTTGTCGAGGCCTTCTTGGCCGACCACGTCACGAACTCCGACGTACTCTGCGTTGTCTGCAGGAACCCGTACTGTGAGATCGCCTTGAGCGACCTTCAGAACCAGGTATTCCTTCTGCTCACCCTTGATGGTGCGGGTTTCGATAGCTTCGATCAGCGCCGCACCGTGATGGGGGTATACGACGGTGTCTCCGACCTTGAAAATCATGTGTCCCGTGCCCCTTTCGATTCCACTAGTTTAACACGTGAAAGAACCGACCACTCATCAACTGTGCAGGTCAGGGGCATCCTTGCTCGAGCGTAGGGGTTGACAGGGCTTGTTGTACGTGCATTCAACTGGTCTGGAGCACCCCTGCGTAACCGACTGAAAGCCCACGCAGACAACCGTTGTGGCTACCCGACGGCCAGCCCGCGGGACCTTATCTACTACTCTGCCTAGTGGAGTGCGAACCTGACGCCGTGGAGGACAAATCGTGACTGCTATCCGTAAGCCGACTCGTCGAGTCGCTACCGCCATTGCACTGGCTGCAGGCGCAGCCATCGCGCTGTCCGCTTGCGGTTCCGGACAGGTGAGCCAGACCGCCGTCCAGCAGGCCGCCGTGAACGGCAACAGCGCCGACCTCGGTGAGATCGCACTGCGCAACGTGCACATCGCTTACCCCTCGTCCGAGGAGTACAGCATCGAGCCGGGCGGCAACGCCGTGCTCGCCTTCAGCATCGTGAACGACAGCGCCGAGACCACGGACAAGCTCGTCAGCATCACCACCGACTACGCAGCACGCGTCGTCGCAGGTGAAGAGGTCGGCGGCCTGACGATCAAGCCGCAGACGTCGCTGCAGGCCGGCCAGTTGCCCGCAGGCGAAGGTGCCGCGACCGAGGCCGAGACCCAGATCAAGAACAACGAAGAGAACGACGACGCACCCGCTGCGCTCACTCTCGTCGTACTCCAGGACATCAAGGCGGGCGTTCGCCCGGGCCTGACCGTCCCGATCACCTTCAAGTTCGAGAAGGCCGGTTCGGTCACCGTCGACGTGCCTGTCGACGCCGGCCCGCAGCTCGAGCGCAACGAGTCGGACAAGTCGCCTGACGTTGCAGAAGCCGGGCACTGAGCCCCGAATCACCAAGGCGCACATTGCGCTTCGCAGAACAACTTCAGTACTGAACTAGAGGCGGGGTCCATGTCGGACCCCGCCTCTAGTCTGTCCCGGTGGCCAAAGTGAAATCGAACTACCGCTGCTCCGAATGCCAGTCGGTAGTGCCCAAATGGGTCGGTAGATGTCCGGACTGCGATTCGTGGGGCTCGATGACCGAGGTCGCTGTAGTGGCACCCGTCGCCAGCCGCGCCGGCGCCTCACTCGCAAAAGCGGGATCAAGCGCCGTGCTACCGACGACGCCGGCCACACCGTTGACACAGATCGACAGCACCTCGACGCAGGCCAAGCCCACCGGGATCGGCGAGTTGGACCGTGTACTCGGCGGTGGCGTCGTACCTGGTTCGGTGGTTCTGCTCGCCGGAGAACCCGGTGTCGGAAAATCCACGCTACTTCTCGAGGTCGTCTACCGCTGGGCGATGCGCAGCGCGGATGATCGAGCCTTGTACGTCACGGGCGAGGAGTCTGCCGGTCAGGTTCGACTTCGGGCAGATCGCACCAACTCTGTCCACGAACGGATGTATCTGGCGGCAGAATCCGATCTCGCGACCATTCTCGGCCACATCGAGCAGGTCAAGCCGACCCTGGTCATCGTCGACTCGGTACAGACGATGCTTGCTGCCGACGTCGACGGAGTCGTCGGCGGCGTGACTCAGGTCAAGGCCGTCACCAGCGCCCTGACCTCCCTGGCAAAGGCCAGCGGAATCCCGGTGCTTCTGATCGGCCACGTCACCAAGGACGGCGCCGTCGCCGGTCCGCGCTCGCTCGAGCATCTCGTGGACGTGGTTCTGCACTTCGAAGGTGACAAGCACTCCACCCTGCGCATGGTCCGCGGCGTCAAGAACAGATTCGGTGCGGCCGACGAAGTGGGATGCTTCGAACTCAGCGAGCAGGGCATCAACGAGATCAGCGATCCGTCCGGCCTGTTCCTGCATCACCGTGAAGAAGCCGTGGAAGGCACTGCCGTCACAGTGATGATGGACGGTAAGCGACCTCTACTCGGTGAAGTTCAGGCCCTCGTCGCCGCCACGCCTCTACCGACACCTCGCCGAGCCGTCAGCGGGCTCGACACCGCCCGTGTGGCCATGGTTCTGGCCGTGTTGGAGCGCCGCGTCGGAGTGTCGATCTCGAAGGCCGACGTCTACGCCGCGACCGTCGGCGGTATGCGAATGACCGAGCCGGGTGCCGATCTGGCTCTCGCCATAGCGGTCGCTTCCGCGGTGAAAGCCAAACCCGTCCCCAAAGGGCTCGTCATCCTCGGAGAGGTCGGACTCGCCGGAGAGGTTCGACGAGTTGCCGGCGTCAACCGGCGGCTGATCGAAGCTGCCCGATTGGGATTCACCAGCGCCATCGTGCCGGTCGATTCCGGCCCGAACATTCCCGGCATGCGCGTCAACGAAGTAGCGAACCTGGCCGAGGCACTCGCCTATGCCGGATTGATGGGCGGCAAACAAGCCCCGTCTCGCCCCAAGCTCACTCCGGTGAAATGACCGACCTGCGTCCGACTACCGCGTCAGACCGACGAGGTGCCGAACGGAGAAGTCGGTTCGCCGTCCACGAACTCCTTGGTCTTGGCGAAGTGTTCCGGGGTGATGGTCAGGAACAGTCCTCGGGAGGTTCCCACCACCGTGTCCGGATCCGCTGTCGGACCTTCGACGATCACTGCTTCCGCGCTGGTGTAGACCTTGCGGCGCAAAACCCCGTCGATGCGAGCCCGGAATTCGAGCACCGATCCCAACGGGATCGGTCGGGCGAAGTCGATCTCGAGGTGCCCGGTCACCACCGGCGAGCCGAGCGCCATGCATGCCATGCCCTGAGCCTCGTCGAAAGCCGTCGACAGAATGCCGCCGTGAATGACACCCGGACCGCCCTGATACTTCTTGGCGACCTCCAGACGACCGGTCACTTCCAGCCCGTTACCGGCCCTGAAACTCATCGCCATTCCCGCAGGCTGGTCGTCGCCGCAGCCGAAGCATTTCGACCAGTGCTGAGGCAGCTTCTCGCCGGCGGCCGGAAAGAATTCGGTCGGCTCCGGGAGGGTCAGGTCGTCAGGCAGGGTCCAGGTACTACTCATGGATAGGTAATCTAAACGGGGATCAGTCCGGCGCAGGCATCGGACCCGACCGAAGTGACATCGACCTCAGCAGGGAGTTTCTCAATGATCAGTGCGATGGCGGACACACAGTCGTCGTCGGCATTGCGAGAGACCATCGCCAGGTTGGCGCCGGGTACCGCGCTGCGAGACGGGCTCGAACGTATACTTCGCGGTCGTACCGGCGCGCTGATCGTCCTCGGATACGACGAGGAGATGGAAGCGCTGTGTGACGGCGGATTCAATCTGGACGTGGAGTTCGCCCCGACTCGCTTGCGTGAACTCTCGAAGATGGACGGCGCGGTCGTCCTCTCGACCGACGGCACACGCATCGTGCGTGCCAACGTCCAGCTCGTTCCCGATCACAAGATTCCCACCGTCGAATCCGGTACCAGGCACCGCGCCGCCGAGCGCACGGCAATTCAAACCGGCTATCCCGTGGTCTCGGTCAGCCAGTCGATGTCGATCGTCAGTGTGTACGTCGGCGGTATCCGGCATGTCATCGACGGATCGGCCACCATACTTTCGCGTGCCAACCAGGCCGTCGCCACGCTCGAACGATACAAAGCGCGACTCGACGAAGTGACACGGCAACTGTCGGTCGTCGAGATCGAGGATTTCGTGACCCTGCGCGACGCGTTGACAGTCGTGCAGCGGCTCGAAATGGTTCGCCGTGTGTCGATCGAGATCGAGCAGGACGTCCTCGAGCTCGGCACCGACGGTCGCCAGCTTGCATTGCAGCTCGAAGAACTGGTCGGCGACAACGACATTGCACGCCAACTGATCGTTCGGGACTACCTGGCCGGTCCCGAACCGATCGGCACCGCGGCGATGGACAACGTCCTCGTTGCACTCGATCGCGTCACCGACGCCGACCTCCTCGATCTCACGACACTTGCGCGGGTTCTCGGTTATCCGGGCACGATCGAAGCACTCGACACTCCGATGACCCCTCGCGGATACCGCGTGCTGATGAGGGTGCCTCGATTGCAGTTCCATCAGATCCACCGGTTGGTCGGATCCTTCGGCACTCTTCAGTCGCTGCTGGCCGCTACGGCCGCCGATCTGCAGTCGGTCGAGGGCATCGGCGGGCTGTGGGCCCGTCACATCCGTGAAGGACTTTCCCGGCTCGCGGAAACCTCGATCACCGGATCGTTCAACTAGCGGGCCCGGTCAGGCTCGCTCTCACGCGATGTTGAACGGCTCCGGAGAGCTTCGCAGTGCGCCGAGCTGACCGACAACCGTGTACGCGCCTGCGCCCACCGGATTGCGCTCGGGGTTCTGCGCGGTCGCGCACTCGGGGGTCGACGTCGTTGCCGACCAGGCGACCTTGAACGCGGCTTGCTCACCCGGAGCGAGATTGCGCACGTCGGCTGCGGGCTGCGGGTAGCAGTCGACGTTGGACCACAGACGGGTCTTGCCGTCGATGCTGTAGACGAGCACCTGCTGAAGGCCGCCCGCCAGATCTCGATCGCAGGGTGCCGAACCGATGTTGGTGATGACGATCGTGAACGACGGCTCTTCGCCGGGAGCAAAGGTCGCCTTGTCTGCGGTTGCCTTGACTGCCAGCGACGAGTCGGCACACTGACCGGCCGGGACCGGAGCCCCGGTGGTCGACGAAGACGAAGACGACGAAGAAGAAGATCCCGAAGCCTGCGTGCCCGAGCCGCCCGAACCACCGGCAGCACCGCCACCCGAGCCACCGCCACCGTCCGGTGCGTTGGATCCGGAAGGGTTGGGGGTGAAGGAGACGTCTGTTGTCAGCGAGGAACTCGCAGCGGCCGAATCGGCCTCCGGGGTGTCACTTCCACCGCCGAAGAGGGCGGACGCCGCCCAGATGATCAACGCCAGCGCAATAACGGCGGCACCAATGGCCAGCGCCCGGCGACGCCAGTAGATCTCAGGGGGCAGTGGTCCATTCGGTTCCAACACGGACTCAACGGTAGTTGGCTCAGGGTCGACTAACCGTCAGCTGAGACGGCGTGTCGGTGCCCATTGTCCGGTGCCAGGGATCACTGCCCCGGAAGATCTAACCCTCGACGCTCTCGCCGATGTCGCCGACAGCGCCCTGAACACGCATGTGACCGTCGGACAATGTGTACGTGACGCCGACGATCGCGCACGCACCCTTGTCCACCTTGTCGGCGATGATCCGCGACCTCTGCATGATCAACGAGCCGGTCTCCACGACGTGACGACCTTCGAGTTCGTCGACGGTGGACAAGCCTTCGTTGCGGCCCATCAGGATGGACGGAGCAACGCGCTCGACCACGCTGCGGATGAAGCCGTCGGGAACCGCACCCTTGTCCAGGGCGTCGAGCGTTGCCTTCACGGCACCGCAGCCGTCGTGCCCGAGGACGACGATGAGCGGCACGTTGAGCACGTGAACGGCGTACTCGATCGAACCGAGCACCGAATCGTCGAGCACATGACCTGCCGTGCGCACGACGAACATGTCGCCGAGGCCCTGATCGAAGATGATCTCGGCGGCTACGCGTGAATCACCGCAACCGAACAGCACCGCGGTGGGGTGCTGCCCATCGACGAGCTTCGCGCGATCGGCGATTCCCTGGCTGGGGTGAATGGACGCGTCGTTGACAAATCGCTCGTTGCCTTCGCGAAGGGACTTCCAAGCGGAAATGGGGCTTGATCGTGGCATTCACTCATTGTGCACCCGTCGCATTTCGGACTCTCGCCGGGAAGGTTGCGTAGACGCAAACGGAAGCTCCGCGTCCACATTCACGCCTTGTGATGGCGTGCCCGAATTGGAACTTACTTCAGAGTCAGTTTCCTGATACCGTCTCGGGACGTGACCTGGAGCACTTCGACCTTCCGAGTGTGATCGAAGAAACCCGACCAGAACGATTCGGCCGGAAAGGGGGATGGCGTGAGCACTGAAGTTGGAACAACCGGGGACGCAACGCCTGCCTCCCCCGCCAAGACGAACATGTTCTCGAACCTGCTGTCCGAGATCGGACTGCTGTTCACCTTCACCGTTCGCGTATGCGTCGCCGCTTTCACAACTCTGCGACACAAGCGCCTCGCCTGGCGTGAAGCGCTCGACCAGATGTGGTTTCTCGCCCACGTCACCTCGGTCGCTTCGGCACTGGTGATGATTCCCCTCGGCGTGGGCGTAGCTCTCCAGATCGGTTCGCTCGCAGACCAAATCGGCGCGGGTTCATACAGCGGTGCAGTCGTCGCGTTCCTCATCATCGGACAGGCCGGACCGCTGGTCTGCGCCCTGATCATCGCCGGCGTCGGCGGTTCCGCAATCTGCGCAGATTTGGGAGCGCGCACGATCCGCGAAGAGATCGATGCGCTCGAAGTGCTGGGACTGCCGGTACTCGAACGCCTGGTCGTCCCGCGGATGATCGCCATCGCCGTCGTCTGCCTTCTCCTGAACTCGATTGTTCTCGTAATCGGTTTGGGCGCAAGCCTCTTCGTGCACGTCCTGATCCTCGACGGCAACGCCCAGAGCTTCCTGCGCAATCTCGTTCAATTCAGTCAGCCCAGCAATTTCGTCGTCTCCGGCATCAAAGCCGTTGCCTTTGCGCTCATCTCGGGAATCGTGGCCTGCTACAAAGGCCTGACCGTCAAGCGTGGAGCCCAAGGCGTCGGCGATGCCGTCAACGAGACCGTCGTGCTCTCGTTCGTTCTCGTGTTCGTCGCCAACCTCGCAATTACCCAGTTCTACCCGCTGTTCGTCTCGATGAAGGGTGCCTACTGATGCACCTGCCCATCGCAATTCGTGCCAAGCGGGCCAGTTCGCGCACCGTCGACGGTCTGAGTCGACTCGGCGATCAGTTCACGTTCCACGCGCGTGTCATCACCTCGATTCCGGCAACCCTCAAGCGATATTGGCGTGAAGTCGCCCGTCTCGTCGCCCAGGTGGCATTCGGTTCGGGCACCCTGCTCGCCGGCGGCGGCAGCGTCGTCGTGATCTTCGCGATCTCGTTCTTCGCAGGTTCCCAGATCGGACTCGAGGGCTACCGCGGACTCAACCTCGTCGGCCTCGCACCGCTGTCCGGCGTGATGTCCGCCATCGCGAATACTCGTGAGGTCGCACCACTCGTTGCCGCAATCACCTTGGCTGCCAAGGTCGGAACTGGATTCACCGCGCAACTCGGAGCCATGCGGATCTCCGAGGAAATCGACGCACTCGAAGTCATGGCGATTCCCTCGCTGCGATACCTGGTCACCACCCGAATGATCGCGGCGCTCATCGCGGTGGTCCCGCTGTACCTGGTCGGCCTGTTTGCTTCGTACATGGCAACGGCGCTTGCGGTGATCCGGGTCAAAGGCCAGTCGGAGGGAACATACGGCTACTACTTCAGTCTTTTCCTCTCTCCCAACGACATCTGGTTGTCGTTGATAAAAGTCATGGTATTCGCGGTCGTCGTGACCCTCGTGCACTGCTACTACGGTTATACCGCGACGGGCGGACCTGAAGGCGTCGGGCGAGCAGCCGGGCGAGCGCTGCGCACCAGCATCGTCTTCCTGGCCTTCACCGACGTCGCCATGACCATCGCGCTCTGGGGACTCAAACCTCAGGTGCCCGGGTTGACCGGATGATCGTCACGGGCACCAGTCGAATTGCACTGGCACTGCGTGGTTTACTTGCGATAGTCCTGCTGATCGTCGCCTACGTCTTCTTGTTCAGCAGGGGCACGGACACGTTCAGTTCCACACCGCAGGTCAGTGCTGTCGTCCCTGCCAGCGCCGGTGCGCTGCGAGTCGGATCCTCGGTTCAGTACCGCGGCGTCGTCGTCGGTTCGGTCGCCGATATCGAGCCTGGCACCACCGCTTCCACCATCTCACTCGCAATCGACGAGGGTGCATTCGAGGACATACCGTCGACAAGTCAGGTGCGGCTGATGCCCCGCAACATCTTCGGCGACTTCTTCGTGGACCTGATTCAACCTGACGGTCTCTCGCGCGGTCCTGCTCTCGCGCCGGGTACCGAGTTGGCATCAGATCAGTCCGAAGTCGCGGTCCAGCTCTACCAATCGATCTCACGGATCTACTCGCTCGTTTCTTCCCTCGACCCCGCCGACATCAACGTGGCGCTCACGGCAGTCTCGGATGCGATGAGCGGCAAGGGAAACCAGATCGGTGAGTCTCTCGATTCAGTCCACCAAGCGTTGGTCGGTGCGCAGCCCGTCATCGACGGACTCGGTGACGACCTCGACGACATAGCCACGCTCGCCGACAGTCTCTCGACGAGTGCGCCCGACATGCTCGCCGCATTCGAGAACTCCATCACCACATCCAAGACCGTCATCGAGAAATCCGACGGATTGGCGGGGCTTCTGCGGGCGGGCACCAGCACGGGATCTGCCGCCACAAGTCTGATCGGTGACAATCGTGACCGCATGATCACCTTGATCGACGACGCCGATTCCCTCACCGGTGCAATCACTTCGCGGCCAGACCACATCACCACCTTCTACAACGGCCTGCGCAATCTCACGATCAATCTTCCGCCCGCGTTGGCCCACGGTCCGTGGCTCAGCACCGACCTACGGTTGTCTGTCACAGATCTGTATCCGTACGGAAAGACCGACTGCCCGCAATACGACGGGACTCGCGGCCCCAACTGTCCGGCCTCCGCGACCGCGTTCGGCGGAACCGTCGGCCCGGTTGGCAGCCCTGCCGAACGATCCCTGATCTCAGCTATCACCCAGGGCGGTACAGCTTTGGATACTCTCGTGGCGGGGCCGGTATTTCGCGGCACGACGGTGGTGGGCAGATGAGCGTGAAGAAATCTCTGATCAGGTTCGGATTGTTTGCCGCACTGTCTATTCTCGCCACCGTCGTCGTGGTGAGCACCCTGATCAACCCCGTCTCCGGGTCGAGCTCGCAGTACCAGGCTGTCTTCGTTAATGCGTCCGGTCTGGTCACCGGCAGTGATGTCCAGATCGCCGGAGTCCGAGTCGGGCGCGTCGACAGCGTCGAGTTGGTGAACAACCAAGCCGTCGTCGGCTTCGAACTCGAATCCACACAACGTATTCCGACCGGCGGTCGGGCGGTGGTGAGGTACGCGGATCTGTTGGGGGCACGGACGATCTCGATCGAACCAGGGCAAGACGGGGGCGCAACCGGCAATTACCTCTCCCCCGGGGCCACCATTCCCGTCGAACAGACTCAGCCCGCGATCGACCTCACCGACATCCTCGGCGGCTTCCGTCCTCTGTTCGACGCGCTCGACCCCACCGAAGTCAACGAGCTTGCCGCACACGTCGTCCAGGTATTCCAAGGACAAGGTTCCACCATCGAAAGCCTGCTGGAGCGCACTGTTGCCGTCACCGAGAACTTGACGTCCCGAGACGCGATATTGGACCAACTACTGACCAACCTCGACCGGGTACTCACCGTCACCACGACGAATCGACCCAACTTCGTCGAGATGATCAACACGCTCGACACACTGGTCGGCGGTTTGGCACAGGACCGCCAACAGATCTCGGCCGCAGTTGATTCCGCGGGTTCCCTGACTTCTTCCCTTCAGGACCTCGTGACGCGCGTGGAACCCGAGTTGGCTGGCGCGCTGACTTCCGTCGATCAATCGGCTCGGGTCGTCGTCGACAATCGTGAGTCGCTGGCGACCGGTATCACCGCGTTCGATCAATTGTTCACCCAGTTGGGGATCGCGATGAGCTACGGAAGCTGGGCGAACATCTACATCTGCAACTTCCGACTCAGCGCGCTGGACCAGTCGGTGACTCTCGGCGGCCCCGAGCGTTCGGCGGTGTGCCGATGAACTGGCTCACCGTCAAGAACCCGGTCCGCAACGGAATCATCTGCATTCTCGTCGGAGTCTGTGTAGTTCTGGCCGCACTCGTTGTCCCTCAACTGATCTTGAAGGTCAAGACCAACGAGTATCACGCCGTCTTTGCCAACGCCACCGGATTGACGCAGGACGATCCGGTCAACGTCGCAGGAGTCCCGAGCGGGGTGGTCACCTCGTTGGCGGTCAGCGGCAACTCCGTTGAAGTCACCTTCCGACTCGACGACGGCGTCACACTCGGCGAAGACTCCCGTGCGGACATCAAGATCTCGACTCTGCTCGGCCGACGCTCGCTCGACATCACTCCGAACGGATCGCGCTCGCTACCCGGAGGTTCGACCATTCCCATCGAGAACACGAGTGTTCCGTTCACTCTCGACGATCTCGGGCGAGGAGCACAAACCACTTCGGAAAACCTTGATCTGCAACAACTGCGAAATATGCTGACCGTGGTGTCCGACAACTCACCGGACGATCCCGAGCTCATTCGCCGCTCGCTCGAGGGAATCGACGCACTCTCCGGAGTAGTCAACGACAACGACGTTGCGCTCCGTTCCCTTCTCACCGGAGCGCAGCAGACGACCGCAACACTGCTCGAGCAGAAGGACACTCTGGAAACCCTTCTGGGAAATGCTGACCTGGTGATGGCCACGATCGCCGACCGGCGAGATGTGCTGAATGCGCTTGTACAAGACCTCAATCAGTTGAGCACCACACTTGCCCAGTTCCTGGGTGACAACCAGGCATTGCTCGACTCGGTCATGGGAGACATCCACGAGGTGACGGGAGTTCTTTCCGAGAACGAACAATCACTGACCACGCTGCTCGACAACTTCGCACCCAGCGTTCGGTACGTCACGAACGCGACCGGCAACGGCAACTGGCTCGATCTCAACTCACCCTCCACACTCATCCCGGACAACTGGTTGTGCGTCGTCGGGCTCGTTCAGGGGTGCCGATGACCACGACCGTCAAGAAACTCGCCGTGCTGGCAGCGATAGTGATCTGCGCGATCGGTGCCGTCCTGTTCGTCACGCGTGACGAACACCGACTCACTCTCACCGCCGAATTCACCTCGACCGACGCAATCTTCACCGGTAACACGGTGACGATTCTGGGAGTTCCCAGCGGAAGGGTCGAGAGCGTCACGCCGGAAGGCTCCCGGGTTCGAGTGGCGCTGAGCCTGCCATCCGGAACACGTATACCGGCCGACGCGCAGGCCTGGGTCCTTTCTCCCTCGGTCATCAGTGACCGCACAATCGAACTCGGCCCCGGATACGAGGACGGTGAATTCCTCGCGGACGGCGCAGTGATCCCTCTCGAACGAACTCACTCCCCGCTGACATGGGACCAGCTGACCGCATCGGTGAACGAACTGACGGTCGCGCTCGGCCCTGGCGCCGACGGCGGTGGGATCGGTGACCTCATCGGAGAAGGCGCTCACGCGTTGGACGGCAACGGGCAAGCATTCAACGATGCCGTGCAGTCCATCTCACAGGCCAGTTCGGTACTGGCCGGCGCGAGTCCTGACATCTCCGAACTGGTGAAGAACCTGAACACCCTCGTGCAGTTGATCGCGGACAACCAGACCCAGGTCGACTCGCTGTCGAACTCGGTGACCGTCACGGCACGCGCGTTCGGTACCCAGCGAGAAGACATCAGCGGGGCGCTCGATTCCCTGACCACGTTGCTCGGACAGGTCTCAGCGCTACTCGCCGAACACGGCGAGGCGGTCACCGCCGATCTGGGTACGCTTGCACAGTTGGCCGGCGCAGTCGCGACCAAACAGGACCAATTGCGCGAGATCATTGAAACGGCACCAACGGGATTCGAGAACGTTTCCAACCTCGTCACCGAAGAAGGCCGAGCCAGAGCACGGTTGAACGTCGCCACCGATCTCTCACAGTTCGACACGACACGAGAACTGTGCGAGAAGATGCCGATTCCGCTGTGCACAGGGCCCGGAATCGTCAATCCCATCGAATTTCCCTCGGTAGGCAGCTCCGACCTGGCACGCATCCTCGGTGGGGGCAACTGATGGCGTCGAACAAGTCCGTAGTGAGCGTTGTCGTGGCACTCGCCATCGCGGCGCCTTTGACCGGCTGCAGTCTCAACTTCCAGCACCTCCCTCTCGGGCGCTCTCTGCCGGGAGAGTCGTACCCGCTGAACATGGAATTCGTCGATGCGTCATTGCTTCCCGTCGGCGGCGAGGTGCGTATCGGTCAGGCAGTGGTCGGCAGAGTCACGTCGATGAGCGCGGAAACCTTTGCAGCCGTGGTACATACCGAGATCGAATCCGATATCGAACTACCCACCGGCACCCGCGCTCGGATCGAGTTGTCCACCCCGATCGGCGATGCGTTCGTCAACCTCGAAGTTCCGGTCGATTCAACCGGCCCCATGCTCGTACCAGGTTCCACCATCGAGCGTTCGGAGACCGTCCGCGGACCCGACGTCGCACAACTACTCGGCGCCGTCGGAACTTTGTTGAACGGCAGTGGGTTGGCACAGGTCAAGACCATCGTGAGCGAGGCTGATCAGATTCTCGACGGCAGGGAAGAGACGATCCGCGATCTACTTGGGCGCCTGGACACTTTTCTCGGGACACTCGAAGACCGAAAGGAATCGATCAACTCGGCGCTGGACTCGCTGAATCGGCTGAGCGCTCTCATCGGCGACGAGAGCGCCACCATCGACGAAGGCTTGCGCACACTCACACCCGCATTGGGCGTGATCGCCGACCAACGACAACCGCTCCTCGATCTACTCGACGAAACCGACAGACTCAGTACCGCAACCAATTCCGTACTCGACCAGTCGGCCGACCAGATATCAGAGATAACCGGACGTCTGTCACCTATCCTCGACCAGTTCTCGGCAATGGGCCCGACACTGGGTGAGACGATGGCCAACCTGGACAATGCGAGAGTGCTCCTCGAGCGCGCCAGCCCGGGTGATTACGTGAACATCGACCTCGACGTCGATGTCGAGGGCACCGTGACCGGAGTGCTCAACGAGATAATTCCGGGCGCCGCACCGCCACTGCCACCTCTGCCCGCCTCCGATCGGGAACTGCCGATCACGACACCCCTGCAAGGAGGAACGCGATGAAGAACCGAACCGTCTATTTCGAGATCGTCGCCTTTCTCCTCATCGCGGTGGTCAGCACGACGTATGTGCTCCGACAAGTAGGTGCTGGAGATCCCTTCACCGGAACATTCTCGGTCACCGTCGAATTGGAGAACGCGGCTGGAATCGCTCCGGGTTCGGAAGTGGCCTATCGCGGAGTCACCGTCGGCGACGTCGAGTCGGTGGAGGTTGACTCTGCCCGGGACCTCGTCGTGATGACGCTGAGCATCGCCGCCGACCAACAGATCCCCGACGATTCGCATGCGGCCATCAGCCAGGACACCGCAGTCCCGGTACTGAAAGTTCAGTTGACTTCGCAGACCGACGGCGGCCCGTATCTGCATGAAGGCTCAGTTGTTCCGACTGAGCGCACGTCGATCCCGGTCGCGTTGGGAACCGTGATCGCGAACTTCAACGCTGCTGCCGACACTGTCGATCCGGCAGACCTACGGACACTCTCGCACGAACTCGGCGAGGGATTGAACGGATTGGGTCCGGATCTACAAGCGCTCGTCGACAACTTCGACGTGCTTGCGCGCACCGTTCAAGCCGATCAGCCCCGTGTCAACACGCTCGTCGAGAACTCGCGCTCATTGTTTGCTGCGAACGAGGAGAATATCGACGCTCTTCCCGAAGTTGCACTCACACTTCGCCAATTGACAGATCAGGTACGAAACTCCGATCCGCAACTGCGCACTCTCCTCGATCGAAGCCCGAGCGTTCTCGACAATCAGATACTGCCTCTCATCGAACAGAGCCGCGAGCCGTTCAGTCTTCTGTTGGCCAATTCTCTCGTCTCCACTCAGATCGTCACCGCACGGATGCCCGCGGTCGATGCCTTGTTGGTGGTGGTACCCAAAGGTTTCGAGAAGTTCGGAAGTATCGTCGAAGACGGACGCGCTCAGCTTGATCTGATCACAGCACTGGGTCCGGTTTGTATCTACGACACGCCCCGGCGATCGGTACAGGACACCTCACCGACCACGCTCGACAAGAACCAACACTGCGCGGACCAGTCGGGCCGGATCCAGAATCGCGGCTCACAGAACGCCCCCACCGGAACTGGAACGATCGACGGGGTTGCCGAATACGATCCTGCCCTCGGCACGGTTGCAGCCGGTGACGGAACGTCGATTCGTCTGGGCCTCAACGGTGGTCAGAACACCGTTCTCGGTGACAACTCGTTTGCCGCACTACTAGTACAAGGAACGCAATGACCGAGACACCCCAGTCCGAGACACCCGAGCCCCAGATCTCCGAGAGTCCAACACCCACAGTCGTCGAGAAGCCCACGCGCCTTCGCAAGCAGACCCTGCTGATCGTTGCCGGCGCCTTGGTCGTCGTAGCGGCGCTCGGCTGGGGCGCCTTCGCGACCTGGCAGAGATCGATCGACGAAGACGCCCGCACCAGCGCACTGGACAGCGGACGGCAATTCGCCACTGATCTTGCGACGTACAACTTCCAGAACCTCGATCAGAACCTCTCCGTGGTGCGCGACAACTCCGTCGGCGAGTTTGCCGGCCAGTACGCCCAGGTGGCCGCTAATCTGCAGAACATGATCGTGCAGTATCAGGCGACCTCGTCCGCTCAGATCATTTCTGCCGGGCTGGCGAGCAGCGACCGGGACAATGCCGAGGTGCTCGTTTTCCTCGATCAGACGATTACGAACACCAACTCCCCGGATCCGAGGATCGACCGCAACCGCATGCAACTGTCGCTGGTCCGCGAGGACGGCGAGTGGAAACTGAGCAACGTGCAGTTGTTGTGACCTCGTCACGGCGTAGTATCTCCCCGAGCATTATCGAGCGATAGCTAGGGGACCCCGTATGGCCACGAAAGATTCGGCGAAGGACGCCACAGCCAGTTGGCGACGGATCGAGCCGCTCGAGCTGACTCCTATCCTGGAAGCCGCCCTCGAAGGATTCTACGACAACGGATTCCACGGAACGTCGGTACGCGAGATCGCGCGTCGTGTCGGTGTCACTATTCCCGCTCTCTACTACCACCACCAGAGCAAGGAAGGGATTCTTCTTGCTCTCCTGGAAGTTTCGACCAGCGACGTGCTCGCACGAGCACACACCGCCTACGCCGACGGTGGAGACGACCCCCGGCAACAGCTCACCAATGTCGTCGAAGCGATCGTCCTTCGCATGACCACCCGGTCACGCCTTGCGGCTCTCGAGGGCGAGGTGCGGTACCTCAGCCCCGAAAACCGCCAGCGATACCGCGTCGTACGAAAGGGTGTCGAGGAACTGGTACTGGGCATCGTGACGGAAGGCGCGGGACGAGGCGTCTTCTCGGTGGCGGACATCCCCGAGACCACGCGCGCGCTGCTCGCGATGTGCCAGTCGATTCCGCGTTGGTATCACGCGGAGGGAGAACTCACCCCGGCAGAGGTGGCTCAGAAGTACGCCGTGATCGCACTGAACACGGTTGGATGCAAACCCAGCCGCAAGCGTGCACGTTGATTCTCACACCGTCGTGTATCGCGCCCGAAGTTCACGCTTGAGGATCTTGCCCGTAGCGCCCAACGGGAGTTCGGTGACTATCTCGATGGACTTGGGGCACTTGTAACCGGCAAGTCGGCTTCGGACGAAACCTGAAATCACGTCGGTATCGAGTTGATGTCCTGCAGCAGCAACTACGACGGCTTTGACCGCCTCGCCCCACAGTGGATCCTCCACTCCGATGACGGCGACTTGGGATACTCCCGGATAATCGGCGATGACCGATTCGACTTCGATGGGATAGACGTTCTCTCCACCCGTGATGATCATGTCCTTCATCCGATCGGTGATGTAGACGTAGCCCTCGCTGTCGACCCGTCCCACGTCGCCGGTATGGAACCACCCGTCGGCATCTATCGCAGCGGCAGTCTCTTCCGGACGTCGGTAGTAGCCTTCGGTCGTTTGAGGAGACCTGACATAGATCTCGCCGGCCTCGCCGATCGCAACTTCCTCGCCTTCCGGTGACATCACCTTCAGTTCCACCCAGGGGTACGGTTTTCCCACCGAGCGCAGCAGTCCGACGTTCTCGCCGTCCACTGCATGGTCACAAGAATCGAGTTGCGTTACTGCTCCATGCGTTTCGGTCAGCCCGTAGACCTGGAACAGGGGCGTGCGGAACGTCTCGAGAGCTCGCTTCAAGACCGACGGTGTGATCGGGGAAGAACCGTAGGCGATGGATCGGAGAGTTGCGAAATTGCGCTCTCGCGCACCTGGCACGTCGACCAGCATCCCGATGACGGAAGGCACGAGGAAGGTATTGGTGATACTCATCCCTTCCATTACTTCCAACAGACCGTCAGGTGTGAATTCCGGGAGAACGACGTTGTGGGCTCCATTCGCGAGTCCCACGAGTACCCAACCCAATCCGCCGATGTGGAACAGTGGCATCGCACACAAGCTGACCGAGGATTCGTCGAATCCCCATGGCCCACCGGTTCGCGTGCATGCTTCCAGGTTCCTGTTGGACGTGAGAACGCCTTTGGGTTTTGCCGTGGTTCCGGATGTATACAGTTGCAGTACAACGTCGTCCAGGCTTCCGCGCCATCCCGGATCGACCGAACTTGCGCCTGCCGATCGAGCTTCGTAGTCGAACTCCTCGGAACCGTCGATCTTCACAACGCGCAGCTTCGTGACTCCCGATGCCTGCACCGCCGACACCACGCCCTCGAATTCACTGTGGAAGAACAACACCCGAGCGTCCGCGTCGGCGAGCACCTCGGCAACCTCGGCGCCGGACAACCGCCAATTGATGGGGATTGCCACTGCCCCGATCTTTGCTGCCGCAAGTACGATCTCGACGACTTGAGTCGAGCTTCTGTCCACCACGGCCACCCTGGTTCCCGAGCTACAACCCAGGTCGAGAAGAACGTTGGCCAGCCGACTGGTACGGAGGTCGAGCTCGGCAAACGTCATCGACCCGTCTCGACCTGTCAACGCGAGGGCGTCCGGTCGTGCAGCAGCGTGGCGTCGAGACTCATCGGCAAGGCGATATTGTGAGCACATCGTGAAAAGCCCCTTCTGGATTGGACGTAACTTCCGGCCCAGGCGTGTGCACGACGCCCGAGCGCTGTCTAACCGACGAACTCTCGACGAGCTATTGCATCGCCTCGATGTGTTTCATCACGTCCGGGTACCGACGCAAGTGAGCACCGCCGTTGACATCGAGAACCTCACCCGTGATCCACGAAGAAGCATCGGAGGCGAGGAAGAACACCGCTTCGGCAACGTCGCGAGGCAACCCGTTACGGCCGAGCGGAGTGTTCTCCGTGAAGTCCGCCTGAATAGCCGGAACACCGGTGAGACCCTCGACAAGAGGCGTTTCGACAAGACCTGGCGAAACCGCGTTGACGCGTATCCCCCGGTCTCCGAGTTCGAGTGCCGCCACCTCGGTGAGCATGGCGAGGCCCGCTTTCGCGGAGCAGTATCCCGCAAAACCTGCTGCTGCCTGTCGTGCGTTCAGCGAGGTGATCGACACGATCGATCCACCGGCAGTCATGGCACGCGCAGCATGCTTGATCACGAAGAAACCTCCGGTGAGACAGATGTCAACGGTTCGCTGCCAAGTTTGCGCCTCCAAATCCGTGATGAAGCCCGGCAGATTCACCCCTGCACAATTGACCGCGATATCCAACCGACCGTGCTGCGCCTTCGCCCCCTCGAATATCGCCTTGACCGATTCTTCGTCGACGACGTCGACCCGGACTGCTTCAGCTCGCCCACCGAGTTCTACGGCGCGTTTCCGCCCGCCTTCGACGTCGATGTCACCGATCACGACGATCACCCCTCCAGCGGCCAGCAATTGCGCTGTTGCCCAACCGATACCGGAGGCTCCGCCGATGACGACGGCTACCGCTCCTTCCATTCGCCCGGGCATCAGCGAGGAATGTTCTCGTAGTACGGGACAACGATTTCGTCCGTACTCGTGACGTCGCCCAGCATCATCGTCGTGATGGGGTGGACCACGTGCGGGTCCACCTCGACGTTGATACATGCAGGAACCCCCGCGTCGAACGCACGTTTCATAGCGTCGGCAATGGAGGCGACGTCCTTCACACGCTCACCATATCCACCAAAGGCCTCGGCAACTTTCTCGTATGCACTGTCTGCGAGTTCGGACACGACAATTCCTTCGTCCCCGTACACCGCTTCCTGGCCGTGGATCGACATCCCCCACACTGCATTGTTGAATATCACTGTCACAACCGGCATTCCGTGGCGGGCCATCGTGTCGAATTCCTGGATGTGGAATCCTGCGGCGCCGTCACCCGTAATGAGCACGACCGGTGATTCCGGTCGTGCTCGATGTGCGCCGATTGCGAAACCCGGCCCGACACCCAGACACCCGAGGTAGCCGAGCCTCAAGACACCACCAACTACTTCGGTGGTCGTGAAGAATTCACCCCACGACGGGGCCTCGGCACCGTCCATCACGAAAGTCGTACCAGGCGGGCAGGCTTCGACGATCGCGCGCGCTGCAAAGTACGGATGCGCCTTACCGCTTTCCGTCGCTTGGTCCTCGAAACCATGCCGGTGCGCGTGTTTCGCACTGGTGGCGGCATCGACCCAGGCACTCCAATCGGGCCATTGACGTTGCTCAGCCGCAGTTTTCAACGCGATTAGTGCTTCTCGACAGTCGGCAAGTATCGGAACGTCCACATCCTGCATACGTCCGATTTCGGACGCGTCGACGTCGATCTGAACCAACCGCGCACCGGGGAACAAACTGGTGCGTCCGCCGGTGAACATTCCGGCGCGGGCCCCGACAACGAACACCACGTCGGGCGTCGGCTGCCCGAGGGCAGGCAATGAACCGATTGCCAGCAACCCGCCGCCGGCGAGGCGATGGCTTGCGGGTACTGCTCCATCGGACTTCCCGGGGTAGAACACCGGCACATCCACCGTTTCCGCGAACGCCACAAGTGCCTCGCTCGCGTGGGAGAAAGTGACGCCGCCGCCGATCACAATAGCGGGGTTCGTCGCTTCACCGAGCAGATCGAGAGCGGCCTCGACCGCCGCGGCAGTCGGACCCGACCTCGCACTCAGGGTGTAGTTCACCGGAAACCTCACGGTGTCCTCGTCGGCTTCACCGAACATCACGTCGATCGGCACTTCCAGCAACACGGGCCCCGGAATTCCGGTCGTCGCCTTACGAATTGCCAGAGCAACTATCTCGGGAACGCGCGCCGGATCGGTGATGCGATATGCCCACTTGGTCACTGGAAGGGCCGCGGCAATCTGATCGAAACCACCCTGAAGCGGATTCGTCTCGGTCTCGCGCATCGGCGGAGCACCGACGACGAAGACAGTCGGAGTGCGATCGAGGAGTGCATTGGTCAGCGCGGTGTAGACATTGGTGAAGCCTGGGCCGGAGGTGACCACACAAACGCCGTAATTGCCCGTCACCCGCGCGTATGCATCCGCAGCGTGTCCCGCAGTGGCTTCGTGTCGGGTGTCGGTGAGCCGAATGCCATATCGCCGACAAGCTACGAGGAAAGCATCCAAATGCCCTCCATGGAGGGTGAAGACCTCGGTAGTGCCCGCTTCGGCTAGTGCCCTGGCCAGTAGTTCGCCACCGTTGACAATCATGTATTTCCTTCCGAATCTCGTGCTTGATTAACGATCGCTAAGTCATTTCACTGTATCGTGGGTCACAGTGCGACGCCAGAGTGGCATTATGCGAACACATGGCACGAAATTCCCCCCAAACCGATCGAATCGTCATGTTGACCGAACTGCTGGCATCCGACCCCACGACGGGGCGGAGCCTCGCCGACATCGCACGACACCTCGGCGTCGCAACGGCAACCTGCTACCCCATGGTCGTCGCTCTCACCGAGGCCGGCTGGCTCGTACGTCACCCGATCCGCAAGACCTACCAACTCGGCCCGGCACTAGTTCCCATCGGCCAAGCCGCCTCCCGCGCAATCGATGTCGTCGATCTTTCCCGTACCGTCATGCAAGAGCTGGCCGACACATCCGAACTGGCCTGTCTCGGATTCATCCGATCCGGCGCCGACCTCGTTGTCGCCGAGGCAATTCAACCGATCTCCAAACGCAGCGGAACTCTCGGCTTGCGCATCGGCGACAATGTACTGATGGCACCTCCACTGGGGGCAGGCCTTGCCGCATGGTTCGACGAGGACGACCTTCACGAATGGTTTCTCCTCGGCAAGGAAGCATTGGACACGGAGGCCACACTTCTACGGTCGGAGTACGAGCCGATCCTCATGGCCATTCGAGAGCGCGGTTTCGCCGTGGAATGCCTTCGCCAACAAGAACGTTCAATTTCCGACGCCGTCACCGAGATGCGCGGGCCGGGAGTCGGCGGCCAGAGGGCCGCACTCGCACTGAGAGAAGCACGACGTCTTCTGTCTGCGGATGTAGCGGTCGGAACACTCGACCTCGACGCCAATTATCAACTGCTGTCCGTCAATGCCGTCGCCTTCGCCCAGGACTCGACACCGGCACTGATCCTCTGCCTGGTCGATGCCCCGTCACCACTGACCGGGGAGCGGATCGCCGAACTGGGCAAACTCGTGCGGGAAGCCGCCGATCGGGTCACCACTCTCATGCACGGCCGAACACCTCGACCATTGACATCCGCAGACGGAGCAACATAGCTTGTAAATCCTATCGCTTATATAACGATCGATAAGTCTATGAGCGTGGCGGTCCGCCTACGTCCCGTGACCACCCCGATCCCCGCACACCCTTCTGCCGCAAGGAGCCTCCATGACTCTGACTCACTCCGCCCTTTACATCGACGGAACCTGGCAATCACCGACGACGCCGGACGCCATCTCGGTGCACTCGGCCAGCACAGAGGAGAAGATCGGCAGTGTGCCGGACAGCGCACCCAACGACGTCGATACTGCCGTCGCGGCGGCGGGCCGAGCCTTCCGGACGTGGTCGCGACTCGCGCCTGCCGACCGAGCCGACGCCTTGGATCGATTTGCCGCGGCCCTGGGGCGTCGCGCGGATCTCACAGCTCGATTGGTCAGCCAGCAGAACGGAATGCCGATCTCGATCTCCACTGTTGCCGAAGGACAAGGACCTTCAGGGCTTTTGAGCTATTACGCCGCGCTTGCCCGCACGACCGAGCTCGAAGAACACCGTAACGCGCTGGCCGGAACGGGAACCACCATTGTTCGGAAAGAGCCGATCGGTGTTGTCGCCGCGATTGCACCGTGGAACTTCCCCTCGCTTCTCGCAATGATGAAAATCGCCCCCGCGCTCGCATCAGGATGCACCGTTGTACTGAAGCCGTCGCCCGAGACCGTGCTCGACGCGTTCGTCCTGGCCGAGGCCGCAATGGAGGCCGACCTTCCTGCCGGTGTTCTCAACATCGTCACCGGAGGACCCGACATCGGCAAGTACCTCGTCGCTCATCCGGGCGTGCACAAGGTCGCCTTCACCGGCTCCACACCTGCAGGGCGACACATCGGAGCAACCTGCGGGCAACTACTGCGACCGGTATCGCTCGAGCTCGGCGGCAAGTCCGCCGCAGTCATTCTCGACGATGCGGACCTCGACGCGACGATGGCAGGTTTGGCGACGGCATCGTTGATCAACACCGGCCAGACCTGCTACGCCTCGACAAGAATTCTCGCGCCCGAAGGACGCTACGAGGAGGTGCTCGATGCCGTCACCGCAATGGTCGAGTCGCTACCGGTGGGCGACTCGTTGGACCCCACCACCTTCATCGGCCCTCTCGTGAGCGCCGGGCAGCGCGAACGTGTCGAGTCCTTCATCGCCACGGGCACTGCGGAAGGCGCACGGATCACGACCGGCGGATCACGACCGCGCACACTCGAGCGCGGATGGTTCCTGGAGCCAACCGTTTTCGGTAACGTCTCCGCGAACCACACGATTGCAACCGAAGAGATCTTCGGCCCCGTCCTCTCTGTCATTCCATACACCGACGAGGCACAGGCCATCGCAATCGCCAACGATTCCGAGTACGGCCTCGGTGGAACCGTGTGGACTGCCGACTTCGATCGCGGGTTGGAAAAAGCCCGCTCAGTCGATACCGGTTCGTTTGGGATCAACGGCTACACACTCGATTTCGGAGCACCGTTCGGAGGCACCAAGGCGAGCGGGATCGGTCGCGAGCTCGGACCGGAAGGCCTGGCCGCATACTTCCAGACCAAATCGATCTTCACCACGGCCTGATTCGTCACCTGCACCATGAGTGCCCGGAAATCGTCGAGCACACGATTGCACACTTACTTAACGATCGTTAAGCTAGGTTCAATGCAGTAACCGCGACAGAAGATCAAGGAAGTATCCAGTGGCCGTGCGATCCAGTGACCAGTACCGAAAAGGGCTCAGCGACGATCGTCGAGTCTTCTACCGAGGCAAGAAGATTTCCGATGTCTACGCCGAACCCGAACTGACTCTCGCAGTCGATCATTCGGCATTGTGCTACGACATCGCCGACGACCGACCCGACCTCGCGGTCACCGATGTCGACGGCGACCCAGTCAGCGCGTTCTACGTGGCGCCGACATCTGCGGACGATCTGATTCGGCGCGGCGCCCTGATCGAGGAAGTATCGCGACGCGGCGGCGGAACCATCGTCCTCAAAGAGGTGGGCAGCGATGCGTTGTTCGCCCTTCTGCGTGCAACCACGGGTGAAGGTCTCGAGAATGCGCGCGCTTTCTACAAGCGGGTCTGCGACGGCGATCTCGCACTCGCCGTCGCGCAAACCGACGTCAAGGGTGACCGGTCACTTGGACCGCGCCAACAGGCAGACCCAGACCTCTACCTGCACATCGTCGACGAGGACGCCGACTCCATCACCGTGCGCGGCGCGAAGTGCCACACTTCGTTCTCCGCCAACGCCGACGAGTTGATCGTGCTGCCCACCCGCGCGATGGGCCCCGAAGACGCCGATTACGCAGTGTCCTTCGCCATCCCGATCGACACACCAGGTCTCGAACTGTACGTCTCTCCCTACGCTGCCGGAGAACGCAACTCCTTCGAATTTCCGATCTCCACGAAACACAAACTCCTCGAATCGCTCACCGTCTTCAACGATGTCCGAGTACCGAAGAATCGAGTCTTCCTCAACCGTCAACCCGAACTTGCCGGGCCACTCGCGCTGGCGTTTGTCGATTACCACCGCTTCACCGCCATCAACTACAAGTTGCCCCTACTCGACATCATGGTCGGAGCAGCTTCACTGATCGCCGAGGCCAACGGCATCAGCAAGGCAGGCCATGTAAAGGGCAAGATCACCGAACTGATCACCTGGAGCGAGACCGTCCGTGGACTGGCTCAACTCGCCGCCGTTCGATCGAAGCCAGGAGCACACGGTGTCCGGCAACCAGATCCGCTTGCCGTCAACATGGCCAAATACCACTTCGCACATGGATTCCACAACGCGGTCGCCATCCTCACCGATCTCTCAGGTGGCCTCCTCGCCACCGGCCCCGGCGGTGAAGACTGGGACAATCCCGAAATTCGTGCAGTTCTCGAAAAATACTACGCTGCAGCAGTTCCTGCCGAAAAGCGTCTACGTCTGTTGAACTTCATTGCGGATCTGACCGCCCGCGACTACGGCGGATACCAGTCAGTCCTGGCTACGCACGCAGAAGGATCGCTCGAGGCCGAGAAACTGCAGATCTCACGCTCCTTCGATCCGACGAGGGCACGCGAATACGTCAGCGACCTCGCCGGAATCGCCCACCTCTGACCATTCGTCCCGAGAGAACAACAAGGATTTTCATGATCTCGACAGCATTCACGGAAACGTTCGGCGTTCGCCACCCCATCGTCCAAGGTGGAATGCAGTGGGTCGGCAGAGCAGAACTCGTCGCAGCCGTCGCCAATGCCGGCGCCTTGGGATTCATCACCGCACTCACGCAGCCGACGCCGGCCGACCTGGCGAACGAAATCGCCCGATGCCGCGACCTGACCGACCAACCGTTCGGCGTCAACCTCACAATTCTGCCGTCGATCACGCCACCGCCGTACGACGAGTACCGCCAGGTGATCGTCGACTCAGGCGTGAAGATCGTCGAGACCGCAGGTTCCAATCCCGCACCTCACCTGCCGATCTTCCATGACGCCGGCATCAAAGTGCTCCACAAGTGCACAACAGTCAGGCATGCGGTGAAGGCACAGGATCTCGGTGTCGACGGAATCAGTATCGACGGATTCGAGTGCGCCGGCCATCCAGGGGAGGACGATGTCGCAGGCTTGGTCTTGATTCCAGCTGCCGCAGAGAAGATTTCGATACCCATGATCGCTTCCGGCGGCTTCGCCGATGCACGCGGTCTGGTCGCCGCGCTGGCACTCGGAGCAGACGGCATCAACATGGGTACACGATTCATGTGCACCACCGAGTCTCCGATCCACCAGAACATCAAAGAAGCGATAGTCGCCGCAGACGAACCACAGACCGAACTGATCTTCCGACCACTCCGCAACACTGCACGCGTGGCAAGCAACACCGTCAGCCGAGAGGTTGTCGAGATACTCTCCCGCGGCGGGCAATTCGAGGATGTGCGCGACCTGGTAGCAGGAGCGCGAGGGCGAACCGTCTACGAAACCGGTGATCCCGACGCCGGCATCTGGACGGTCGGCACATCACAGGGACTGATCCACGACATCCCCACCGTAGACGAGTTGGTCCAGCGCATGGTGTCCGAAGCAGAGGACATCATCGGGGCACGCTTGCGTTCGATGACCGAACGCGTTTCCGTCTAGGACAGGAGAGCAACCCATGCGTCGAACACTGTTCACAGCCGACCACGATGCCTACCGAGAGACCGTGCGCGAGTTCATTGCCCGCGAGATCATGCCTCACTACGACAGCTGGGAAGAAGCCAGGCTCGTCGACCGATCGGCGTGGCTCGCCGCCGGCAAGATGGGTATCGTCGGTCTGGCCGTCCCCGAACAATACGGAGGCTCGGGTGAACTCGACTACCGGTACCGGTATGTGGTCGCCGAAGAGATCGCCCGTACCGGTACCACCTCGTTCGGCGCCGGACTCGGACTTCAGGACGACATCGTCATTCCGTACATCGCCGACCTCGGCACAGACGAGCAGAAGGCACGTTGGCTACCGGGTATGGCTGCCGGCGAACTCATCTGCGCCATCGCGATGACCGAGCCGGGTACCGGCAGCGATCTGCAAGGCATCAAGACCTCGGCTGTTCGAGATGGCGACGACTGGATCTTGAACGGACAGAAGACCTTCATCACCAGCGGTATTCACGCCGACATCGTCATCGTTGCAGCGCGCACCGATCCCGAAGCCGGGTCGCGGGGATTCAGCCTCCTCGTGGTCGAACGTGGGATGGACGGATTCACCCGCGGTCGCAAACTCCACAAGGTGGGGCTCGCAGGTCAGGACACAGCCGAGTTGTCGTTCGACAATGTGAGAGTCCCGGCAGGCAACCTCCTGGGCGAGGAGGGTGGAGGCCTCATTCATCTCATGGAGCGCCTTCCCCGTGAGCGCCTGTCGATCGCAGTGAGCGCAATCAGTTGCGCGCGTGCGGCCTACGAATGGACCAAAGGCTACGCGTTCGACCGTACCGCCTTCGGAAAGCCGATCGGCGACTTCCAGAACACTCGATTCGCCCTCGCCGAGATGCTGACCGAGATCGACGTGACACAGGCATACGTCGACAACGCAGTCCTGGCCATCAACGACGACCAGCTGTCAGCAGTCGAAGCGGCACAGGCAAAGTGGTGGGCCAGCGAACTTCAGAAGCGCGTCGTGGATCGTTGCGTACAACTACACGGCGGATACGGCTACATGATGGAGTATCCGATCGCCCGGGCCTACGTAGACAGCCGAATCCAGACCATCTACGGCGGAACCACCGAAATCATGAAGGAGATAATCGGCCGCGACATCGCGAAGAGTTGATCAGCACCGAGAACGACCGTGGTCCCGAACATCCTGTGTTCGGGACCACGGTCATTGTAAGCACCGTTCTCGCTCCGTCTATCCGAAGACTGCTGCGCGCTTTTCCTGAAACGCCGCAACACCTTCGGCGAAATCATCACTGCCCAACAGGTCGATCTGGCCTGAGCGCTCGCGTGTGAACGCATCACCGAGTTCGGTGAGCGTAGCGTCGTTGATCGCCTTCTTGGTAAACCGAAATGCAGGGGACGACCCGGCGACCAATCGGTGCGTCAGGTCTGCCAACTCCACCGCGAAAGCGTCGTCCTCGCACACGTGTGAGACCAGGCCGCAGTCGAAAGCATCTCGAGCGGATAATCTTTCGGCCAGCAGTGCCATGCGCATGGCGCGCGCGCGACCGATCGACGCTGCCACCAGTGCGGTGGCTCCACCGTCCGGCATCAATCCCACCTTTGTGAACGCGAGCAGAAAGTAACTCGACTCCGCTGCGAGCACGAGGTCGCACGCCAAAGCCAGCGAAACACCCACACCTGCCGCAGGGCCTCGTACCGCAGCGACCACCGGAAACGGAAACTCTCGAATGGCCTGCACCAAGGCATTGGCGGCATCGATCGTGTCCGCCGACGGCGGACCGGACAACGTCACGCCCGCGAGGTCCGCGCCCGTGCAAAAGGCCTTGCCCTCTCCTTCGAGAACCGCCACCCGCACATCCGAAGATTGTGTGTGCTCGACGAAGATCGTGGCAAGACTCTCCAGGGTTTCGGTAGTCAACGCGTTCATTCGCGCTGGCCTGTTGACGACTATGCGGAGCACTCCGCCGTCTCGGCTCGCGTAGACATCCGGTCGCGTTTCGGTCATTGAAATTCCTTGTCAGTCAGAATCGATCGAGTTGTGCTACAAAAGTTGATCTGCCACTCAGTCGCCCAGCCAATCCTTCGTCACGGCGGTGGTATCGACCCCGGGTGGCCGGGCACCTGACGGCTGCACAGTCCTGGAACGGGAGAACCGCGGCGCGGGTGCCGCCTGCACTATTCCGTCGGCTTCGACAAGAGTTCCCCGCTGGGCAAGATGCGGGTGCAGCGCGGCTTCGGCGGGGCTCAGGACAGGAGCAACACAAGCGTCCGTCGATTCGAACAGCGCTGCCCAGGCGTCTCGTGTGCGCAACGAGAACGCCTCTGTGAACCGTTCTCGGATTGTGGGCCAGCCACTTCGATCCATCTGATCGGGCAACGATTCCGGCGCGATATCCAGGCCTTGGAGGAGCGCCGCGTAGAACTGCGGTTCGAGGGCACCGACTGCTACGAACTTACCGTCCGAACATTCGTATGTGTCGTAGAACGGCGTGGAACCGTCCAGGAGGTTGGTTGCACGTGAGTCACTCCACTGTCCGCTCCCTCGCAACGACCACATCATCTGCGCCAACACCGAAGTTCCGTCGACAATTGCGGCATCGACCACTTGTCCTGTGCCCGAACGCTCTCGCTCGTACAACGCAGAGACGATTCCGAGGATCAAGAACATGGAGCCACCGCCGAAGTCTCCGACGAGGTTCAGCGGAACCGTGGGTTTCTCGGCCGGACCGATAGCGTGCAGGACTCCGGTCAGCGCCAGGTAAGTGATGTCGTGTCCCGCCCGCTGCGCGAGTGGGCCGTCTCGACCCCATCCCGTCATACGTGCGTAGATCAGCCGGCTGTTGAGTTCGGTGCACACGTCGGGGCCGAAACCCAACCGCTCGGTCACGCCGGGCCGAAAACCTTCCAGGAACACATCGGCTTTCGAAACGAGGGCCCTCACCAACTCTCGGCCTGACTCGGTCTTGAGGTCGGCTTCCACCGACCGTCTCCCACGCAAAAGTTGGTCCTGCTCTCGTGGCGAGATCTCGAGTCCACCGGACGGACGCTCGACTCGAACAACGTCCGCTCCGAGATCTGCAAGCATCATCGCAGCGTGCGGCCCCGGACCCAACCCCGCGAGTTCCAGCACTCGAACACCGTGCAACGGGCCGCTCATCCGATGGAAACCTTGCCTGAATAGCGATCGCGCAGTTTTCCTTTGACCAATTTCCCGGTCGGAGTTCGAGGTAGATCCGTACTGAACACGAGTCGCCTCGGCAGCTTGTACTTGGCGATCTGCGCGCGCAAATGAGAAAGCAGTTCGTCGCGAAGCGCATCGCCGGCTTCGGCTTCGGGGACTGGCTGGACGACAGCCATCACTATCTCCCCCATCTCGTCGTCGGGCAACCCGATCACCGCCGCGTCCAATACCGAGGAATGCTCGATCAGCACGTTCTCGATCTCCTGCGGATAAATGTTCACACCGCCCGAGATGATCATGAAGGACTTACGGTCGGTCAGAAATAGGTAACCCTCCTCGTCCACGAAGCCGACATCACCCGTAGTCGTCCAGGCCGGGTGGGCGGGATGCTGTGCCTCCTGGGTCTTTTCGGGCGCATTGTGATAGTTGAATGGCAACTCGTCACGTTCGAAGTACAGCGTACCCACCTCGCCGGGGGGTAGATCTTCGCCGTTCTCCCCGCATATGTGGAGCACTCCCAGGGCGGCCCGCCCCACCGTGCCCGGCTTTCGCAGCCACTCGTCCGAGTGAACGATGGTCATGCCGTTGAGTTCCGTCGAGGAGTAGTACTCGTCCAGAATCGGCCCCCACCAATCGATCATCTTTCGCTTCACATCGACGGGACACGGTGCGGCCGCGTGGACGGCGAGTCGCAGAGACGACATGTCGTAACGGTCGCGAGTTTCTTGTGGCAGTTTGAGCAGGCGCACGAACATTGTCGGCACCCACTGGCTGTACGTGATGCGATAACGCTCGATGTATTCCAGAGCCTTCTCCGGATCGAACCGATTCATCACCACAACGGTTCCGCCCAGCGCCTGGACCGACGCGCACGTCCGGAGCGGAGCGGCGTGATAGAGGGGCGCCGGGGACAGATAGATGTCGTCTTCGGTGACACCCCAAACACTTTGGTTCATCGCCGTCATCTGATCGCCGGGATCCTGTATCTGACGATTCGGCAGAGCCGGCTTGATGCCCTTGGGACGGCCGGTGGTTCCCGACGAGTACAACATGTCGGCGCCGCGCGGCTGATCCGGGAGCGGGACGTCCGACTCCATGTCAGCCGCCCGGTCGAGGGAGTCGTATCCGTCGAGTTGGCCGCCGAAGGAAAGCCTGGTCACCTGCAGGGGAACGAGTTCGGACAATGTCGCGGCCAGTTCGCTCAGAGCAGCATCGACGATGACTACCTTTGCCTCACAGTCCTCGACGATATATGCACCTTCCGGAGCGGTCAGGTGCCAGTTCACCATCGTCAGGTAGACACCGGAGCGCATAGCCGCCCAGTAGATGTCGAAGACCTGAACGTTATTGGTGGCGAGTACGGCCAGGTTGTCGCCCCGCCGCAACCCGAGTCCGTGGAGAACTCGCGCAATCCGAATCGAATTCGATTCCAGTTGCGCGAACGTCACCGCTTCACCGGTCTCGGCAACGATCACCGCGGCCTTGTCCGGGTTTGTCGCAACATACGCTCCGGGATACATGGTTTACTCCAAGGTTCGTTCGCTGAGGTCTTGTTCACAAAGTTGTTCGTGCGGAGATCATTCGAGAGAAAGCGCGACTTTTCCTACCGCCGTGCGCTCGCTCAACGACGTCAGTGCATCGGCAGCACGCGCCAAGGGGTAGAGGGTGGGCTCGGGCACCCTCAGAGCTCCCGACCCGAGCAGGGGATAGAGCTCCTGCCATTGACGCTGTAGATACCGGGGATCGGTTTTCAGATATTCACCCCATCCTGCACCCGTCACCGAAATATTCTTCAGGAGAAGTCGATTCACCTTGACCGTGGGAATATCACCGCCGGTGAATCCCAAAACGACCAGGCGACCGTTCGGCGCAAGGCTGCGCAGGCTGTCCGTGAAGCGGTCACCACCGACCGGATCGAGAATGATGTCGACACCGCGCCCATTCGTAATCCGTTGGACGCGTTCCTTCCACCCGTCGACCGACACGACGTGCGTTGCCCCGGACTCCGCGGCGATTCTCTCCTTCTCGCCCGTACTCACGACAGCGACCGTCTCCAGACCGAGCGCAGACGCGACATGCAACGCGGCAGTACCCAACCCACCGGCCGCGCCGTGAATCAGGACGGTCTCGCCGGCACGGTATCGCGCACGTTCGTCGAGGGCGAAGTGCGCGGTCAGATAATTCAGGAGAAATCCCGAACCGGCCGAGAGCGAGACCACATAAGGCAGAGCGAAGACATTGGACGGCTCGACCGCAACGGTCTGCTGCCACGAGCCTTCCCCGGTCGTCAGCACGGCCACGCGCCGCCCGGGCACGAAGCCTGACCCTGGCGGCGCGCTCCGAACGGTACCGGCACCTTCAATCCCTGGTACGCACGGTAGTTCGCGCACCATTTGGTAGCCGCCCGTGGTCTGGAGAAGATCAGGGAAACTCACGCCGGCGGTGTGAAAATCAACTACCACCCGTGCGGGATCGACAGGTTCGTCGACATCGACCAACGACAAACCTTCGGGCCCCGTCGCCTCCACCAAGTGGACTGCTTTCATTCAAACTCCTCGGACTGATTCCGGCGACTTCCTCGGCAAACGGGGTCCTCCACGGCAACAGCTTAACGATCGTTAAGTAAGACTCTACGACGGCAGGCAATGCCATGGCAATGGCGCTCGACCACGGAACGTCCCGGACTGCAGTCTTCTGCGAGGTTTGCGCGGCCACACCGGCAGAGCGCGGCTTTCGATCAGGTTGTCAGTACAGGTAATCCTCGCCGCTGGCGCGGACGGTTATGTCACTGATGCTGATACCCCACGGTTGATCGATGATGTGAACGACAGCGTCGGCCAGGTCGTCGGGCTTGATCAGCCAGTATTCGATGGAGTCGACATCCTTCTGCCCGGGGCTGAGGGTGCCGTCGACCAGGTGCCCGACGTTCTCCATGTAGGTACCCGCACGTTGACCGGTGAGACCGAGGATCGCGTTCTCGTTGACGATCCAGCTCGCCAAGTTCGTTCCTGTCACACCCGTGGGCTTGACAGTCGTCACCTTGATCTTGCCCTTGGCTTCGATTCGCAGTGAATCCGAGATCGTGGTGACTGCAGCCTTGGTTGCGCTGTAGACGCCGGAACCGTCGACGCCGGCGTTTCCGAAGATCGACGAGATGTTGACGACTTGACCGCGACCCTGCTCGATCATCTGGTCGTATACCGCAGAGATTCCGTTGACGACGCCCTTGATATTGATGTCGATTGCCTTGTGCCACTTCTGCCACGCACGTTCGTGATCGGCGAAATATGCGAGAGGCATGACGCCTGCATTGTTGACGAGTACGTCGAGCGCTCCGTACTCCGAAATGCCGTGCTGCGCCGCGGCGATGACCTGATCCATGTCGGTGACGTCGGCAACCTTGTAGGTGCCGGTGAATCCCGCGGCCGCGATACCGTCGAACACAGTCTTCAGGCCCGCCTCGTTGATGTCCACGCCGACGACTTTGGCGCCCTGCGCAGCCACCTTCTCGGCGATGAGTTGACCGAACCCACCCCCTGCACCGGTGATGAGAATGACCTTGTCCTGCAAGTACTGAGACATAACTGTTTCCTCTTGTTCTGGATTTCGGGTTCGGTGTGGGTCAGACGATGTCGATGGCATCGAGGACTGCAGCGACGGTCTTGCGGTCGCCGGAAACCTCGACGGCAGACCGCCATGCAGATCGGGTGGTCCCCCACCGCAGAAATTCGGTGGCCTGGGTGGTCGCGACGTTCTCCGGCACGTCGTCAGATTCGGTGACGGTCACTCCCCCATCGCCACGAGAGATGACGAAAGTGCGCTCGGTGGCGCCGTTGAGGCGCAGTGCCACAGGCGATGTCAACGCGGCGGCGACAGCTTCGCCGCACATCTGCGGGAGCCCAGCAACCATCCAGTCGATCGCCGGATCGACTGCGGCCGCCACGTCGATCTCACCGTGAGGAATCGGTCCGAACGGCGCCAGAAGATCCGACGTCAAATGGACGAGATGGTCGAACGACACCGCGTCACTGAGCTGATGCAGGCGATAAGTCCCGAGGTCGAGCATCTCGAGTGTGTTGTTGCGAAGCTCCTCTGTCTGCAGCGCGGCCAACGTCGCGAGCCCCGCTTCGGATTGCTCCCGGTAGTAGTCCAGGATCTGCTCGTGCGGTAGATCGGCACGCTCGCGGACGGCAGCGTCGTTGAGCCGCTCGGACTTTCCACTGGGGTTCGACGGGAACACCAGATCCGGGTCGGCGATGAAGTTGAAGAAGAACGCCATGTGACCGATGAGGTCGTGGACGCGCCAACCGTGGCACGCAGTGTCCGCTTCCCACTCGGTAGTCCCGAATTGCTCGGCTATCTTCACGGTATTTTCTGCCAGCGCACGAGCGCCGGCGAGTCCTGCGTCGGACATGGTGGCTCGATTCTTACGAGGATGCGAGGAAAATGGATTTGAGTTGCTGGTACGCCGCAAGCCCTTCGGGACCGAGTTCACGACCCAAGCCGCTGGCTTTGACGCCACCGAACGGTGAACCCCAGTCGAGGTTGAAGGTGTTGACACCGAACGAGCCTGTCTCGACGCGTCGAGCAATTGCGATACCGCGTTCCTCGTCGGAGGTCCATACAGTCCCACCGAGGCCGTACTCGGAGTTGTTGGCAAGCGCGACAGCCTCATCGACGTCGTCGTATGAAATGACTGACAGCACCGGCCCGAATACTTCCTGCCGTGCGATGGTGCTGCCGTTGTCGACATCGGCGAACACCGTGGGCTGCACGAAGAATCCGGTGTCGAGGTCGGCGGGGCGTCCGCCACCCGTGGTGACAGTTCCGCCTTCCGAGCGTCCCTGGTCGATCAAGGACAGCACACGGTCCTGTTGCCTCGCGCTCACCAACGGGCCGACGAACGTCGACGGTTCCATCGGATCGCCGACCTGCAGACCCTCCGCCATCGCGGTGATGGCGTCGACGTACGTCCGACTACGGCTGCGGGGAACCAAGATTCGAGTCGACATATAGCACGTCTGCCCACTGTTGAGCAGGGATGCAGTTGCCAGACCGGTTACCGTCTCCTCGACATCCGCGTCGTCGAGGACCAGGGCCGCCGACTTGCCACCCAATTCCAAGGTAACGGGGCGAAGCATTCCGCCGCACACCGTGCCGATGTGTCGACCGGCCGCAGTGGATCCGGTGAACGCTACCTTGTCGATCCCGGGATGCGACACGAGATACTGACCGATCTCCGGTCCGCCAGTCACGATGTTGATGACACCCTCGGGGAGTTCTGCCGCAATGGCGGCCTCGGCCAAAATGTAGGAGTCCAAGGTGGTTTCGGGAGAGGGTTTCAGAACGACGGTGCATCCCGCAGCAAGAGCCGGGGCGATCTTGAACATCGAAAGCACAGCCGGGAAGTTCCAGGGCGCGATGGCAGCAACGACACCGATCGGCTCGCGTCGCACGATTGTCGTGCCTGGCATCGGTTGGCTGGCCCGCCGTTCTTCGGTAGGCATCGACTCGGCGAGGCCTGCGTAATAGCGCAAAAGCTGGACGGGCGCTGCCCCCTCGGCGAAACGGGCGAGCTCGATGGGCATGCCGTTCTGGTGAGTGACCGCCGCCGCGCGGTCCTCGGATCGTTTCTCGAGTTCGTCGGCGAACCTGCGGATGACACGCGCACGTTCGACAGGGGAAAGATCGGACCAGTCGTTCCGTCGCAATGCTTTTCGAGCCGCTGATACAGCTGCGTCGACGTCCGTCGATACGGATGCGGGGAACGAGCCTATCTGTTGCTCCGTGAAAGGTGATACGACTCGGATGATTTCGGAAGTGTCCGGCGCTCTCCACAGTCCGTCGATGAACAGTGCAGTGCGGTCGGTGAGTGTTGTCATTGTGGCTCCTCCAGGGATGGCGCTCGACGTTGAACCAGCCAACCTGTGTTGATCATCACTGCCGAACCGACGAGAAAATTGACATGATGCGCCAATTTATTTACATTTCGACACATGGCCGATCTGATCAGCGCCTCGTCGCTGACACGACTGCCCGAGTTGATCTCCGAACTCGGCGGAGATCCGTACGAATTCCTCGACCGTGTGGGCGTCGATCCGGCCGTCATCGGCGCGTACGACCACTTCTTGCCGTTCAGTGCCTTGTCCACACTGCTCGGACTCTGTGCGGATGAGTTGGAGGCGCCGGACTTCGCACTCAGACTCGCGGGCAAACAGGACCCGGACATTCTCGGTCCGGTCGCCATCGCGGCCCGCAGTGCCGAGACAATCGGAGATGCATTGCACGACGTCGCCCGATACGCGCACGTGTACAGCCCGGCGTTGGCGGTAGATCTGACAGTCGGCGACACCGAGGTGTCCTACGGGATCGATACCGTGCTGCATCGACTTCCGTATCGGTCCCACGTCGTGGAACTGGCGATGGGCGTGACACTTCAGACGTTCCGGATGATGGCGGGCCCGGACTTCCATCCGACGCACATCTCGTTTCAACATCCACGCATCTCCGAACTGCGCAGGTATGTAGAGTTTTTCGGTTGTTCTGTCGAGTTCAGCTCGGATCGGAACCTGTTGACCTTTCCGCGCGGAGTCATGCATCGCCACCTGCCCCGGGTGGATCCGATGGCCTACGACTTAGCCGTGCGTTTCATGGCAGGTCGAGATCCGGATGTGGCGTTCCACGACGCGGTGTCGGCTGTCATCGTGCGTTCCCTGCCTGCGGGTGCAGCCACGCTGAAGCAAGTCGCGACATTGATGATGCTGCACCCACGAACACTGCAGAGACGATTGGCGTTGGAAGGCAAGGCGTTCGAATCGCTCGTCGACGATTCACGACGCGAACTCGCTCGCAGTCTTCTCTCGAACAAAGACGTGTCCCTCTCCGAAGTGTCACGCCAACTCGGCTATTCCGAACCGAGCACCCTCACTCGAAGCTGTAGGCGTTGGTTCTCCACAACGCCCCTGAAGAAGCGGAGGGAACTTACCCGCCGCGGCGGTTGACCGCATGAGCCACGACGCCGACGGTTCGAAGGTCGTAGCGGCTCACCACCGGGGGCGTGGGAGATGGGATGAGAACAGATCCGGCATCGCGTCACTGCAACGGTCGGGGAATACCGCCTCTCGCTTTTCCAGAAACGCCGCGATACCTTCACGAACGTCAGCCTGAGCACCGCGAGCATTGATTCCGATGCTCTCGACGCGATGCGCGACCATGGGGTGTTCGACTCCCAGCATGCGCCAGACCATCTGACGCGACAGGGCAACCGATACCGGCGCGGTGTCACGGGTCAGGCTGTGAGCGAGCGCCGTCGCCTCCCCGAGAAGATCTTCGCGCGAATGCAGTCGGTAGACCAACCCGGCCGAAAATGCTTCCGCGGCAGTGAAGATCCGTCCGGAGTAGATCCAGTCGAGGGCTCGCTGGAGCGGAACCAGTTTCGGCAGCAACCACGACGAACACGACTCGGGCACGAGGCCTCGCCGGTTGAAGACGAAACCCATCCTGGCGTCGTCGGCGGCCAAGCGAAAGTCGGCCGCAAGAGTCATGGTGATGCCCACGCCGACGGCCGGTCCGTTGATGGCCGCAATGATCGGCTTCAGTGAATCGAACATCCGCAGGACGACGCGTCCGCCGCCGTCCCGACGTAGATCGACACCGTTCGCGTCATTTCCGTTCGACTCGGCGCTCCATTCGGAGAACGTCTCTGCTCCCGAGGACAGATCGGCCCCCGCGCAGAACGCACGGCCCGCTCCCGTCAGGATCACCGCACGCACAGCGTCGTTCGCGTCGGTGGCGTCGAACGCTTCGATGAGCTCGTTTTCCATCGTCGTGGTGAATGCGTTCAGCTTGTCCGGTCGATCAAGGGTGATCACGGCGATACCGTCTTCGATACTCATCGATATGTGTTCCACAGGTCCCTCTTTCTCTTGGTGGCGATTAGCGAACGATAATCGCCAGTTCTGCCCATATACGCAGTTCAAGGCGGTTTCTTTCCATCAGGTGTGTCCCGCGACCGTTCGGCTCTAAGCTGGGCAGGACGCAGGCACCGAGGAAATGAGAAGGAACCGAACAATGAGTGGGGCAAAGACTGTCGTTGTCCGGCAACTCATACTCGATTCCGCTGTCCGAAACATGAACGAGCGCGGCTATCACGGGACGTCCATGCGAGACATCTCCGCCGGCGCCGATCTCACTGTCGCGTCCATCTACCACCATTTCAAATCGAAGCAGGAAATACTTCAGGAAATCATGATTCGGGCGCTGCACGACGCCAACAGCATGACCCGTAGTGCACTGCTGCGCTCCGGCGGCGATCCGAAAGACCAACTACAAGCACTCGTCCGCGCTTGGGTCATGTTCCATACGACCAGGCGCGAAGACGCCCTCGTAGGAGCGACCGAATTGCGCAGCTTGGACGAATCGGGGCACCGTCTGGTCGTAACCCTGCGTGACGAGCAGGAAAGCATGTTTCGCGACGTCATCGAGCGCGGAATTGAAGAAGGTACTTTCCACACTCCATTTCCCCGGGATGCCGTGCGCGCCATTATCAACATGGGGCAGCAGGTCTGTGTGTGGTGGCGCGTCGACGGACCGATGAATGCGGAAGATATCGCGTCTCGCTACTGCGCATTGGCGACCGCGATGGTCGAATCAAGCTGAGCTGGGCGACACCTCCGCCGAGAAGGGCTGAAAGCACGTAGGGCTGCAACGCCGCAGGGCCGAAGCCACGAAATGCCGTCGATGTGCGAGACCAGCGCGCCTCGACGTGCGTCCGCACACCCACTGCTCGAATTGATATCCCCATTCCTGAGATCTACATCACTGACGAATCATCATCTCAGGCGAACGATCGTTTGGCAACAGATTCCGGATCGCACGGCACATGCGGAGAAATCCGCTGCAAAAGTGCACTTTTCTCGACTATTGACATTTAACGATCGTTAGGTCAATGATGGCTCGCAGCCGAACGATCGTTTGGCAAATTGGAACGAAGGAGTGCGGGCAACATGAGCACCTCCGCATTGCCACGCGAGACACCGCGCACCTCGCCGACTGCCTCGAGGTGGACGCCTTCGCCACCCGAGTGTCCGAGCGCCTCCCGTAGGGCAACGATGGCGAGATATGACTTCTCGTATCGAAGATCGCACTCGCACTTGGATATTGCGTCGTCTGCACACCGAACTTGCCGCAACTCACGTCCTGACCGAACTCACCTGAACGACCCCACAGAGAGCGAATCGCGATGACCAACAACACCGAATCTGCGGTGGAGCGCCCGGGCAGATCTCGGCGCGCGTCCTTTGCAGCCGCGATCTCCACTTCCCTGGAGTGGTACGACTTCTTCATCTACGCGACTGCCGCTGCGCTCGTGTTCAACTCGACGTTCTTCGCCACCGACAGCGAGGTGGTCGCTGCAATGAGTTCGTTTGCCACCGTCGCAGTCGGATTCATCGCCCGTCCCATCGGTGGAGTGCTCGCCGGTCATTTCGGTGACCGGTACGGACGAAAGCCCGTGCTCGTTGCCGCCGTGGTTCTGATGGCTGTGGCAACCTCCTTGGTCGGTTTCGTACCCAACACCAATGTCGTGTGGCTTGCCCCGGCCATCCTCGTGACGCTGCGAATCTGTCAGGGCTTGGCCGTGGGAGCACAGTGGGGCGGAGCCGTATTGCTTGCCACCGAGAACGCACCGGCAAACCGCCGCGGGCTCTTCGGTAGCTTCGCCCAACTCGGTGTTCCGATCGGTGTGGTGCTGGGCAATATCGTGTTCCTGGTTCTGACAGCAACTCTCGCGGCTGATTCGTTCCTTTCGTGGGGATGGAGGATCCCGTTCTGGATCAGCTTGATCATGCTTCCTGTGGCATTCCTCATCCACCGCTATCTCGAAGAGACGCCCGAGTTCAAAGCGCTCGCTGAAAAACTGGCCGAATCGCCGGTAGTTCGGAAATCCCCCATCCTCGAAGTTCTCAAGAAGAACCCGGGCACCGTCCTCGCTGCAGCGGGCGCCAATGCCATCGGCGTGATTTTCTTCTACACGATGATCACCGGGTCGGTTCAGTTCGCGACCACCTACCTGGAGATACCGCGGTCGACGGTCCTCACCTACATCCTGATCGCATGCGCAATACAGATTCCCCTGGTTCCGCTGGCGGGATACCTGTCCGACCTCTACGGTCGCAAACTCGTCTTCGGCCTCGGCACCGCAGCCATGATGCTCTGGGGTATCCCGATGTGGCTGATGATCGGTGGGTCCAGCCCGGACACGATCTGGCCGTTTGCCGTCGCGGTTATCGTCGGAGTGGTGGCAATGTCCCTCCAAACCGGTACGCAGGGAACGCTCTTCGCTGAACTGTTCCCACCGGAGATTCGATTCTCGGGCGCTTCACTCGGCTATCAGATATCCGCAATCATCGGGGGTTTCGCGCCGATGATCATGGTGATGCTGATCAACGGCAATCCGGACAACGCATGGAAAGTCGGTTCCTTCCTCGCCGCTGCCGGTGCCATCGGATTGATCTGCCTCTACGTGATCGTTCGCCGATACTCCGGACGCTCGCCAGTCGTAGGCACACGAGTGGAGACTGCGAACGCTCAGTACGCATCGTGATTCAACCGGGGGGTGAGTGGTCTCGATGCCACTCCCTCCCGGTTTTCGGGCACGAGAAATGACTGTCGGTCACTGCCGATAAAGTGACCTCCACACGTCGACGTGTCCTTCGTCGACCGGGAGCGCAGGTTCGAGGAGTGTGTCGGTAGCGGTGGCAGTGGAATCTTCGGTGCTGCTCGAGTGGTACTCCGATACGGCCCGTGATCTGCCGTGGCGACGCGAGGGCGTCAGTGCCTGGCAGATCCTGATGAGCGAAATCATGCTCCAGCAGACGCCGGTGGTGCGTGTCGCGCCCATCTGGGAAGAGTGGGTGCAGCGCTGGCCGGTTCCGTCGGCGATGGCGGCGTCGAGTCAGGCAGAAGTGCTTCGCGCTTGGGGCAAACTCGGTTACCCACGACGCGCGCTGCGGCTTCACGAATGCGCGGGCGTCCTGGCTGCCGAGCACGGTGACGTGGTGCCCGAAGATGTCGACATCCTGCTCTCGCTGCCGGGGATCGGTTCCTACACCGCCCGCGCCGTGGCGTGCTTCGCTTACGGACAGCGAGTGCCGGTGGTGGACACCAACGTACGACGCGTTGTCGCACGGGCCGTTCATGGCAACGCCGAACCAGGCAATCCGTCCAACACACGCGACCTGGCCGATGTCGCGGCGCTGCTGCCGCGGACGCGAGCGCGCGCAGCCACCTACAGCGCAGCTCTCATGGAACTCGGCGCACTGATCTGCACTGCGCGGACGCCGAACTGCGAAAACTGCCCGTTGCCGAACTGCGCCTGGGTCGCTTCGGGCAAACCGGCACACACCGGACCGCCCAAGAAGGTGCAGAAGTTCGCGGGAACCGATCGCCAGGTACGAGGAAAATTGATGGCCGTTCTTCGTGAGAGTCACCGTCCGGTCGAACGCGCGCAACTCGACATCGTCTGGCCGAACGATCCGGGTCAGCGTGACCGCGCACTGCATTCCCTGCTCGTCGACGGACTGGTCGAGCAGACGGATGACGGCCTGTTTGCGCTGGCCGGAGAGGGTACGGCTTAACCGACTCGCATCGGGTTGCATTCTTCGGCTGCGGGTTCGTCGGCCTGAGGCGGTGCGACGTCCGGATCAGAACGCCGCAGTGCAGCAGGAACGGCAGGTACCGCCGGGTCGCAAGGGGTCTGAGCCGGAATCGGTAGGGCGGCGCCGGGCGGAGGTCCACTGGTCGAGGTCGCCGGCTCCGCGCCGACGTTCGGACGATCCGTGGACACCGCGCGCGATCCGTCTGGAGACAGCGCGATCAGCAACCCCGTCAGCATGAGCAGAAGTGGCAGGACTATTGCCGCCGCCCACCGGATCCTGTTGACGGGCCGGACAGCCATGCCGCCACCGGACCGAACGTCAGCTCCCCGATCGGCCGCCACCAGCGCAGCGCCAATCGCGAGTTGGGTCCGCTCGCCGAGAAACAGGAAGCCGAGACCTGCCAGTTCAGCGGCTTCGGCGGACGGCTGCCGAGACTCTTCCTTCACGAGCATCGCGACGAGCATCTTGGGCACCGGGTCTCGTTCGGCGACGAGGAGGTCCAATGTCGCAGCAAATGTCGAGCTGTCTGCAAGCAACTCAGCGGTGTCGTAACGGTGCGCCGAGTCCACGACACCGGCACTCGGGTCGACGGCCGCGATCACGGTCTCACCGCCGTCCGGCCAGAACACGAGAATCGACGAAACACCATTCAGAGCGTCGACCGCCCGCAGGTAGGCGAGCCGAGCGTCGAGACCGTTGACCAACTCCACGTTCTCGAAAGAACTGGAGGACAACGAATCCGGAACGAGGTCACGCACGTCCGCACGCTCGCACATAACCCCGACGACTGTGGGACACAGATTCGAGCGCAGGGCCCGGCCGGTGGCGACCTCGGCAGCGGACGCGAGCGCGCGTGCCGACGCCTGCGGAGAGGGAACGGTCCCGTCTGCACCCCAGGGGTGACGGAACTCGTCGATCGAGCCCAGAAGGGGTGTGTCCGCATCTACGAGAGCTGTTGAAATTGAATCGTTTTCGAATACAACGCCCAGGCTTTCACGCACTGGATCCTCCATAGACTGTTGCCGTTACGGGTGCTGCCATCACTGCGAAGCTGTATCAGAACGTCAGGCCATCGACCGCCATTGCACCTGGTTCCAGCACCACGTCCACCAGCGCTCGGCCGTCGACCGTGACGCGATACGTCCCCGGTAACAGTCCGAGAAACGAGAAGTGACCCTCGAACGGTTTCACTGTCCGCGCTGTCGCGTGCCCGCATTGATCGATACCGATGATCGCCACTGTCTGCGTGGTGCCGGACGTCACCAGACCCGAGATCTGCCCGTTCGCAACTACCGGATCCTCCTGAACCGTTTGTCCGTCGACGGAATTCCCTTGTGGATCACACACTCCCGGTCCAGTCGACACGCGCACAGTGACGTCGTTCGACCGCACGCGAACCGCACCACTATCGGCAGTGACCACTACTGCTGTCGGTAGACCGTCGGTATCTTCCCGCTTGCCCGCAATCATCGTCGCAGTTCGTGTGAAGAATCGATCCGCTTCCAGATCCCCTATCAAGCACAGTAACCCGGCCTCGTCGATGTCCGAGCCGACTCCGCAGTAGCCCGGCAGGGACGGCAGAGTGAAACCTCGGGGCACCTGAAGTTGTACGACCACGTCCGAGAGCGATGTGCCCCGGACACCGATGTCGACGACGTACGTCACCGGATCACCCTCTCGGACAATCGCGTTGGACGGTCCGGAATCGAGGCCCGGGCCGTCGGCTGGATCGAAGGGCGGCGCACCGTCGATGGCCGTCAACTCGACGGTGAAGGCAGGCGTGAAGTCTCCCTCGGCTGCCAATCGAACATCCGACTGCATCGGAAGCACACCGAGCGCAGCAGCGCCGACCACCAGAGCTCCGGTCACGACAACGACGCCGATACCTCGCACTCCTCTCCGCCACGCCCTCGGTCGGAGTCCGACGAAAACGGCCTTCGACCACACCTCTGACAGACGAGTTCTCACGACGCTCCTTCGAAGTCTGACTCTCGGGGCTCCCGACAGGCACTCGCGGCCACATTTGGCGAATCCCGAGCTACGTTCAATAGAAGTCGCTCGACGGCCGCGAAAGCCAATGGTGACGGCGTGATTGTGCGGGTGAACTTCTCTCACCCAGGGTGAAGTCCCGGGTGAATTGCCCGGGATCGCACGCTCTGGATTCGCACCAGCTACGCTCCTCCCTGTAGATAGATGGATCGAGACAATCCGCCCAAACTCTTCAATTACTGCGGGGCGCGAAAGCAGAAAGGGTCCGCGCTGATGTTCGGGATGGACGGCCATGACTGGGCAGCTATTCCCGAAAGGCGCACTCTCTCGACGTCGATTCCCCGGCAGGCACTGTTCTCGAAACTTGACCGGCGCGCCGCGCTGACCATCGTCCGTGCACCGAACGGTCACGGGAAATCGTCGTTGATCGCATCGTGGCTGCGCGCTCATCTGGCATCCGAACGAATACTCGTCTGGGTCTCGGCCCCACAGCCCTCGTCGACTCTCGAAGATTTCTGGGCCATTGTCCTCGATCGAATCCATGCCGCCGGAATCGCACTGCCCGACATCGACGATCTCGCCGATCCTTTCACCGCTGTCGCCAAATCCCTGAACGCCCTCAGCCGCCCCGTGCTGCTCGTGCTGATCAGGCCGGATCTGACAGCGGAACCAGAGTTGGACGATCAGCTGATCGAACTCCTCACCCTCTGCCACAACCTGGACCTCGTGGTCACGCTCTCGGGCTTCGGCATGTTCTCCGAGCCGTACCTGCTCGACACCGACCACGAGGTGATAAGTGCGAGTGAGCTGTTGTTCACGACAGCCGATACCGCCCATGTGCTGGAACAGGCCGGCGTACAACCGACTGACGGTGATTCCGAACAAATCACATCCTTGACGGGAGGACTGCCCGCGCTTGTTCGCGTCGCCGTTCCCGCCGTCCGCGTCTCCGGCACCGGCACCGGCACCGGCAACCGCGGGCAGATGATCAAAAAGAACATCGTGCGGGCGATAGACGATTACGTGAACAATTCCGTTCTCACCACCGCCGAGCACGTGAAGCAACTCGAGTTCCTGCTCGCGACGGCCTTTGCGCGATCGATCACCGTCGACATCGCCGCAATGCTGTTCGAGTCCCAACGCCCGGACGCTGCCGAGACCGTTCATCAGATTCGCGCGCGCCTGGCGATACTCGAGACATCCGGATTGCTGTCGCGGGTCGAGACCGAAGCAGAAGAAACCTGGGAGTTGCCGCCCGCAATTCGTCGATCGATACTTGCGCGCCACACCCACGCTGGAATCGATCCAGCGCAACGTCTTTCGTTCCTCGCGCACAATCGACTCGACAACGGTCATCACGCGTCAGCACTGGACTACGCTGTCGAGGCAAAGAACTGGACACTGGCAGTAGACATCGTCGAGCAACACTGGGTGACGATGATCGTCCACAACCTGGACTCGGTTCGCTCTGCCCTCCAACGGATTCCGATGGAAGCTGCAGACAAACACTCTGCCGTGGAGGCGGGGCGCGCTCTGTTCACGATGCATCCGAGCGAGCGCTCGGCGGTCGTCGACTTGCTACCCGAATCGCCGACCGAACTGTGGGAGCTCGGCAGCGAGGCCGGCGCGAAGGACGCCTTGAGCATTGCCTGCGTTCAATCGATCATGCTCAGGATGGCCGGCGAGTACGGGCTCGCGGCAGAAACCACCAGGCGCCTGTCTCACCTCAGTCGCAGTGCGCTGGAGAACAACCCGGAAGCCGTCAGCGCGCAACTCCCTCTCATGCGACTTCAATGGGCGATCAATTTTCAATTGAGCGGCAGGCTCACCGAATCCACGATCAAGGCCCGAATGGCCTACCACGGCGCGCTGTCTCACGGAGTCGACTTCATCGCTCGCAACTCCGCGGGCAGTGCCGCACTGAATTGGGCGCTGGCGGGTGAACCTCGCCAGGCCGCATACTGGTTCGAGCTCGAGCAAAAGCACCCGGACCCTGGCGGTTGGCTGGAACCTGTGGTCAAGATCGCCGGCCTCACGGCACGGGTGCTCGAGGCCCTCGACACACTCGACTTCGACGACGCACGCGGGACACTGACCGAACTCGGTCTACCTTCCGACACCGAGGAACTGTGGGCATTCGTCGTCTATGCACACTGCCAATTCGCCTTGACCTCCGGCGACCGAACGTCGGCACTACTGTTGCTCCACAATGCGATCGAAGCGCATTCCATGCAGTACACGGCTACCTCTTTCGCGCTCCCGCTGATGCAATCCGCCGAGATCGATCTCCTGCTCGCTCTCGGAGAGGGAAACAAGGCCGCAGCACTGGCCAAGGAGATCATCGATCCCGCGACCAACCCGTGGACCCTCACGTCGGTGGCACGCCTACGACAGCGGATCGGCCAGAACGAAGCCGCGGTCGCCCTGTGTCACCAGTTCGACTGGTCCGGCGAGTCGTATCCGCGAGCACAAATGGAATCGCTTCTGGTGCAAGCGGTTGCACACTCCGAGTTGGGTGAACCGCGCCTCGCCGCGCAGGAATGGTCCAGAGCGTGCAGTATCGCGGATCAGACCGGACTTCTGCGTTCGTTCGCGACCATCGCATCGGCTGATGTCGAGAAGCTCGAATCAATGGCGAAAACGAATTCGCCCGCACTCGCCGAGTTCGCGAAAAAGCGTCCTGCTGAATCCTTTCCGGAGATCGTTCGCATCGTCGAGCTCACCGAACGCGAACAGAAGGTCCTCTCACTTCTGGCACTGGGAATGGGGTCGGCCGCGATGGCGGACAAACTGTACGTGTCCGTCAACACCGTCAAAACTCAACTACGTACCCTCTACAAGAAGCTCGACGCGCACAATCGAAACGAAGCGATCACGAAGGCACGTCAGCTGCGCTTGCTGTAGTCCCGGTTCGGAACTGATTCGGACTACATTCTGAAGGCATGAGCACCGATACCTGCGTCTTCTGCAAGATCGTCGCACTGACCGAGCCGGCAATTCTCGTTCACGAGAGCGAGACGACTCTCGCATTCCTCGATGCCCGACCGGTGAGTCGGGGACACACTCTGGTGGTTCCCAAACGCCATGCAGAAAACCTCGATGCTCTCGAAAGCAACGAGGGCGCTGAGATGTTCCGCGTCGGGACGCTCATCGCCGGAGCCCTTCGCCGCTGCGACATCGCCGCTGACGGAGTCAACTTTCTGGTCAACGACGGTCGCGCCGCGGGCCAAACCGTGTTCCACTCGCACCTGCACGTCGTCCCACGCCATCGCGGCGACAAGGCTAAGTTCGCTGCCGGACTTCTGGCCAGAAGAGCCGTCGAACTGGAGCAGGTGGGCGCGTCGATCCGCAGTCAACTCACTGTCTGAAGGAACTCCGTCACCACGTCACGGTAACGCTGCGGTTGATCGTCGTGGACCAGGTGACCTGCATCGGCAATACGTACGTACCGGGTTTCCGGCCTCTCGGCCATCTCACGCATCTGTCCTTCCGGAGTGATGGTGAACTCCCCCTCGATGAGCAAGGTCGGCACCTCGATCGCCTTCCACTGATCCCAGAAATGCCGCGTACCCCACTCCTCCGAGATGTCACGAAAGGTCGACACCTCGCCGTGCAGGTACCACCCGTCGTCGCGGCGGTCGAAAGAGTCGAGAAAGTACTGGCCGGCGACGGGGCCGAAGAATTCCTTCATCGCGTCCTCGGAAGCGAACGGCTGCGGCCACGCCGAGATCATCTGAGCCCAATCCGCCGCGGTGCGTCCGCGAAAATCGGGAGCCATGTCTTCGAGGACGAGGGCACCGACCTTGTCGGGGTGCGCGGCGGCGAAGCACCAGGCGTGCAGCGCCCCCATCGAATGCCCGATCACGATCATCGGACCCTCGACGGAAGCAACAGCAGACGCCAGGTCCTCGACGAATGCCTCGGTGGTCAGTTCAGCAGGCGCAGGCCTGCCGTGACCGGCGGCGTCGAAGGTGTAGACGTGGCCGAACTCGCGGATCCACGGCACGTGGCGACGCCACGTTCGTGAGCTGCCCATGAGGCCGTGCAACAACAGAATCGGTTGTCCCGTTCCACCTTCGTCATGCAACACGAGTGTCACGGTACGCGGTGAAGGTACGCGGGTAATGTCGCTTGCATGGCAGTCGTGAAGATCAATGCAATCGAGGTCCCCGAGGGCGCCGGCCCCGAACTGGAGAAGCGCTTCGCAGCACGCGCTCATGCAGTCGAGAACTCACCGGGCTTCCTCGGATTCCAACTCCTCCGCCCCACCGCAGGTGAGAGCCGCTACTTCGTGGTGACGCAGTGGGAGTCCGAGCAGGCATTCGCCGATTGGCGTGACGGCCCTGCCCGCGAAGCACACTCCGGTGAGCGCGCGAAGCCTGTCGCTTCGGGTGCGTCGTTGCTGGAATTCGAAGTTGTCCTGGACGTAGCCGCCAAGAGCTGATTTCGTGGATTGCGCTCGCCGCGGCGGGCGCAATCCCTGCTCAACTCGGCTTCACGCGTTGACACGGTGCGGGCAGTAGTGCAAAAGTTCGCATGTAAACGCGATGGTCCGACAGGAATCCGGTGAAAGCCCGGAGCGGTCGCGCCACTGTAATTCGAGGTGAAGTGTCTTTTCGGCACGACCATTTCGACAGCCAGACACTTCGGCCATCGCATGGACCTAGGGGACGCGAAAATCCCAGGAGGCTTCGATGGCTCTCGCCTATTCTCCCGATACGTCGATCGACTCGACTCGTCTGGCTTTCCTTGCCGCTGCAGTAGTGCTGTTCGCGATGCTCGCTCTCTACCTGGTCGGATTCGACCAGGGCGCTATCTCTCGCACCGGTATGTACATGCATGAACTGATGCACGACGGTCGCCACTTGATGGGCCTGCCGTGCCACTAGTCGACAATTTCACGAAGCTTCTCATTCGTGGTTTGTTGGCTGGTTTGATCGCGGGCATCCTTGCCGGCGGAGTTGCGTTCGTGCTGGGTGAACCGCACGTCAATGCTGCCATTGCGATCGAAGAAGCCAACAGCGCCACCGGTGAGGCTGCCGGCGAAGCCGCTGGGCATTCGCACGGGGACGAAGAAGAACCACTGGTGAGCCGCGACGGGCAGCGCGCCGGGTTGTTCCTGGCCACAGCGCTGGCCGGACTGGCACTCGGCGCGATCTTCTCGGTCGTCGCGAATTACGCGCGACGACTCACCGGGATGTCCGGACCGTTGTTGGCGATCACCATCGCCGTCGGCGGTTGGCTGGCCATCGAGGCCGTGCCGTTCTTCAAGTACCCGGCCAATCCGCCTGCCGTCGGAGATCCGGACACCATCAACCAGCGCACACTGCTGTGGCTGGCCGCCGTGATTCTCGGACTGCTGTCCGTCACCGCAGCGGCAGCGGCAGCAAAGGCAGTTTCCGGACACGAGTTCCTCAGTGTGCGCATCGCTGCTCCGGTGGCCGCGTTCCTGGTGATCGTCGCGATCGGTTACGTCTCGCTTCCCGGCATCAACGAGGTGGGTGAGGATTTCCCGGCAACTCTGCTGTGGGAGTTCCGGCTTTCCTCGCTCGCTACACAGGCGACGCTGTGGCTCGTACTCGGATTGGCATTTGCCTTCCTCACCGAGCGCGCGACCAAGAACGCCGACGTGGCGAAGAAGTACGCCCTTCGCTGAACCTGCTGTGCGCCTTTATTAACCGCGGGCGGTTAATAAAGGCGCACAGCAGTTCTCGTTTCAGCTCAGGTGATGCACTTCCTGAAGCCCGTACACCGGCGTCGGAATACCCTCGTAGCGCGCCTTCAACTGCAACGCGAGGTACAGCGAGTAGTGCCGGGACTGATGCAGATTGCCGCCGTGGAACCAGAGCGCCTCCTGCTGCGTGGGCTTCCACATGTTGCGCTGCTCGCCCTCCCACGGTCCCGGATCCTTGGTCGTGTTCGAGCCCAGGCCCCACACCTTGCCGACCTTGTCCGCGGTGTCCTGTCCGATCAGATCGGCCACCCAACCGTTCATCGAGCCGTAGCCGGTCGCGTAGACCACCACGTCGGCCGGCAATTCCGTACCGTCTTCGAGGATCACGCTGTTCTCGGTCAGTTCACGAATGTTGCCGTGCGCGAGCTTGATGTCTCCGTTGGCGACCAGTTCGGCGGCACCGACGTCGATGTAGTAACCCGATCCGCGGCGTAGGTACTTCATGAACAGACCCGAACCGTCGTCGCCCCAGTCGTGCTCGAAACCGGCCTTCTCGAGGCGATCGTAGAAGTCCTTGTCGCGCTCACGGATTGCGTCGTACACCGGGATCTGGAACTCGTGCATGATCCGGTACGGCAGCGAACCGAACGTGAGGTCCGCCTTGTGCGTCGTCATGCCGGCGGCAAGCGCACGCTCCGAATACAGATCGCCCAGGCCCAGATCCATCAGCGAATCCGATTTCACGATGTGCGTCGAGCTGCGCTGCACCATCGTGACGTCGATGCCGTTTTCCCACAGAGCGCCGCAGATGTCGTGCGAGGAATTGTTGGCCCCGATGACCACAACCTTCTTGCCGACGTACTGATCCGGGCCGGGGTGCTTACTCGAGTGGTGCTGATCGCCGAGGAACTTGTCCTGCCCGGGGAACGTCGGGACGTTGGCCTTGCCGGACATACCCGTCGCCATCACCAACTGCTTGGGACGCAGGGTCAGCTTCTCGCCGTTGCGGTCGACCTCGACGGTCCATTCCTGGGTCTTCTCGTCGAACGACGCCGAGGTGCAGGTCGTGGAACTCCAGTACGGCACCTCCATGACCTTGGTGTACATCTCGAGCCAGTCGCCGATCTTGTCCTTGGGCGCGAACACCGGCCAGTTGTCGGGGAACGGCATGTAAGGCAGGTGGTCGTACCACACCGGATCGTGCAGGCACAGGGACTTGTAGCGTCCGCGCCACTGGTCGCCGGGTCGCTCGTGGCTGTCGATCACGATGGCCGGCACTCCGAGCTGACGCATCCGGGCACCGAGCGCGATTCCGCCCTGCCCACCGCCGACGATCACGACGTAAGGCTGTGTGGTGTAACCGAGTTCGCGGTCTTCGATCTCCTTCTGCTCGGCCCACGTGACGCGATTCGGGTCTGCACCGTGCTTGGCGCCGCGCGGGCGGCGAGTGCCCTTGCCCTCCTCGTGGCCCTTGAGTTCCTGCAATGACGTCAGCAGAGTCCAACCTTCATCGCCCTTCAGACGAAGGTGCCCGTGCGCACGCCCGGTGGCAGTCTCGAATTCGATCCAGGCCGACGTGACGCCGTCGGCCTCGTCGGGCGTCTCGGTGGTCCGGAACCCCGAAGGATCGGTGTCGTCGAGTCGTGCGGAGAGCATGTCGGCGATCTGCTCGCGACCTTCGACGGTCTTGATGTTCCAAGTGAACGACACCAAGTCTCGCCAGAAACTGTCGAGTGCGAATTTGCCTGCAACACGCTCGATGTCACGAGCGGCAAGTGCCGACTCGAAATCCGCCAGCCAGGCATCGACGCGCTCCTGCGGTGTCACCGCCGTCAGCTTCACCTCGGGGGCGACTGCGGAATCGATGGTTTGCGTCATCACTTCTCCTTGTTTGTGAATGTGACACACAGCACATCGCATCAGTGGCCCGGGTCACAAGCGTTGCAGCCTGTTGCAATCCGCCCCACTGTGACCAATCCCTCGATCACAAAACTAGTTGAACAATGCAACGATATGTACGATTCAAACCGCCTTCGACGGTGCGCACCCCTTCGCATCCGGAACCACCCGCGATATGCAAAGGAGACGCGCATGGCACGAGCAGGCGCTATTGCCGAGCGGACGGCCCCCGCCGTACGACCTGGCGGACTTGTCGGCGTACTGGCGTTCATCGGCATCCTCGCCGCACTCATGCAAACGCTTGTCGTCCCACTGATCGCGGAACTACCCACACTGCTGAACACGACCGCCTCGAACGCGTCGTGGGTCGTCACTGCGACGCTCCTGGCGGGCGCCGTCGCTACACCGATAGCCGGGCGTCTCGGGGATCTGTACGGCAAGCGGCGGCTGATTCTGATCTGCACGATCCCGCTCATAGTCGGATCGGTCATCTGCGCAACTGCCAGTTCTCTGATTCCGATGGTGATCGGACGCGGATTGCAGGGCATCTGCGTCAGCCTGATCCCACTCGGCGTCAGCGCACTACGCGATCTGCTTCCGCCGGAGAGACTCAATTCTGCAATCGCTCTGATGAGTTCATCCATGGGAATCGGCAGCGCACTCGGCCTGCCGATCGCCGCGGCAGTAGCTCAGAACGCCAGCTGGCGGGCACTCTTCTGGGGATCAGCGGCGCTCAGTGTGCTGATACTGATCCTGACCTGGTTCTTCGTCCCGGCGACACCGGTACACAAGGTCGGCGGACGGTTCGACCTGATCGGCGCGATCGGGCTCGGAGCCGGCCTGATCTCACTCCTGCTGGCCGTATCGAAAGGCGGCAGTTGGGGATGGACAAGCGGCACCACCGTGAGCTTGTTCGCGACCACGATCATCGTTCTTCTCGGCTGGGTCTGGTTCGAACGACGCACCGACGACCCGCTCGTGGACCTACGTGTGACGGCGAAGCCGCAGGTGTTGCTGACCAATATCGCTTCCATCGCAACTGGATTCGCGATGTACACCCAGTTCTTGATCATCCCGCAACTGCTGCAACTACCGGAGTCCACCGGTTACGGCATGGGACAGTCGATGTTGGCGATGGGCCTATGGATGGCGCCACCCGGATTCGTGATGATGGCGGTCTCTCCACTCGGCGCACGCCTCACCGCACTGCGCGGGCCCAAGTTCACACTCATCACAGGCGCGCTCGTCCTCGCTCTCGGTTACGGATCTTCGATGCTGCTGATGGGCTCGACGTGGGGGCTGCTGATCGTCGCCTGCATCGCCAACGCCGGCATCAGTCTCGCGTACGGTTCCATGCCCGCCCTCATCATGGGCGCGGTCCCGCCGTCCGCCACTGCTGCTGCCAACAGCTTCAACTCCTTGATGCGCTCGATCGGCACGTCTGTGTGCGCCGCCGTCATCGGCGTCGTTCTCGCACAGATGACCATCCAGGCCGATGGCCATATCCTGCCGTCGGAAGCCGGCTTCCGCACCAGTCTGTTGATCGGATGCGGGTTCGCCCTGCTCGCCGCAGCGATCGCGCTGTCGATTCCCGTCCGAAAGATGTCTTCCCGCAGCAAAACACCCGTCGAGTCGATCTCCGCTGCAAACGTCTGACCGATACCGGTTGCCCGCACCGTCGTGCGGGCAACCGTGTCACCCCTCAGCAGGTTTCAACTTGCCGAGTCCCAGCGACTGAAATCCCACGACGTAGAACAGGGTCCACAGCACAGCCCAGTCCACGAAACCCAGTGCGTTCCCGTGTAATCCGTCGACGACTGCCGGCTCGTGAAGAATGTTCTCTGCCGCAAAGCGGTAATAGAACAGGAAGGTCACCACCGCGAGCACAAACGTGAGTAGCGCGCGGATCGCGAGGTTGACCCCGTCCGCAAAACCCGTCGGCTTGTTGCCGAAGGCGTTGGCCCAGAAGATCATCCAGAACGCCCAGCACACACCGAGCTGCGCCGGGAACTGATGGACCACGCCACCCAACTCGGCAACAGCATCGCTTCCCACTAGTGCCTTCACGACCGGAAGTGCCACGAAGTACAAGCCGGTTCCCGCGGCGAAGTTACCGATCGTGGCTGCGAGCGCCGTCTTTCCACCACCGCCGAACAGTCGCCACGGCCAGTTGTCGAGCGTCTGACCGGTCAGGATCACGACCACCACGACGCAGTAGAACCAACCGAGCACGGTGTCGACGGTCATCAACGGATCCGTGGCGGAAAGCGACACGGACGGCAGGCCGAACACGAAGTACAGCGCCAGCGTCGGGACGGCGACAAACGCGATCTCACACAACCCCACCAGCGGTTGCTTCATCCCGAGGGAAGTCCACGGCCAGTGCTGCCAGTTCAGGACCACCATCACCCAGGTCCCGAATCCGAAGAGCACGAACAGCGCACCCGCGAAATAACCGAGACCGCCCTCACGATCGGCCGCGAAATCCGGGTACAAGCTCCCCAAACCGTGTGCCAGGAGCCACGTCACCACGACGGCGAAGACCGCGGTCGCGGCCATGATCGCCAGCCCCTTCGCCGGCTGCGGGAGTCGATCGAAGCCGGCGAACTCGCAGTTGAAGCCGATGAACACCACAAACAGGATCGCCCAGAAAAGCGCCGCGTTGAACGGCAAAGGATAGAAATTCCACGGGCTGGTGGTCGGATCTGCCAGAAGGTACCAACTCGCCACGGCCAGCACGAGAACGATCACAAGATTGGTGATCCCGAACCCGATCCAGCGGCGTGACGGTGGCCGGTTCGGCGTCGCCGGTTCTGTGGGTGTGTCGACTGTAGCGGTCATGTTCCCTCTCCCAGATTGTCTCGCAAGATGATTCGCGAAGTGGTCGCGCAACTATGAAGCTGTCGCGCGGGGCACCGGGAGGGTTGCCGAGGGTTGCAATCGCAGTCCGATTCTTCGGAATTGCAACACCGTGCAACCCTTCCGCATTGTGGTCGTCGTCACATACAAATCACTCACCGGTTCACGGCTAACCGTTTCACTACCAACGAGGAGAAACTGCATGAGCATCACGGGCAAGGTAGTTCTGGTCACCGGCGCCGGCCAAGGAATAGGACGCGGAATCGCTCTCCGCCTCGCCCACGACGGCGCCGACATCGCACTGGTCGACCTCGATCAGACCAAGCTGGATGCGGTTGCCGACGAGATTCGACAGATCGGGCGTCAGGCGACCACGTTTGTCGCCGACGTCAGCGATCGAGCACAGGTGAACGCCGCTGTCGAACACGCACACAAGGAATTGGGCGGATTCGACGTCATCGTCAACAACGCGGGAATCGCTCTCGTCGGCCCGATCTCCGACGCGACGCCGGAAGAGGTCTCCAAGATCTGGAGCGTCAACGTCGACGGTGTGCTGTGGGGAATTCAAGCTGCAGCAGCAAAGTTCCAAGCGCTGGGACAACGCGGAAAGATCATCAACGCCTCGTCCATCGCCGGCCACGACGGATTCGCCATGCTCGGCGTCTACAGCGCCACGAAATTCGCGGTCAGGGCCCTCACTCAGGCCGCAGCCAAGGAATACGCGTCCGACGGAATCACCGTCAACGCGTACTGCCCCGGCGTCGTGGGAACCGACATGTGGGTGACGATCGACAAGAGGTTCGCCGAACTGACCGGTGCGCCGGAGGGCGCCACCTACGAGAAGTTCGTCGGCGGAATTGCGCTGGGTCGAGCTGAAACCCCCGACGATGTAGCCGGTTTCGTCTCGTACCTCGCCGGGCCCGATTCCGACTACATGACCGGGCAGGCCGGTCTCATCGACGGCGGTCTCGTCTACCGCTGACCGAAGTGTCGTCACTGAGAACGGTGCCTTCGCCGAAAACGGTGCCCTCGCAGAAAAGGCGGTTGCCCGAACCCGCGATGCCACCCGGCGAGGATCCTCGCGACTACGCGAGGACCCTCGCCGCGGTGTACGACGCGACGATGGCCGGAGACCGCGCACCGGCCCGACCCAGGGACGTGGTGCGCCAATCGTGGCAGCGCCTGCGCGAACTCGGTATCGACCCCGAGCACAACCGGGTCGAACCGTCGATGGACGTTGCCGAACTCGATCTCCGTCGTCGTGAGTCCGGACTGTACGACGTGCTCGACGACGTCACGCGTGGACTCGAATCGGTCACCGCAAGCGGTGAGAACATCATGGTCGTAGCGGACCTTCGCGGAACTGTGCTGTGGCGCAGCGGTTCCCATCGCGTACTCGACCAGGCTGCGCGTCTGGGTTTTGTCGAAGGGGCGAACTGGGCCGAGGACAGCGTCGGTACCAACGCCATCGGAACGGCATTGGTGTCACGACAGGCGGTGCAGATCTTCTCGGCGGAACACTATGCGCGTAGCCACCATCCGTGGACATGTGCGGGGGCACCCATCCGCGATCCGCGGGACGACCGTGTCATCGGCGTGGTGGACATCAGTGGTCCGGCGAAGACCGTCCACCCCACGACGCTCGCTCTGGTCGACGCCGTCGCACGCCTCGCCCAATCACACCTGCGGGACAAGCACAGGGACAATCTCGATCAATTACGTTCTGTTGCAGGGCCGATGCTTGCCCGTAGCGGGTCACCCGCATTGGTGATCGATACTCATGGATGGGTCGCAGCGGTCGACGCACTCCCCCATCGCTCGCGCGTGCTGCTTCCCGCAGCTTTGGCTCCCGGCAGAACGTGGTTTCCGGCTCTGGGCCTGTGCGAACTGGATCCGCTCCCCGGCGGGTGGCTGGTTCGTCCGATCACCACCGGCGAGAAAATCACCGCTCCCACGGTGCATATCGATCTGCGCGATTCCGAGAACATGTCGGTGACCGTCACATCCGGGTTCGGCGAATGGGCGTACTCCCCGACCCAGCGGCACGCCGAGATTCTGTTCCTCCTCGGATCGGAAAGACGAGGACTGACTGCATCTCGGTTGGCGCAAGACCTGTTCGGTGACCCGGCCCGCACGGTGACTGCGCGGGCCGAGATGTCACGTCTGCGAAAGAACCTTGCCGGAGTTGTTGCAGCGCAGCCGTACCGGTTCGTCGATGCAGCGCACGTGACGTTGTCCTGCCCCGTGGACGGCGCGCATCTGTTGCCGTTCTCGAACGCGCCGGCAGTACGTGCCGCTCGCCTCACTCAGGCCGGTTCGGAGGCCTGAGTAAGCAACTGCAGAAACACCTCTTCGGGCTGAGCGCCCGACACTGCGACCGCACGGTTGGCAACGAAGAACGGAACACCACTGACTTGGAGTTGGCGGGCCATGGACAGATCCTCGCGCACGGCCTCGGCGGCGGCATCGGAGCCCAGTTGCTCGCGCACCACATCGGCATCGAGACCGACGCTCACGGCCAGCTCGACCAACACCTCACGGTCGTCGATCACCTTGCCGTCGCTGAAGTGAGCCTTGAACAGCGCTTCGAGGAGTTCGTTCTGCCTCTCACCCGCGAGATGCAGCAACCTGTGCGCATCAAAGGTATTGGCGGCGATCACGGTGTCGAAGTCCAAGGTCAACCCGACCTCGGCTGCCGTCGCACTGACATGGGCGAACATCTGACGTACCTGATCAGGCGCCATCCCCTTCATCTCGACCAACGCGTCGAGTTCGGTACGGCCCGCGCCCACCGGGGTCTCCGGAGCAAGCTGGTACGAGCGCCAGATGACGTTGACGCGGTCCTTGTTCTCGAAACGATCCAGAGCCGAGAGGAACCTGGTCTTTCCGATGTAGCACCACGGGCAAGCGACGTCCGACCACACTTCGATGGTCACGTCTTGGTCAATCACGATTTGATCAGTCACCGAAGGTGCAACAACGAACAGGGGCGGGATTAGTCCCGAGTCACGTGACCAGGCCACACCGGAACGCGATCAACGACGCACCCACCCGGTTGGGCACGCCGAGCTTGGCGAACAGTGAAGAGATGTGCGTCTTGACGGTGGTCTCACCGAGGTACAGCCGCTCCGCGATGACGCTGTTGGCCGCGCCTGTCGCCAGGATTGCCAGCACTTCACGCTCGCGTTCGGTGAGCGACGCGAGGGGAGTCTGATCGGGGGCTTGCCGACGCGGCGTCGAGGCCACGATGGCGCGCAGAGAATCGCAGCTGAACAACGAGTGGTCGGACGCCACCACTCGTACTGCCTGCTGGAACGCCTGTGGAGCCGCGTCCTTGCTCAGGAAACTGTGCGCACCCGCCTCGACGGCCTGCACGACCATGTCGTCGACGTCGAAGGCTGTCATCGCAATGACCTTCGGCGGATTGCTCATGGTCATCAATTCTCGGGTGGCCTCCAGGCCACCGACCCGCGCCATCTTCAGATCCATCAACACAACGTGCGGACGAAAACGCGTGACCTTGGCTACGACCTGATCGCCGTCTTCTGCCTCGGCAACCACCACGATGTCCGGCGCTGCTTCCAGGATGTCCTTCATTCCGCGCCGAACCCAGGCGTCGTTGTCGACGATCAAAACTGTGATGCGCGAGTCAGCGTCCATAGTGCGCTCAGATTACCCAGAGCCCCCGACAGTGAGGGGGTGGGCGGGCTACGACGACCAGGGCACCCAGCAACTGACGAGGAAATCGTCCCCCAACGCGCCGGCCTCGACCTTGCCGCCGATCTCTCGCGCCTGTTCGGCCAGTCCGCGTAGACCTGATCGCGAACCGATCGACGTCATGGGTGCAAGCTCGCTGAGCTTGTTGCGTGCGAGGATGCGGATTCCGTCGTGCGGCGACCCGGTCACCGAAATGACGAGCATCTGGTCGCTCGCGTATTTCTGGACATTGGTCAGTGACTCCTGCACGACGCGATAGCAGACATGCCCCGCCAACATTCCGACGTCACCCGGGAGCAACTCGGATTCGAGACGGCAGAGAATGCCAGCGGCGCGGGCACTGTTGACCAGATCTCCGATCGCGTCGATCCCTTGATGCCCACCGTGTTCGCGACGATCACCATTTCCTCTGAGCACTCCGACGATTCCCTTCAATTCGTCCAAAGCCTCGTGCGCGGTCGTTCTGATCATCGCAGCCGTGTTGACGACCTTCTCGGGATTGTCTGCCGCGCTCACCTGCAGCCCGCCGGCGAACAACGAAATCCGGCTCAAGCTGGCGGCGATCGTGTCGTGCATGTCGCGAGCGATCCGCGTTCGTTCCTCGGTGCGAATCATCTCGTCGCGCATCACGTCGGTTTTCTCGGTGGCCAGATCCCGTACGTGCTCGGCCTCGACGAGTTCGGTCCTGGTCCGGATCAGGAGAGAGAGCGCCACGACGATGCCGACCATGACGGCCGCGACGAGCCACGGGATCCAGATGGCGACGTCGTATTGAACGACTGCCGAACCGTCCTTGGGTTTCATGGTGCCCATCGTGAGAACGGAGTACTCACGATTTCTAAAAGCGTCGTAGGTCAACGAAATTCCGCACACGACGAAGACAGCTGCCGCAGCGGCAGCAAGCCGAGGCCCACGTACGATCCGGGCAACGGCGAACAACGCGATGAGCGCCGCCGTTGCATCAGTGGGAAAGAACAGCGGCCCGACCAGCGTGATCGCCAGAACCACCCAAGGATGCTGATGGCGCCAGACGAGCGATACCCCGCCGGCAACGCCCAGGACGAACCCGATCCCGACCAGCACCGGTGGCATGTTTCCCGACGAACCGGCGATGCCCACCGTCATGAAGGAACAGAAAAGGCTGAACGCGACGGCGGTGGTGGTCCATACGCGCCGTCGCACAACAGTTCCTTGGGTGGTGATCACCGAGCAAGCGTATCGACCGCCACCGACGCCTCGAATCAGCCGAACGGGTGGACGGACCGCCAGGTTCCGACCGAAAGGATGAGGCGGACCGATCTTTCGGCTGAAGCGGTGAGCAGTCCTCACATCGTTGACTTGTGCCATACCAACTCTCGAAAGGCGCACATCATGCGATCACTCCGCACTCCCCTCGTCCTCCTCGCCGTCGGCGCAGCCTTGTTCGCAACCATCGCCTCGGGCGAAACAGACGAAGCGAAGAAGGTCGACGACAACGGTTCGTCCACCGCTCCTGCGGCTGCCTTCGGCATCGGTGACGTCGTCGAGCTGGGCGACTGGCGCGTACAGGTACACGGCGTCGTCGATCCTTACGTCTCGACCAATCAGTTCATCACCGCTGATCCCGGAAACCGTTACGTGGTGGTCGACACCGAGGTCACCAACAACAGTGACAAGCCGTCGACTGTCTCGTCGATGATGTGCTTCGAATTGCAGGACTCGGCGAACAAGTCGTACAACATCACGTTCACCGACAGCAGCACGTCGAGTGTCGACGGAGAACTTGCGCCGGGCGCTGCCAAGCGAGGCGAACTGGCCTACGAGGTCCCCGAGGCCGCAACCGGCCTGCGCCTTCAGTTCAAGTGCGATCTGTTCTCGTCCGGCTCGGCAACGATCAACCTGTCGTGAACCGTCCGGGCGATCTGCTGCTGAGTCCGTGGGCGCTGGTTTCGGTGGCGATCATTCTGATCAACGACCACGCACTCAAAGGCGCCTTCGGGAACATGGTGACGGGCAAGCTGTCCGACGTCGCCGGCGTGTTCCTGTTTCCCCTGCTTCTGCTCTCGGTTTTCGAGGTGCTCAGGCGAAACCTGGTGGGGCGAGCAGCGATCGCCTGGTCCATCGCGGTCACGGGTATCGGCTTCGCCGCGGTGAAGGTGGTCCCGCCGATCGGTGACGCGTACGAGTGGGTGATCGGGTTTCTCCGCCTGACCGCAGGAGGATTCCGCGGAGATCTCTTGCCGATCCTGGTCTATCGCGATCCATCGGACCTGTGGGTGCTCCCGATACTGTTCGCGAGCTACCTGGTCATCACACACAACCGCACTCGGGCGCCGGAGGGGGCGCCCGAGCACGAGTTGATCAGTCCAGGGCCGCATCCAACGTGATGTCGACGCCGGTCAGTGCCTTGCTGACCGGGCAGGTTTCCTTGGCCGCCTGGGCGACCTCGGCGAAGCCGTCGGCGTCGAGGCCGTCGACCTCGGCGCGAACGGTGAGCTTGATTCCGGTGAGCTTGAAGCCGACCGTGTCGGGTCCGAGCGACACGTCCGCGGTGATGTCCAGGCTCTGCGGGGTTCCGCCGGCCTCGGCGATCAGGGCCGACAACTGCATCGCGTAGCAGGAGGAATGTGCCGCGGCGATGAGCTCCTCGGGGCTGGTGGTTCCGCCGGCCTCCTCAGCTGCGCGCTTGGGGAACGACACGTCGAAGGTCGCGACGCCCGAGCTGGTGAGTTCCACCTGCCCCGAGCCGGCCTCGAGGGTGCCGTTCCAGGCGGTGCGTGCGGTACGAGTTGGCATTGCTGTCCCTACTTCCGTCTTCACATGATTCGGTGAACGCCTTGCGATCACGAACCTACCCGCGATACGTGACGTCACACCTACTGTTTCGGACGGGACTACCCGAGGAGCGTCGCGGACAGCAGTTTCTCGACGCGGGCCTGTGCGGAGTTCTCCGAGGAAAAGTGCACGATTCTGCCGATGTCGAAGACAAGCCCGAGCGCCGCGTGGACGAGGAAACGCGCTTGGACGATCGTCAACTCCGGCCGTGCCTCGACGCACAGGTGCGCCCACTCCTCGACGTTCAAACGCTGAATGTTGCGCAGCTCGGTCCGCGATCGATCAGGCAAGCTGCCGATCTCGGCAAAGTACACGGCCAACAGTTCACTGGTTCCGAACGAAACCTCGACGTACATCTTCGCCAACGTCTCGACGGCTGCGAGAGGAGTCTCGGATTCCGCCAACGCCGAACCCAACGTCATCGTCAGACGATCGGACGCTCGGTGGAAGGCCGCAGCCAGTAGGTCGGCCTTGCTCGCGAAGTGCCGATACACACTCGACGCGTTGATACCCGCCGCGGCGCCGATCTCCTCGATGCTCACGTCGTGATACCCGCGCTGATAGAACAGCAGGACTGCTTCCTGAAGCAGCACTTCACGTTTCGACGTCCGCACGAGGCCGTTTTTGCGTTCGGACGCCGCCGCCCCCGCGCCGCCTTCCACACCGACCGGCAGTTCGACGCCGACGACGGACCAGCATGCCGCAAGGATCAGCGCTTCGATCTGCTTGGCGGACAACGCCGATCGATGCCCGGTGATACTGGCGATCACGCTGAGCACAGCGGGTGCGATGAGCTCCACATCCGCCGGGTCGAGTTCCGGGCGAACTGCGGCCAGCGGCTCGGCAATCCGAAGATTGAGCGTGCGCATTCCCACCCGCAACTGCTCACGATCCTCGTCGACCAGGTAGCGCCCCTCCCAACGGTAGAGACCTCCCCTACGCCGATTCTCGATCGTCGCGCGAATGACGCCCACCATCGTGGAGTTCAACTGCTCGCGTGGATCGTCGTTTCCGTGCACCGCGGGATCGCTGGCATCCAACAACGCCTGGGTCAGGTTGTTCACGGTGTAGACGAACAGCGCGTATTTCGTGGGGAAATGACGATAGAGGGCAGGCCCGGAGATTCCGACCTTCGCTGCGATCTCGTCGATACCCACCGCGTGGTAGCCACGTTCGCTGAATGCTTCCGCAGCAGCGGCCGCAATTTGCGCCTTCCGATTCTTCGGACGCGTCCGTGGTGCAGGGTCGCTGCCACGCACGGAGACGCGTGTCTGTCCGGGCACCTGACCCTCCACTTCCGTTGCTTTCTCTTGCACTGCCTTCGTCCGCTGCACCGCACTTCTACAGGCGTGAGTCCGAACGGATCATGTTAACCGTCACGAAGGTCGCAATTCGCGCCCGGTACAGCTTCACCCGAAACCCTACAACGCGGCTGTCGCGCCGGACGGATTCCGGAAAAAGAGTCTTGACACCCGCTCTCACACCGGTGTTATGTTAGTGACGATTCGCACAGTCTTGCACGTAGTCCGCTAGCGGGCTCGTTCCTCGTGGCACGGAGTTTTTCCTTGCCCACAACAGGGTTCGATGCCGATTGACCGACCGTAAGAAAGTAGTTGTGAGCACATGATTCGCACTCGCTTCACCGAAATGTTCGGCGTAGACCACCCCATCGTGCAGGGCGGCATGATGTGGGTAGGGCGCGCAGAACTTGTTGCGGCCACGGCAAATTCCGGTGCCCTCGGGTTCCTGACGGGTCTCACCCAGCCCACACCGGAAGACCTCGTCAAGGAAATTGCTCGCACTCGCGATCTCACGGACAAGCCCTTCGGTGTCAATCTCACTATTCTGCCGTCGATCACGCCACCGCCGTACGCCGAATATCGCCAGGCGATCATCGAATCCGGAATCAAGATCGTCGAGACGGCCGGTTCGAATCCGATCGATCACCTTCCGCATTTCAAGGACGCGGGTGTGAAGGTGATCCACAAGTGCACTGCAGTTCGTCACGCGGTCAAGGCCGAGAGACTGGGCGTCGACGCCGTCAGCATCGACGGATTCGAATGCGCCGGGCACCCCGGCGAGGACGACATACCGGGGCTGATTCTGATTCCGGCTGCCACGCAGCAACTCACGATTCCCGTGATCGCCTCGGGCGGAATCGCAGATTCTCGTGGACTCGTCGCGGCCCTCGCGCTGGGCGCGGACGGCGTCAACATGGGAACTCGATTCATGTGTACCGTGGAATCCCCTGTAGCGCAATCGGTTAAAGAACAGATTGTCGCCAACACCGAACGCGACACCAAGCTGATCTTCCGGACCCTCCACAACACCGCACGCGTGGCCGCGAATGCGATCAGTGCCGAAGTCGTCGACATCGAGGCGCGCGGCGGCGCACAGTTCAGTGACATTCAGCATCTGGTCGCCGGAGCGCGCGGACGCAAGGTCTTCGAAGACGGCGATCTCGACGCGGGCATCTGGTCGGCCGGCCAGAGTCAAGGCCTGATCAACGACATCCCGACGGTTTCCGACATGATCGACCGCATGGTCTCGGAGGCCGAACACATCATCACCTCACGGCTTTCCGGATTCGTCACCGCGGTGAGTGCGGCATGACCGCCACCGCCGAGACGGGCTTCCGCTCCGAGATCACCGACGGTGTAATGCGATTGACTTTCGACCGCCCCAAGCGGATGAACGCGATCGACCTGCCCACGATGAGCGCTTTCGCCGCCGCCGTCCGAGACGGCGGCGCAGACCCGGCAGTTCGTACCATCGTCATCACCGGCTCCGGTCGAGCGTTCTGCACCGGCGCCGACCTCGCCGCAGCTGCGGTCAACCCCGCAGACCCGAAGGTCGTCATGGATGCGGCGACTTCGCTGATTCGCGCCGTCACCAGCGCCCCGGTCCCGGTGATCGCCGCGGTCAACGGTCCCGCCGCCGGCGTCGGAGTGTCCATCGCGCTGGCTGCGGATCTGACGTACGCAGCATCGAGCGCGTACTTCCTCCTCTCGTTCGTCAACATCGGCCTGATGCCCGACGGCGGCGCCAGTGCGCTGGTACCGGCAGCGATCGGACGAGCCCGCGCGGCGGAGATGGCGTTGCTGGGTGAGAGGGTCTCCGCCGACGACGCAGAGCGTTTCGGGCTCGTGTCCCGCACCGTCTCCGACGAAGATTTCGCCACACACATCCAGTCGATCGCCGATCGAACGTCCAAGGCTCCCCGCCGTGCCCTCGAACTCACCAAAAGAGCGCTCAATGCGGCTACGTTGGATCGCCTCGACGCCGCGTTGGAGCTCGAAAATATCGGGCAGGCAGAACTTCTCACCGGTGACGACTTCAAAGAAGGCGCGACGGCGATGCTTCAGAAGCGCGCACCGCAGTACAAGTAACCCTGCGAATTTTCGTTAACAAAACCCCTGTGCACATCGACGGCTCACTGTAGCCTGAGTCACACAATCACCCACGCATGAGAGGAACCCATCGATGGCCTCCACCGATGCAGTCTCCGAGGCGCAGCGTTCGCGCCGCACCAACTGGAACAATCAGATCGCCAGGCATGCGCAGATGATTCCCGATCGCACCGCGCTGCGATTTTTGGGCAATTCCATCACCTGGAGCACTCTCGACACGCGCGTCGAGAAGCTGGCAGACGCCCTTGCTCGACGCGGTGTCAGCTTCGGCGACCGCGTGCTCATCCTGATGCTCAACCGCCCGGAATACCTCGAGGTCGTGCTCGCGACCAACGCGCTGGGCGCAATCGCTGTTCCGGTGAACTTCCGTCTGACGCCACCCGAGGTCGCTTATCTCGTCAACGACTCCGGCTCCAAAGTCATTGTCGCCGAGGGCCCCTTGGCTCCGCTGGCCAGCGCGGCTCGCGCCGCATCCGAGGGAATCGACATCTCCATCACCGTGGGCGCTGCCGCCGAGGGTGACAGCCTGAATTACGAGGACCTGATCAGCGAAGAGGGTGGGCAGCACGCGTTCGTCGACATCCCGGACGACACTCCTGCTCTGATCATGTACACCTCGGGAACCACCGGTCGCCCCAAGGGTTCGGTACTCTCCCACTCGAACCTGTCGTCGCAAGCATTGACCTGTATCCGGGCCTTCCACCTGTTCAACGCCGATTCCATCGGTTTCTGCGCGTCGCCCATGTTCCACATCGCAGCCCTCGGCTCCATCGCACCGAGCCTGCAACTCGGCACGACCACGGTGATCCACCCGGTCGGCGCATTCGACCCGGGCCAACTACTCGACATTCTCGAAGCCGAGAAGGTCACCAGCCTGTTCCTCGTGCCTGTGCAATGGCAGGCCGTGTGCGCAGTTCAGAAGGCACAACCTCGAGCACTGTCGCTGAAGAACATCTCGTGGGGTGCCGCGCCGTCGTCCGATACGATCCTGCGGGCAATGGCCGAAACCTTCCCCGACGCATTCAATGTCGCGGTCTTCGGTCAGACCGAAATGTCGCCCATCACTTGCGTTCTCGACGGCGAAGACGCAATTCGTAAGCTCGGATCGGTCGGTCGGGTCATTCCGACCATCTCCGCCAGGGTGGTCGACGAGAACATGGACGACGTGGCACCCGGTGAAATCGGGGAAATCGTCTACCGCGGACCCACGATGATGAGCGAGTACTGGAACAACCCCACCGCCACCGCAGACGCCTTCCACGGTGGATGGTTCCACTCCGGCGATCTCGTTCGAGTCGACGACGAAGGCTTCGTCTACGTCGTCGACCGCAAGAAGGACATGATCATCTCCGGCGGCGAGAACATCTACTGCGCCGAGGTGGAAAACGTTCTCTACGAACACGAATTGATCGTCGAAGCGGCCGTCGTCGGTCGCCCCGACGCCAAGTGGGGTGAGGTGCCGGTCGCGATCGTCGCAATGGCGCCGGGTTCAGCCGTTGACCTGACCATCGAAGAGCTGAGCGTCTTCCTCAACGATCGTCTCGCGCGCTACAAGCACCCGAAGGACATCGTCGTCGTGGAAGCGCTCCCACGCAACGCAAGCGGCAAGGTCGTCAAGGGTGAACTGCGAGAGAAGGTTCGAGCAGTCGACGCCGTTTCCTGACTCGACATGAAACGGGCGGCACCTCCAGCGAGGTGCCGCCCGTTCGTGTGCGTCCTTCACGTGCTCTGCGAATGCAACTTCCGATGCAGTTCTCGTACCTGTGGAACCAACTCCGGAACCGGACCTTCGACCGGGATGTTCGGCGCAACCTCGTTGACGGACAGAGACTTCACCGGCGCCGGAGCCACACCCCACTCCGCGAGCCAGTCGCCGAGTTGGGCCGAAGAGCAGATGTAGACGATCCGTCCCAGTCCCACCCACGCGTGCGCTGCCGAACACATCGCGCAGTGCTCACCCGAGGTGAATACCGTTGCCGTCGAACGCTCTTCCGGCGTCAGGTACTGAGCCGCCCACCGCGCCAGCTCGAATTCGGGGTGACGAGTGTTGTCGCCGCCCGCGATTCTGTTTCGATCCTCCGCCAGAAAGGTTCCGTCGGCCGCTGCCAGGACGGAACCGAAAGGTTCGTCGCCGGCATCCAATGCTTCCGTTGCCAATTCGACGCAACGACGCAGGTGACCCAGTTCGATGTCGTTCATGTGTACGCCCTCTCCCGTGATACACGAAACGGGCGGCACCGGTGAGGTGCCGCCCGTTTCGTTACTTGCTCTGCTGTACTACTCTGCTGCGCTTTCGCTTTCGCCGGCCTTGGTCAGCTCGATCGGCGGTGCGTCCGGCACGTCGATCGGCTTCTTGGTAGGCGTGAACGTGAACTTCGCGTCCTCGCCCGAGCCTTCGCCGTCCCAGTTCTCGACGTCGACGAGCACGATGTGACCCGGTCCGATCTCTCCGAAGAGGATCTTCTCGGACATCTGGTCCTCGATCTCGCGCTGGATGGTGCGACGCAGCGGTCGTGCACCCAGTACCGGATCGAATCCGCGCTTGGCCAGAAGCGACTTGGCCTTGTCGGTGACCTCCATGGCCATGTCCTTGTTCTTGAGTGCCGCCTCGACGCGAGCGAGCATCAGGTCGACCATCTGAACGATCTGCTCGTTCGTGAGCTGATGGAAGACGACGATGTCGTCGATACGGTTCAAGAACTCGGGACGGAAGTGCTTCTTCAGCTCGTCGTGAACCTTGAGCTTCATGCGCTCGTAGTTCGACTCCGTGCCCGTTCCCGAGCTGAAGCCCAGGCCGACTGCCTTGGAGATGTCCGACGTACCGAGGTTGGACGTGAAGATCAGCACCGTGTTCTTGAAGTCGACGGTACGTCCCTGACCGTCGGTGAGACGGCCGTCCTCGAGCACCTGCAGGAGGGTGTTGTAGATCTCCTGGTGTGCCTTCTCGATCTCGTCGAACAGCACAACGCTGAACGGCTTGCGGCGCACCTTCTCGGTGAGCTGGCCGCCCTCTTCGTATCCGACGTACCCGGGAGGGGCACCGAACAGACGCGACGCGGTGAAGCGGTCGTGGAACTCGCCCATGTCGATCTGGATCAGAGCGTCGTCGTCACCGAACAGGAAGTTGGCGAGCGACTTCGCGAGCTCGGTCTTACCGACACCGGACGGGCCGGCGAAGATGAACGAGCCCGAGGGACGCTTGGGATCCTTCAGACCTGCACGCGTACGACGGATCGCCTTCGAGACGGACTTGACTGCCTCTTCCTGGCCGATGATCCGCTTGTGCAGTTCCTCTTCCATGCGGAGCAGACGAGTGGTCTCCTCCTCGGTGAGCTTGAAGACGGGGATGCCGGTCCAGTTGCCCAGAACCTCGGCGATCTGCTCGTCGTCGACCTCGGCGATGACGTCCAGGTCTCCCGCACGCCACTGCTTCTCACGCTCAGCGCGCTGAGCAACGAGGGTCTTCTCCTTGTCACGCAGGTTCGCGGCCTTCTCGAAGTCCTGCGCGTCGATCGCGGACTCCTTCTCGCGACGCGCGTCGGCGATGCGATCGTCGAATTCGCGCAAGTCCGGCGGTGCAGTCATCCGACGGATGCGCATTCGCGCGCCCGCCTCGTCGATGAGGTCGATCGCCTTGTCCGGCAAGAAGCGGTCGTTGATGTAGCGGTCGGCCAGCGTCGCCGCTGCCACCAGAGCACCGTCCGTGATGGACACACGGTGGTGAGCCTCGTAGCGGTCACGAAGACCCTTGAGGATCTCGATGGTGTGTTCGACGGTCGGCTCGCCCACCTGGACGGGCTGGAAACGACGCTCGAGAGCGGCATCCTTCTCGATGTACTTGCGGTACTCGTCGAGAGTGGTGGCACCGATGGTCTGCAGCTCACCACGGGCGAGCTTGGGCTTGAGGATGGAGGCCGCGTCGATAGCGCCCTCGGCCGCGCCCGCACCCACGAGGGTGTGCAGCTCGTCGATGAACAGGATGATGTCGCCGCGGGTGTTGATCTCCTTGAGAACCTTCTTCAGGCGCTCTTCGAAGTCACCGCGGTAACGGCTGCCGGCCACGAGCGACCCGAGGTCGAGCGTGTACAGCTGCTTGTCCTTGAGGGTCTCGGGGACCTCGCCGTTGACGATTGCCTGAGCCAGGCCCTCGACCACAGCGGTCTTACCGACACCGGGTTCACCGATGAGAACCGGGTTGTTCTTGGTACGACGCGAGAGAACCTGCATGACGCGCTCGATTTCCTTCGAGCGGCCGATGACCGGGTCCAGCTTGCCTTCGAGGGCAGCTTGCGTCAGGTTGCGACCGAACTGGTCGAGCACGAGCGAGGTAGACGGCGTGCCGGCCTCTCCGCGGGTGCCACCGGTTTCGGTGGGCTCCTTGCCCTGGTAGCCCGACAGCAGCTGGATGACCTGCTGGCGGACGCGGTTGAGATCGGCACCGAGCTTGACCAGAACCTGGGCTGCCACGCCCTCACCCTCACGGATGAGACCGAGCAGGATGTGCTCCGTACCGATGTAGTTGTGTCCGAGCTGCAGCGCTTCGCGCAGACTCAGCTCGAGGACTTTCTTGGCGCGCGGTGTGAAGGGGATGTGACCGGACGGAGCCTGCTGGCCCTGGCCGATGATCTCCTCGACCTGGCTGCGGACTCCCTCGAGGGAGATACCCAACGACTCCAACGACTTGGCTGCAACACCTTCGCCCTCGTGAATGAGGCCGAGAAGGATGTGCTCCGTGCCGATGTAGTTGTGGTTGAGCATCCTGGCTTCTTCTTGAGCCAGGACAACAACGCGCCGCGCGCGATCGGTGAACCTCTCGAACATCGCTCTCCCTCACACTCTCCGGCGGGCAGGTTCGAGACCGGATGTCTCGTCCCTGGTCGCCGCGTTTCGCTCCGGCACTACAGACTGATCGCCTCGCCGGTCAGCGGACTGACGTCCACGAATCGACAAAGGTTGCACGACCCCACTTATTACTCTAGAGGGCGCGAAGTCCACCTGCTGCTCCTCCACCCGATTGGCGGCGGAAGCCGGACTGCTTACCGTTCACAACGTCGCAGCTGAGGGAATCGTTTCCCGGTTCCTGTACGCCTGAAGCGAACAGCGATTTTCGACGCCTGATCAGCCGAATATCGGGAGTACCCGAGTGCACGGCACCTCACGCGGATTCGACGGATCCAGCGCGTTGAGCGTCAGAGTCGCCGTTCGCGCCGACGCCACCAACGCGATGTGATCCGACAGGTCCTGTTCGCAGCCGTCCTGAACAACTATGTTCGACGCATTCGACGCGGCCAGTATTCCGCTGCTGTACGGAACGACTACTTGATCGAATCGGGTCACGATGTTGGTGTACTCGACGTCATCGGAGTAGACGCCCGCGTCGCGCAGTTCGGTCACGAAGGTGGCGTTGTCGAAATCCGGTCCGCCGACGCCTTCCGGAGGGCCGACCTCCGAGCCGTCCCACAACGGAGCGATGGAGACGATCTTGGAAACCTTCGCGTCGCCGCCGAGGAACTTGGCGTAGTACGCACTGACCGTCGTCCCTTGGGAGTGTCCGATCAGGTCCACCTTCGAGCTACCGGTCGCGGTAAGGACTTGGTCGACGAACTCCGCCAACTGCCCTGCGCTGTCTCCGAGTGGTGCGAGGCCGCCGGCTGCGGAAATCGGCCACGGCTGGTCCGTTCGATTCCCGAAGGTGAGCGCGAAAACGCAGTACCCCTCGTTGGCCAGCACGGGTGCGAGTACGCCCCAATTTGTCTGACGGTTGGCCGCCGTCCCGTGCACCAGAACGACGGGATCAGGATGAGCAGCGGAAGGCCTGCACGAGAAGTCGTTGGTGCCGGGGGCCGATCCGCCCGGGTTGGTCGCTTCGAGGGCGATTCCACTGAAGAAACCGAACGGAACGGGAAGAGGTTCGTTCGCCGACGCAAGCGGTGTGGCGGTCGCAGCTACGACTCCGGCCAGAGCGAGAGCGCCCACGCATGTTCGAATCCCCACCGAAGGCCTCCACATGTTGCTCAACCCACGACGGGCAATACCGAGTTGCACGGTACCGGCCGCTGGTGCGCGGGGTCGAGTGCATTGAGAGCAAAAGTCGCAGCGCGCAGCGATGCCGCGATGGCGAGGTGATCGGAGATGTCTTGCTCACAACCGTCCTGGACGACGATGTTGGTGGCGTTGGGCCCGGGCTCCAGTCCGTTTGTGTACGGCAGCACCAGTTCGTCGTAGCGCGTCGTGATGTTCGTGTAGTGAACGCCCGGCGCGTAAACGCCTCCCGCACGGAGATTTTCGATGAACTCCGAACCGGCCCCCATGTTCAGACACGCCTTGCAGATCGGGAATCCGGCCTGCGCTGCCTCGGATACTCCGAGTTCGCGAAGGCTGCGGCCGATACTTGCCTGCTCGTTTCCGAGCGTCCCCTTCCACAGCGACGCCACCGAGACGATGTTGTCCACTTTGTCGGCACCGCCGAGGAACTTCGCGTAGTACCCGTTGATGATGGTGCCCTGCGAATGTCCGATCAGATCTACCGACGTTGCGCCCGTGGCACCCAGTACTTGATCGACGAATTTCGACAATTGTGCTGCGCTGGAGGGAATTTCCTGCATTCCACCGATGGCCGACAACGGCCATGGCTGCTCGGGGAAGTTGCCGTACGTCAGCGCGAAGACGCAGTAGCCCTCGTTGGCGAGCAACGGCGCATAGGTGGCCCAGTTGGTCTGCCTGTTTCCACCCGTTCCGTGAACGAGCACAACCGGATTGGGATGTTCGGCAGTCGGTTTACACGAAAAGTCATTGGATCCGGGAGCTGAACCGCCAGGATTTCCCAACTCCTGAGGAACTCCTGCGAGGAATGCATTGGGCACGGGCAACGGAGCCTGAGCCGACGCCACGGAACTGAACCCGATGAGCATCACCGCGGCAAGAACCGCTCCCCCGAACAACCTGATTCTGCGCACGACCGACTCCTCTACGAGAGATGCGAACCGTGCAGACGCTAACAAACTAGAACGCGTTATCAATCCGTTTCGGCAAAATGCGCCCGAATCCATTCGCGATCCATTTCAGACGGCCTTTTCGTAGGCTCGGCGCACCTCGGTCGAAATACGACCGCGGGCCGAAATCTCGAAGCCGGCACCCTTGGCCCATTCGCGGATGGCGGCACTCTGATCGCGGTCGGCAACTGGGCGAGACTTGGCCACCGATCCGTTGGCCGATTTTGCGGAATTCGACTTTCTCGCATGGGGAATCCACTTTTTCAGTGCATCGCGCAGTTCCGCGGCGTTGGCGGCGGTGAGATCGATTTCGTACGCAACTCCGTCGACGGAAAACTCGACAGTTTCGTCAGCGGGCGATTTCTTGTCCAGATCGTCAACCATCGTGACGACAACCTTTTTCACCACGACCATTCCTCCCCAGATCCTTCGATAAGCAGCGACAATAGCACCTGGACAAACGTCCTGTCTTGGCTCGTCCGGATGATTGGGACTGATCGCCGCCGGGTATGCCAGTCGACTTGTCTTGTGAAAAGGACAGTGCCGATACGCTCCTTGCGACGCATTGGGGAATGCATGCAGCGGGGGGATCATGACAGAAGACGGCACGAGAAAACACCTCTTCCGAGTCCCACTTCGAATCGGGAACTACGATGCGCTGAACGCGCAGAGCCCGAAGCTACGGCAGAACTCCGTCACCGCTCAGAGCGGCGGCGGGCGAATATCGTCGGGAACAAATCGAATCCCTCGGGAGCGCCCCAACTGAAAAAGGTTCGGCCGCAACGTGTGCGGCCGAACCCTGATCGAAGTGAATCTAGCGAGCGGACGGACGGACGATCGGGAAGAGGATCGTCTCGCGAATACCGAGACCCGTCAAAGCCATCAGCAGTCGATCGATTCCCATGCCGGTGCCGGTGGTCGGCGGCATGCCCTGTTCCATCGCGGCGAGGAACTCCTCGTCCAGCACCATCGCTTCGTCGTCGCCGGCCGACGCGAGGCGCGCCTGGTCGACAAAACGCTCACGCTGGATGACCGGGTCGACAAGTTCGGAGTAGCCGGTCGCCAACTCGAATCCGCGGATGTACAGGTCCCACTTCTCGGTGACACCCTTCTTGCTGCGGTGATCTCGGGTCAGGGGCGACGTCTCGACCGGGAAGTCGCGGACGAACGTCGGCACGTACAGCTGATCGCCGCACTGGTGCTCCCACAGTTCCTCGACGAGCTTGCCGTGGCCATAACCCTTGTCCTTGGGAATCTCGAGGCCGACCTTCTCCGCCAAAGCAAGAAGCTCGTCGACCGTCGTATCCGGGGTGACCTCGGTGCCGATGGCCGCCGACAACGACGGGTACATCTCGAGAACCTGCCACTCGCCGCTGACGTCGTACTCGGTACCGTCGGCGAGGGTGAGGACCTGCGTGCCGAACGCTTCCTGCGCAACTTCCTGGACGAGCTCACGAATCATCTTCGCGGAATCGTCGTACGTGCCGTAGGCCTCGTACGTCTCGAGCATCGCGAACTCGGGAGAGTGGGTGGAGTCGACGCCCTCGTTGCGGAAGTTGCGGTTGATCTCGAAGACCTTCTCGATGCCGCCGACAACGCAACGCTTGAGAAACAGTTCCGGCGCGATACGCAGGTACAGGTCGATGTCGAGGGCGTTCGAGTGCGTGACGAACGGGCGAGCTGCCGCGCCGCCGTGCAGCGTCTGCAGCATCGGCGTCTCGACCTCGAGGAAGCCGCGGCTCTCGAGCGCATTGCGCAGCGCGCGGACGACAGCGACGCGCTTGCGGGCGTTGTCACGAGCCTCGGGGCGAACGATCAGATCCGCGTAGCGCTGACGCACCCGGGACTCTTCGCTCATTTCCTTGTGCGCAACCGGCAGGGGGCGCAGCGACTTGGATGCGATCTGCCAGGCGTCGGCCATCACGCTGAGCTCGCCGCGACGGGAGCTGATGACCTCGCCGTGGATGAAGACGAAGTCACCGAGGTCGACGTCGGACTTCCAGGCAGCCAGTGCCTCTTCGCCGACACCGGCGAGGCTGATCATGGCCTGCAGCTGGGTGCCGTCGCCCTCTTGCAGAGTCGCGAAGCACAGCTTGCCGGTGTTGCGCATGAAGATGACGCGGCCGACGACGCCGACCAGCACACCAGTCGCCGTGTCCGGCTCGAGCTCCGGATACTCCGCGCGGATCTGCGCAAGCGTGTGGGTGCGATCGACCGAAACCGGGTACGCCTCCTGCCCCTGCGCGAGGATCCGTTCACGCTTTTCGCGCCGGATACGGAGCTGCTCGGGGGTGTCGTCGACTGGCTGGGCTTCTACATCACTCACGGGGTACAAGACTACTGGGCCGTGTCCACCGCGTTTGTTGCTGGTAGCACCGCGGCCACCGCGAGCACGATTCCCGACAGGAGGTACAGCGCAACCCTGACGTGATTCCACATCGTCCACCCCGCCTCGTACGACGCCCATGCGGCTGCGTCGGTAGCGCTCACCGAGGCAAAAGCGTCGTTACGCGGGACGTGGTAAATCGCGGTCACCGCGAAGGAAACAAGGACGCCGACGCAACCGACGACCACGAGCACCCAACCGTTCGGCCTGGAGATCGATGCCCAGATTCCAGCGGACAGTGCAGTCAGCGCGGATCCGATGAGCGGCAGCATCAAGGCACTGCGCGGTGCTTCGACGTTGATCGCCTGCATCGACGTGATCGCGGTATGAGTGTCCACCGATCGCAGGGCGGGCATCACAAAGGAAGAGAAAGCAAACAACGCACCACCGGCGACGAGCGCGCCGAGCGCAGTCACGCCGACCAGCAGCTCCAGAATGACCTCGGACTTCTTCATGACCAAACCCCCGTTCGAGCGACCTCGGCGGCAAATGTGGTGAAATCTCGAGCGGGCCTGTCCAGGACCTCTTCGACCACTCCGGTCACGCTTTGATTCCGTCCGTCGAGAACCTCGGCGAACAGGTACGTGAGCAACTCCACGACGTCGCTCGGGATGCCGACTTCCGTCATACTGTCGGAAAATTGTTGCAGTCCAATTCTTTCGAACTCCACCGCGCGACCCGACGCCGTCGAAATCGCCTCAACGGCCTCCGCGAAAGTGAGTAACTCCGGACCTGTCACCTCGAGGACTCGGCCGAGGAGTTCGGTTCGAGTCAACGCGGCCACCGCCACGTCAGCGAGATCGTCGACGTCGATGAACGGCTCCCCCACCCCACCTGTCGGAAGTGCCAGGTGGCCTTCTCGAATCGGGTCGAGCAGATACCCTTCACTGAAATTCTGGGCAAACCAACTGGCCCGCACCACAGCCCATTCCAGGCCACTGTCGGCCAGTACCCGCTCGGCCTTCTGCGCTGCCGGTTCACCCCGACCGGACAGGAGCACCATTCGCCTGACGCCTTCGCGATACGCGAGATTCGCCAACTCCTCGATGTGCGTGCTCGATTCCGGCACCGCAAGATCCGGCGCATACGCCACGTATGCCGCGTCGACACCGGACACAGCGGGCTGCCACGTCGTCTGATCGTTCCACTCGAAAAGCGTCCCGGAGGTTCTCGACGCGATTCGGGTCCGCACGCCCGCCGCGGTGAGCCTGTGAGCCACGCGCGCACCGGTCTTGCCGGTACCACCGATCACTACTGCCGATTGAATGTCACCTGTTGTAGTCATGTCTTCATTCGACCGCGCGACGTCAATACGATCCATAGTCGAAGGTCGTAAAAACATACGCCAGCGTCTACCGTCGAATCATGGATGCATTGTCGATGATGCTGGCCGGATCGCGGGCGGAGGGCGCTTTTCTGCTGCGCTCGTTGCTCGATCCACCGTGGTCGTTGCGTATCGAAGACCATGCACCCGTCACCGTGCTGGTTCTGGTTCGCGGCACCGCAGTCGTCGTCTCCGACACCGGCCAGACCGAGAATCTCGAGGCCGGCGACGTGGCACTTCTGCGCGGCCCCGATCCGTATACAGTCGCCGATCAGCCCGGCACCCCGGTTCACGTACTCATCGACGAAGCGCAGAACTGCGCCGCGGTCGACGGCTCACCACTCGAGGACATGTCAGTGCTCGGGGTTCGCACGTGGGGCAACTCGACGAGCGGCGAAACCGTCATGCTCACGGGCACATATCGTTTGGACTCCTACGTCAGCCGCCAGATCCTCGACAGCCTGACGCCCGTCGCGGTGGTCCGAGGCAGCATCGAAACTGCGCCGATGACAACACTTCTGGAACAACAGATCGCCTCCGATGGGCCAGGGCAGGAAGTCTTGTTGGACCGACTCCTGGACCTTGTCCTGATCTCGGCGGTCCGTACGTGGTTCACCGAGAATCCGGATCGATCACCGCGATGGATCAAGGCATACGAGGATCCCGTCATCGGGCATGCCTTGCGGCTCATACACAATCGGCCGGAACATCCCTGGACGGTCGCGAGTTTGGCTCAGGAAGCCGGCAGTTCGCGAGCAGCTTTCGCTCGCCGATTCACCAACCTCATGGGCATCGGGCCGGTTGGTTATCTGACTGAATGGCGTATGTCCGTGGCCGCGGATCTGCTCGCAGACCCGGCACGAACGGTGTCGTCGATCGCCCGAGAAGTCGGTTACTCGAGCCCCTTCGCCCTCACGACGGCCTTCACCCGCCATCACGGAGTGAGTCCGAAGATCTATCGCCAGACCTGCTGTGCGCCTTTATTAACCGCCCGCGGTTAATAAAGGCGCACAGCAAACGGGTCAGTGAGCGGAAACAGCGGCCAACTCGCGGGAGCAATGACGCACTCCGCTGAGCGCACCGAGCAAACCTGCAGCCTTGATCGCCTGGTATCCGCCCACCAGATCGGTGGCCTTGTGCAGGCCGAGCTGCTGCAACGACGCTGCGGCCAGGCTCGAGGTGTAGCCCTCGGAGCAGACGATGACCCACTCGACGTCGTGGTCGGTAGCCAGCGCGAGGTGCGCGCTGCTGGTGGGGTCGAGGCGCCACTCGAGCACGTTCCGCTCGATCGCGAGTGCGCCGGGGAGAGTTCCCTCGATGGCGCGCTGCGCCTGCGGACGAATGTCGACGAAGATTGCTCCGCGGTGAAAGGCTTCGGTGAGCTGAAAGACGTACATACGATCGATCTGTGCGCGAGCGTCGTCGAGCATTTGGTCGATGGTCATTTGGTGCCCCCCTCGGGCAGGTCGGTCAGCTCGGTACGGGTGCGGCGAAGCGTCCGGTGATCCGTCACTTCGTAGTAGGACATTGCGGTCAGCGGCGGCGAGTAAGCATGAACACTCAGAGTCGGTGCATCAGAGCTGATTTCGACCGGAGCGCCGGGAGCATCCGTCGAACGCACGACATCGTGAACCCATCCGAGCGGGAACGAAGCCTGATCGCCGGCGTCGAGCTGGCGTTCCACCAGGGCGTCACCGGCCCAACGGAATTCGGTGAGAGAACCGCTGAGGACAGTCAATGCGCCGAACGAGCCTGCGTGGTCGTGCAATTCGGTATTGCGTTCGGGTACCCAGCTGATGAGCCACACATCGACGTCGTCGTCCGCGTGCAAGCGGGTGGACCAACGGTCGAGCGTCGGGAAGGCATCGGGGATGAGGTGATCGAAACGGCCGTCGAGCACGCCGTTCGCTCCCTCGTCGGTCAGTCGCAGCAAATCGGCCGGGCGAAGGCGGGTGGGCAACGACGCACCACTCGGACGACGTCCAGACGCCCCACGATTAGAGCTACGACCTGCGGAAACAGCACGGTCAGCAGTAAGAGTCGGGGCCAAAACAGAGAGATCTGCAGAATATGTGGATAGCACGAGCTAGCTCCAAGGAATGTGAATTGGTCAAGGCAGCGGTCAGCCTCGACAACACTCCTGAGCACCCATGCAGCGATTCACGAGCACCATTGTGGCACAACTTTCGCAATCGCGAAACTGCTGGAACGAAACCATCGATCAGGCGACCGGTCGTCGACCGGATCCACGACGCGCCTGATTGCGCTCGAAGACCAACCTCAGCCCCTCGAGAGTGAGGTCCCGTTCGAGGTGATCGATAGTGTCGGATTCGGGGATGATCAGCGGCGCGCTGTCCCCCGTTGCGATCACGGAGACGTCGTCACCACCGAACTCCGGCAGTTCGTCGCGTACGCGGTTGACCAATCCGTCAACGAGGCCGGCAAAGCCGAATACCGCGCCGGACTGCATGCATTCGACAGTGTTCTTGCCGACCACCGAACGCGGGCGCACCAATTCGACCTTGCGCAGCGCAGCGGACTGCGACGCCAAGGCATCGGTCGAGATCTCGAGTCCGGGCGCAATGCAGCCGCCCAGAAACTCACCCTTGGCGGAAACGACGTCGACACAGGTCGATGTACCGAAGTCCACGACAATGCACGGACCCTCGTAAAGATGGTGCGCGGCAAGACTGTTGACGATCCGGTCAGCTCCCACCTCTTTGGGGTTGTCCACCAGCAGCGGCACACCGGTGCGAATACCCGGTTCGACCACCACATGGGGAACGTGACCCCAGTACCGCTCCAGCATCACGCGGATTTCACGCAAGACGGACGGCACTGTCGACAGCGCCGCAACGCCGGTGATCTGATCGACATGGGTACCCAACAGCCCACGGAAGGTCAACGCCAACTCGTCGGCAGTCATCCGAGGGTCGGTTCGCATTCGCCAGTCCTGCAACAGCTTCGAATACTCGCCAGTCCCGGAAAACAATCCCAGAACGATATTGGTGTTCCGCACGTCGACCGTGAGCAGCATGGGTTACACCAGGCTGGATTCGCGCGAGGCCTCGAGTGTCGACAGCATGCGCGGGGTGATCAGACCCGAACCCTCCGGCGCGTGAGCCGGGTCGGAGCCGAGTTCGATCTGCTTGTTGTCGGCATCGACGAACACGACGCGCGGGGAGTACTCCTTGACTTCCTGCTCGTTCATCACGCCGTAGGCGATGAGGATGACCAGGTCACCCGGCTTGACCAGATGCGCTGCCGCACCGTTGATTCCGATGACACCAGTGCCGCGCTCGCCGGCGATGACGTACGTCTCGAGACGCGCACCGTTGTCGATGTCGACGATGCACACCTGTTCGCCTTCGAGGAGATCTGCGGCGTCCATCAGATCCTGATCGACGGTGACGGAACCGACGTAATGCAGGTCGGCGTGAGTCACTGTGGCGCGGTGGATCTTCGACTTCATCATCGTGCGAAACATATCCAGGTCCTTACTCGTGAAAAGTGCTCAGTGAGACAGCAGGTCGTCGATGGCGTCGGCGGATGGGTCGGTGTCACGCTCGAGGAATCCGGTTCCCACCGCGACACCGACGTTGTCGATCAAACGGGTGGTTCCGAGCTTGGCGGCCACCAACAGCCGGCCGTCACCTCGCTCGGGCGCGGGGCCCAGATCTACGCCCCGCACCTCGAGGTAGTCGACCTCGATTTCCGGAACAGCTGCCAGAACAGCGCGTGCGGTTTCCAGAATTGCTTCCGCGCCCCCGGCCGCCGCGTGCGCACCGGCGATCAGAGCTGCGGACAGCGCGACCGCTGCGGTGCGCTGGCTCTCGTCGAGGTAGCGGTTGCGAGAGGACAACGCGAGGCCGTCGAACTCGCGGACCGTCGGAACTCCGATGATCTGTACGTCGAAGTTGAGATCCCACACCATCTGACGGATGAGCGTCAGCTGCTGGTAGTCCTTCTCACCGAAGTAGGCGTGATTGGGTGCCGCGATCTGCAGCAGCTTCGCCACAACCGTCAGCATTCCTGCGAAGTGCGTCGGGCGTGCGCCGCCTTCGAGTTCGCTGCCCAACGGCCCGGGCACGATGGTGGTGCGCTGACCACGCGGGTACATCGTCTTGACGCTCGGCGCGAACACCAATTCGACGCCCTCGGCGCGAAGCAGGTCGAGATCCGCATCGAGAGTGCGTGGGTACGCGTCCAAGTCTTCGCCGGCACCGAACTGCAGCGGGTTCACGAAGATGGAAACGATCACGACCGCGCCGGTGACCTTGGCCTGACGAACCAGTTCGATGTGGCCGGCGTGCAGCGCACCCATCGTCGGAACGAGCGCCACCTGACGCCCGACACCGCGCAGTGCCCGCGAGACGCGCCGAAGCTTGTCCGGATCGTGGTGCACCGTCAGTTCGCCGCGCTTGTATCCGCCCTGCAGATCACTCACGACGGTCACCTCCCGTTTCAGTCAAGATGTCGAACAATTCGGTGGGGGCGCCCACCCGCTGGGCCGATCGCAAGGACATCGCTCGATAGCCGGCAGCGAGCTCCGGATCCAGGTCTGTCAGTACGCGCAAATGTGTGTCGACGGCAGCAGCGTCACCGCGTGCCACCGGGCCGGTCAACGCCGAGGGACCGCGTCGTAGCGCGTTGTCCAAGGCCGCCGACAGCAGCGGCTGCAGGACACGCTCGGCCACCCCACCCGGATCTCCGTCGACCAACTGCTGACCGAGCAGCTCGTCACCCTGCAACGACGCTCGCAGCGCCTCGACGGCGTCGACCACGAGCGTGACCAGGTGATTACTGCCGTGCGCCAGTGCCGCGTGGTACAGCGCGCGGTTCTCCTCGCGTACTCGGACGGGCTCGCCGCCGATTTCGAGAACCAGTGACTGCGCGATCGCGTATCCGATGTCGTCGGCAGCAGTGATTCCGAAGCATGCCGACGACAGACGCGCAGTGTCCTCGTCGTGACCGGTGAACGTCATCGCCGGATGGATGGCCAAGGGCAGCGCGCCCAGTTCGGTCAGCGGGGCCAGGATCGCGATGCCGTTGGCACCGGACGTATGGGCGACGAGCGTGCCCGGCTTGACGGCCTGGGTGGCCGCGAGACCTCGAACAAGATCCGCAAGCTGGTCGTCAGGAACGGCGAGAATCAGCAGCTCGGAGCGAGCTGCGACGTCGGCAGCCGGAAGAATTTCGGTATCGGGAAGCCGCTTCACAGCGCGGGCGACCGAGGCGCTGGAGACGGCGGAGCAAGCGCTGACAACATGACCGGCTCGCTCCAATGCGGCACCGACAGCTGTTCCGACCCGGCCTGCGGAGACAATTCCTACCGTCAATCGCGCAGGTGCAGGTCCATTAGTGATCCCGAAGGAAGTCACCGGATTCCTCTCGTTCGTTCCAGTCCCGCTCGGCGGGTACCAGACGTTCTGCGTCCGAGGATATCCTTCGCCCGAACCGTCATGCCATGGCCGGGCGAGTGATCTGCGACTCAGTCCTCTCGGCGACGACGTCGACCGGAGCCTTCGGACGGATTGTTCGAACTCAGGTTTGCCATGATTTCGGCGACGGTCAATCCGTTGGAATGAGCACCGCTGGCGGCATCCTCCGGGGCAGCACGGCGACGACGGCGCGGCTCGGCATCAGGCTCCGCAGCGGATTCGGGTTCACCTTCCGCGACAACTTCGGGGACAACCTCGAGCATCTCTTCGACGACAGCGTCTTCTATGACGGCGTCTTCGATCTTCGGGGCCTGGGTGGGAGCCTTGACTTCAGGCTCGACCGGCGCGACCGGCGCCGGATCCTTCTTCACCGGAACGTCTTTCACCGTTCGTGACGGCGAGGAACTCACCGGAGAACTCGGTGCTTGGTTCCCGCTCTGGGGCTTCTGCGTTTCTTGCGACTTCTGCGTCGGAATGACGCGCGGCGCCACGAAGCTGCTGTCACGCCACGACGTCTCCGCGAACACGACGGTCGTCTCAGCGGTCACCGGATCGTCGTTGGGCGACGCCAAGCCGCCGACGTTCGGTGTCGGTTGGCTGGGTCCGCTCTGGCCGGCGCCGGGAACGTACAACCCCGACGGTGCCGGCTGGTACGCGCCGTACGAACTACCGCCGAGTTCCGGCACTCGCGTCGAATCGGTCTTGAGCGCGGTCTGTTCGGGCAGCAGCCCACCTTCGAACAGTGCTTCGAGGTTTCGGCGCAGCGCTACCAATTCGGCGCGCAACCCGGCCAGCTCCTCCGCGTCCGCGGTCACCTCACGTCGCACGCGACCTTCGACGCTCAGTTCGTACTCGCGTCGAGCAGAAATTTCACGTTCGAGCTGCAGTTCGTACACGGTCTGCAGATCGGCAACCTTGGCTTTGTCCAGTGCCGACTCACGCCGATACTTGGTCATGGCGATAGCGCCGAGGGTGGCTGCCCACAGAGCGACGACCAGACCCACCCGAAGAAGCTGAACGCTGTTGCTGAAAATCAGAAACAGCGAAGCAATGACAGCAAGTGCCAGAAGAGCAGCAATGATCATCTGGCTCGCGCTGCGCTTGCTTCGGCGCGCAGACTTCGATCGACCAGAATTTGTCATGGTTGCCAGGGTACTTGCCGAGACCGGGGTCGCCACGTACCTCGGTGGGTGATTTGCCGACCAGGCTGTCAGTGCGCAGGCTCGTCAGGTGTATCTTCCGGCGTCTTGCAACAATGTTCGAGCCACAGAGCTGCCGCTACCAGCGCAATTGCGGCGCCCAACCCCACCCACGCGCCCGGCGTGTCGGAGGCTGCAGCCTGCAGAACCGAGCGCTGTGGGATGAGATACACCAGCACTCCGACCCAGACACCGACGGTAGCTGAACCGACCAAAGCGGATGCTTTGGCCAATGCCAGCGCTCGGGCGGCGGTGATCGGATGAAGCTGTCTGAGCCCGTCGCCGACCTGCCGGTTTTTGACGCGTGAACGAATGACAAAAGCGAAGACGGCCTCGGCAACGGCCACGAAGTACAGCGACGCTCCCGCATAAACAGGGATGGGCGGCATCGAACCGTAGAACACGCGAATCAGAATCCAGGTGGCCACGGCCGCCACTGCGGCGAGTACCGCGAGTTCACTGATCCGGGTCGGCTTCAAACCCTTGTCGTTTTCGGTCACCGCGCAAGCACCACATCGGTAGTGCGGACACCTTCGCGCTCAGTGCGATCGAGGCCGTCGAGAATTTGTGCCACCGGCAACTTCTGGCCGTCGACGATCAGCGTCGCGTCAGGCTCGACGTCCAGCCAGGGAACGAGCACGAATGCCCGAAGATGCGCGCGCGGATGCGGAAGTGTGAGCACGAGATCGGAACTGACGACGCCTTCGCAGTCGACTACGTCCACGTCCAGGCTCCGTGGCCCCCACCGCTGTTCACGCACCCGGTCTGCGGCTTCCTCGAGAGCTTGCGACCGGCGAAGCCACTCAGCGGCGTCGGCCTCGGGATCGTCGACCACCACCACCGCGTTGAAGAAATCCTGCTGCTCGACGCCACCCCACGGCGCCGTCGAGTAGACCGGTGAGACAGCAACGACAGCGCTGCCCAGACCGTCGACAACGGACTGCAGGTGAGCCACGCTGTCGCCGATGTTGGAACCGATCGACAGAACAGCGCGCGTCATGCCGATCTGGTCCGATGTGCGACGACGGCAACGTCCGCAAAGACCAGCGGAATCGGTGCCGACGGTTTGTGGACCACGACCTCGACGCTCTCGACCCGAGAATCCTTCATGACGTCGTCCGCGATCTCCGCAGCGACGGTCTCGATGAGATCGCGCGACGGGCCGGCGACGATGGCTGCGGCGGCCTCCGCCAACTCGCCGTAGTGCAGAGTCTGAGTCAGGTCGTCCGACGCTGCGGCTGGAGCCAGGTCCATCCACACGGTGATGTCGATGAAGAAGTCCTGACCGTCACGCTTCTCGTGGTCGAACACTCCGTGGTTGCCGCGAACCTTCAGCCCGCGCAATTCGATTCGGTCCCCCATGTCAGGCCCTTTCTCGTCCACGGTTCCAGGCGTCGACCACGGCAATGGCGTCGAGCGAAGCTTGTGCGTCGTGCACCCGAACTCCCCAGGCGCCTTCGCGCGCTGCAAGGGCGGAGACCACGGCCGTCGCAGTCTCGCGCCCACCGGGCGGACGGGGATTGCCGTCGGGATCGCTGAGCAGAGACCCGAGGAAACGCTTGCGGGAGGCTCCGACGAGCACCGGGAATCCGGTCGCGTTGAACTCGGGTAGTGCTCGCAACAGTGCCCAGTTGTGGTCGGCGTTCTTCGCGAACCCGAGGCCGGGGTCGAGGATGATCGACGACGAATCGACACCTGCCTTCAACGCCAGATCGACCTGCGACAGCAGTTCGTCACGGACGTCGCGGACCACGTCGTCGTACTGATCGGCGCTGCCGCGGTGGACGTAGTCACCGGCCGAGCGCCAATGCATGAGAATCCAGGGCACTCCGGCGTCGGCCACAACGGATGCCATGTCGGGGTCTGCGCGACCACCCGATACGTCGTTGACGATCCCTGCACCCGCTTCGATCGCGGCGGCGGCGACGGAAGCGCGCATCGTGTCGACACTGACGCGGATTCCTGCTGCCACGAGTTCTTCGATCACCGGCGCAATTCGGTCCGCCTCGAGTTTCGGATCGACGCGGGTGGCTCCCGGGCGCGTCGACTCGCCGCCGACGTCGACGATGTCGACGCCTATGCGTTGCAGTTCGAGCCCGCGAGCGATCGCCGCGTCACGATCGAGAAATTGACCACCGTCGGAAAACGAATCGGCGGTGACGTTCAGAATCCCCATCACGACCATCCGGGCCGGATCGCTGCCTGCAACGGGAGCCGCGGACATCTCGCTCACTTACGCAGGATGAGGTCCAGCGCTTCGGACCGTGAGGCCGCGCTGGATTGCAGGAGCCCACGAACCGCAGACGTGGTCGTGCTGGCTCCGGGCTTGCGGATACCGCGCATCGCCATGCAGAGATGCTCGGCTTCGATGACGACGATGGCTCCACGGGGGTCGAGCTTGCGCATCAACGCATCCGCGATCTGACTGGTCAGGCGTTCTTGAACCTGCGGACGCTTGGCGTACAGATCGACGACGCGCGCGAGCTTCGACAAACCGGTGACCTTGCCCGACTTTCCCGGGATGTAGCCGACGTGGGCGACGCCGTGGAAGGACACCAGGTGGTGCTCGCACGTCGAGAACATCGGAATGTCTCGCACAAGCACCAATTCCTGGTGACCCTCGTCGAAAGTCGTGTTCAACGCGTCGTCGGGCTCGGAGTACAGACCCGCGAAGATCTCCTTGTACGAGCGCGCAACCCGGGCCGGCGTGTCGAGCAGGCCTGGGCGCTCCGGATCTTCACCGACCGCGATCAACAATTCCCGTACGGCAGCCTCTGCCCGCGCCTGATCGAACGGGCGGCCCGTTCCGAGCGACACCAGTTCACTGGCCACATCATTCACCGACAACCGAACTCTCCTCGAGAATTGTTCACAGGTCCCCCGCCGCAGAGCCTAGTGGCGCAGGGTCAGCGAGATCCGTCCGGTCCGTCCCAGCGAGCGGTGCTCGGGCCGTCGTCCTCAGCCGAATGATGCGGCGGCGGAGTCTGCGGTTGTTCCGGCGTGGGGCTCTGCCACTGGTTTTCGCCTGACGGGTTTCCCCGATTCGGATCGGCGAAGGGTCCACCGTCCGGGTACTGCACCGGGTAATCGGGCTGCGCGGGGTAACGGCGGCCGGGATGCGGCTGCTCCGGGTACGCCTGCTGGCCCGGATGCGGCTGACCGTACTGCCCCTGATCGGGCTGGGGCTGACCGTGTTGGGGCTGTCCGTGTTGGGGCTGTCCGTACTGGCCCTGCGACTGGTTCGGCGGGGTCGGATTCTGTCCACCGGTGTATCCACCCGACTGCTGTCCGGGGTACGTCGGAGACGGATTCTCACGCGGAGGCCAACCCGGTGCCGACCATCCGGCGGGCGCTCCGTAGTCCGGTGTTCCCGGTTGCGGCGTCTGCTGCGGAGCACTCGGCTGTGGGTACGAAGGCTGTGCGTAGCCGTTGGAAGGTCCCTGGTTGCCGTTGTTGGGGAGACCACCGTTGTTGGGGACACCACCGTTGGGGGCACCGCTGTTGGGTGCGCCTGCCTTGACGAGAACAGGTGCGGCAGCGGGCTCCGGCCAGGTCTCGCCGCGCTCGATTGCGAGTTCGCGCGGAGTCTTCACCGGCGGACGATCCGAAGGCGTACGCCCACCGAAATCGTTGAAAGCCGTGATGCGCGGACGCTTTTCGACGCCGGCAAGGATCTTCTCGAGGTCCTTGCGAGTCAACGTCTCACGCTCGAGCAGTTCGGTAGCGATGAGGTCGAGCGCATCGCGGTACTCGTTGAGGATTGCCCACGCTTCGGTGTGCGCTGCCTCGATGAGGTTGCGCACCTCTTCGTCGATTTCGCGGGCGATCTCGTGGGAGTAGTCGGACTGGACGCCCATCGAACGGCCGAGGAACGGATCCCCGCCCTCCTGTCCGTAGCGAACTGCGCCGAGCTTGGCGCTCATGCCGTATTCGGTGACCATTGCGCGGGCGATCTTGGTCGCCATGTCGATATCGGACGACGCTCCGGTGGTGGGCTCGTGGAACACGAGCTCCTCGGCGGCGCGTCCACCCATTGCCATGACGAGACGAGCGATCATCTCCGAACGCGTCATCAAACCCTTGTCGTCCTCGGGCACCGTCATCGCGTGACCGCCGGTGCGACCGCGAGCGAGGATCGTGACCTTGTAGACCGGCTCGATGTCAGGCATCGCCCAAGCAGCCAGCGTGTGACCGCCCTCGTGGTACGCCGTGATCTTCTTCTCGTGCTCGCTGATGATGCGACTCTTACGCCGCGGTCCACCGACAACACGGTCCACCGATTCCTCGAGCGAAGCTTCGGTGATGACGGTCCCGTTTTCGCGTGCGGTGAGCAGCGCAGCCTCGTTGATGACGTTCGCAAGATCGGCACCCGACATGCCGACGGTCCGCTTGGCGAGACCTTCGAGGTCGGCGTTGGGATCGATCGGCTTGCCCTGCGAGTGCACGCGCAAGATCGCGCGGCGACCGGCGAGGTCGGGGGCCCCGACCGGAATCTGGCGATCGAAGCGGCCCGGACGCAGCAGTGCGGGATCCAGGATGTCGGGGCGGTTGGTTGCGGCGATCAAGATGATGCCGGTGCGATCACCGAAGCCGTCCATCTCGACGAGCAACTGGTTGAGTGTCTGCTCACGCTCGTCGTGTCCGCCGCCCAGGCCTGCTCCGCGCTGACGACCGACGGCGTCGATCTCGTCGACGAAGATGATGCAGGGGCTGTTCTGCTTGGCCTGCTCGAACATGTCGCGAACGCGCGAAGCACCGACACCGACGAACATCTCGACGAAGTCAGAACCGGAGATGGTGAAGAACGGGACGCCGGCTTCGCCTGCGACAGCGCGAGCGAGCAGCGTCTTACCGGTTCCGGGAGGGCCGTACAGCAGCACACCGCGCGGAATCTTGGCGCCGAGCGCCTGGTAGCGAGCCGGGTTCTGCAGGAAGTCCTTGATCTCGTACAGCTCTTCGACAGCCTCGTCCGCACCGGCGACGTCGGCGAACGTGGTTTTCGGCATGTCCTTGGTGAGCTGCTTGGCCTTCGACTTACCGAATCCCATGACTCCGCCGCGACCACCGCCGCCCTGCATCCGGTTCATGACGAAGAAGAAGATGCCGAACAGAATGATCATCGGCAGCACGAACAGAAGGATCGACGTCAGCCAACTCTCCTGAGTGACCGTCGTGTTGAACTTGTCCGCTCCGGCGCCTTCGACCTTGTCGAAGATCTGCTCCGACGCACTCGCGGGGTACTTCGCCAGGATCTGCGTCTTACCGTCGGTGGCGTCGTTGCCGTTCTTGAGCCACAGACGAACCTGCTGCTCACGGTCGTCGATCTGCGCCGACGCAACGTTCTTGGCGTCGAGTTGGGAGATCGCGACCGAGGTGTCGACGGTCTTGAAGTCGCGGGTGTCGTTGCTGAAGTAGCTGAAGGCATAGATCACCAACAGCACGACGGCTACGAGTAGCACGTTACGGAACACAGTCTTACGGTTCATACAGGTCGGCCGATGTGGCCGGTCCTTTCGAGAGTGCGGGTCTGCCAGGTCGCCTTCCGGCTGCCAACCGGACACCTGCAGGTTACCGCGATCGGCCCCATCGATGCCCGCCAGCAGCCGTGCCGCTTGGTCGGAACGGTCGTCACTGTGTTCAACGTGCGTATTGCCGATCAGGTTCCCGGGCTATGTCGCAGCACAGTTTCCCGTGAGCGAACACGCTCACAGTGGTTATCGTGCGCTTTCCCGACGCTTGTCCGTCGTTATTCGTCAGGCCGTGTCGGAGAGGATTCCCGCAACAGCGTCAGCGGCGCCCGACGGGTCACCGTCGATGATGCGGTGTGCGAGCTGATCGAGCCGCGCAGACAGCCGAGCCGAGGACTCGGGCACGTCCGCCTGCTGGGCGATAGTGTCGTCGAGATCGGCCAACAAGCCACCTCCGGCCAGGTGCCGGACGCAGCGCCATGTCTCGGCGAAGTTTCTCGCGGTCCCGTCGTCGGTCAGCATCGCGACCCGCAGCGCAGCGTTGGGATTCGACGCCGCAGCGCGAGCCAGGCCGGCCATGATCGCTTCCCTGGCTGCAGTCAGTTCGTCGACGGTTCGGTCTTGCAACCGCACTCCCGAGTCCGCAGAGCGGCTCGCGTCGGGCGTCGGAGCTTCGCGAATCACTGCACCGTTGCCGTGCTGGATCTCGACTCGGCCCCGGATCTCGAGGGCAACGAGCGCTTGAGCCAGCGACGCGCGACTCACGCCGAGTTCGGCAGCCAGGCTGCGTTCGGGAGGAAGCCGATCGCCGGGCGAAAGACCTTGAGCCTCGATGAAATTCGAGATGTGCTCGGCCAACTGCTCGTACAGACGCGGACGCTTCAATCGTCCGGGCAGGCCCGAGCGCGAGCCGGGCGATGACGTCGAATTCATGCCTCGGAGTGTACTTGACAAATGGCGCAGTGGCAGAGAGGCTAGGCCAATTCCAAGTGATGCAGACCACAAGCTGGTCGCGAACGGATTGAGAGTTCGATGGCAAATGTCATAGCCCTGTCAGTACTTGTCCTGGTGTTCGTCATATCCACCGTGAGGTCGGTGAACATGGGTGCGCTTGCCCTGGTGGCTGCCTTCGTCGTCGGAACACTGGTCTTCACCGTCGATACCAGCGAGATCCTCGACGGCTTCCCGGCCAGCCTCTTCGTCATCCTGGTCGGTGTCACTTACCTGTTCGCGCTGGCCAGAAACAACGGCACGGTCGACTGGATCATTCACGCGGCAGTGCGGGCGGTCAGAGGACGAGTGGCCCTCGTGCCGTGGGCGATGTTCGCGGTGTGCGCGGCAGTGACCGCCATGGGTGCGGTCAGTCCCGCTGCCGTCGCCATCATCGCGCCCGTGGCGATGGGCTTCGCCACCCGCTACCGGATCCACCCTATGCTGATGGGCTTCATGGTCGTCCAGGGCGCAACGGCGGGCAGCTTCTCCCCCATCGGAATCTTCGGCGTGATCACCAACGACGTCATGCGCCAGAACGGTCTCCCGTCGAGCCCGGCCTTGCTGTTCGTCTCGACCTTCGCGGCCGCGGCCGTTGTCGCTGCCATCGCGTACGTCTCGTTCGGCGGACGCGCGTTGATTGCGCGCGGCGCCTCCGAACGCGTGCTCGTCAACGCAGTCGGAAACGCGTCGGGCGGTGGCGACACCATCACCGGTTCGGGTTCCGGCGACAGCTCGAAGGGTGGCGGCAGGTCCTCGGGTGGGACCGCTCCGCACGAGGGAGCACTCAATCTCGAGCGGCGACTCACCTTGCTCGGACTGGCGTCACTTGCACTCGGCGCCTTGGTCTTCGACCTCGACGTGGGATTCACCGCACTGACCGTCGCGGTACTTCTCACCCTGATCTTCCCGGCCTCCGCCCGCGGAGCCGTCGACAAGATCAGCTGGGGCACCGTGCTCCTCATCGGCGGAATCGTCACGTACGTGGCCCTACTTCAGAACCAGAACACCGTCCAGTGGCTCGGGGATTCGGTAGCGCACGTGGGCATTCCACTTCTCGCGGCCTTCTTGATCTGTCTGATCGGCGCGATCGTATCGGCGTTTGCGTCCACCACGGGAATCCTCGGCGCACTCATCCCTTTGGCAATTCCATTCCTCATGACCGGTCAGGTCAATGCAACCGGTCTGGTCATCGCGCTGGCAATCTCGTCGTCTCTGGTCGATTGCAGTCCGTTCTCGACCAACGGCGCACTGGTGGTGGCGAACGCCGCTCCGGAAGAACGCGACGTGGTGTTCGGGCTGACGATGCGGTGGGGCATGACGATCATGGTCGTGACGCCGATCCTCGCTTGGCTGCTGTTCGTTGTTCCCTGGTCCGTCTGAAACTTCTTTCAAAGAAAGGAAACTCACAATGAACATCGAATCCACACTTTTGCGCTCCCTCGACCCCCACATCTTCGACGATCACGGAGCGGCGGTCAGTTTCGGCGAAGGCGCAACCCTCTCTCGCGCCGACCTGTTGGCCGCCGCCACCGCGGTCGCCGATCGAATCCACGGTGCGCAGCGAGTGGCAGTACAGGCCGCCGCCGGCGTCGATACGGTGGTTGCTGTGACCGGCGCGCTGATCGCCGGTGTTGCCGTGGTCCCGATCCCACCCGACTCCGGCCCGCTAGAACGTCAGCACATCATCGCCGATTCGAAGGCCGAACTGCTACTCGGAGAAGGACTGTCGGATTCGAGTATCCCATTGATTCCCATCGATATTCACGCACGATCGTCGACGTCGTATCCCGAACCGAACGCGGCAGCCACCGCCCTGATCATGTACACCTCGGGAACCACAGGAGCACCGAAAGGCGTCGTCCTCTCGCGAGCAGCGATCGCAGCGGATCTCGACGCGCTTGCCCACGTGTGGAATTGGACTCCGGAAGACACACTCGTCCACGGACTACCCCTCTTCCACGTCCACGGATTGATCCTCGGAGTTTTGGGTGCGTTGCGCGTGGGCTCGCCGCTTGTTCACACCGTCAGACCGACCCCGGAGTCGTACGCCGCAGCGGGTGGCTCGCTGTATTTCGGTGTTCCGACCGTCTGGTCACGAGTGTGCGGAGATCCCTCGGCGGCAGCAGCATTGCGATCCGCGCGCTTGCTCGTGTCCGGCAGTGCACCACTTCCGGTTCCGTTGTTCGAGCGGATGAAATCGCTGACCGGGTTGGCTCCCGTCGAGCGCTACGGAATGAGTGAAACCCTCATCACCGTCAGCACGACGCACGACGGCGAACGTCGCCCGGGCTGGGTCGGCCACGCTGTTCCCGGAGTCAGAACGAGGTTGCGCGGCGAGAACGGTGAACTGTCGGCGCACGACGGTGAGCAGCTTGGGCAACTGGAAGTCGCGGGAGCCGTGCTCTTCGACGAGTACCTCGGGAACCCCTCGAAGACAGCGGAATCCATGACCGAGGACGGCTGGTTCCGCACCGGCGACATCGCGGTGATCGACGACAGCGGATTCCACCGCATCGTCGGACGCGAGTCTGTCGACATGATCAAGTCCGGTGGATACCGCATCGGTGCCGGCGAGGTGGAACAGGCACTTCTGGCATACCCCGGCGTTCGCGAGGCCGCCGTCGTCGGTGTGCCGGACGACGATCTCGGACAGCGCATAGTCGCGTTCATCGTCGGCGACGTAGCCGACTGCGCTGTGGTTTCGGACTTCGTCGCCGAATCACTGTCGATCCACAAGCGTCCTCGCCAGGTTTGTCTGGTCGACAGCTTGCCCCGCAACGCCATGGGCAAGGTGCAGAAGAAACTGCTGACGCTCTGAAGTTGGACCTGTAACAGCCACCGACGAACCCAGCGGCTGTTACAGGCTCATTTGCAGTACGGGTCGGTCGGACTAGGCGGCGAGAGCGGGAAATACGACAACCGATCCATCACGCCGTCTTGCGATCTCGATCGCCACGTCGGATTCGTTGTCCGACATGGCGACCCCATCTCCCAACTCCCGCAACAGGTATGCGGTCCGCAGCATCTTGTCGACCTCACTCGACTTGAACACGAAATCACGGACACCGTGTGATCGGTCAAGCCTCAACTCGGACAGCCCCATGAGCAGTGACGCGATCCCCGACTCCAACTTCGAGACTCGCTGCTGATCGCTCTTCAACGCGCGAGTAAAGCTCTCGAATGGGTTGGCCTCGTCCATCTGAGCGTGCTCCACGGCTTGAAGGACGATCACACGTTTCTTGAACGCGATAGCGAGTGCGGCAAGCTCGAGGTGGGCGCGGAACTCGCCACCGTCCTCGTCGATTTCAGTGAACTAGCTTGGAGTCAGCCACTCTCCAACAGGACGGCAACAACTCCACACAAATGCCGCACCTCGGCGACGGTCGGCGCAAGTTCGTAGGCATGGTGGTGACAGACGTTGCTCAATCTGTTCCATGCCATTGCTGCGGCGTCGGCACGTGCCGGTGTGTCGAGGGAACGCAGTATCACCAATCGCGAGCGCATGCTTGCTTGCGGCGCTTCGGCATTCAGCGCGATGCACCGTTCGGCTACCAGTTCCTCCAATGCCTGCCTGGCCAGAAATGCAGCCAACCGTGCCGAACTTCCAGCAGCACCGACACTTCCATCGAGCAGTAGCTCCGCATTTCGCAGCACGACAGCCGGCGGCATCTGTGTTGTCATTCCGCGAGGATCCCGTCGACCGTCTTCCTGAGGTCATTCACTTCGCTCCTCGTGATCGACATGTCGGCCCCGACATGCGAGCCGGCGTTAGCAATGTTGAGCGTCGCTTTGCGCCCTTCTCGCAGAATTTGCCACTGTGACAAAGGCTTCTCGGCATCGCCGTACACCGCGAGCGCGATCTTGGCCCGCGTCTTTTTCACCGACGTCCACCGGTTCTCGGTGTCGACCCGACTCTCGCCCGCCTTGTGCTGCTTCGCGTAATACACTTGTTGCGCCGCGGATTCCAATGCCAACCGGAACAAACCTGGCGCCACTCGGCGCTTGACCTCGTCGGGAACGTTCTCGTCGAGCACCAGCGCGCGGACGTCGTCCACATAACGAGTCGCCTGGTTCAGTGTCTCTGCGACACAGACCTGCGATCCGGTCTCACGTGCAACCTCGACCAGTCGCGCATTCACCGCAAGTTGCCGTATCGCGGTGGCCAATCGGTCGTCGTGGGAGAACACGATGACCTGCCGTGTCTCCGACAACTTCGACAACACTCGGATGAACCCGTCGATCTTGGCCGGGTCCATCGCCTGAATCGGATCATCGAGAACGATGAAGCGGAACGGACTGTTCGGTGTGGTCGCACGCGGAATGAACAGTGCAAGCGCCAAAGCGTGCAACTCCCCCTGACTCATCACCGCCAATGCTTCGGTCGGCACTCCGTCCACCGACCCTTTCAGCACCGCCCTGCGTCGAGTATTGCTGCCTTCCAGGCTGATCGACCCGATGTCGACGTTGCTTTCCTGCCTGAGCTCCGACCAAATCTCGCGCGCCTGCTCCGCGATCGGCTCGAGTCTCTGATTCCGCAGTTCTGCCGCGTGGGCGGCTACCCACTTCTTCGCCGCATCCAGGACTTTGACGGTGTCATCACTCAAACGTGCGTCACGCTCGAGGTTGACCCACGTCATCAAACGACCCGCGATCGGAGCCCATGTGTCTTCCTGCTCAGCGATTGCGAGCGACGCCTCTTCGCGCACGGCGTTCGCAGCGTCGATCACCGCAGGCAAGGTCTTCTCGATGTGCTCGGCGAGTTCGGTTACTCCGGTCGGCGCACCTTGGGCAGCGACCACTGAATCTCGGTACCGGGTCAACGACTCCAATTCCTGGCCGTCGACCGATTCCAGCCGTACCAGCTCGTTCAGCAATTCCTTTGCCGCCCGACATGCGTTGTCAAGATCGCGCCGAGACTGCCGATACTTACCCAGCTTGCTGTTCTGTTCCGCGAGGCGCGTTCGGGATTGGGCAGCCCAGGCGTCATCCAGCACCCCCTCCGCGCATACCGGGCATCGATTATGCCTGTGCCACTGTGCAATTGAATTGCTCTGTCGAGGATATCGCTGCGCTGTTCCACTACGGACAAAGCATCGCCGGCGTGCTCGACGGTGTCGGCGACCGCAACCCGGAGATCGGCGACAACCACCTCGATCGCCGACTTCTGCGGGACCGCCAGAGTCGCGCACCTGCGCAGACCAGACAAGGTGGGAGCAACAGCCGAGCCGGAGCCTGTCGCGAGCGCAAGCACTTCGTCGAGATCGTGAGTCCGCTTCTTCAACTGAGTGACGGCGGATTGTGCACGCTCGTCTGCTGATTCAGCGACGATTTCCTTGAGTTGACGCAGATCTTCATTCGCGCGCTGACGCGGAATCTTGGCAGCCTTCAGCGCGGCGATGAGCCGCTTCTCAGCGTCGGCGATCTCGTCCAGTCCCAACAGCTTTGCAAGTGCGTCATACAGCGTCGACGGGCTGTCCTCCACCAGCCCTCCGATCTCGTCGTAAGACAAGATCGGCCGATGCAGCTCTACGGCGGACTTCCATCCGAGTTCGTCGGTGCCGACAGTGCGCTTCTGCTTGCCCGTCTGGGTCCACGCTTCGTTGTCATGCAACGTGGCACCGATCGGCCAGTCGACGCCGACGACGGTCGGTTGGGAACCCTCGACGGTCAGCCCGACACGCACCTCGCATGGATCCGGGCTGTGTAAGTTTCGCCAGCTGTCAGCCCATAGTTTCGCCTTGTTTTTCCACCGGTAGCTCGAGCTGGTGACTGCAAATTCAAGAGCTTCGGCAAAACTCGACTTACCCGACCCGTTGCGCCCACTGACGATGGTGATGCCGGGCGCAGGATGCAGATCGAGAACGGCTTTCGGCCCGATGCCGCGGAAGCCGGCGACCGAAATGGATGTAAGGAATGCCCCAACTGGTTCTTCGTCTGGGCCGCCGGCGGTTTCGGGTCGGGTTCTCAGCTGTTCCGCACCGCCGATCTGCTTGCTGAGTGCATCATCACCCTCGAGTGCTGCAAGAACGAGATACTTCGCCGCATCAGGCAGATTCGTGTCTCCGTCGATCGCGTCCCAGACGACCTCGTCGAGCGATCTTTCCGCTTCTCTGTTGGCAGTTGTCACCAGAACTCCCTCGCCTCGTCGATCCCAACCGACCCAACGGTTTCATATGGGACCGACAGTACGTCGCGGCGAGGGCGCTCAGCTGTCCGTCAGGACACGACGAAATGCGACAGGATCGCCTGGACTTCGTAGATGTCGACCTGCTTGGTGAACTGTTTCTGGATCGGTGTCGCGTTCCCCGAGATCCAGATCTTCAGCTCGGCGTCGAGATCGAAGGTTCCGGCTGTCTCGACCGCGAAGTGGGTGATCGACCGGTACGGCACACTGTGGTACTCGATCTTGCGGCCCGTCAGCCCCTGCTTGTCGACCATCAAGAGTCGCCGATTCGTGAACAGAAAATGCGTCGCGAACCAACTGATACGCCGCATGAACCTGCTCGCCGTGGCCGAGCAGACGTGCGTATTCGTGGTGCGCCGCAGCGGGATCGATTTTTCCAGCGTTACCGATCAACCCGTCCATGAGACCCATCAGGCCCGATACCTCCGTGCTCGTCCAAGTTGCCTCCACGGTCGAAGGCGACAGCGACGCTATCGGTGCACGAGTCAGTGGTGTTACCGGCGAGCAGGCTCAGCCGCCGTAGACCTCGGGGTCCAGGGTGCCGATGTACGGCAGATCGCGGTACCGCTCGGCGTAATCGAGGCCGTAACCGACGACGAACTCGTTGGGGATGTCGAAGCCCACGTCCCGGACGTCGACGTCGATCTTGACCGCGTCGGGCTTGCGGAGCAAGGTGACGACCTCGAGCGAAGCGGGGTTACGAGTCTTGAGGTTGCGCATCAACCACGACAGCGTGAGACCGGAGTCGATGATGTCCTCGACGATCAGCACGTGGCGACCGGCGATGTCCTTGTCGAGGTCCTTGAGGATGCGGACGACGCCCGAAGACGAGGTCGAGGATCCGTAAGAGCTGACGGCCATGAATTCCATCTGCGACGGGATCGGCAGGGCGCGGGCGAAGTCGGTCATGAAGAAGACCGCTCCCTTGAGGACTCCGATCAGCAGGAGATCCCCTTCGGGGGCGCCTGTCGGGTAACGCTTGGCGATGTCCTCAGCCAGTTCCGCCGTTCGAGCACGGATCTGTTCTTCGGAGATCAGTACCGATGCGATGTCGCCCTCGTACACGCGTCAAACCCTTCGTCGGTCTTCGAATCCGAGGATCAGCCTGCCACGTCGCCGGGCCGCCACCAACCTCGCCTCCGGTGTTCCGCCCCCGATCGCGACGCCGCCTTGCCCCCGCCAGTCGATCACCAGGGCGTCGACCGCGCGTAATTGTTTGTCGGTCAATGCTTTTGCGCCGCCCTGCAACAGCCAGGCCCGTAGAGCGCGTCGACGGATTGCGGTGGGGGCTTCGGCAAGTGTGTCCACTTCCACTTCTCCGTCGACGACAACCCGTAGGAGTAGGGCCTCGGCGTACTCGTCGAGCGCCTCGCCGTCCTCACGTAACTGCGTCGCGGTTCGGGCCAACGCCTCGGGAACTCCCCCACCGAGAATTTCTTCGAGTAGCGGCAACGCCTCGTGCCGCAGACGGACACGAGTGAACTCGGGATTGTCGTTGTGCGGGTCCTCCCACGGCGTGATTCCCAGGTCGACGCAGGCCGCCCTGGTCACCGATCGACGGATGCCGAGCAGCGGCCGTCCCCAGGGGGCGTCGAATGCCGCCATACCCTGAATCGATCGCCCACCGGACCCGCGGGATAGTCCGAGAAGGACGGTCTCTGCTTGATCGTCGAGCGTGTGTCCGAGTAGAACCGGGAGGTCAGTCCTGGCGTCGCGCAGGGCGTTGTACCGAGCCTCACGCGCTGCGGCCTCGAGACTCCCACCATCGGCTACGTCGACGGTCAGCACTGTCGCGGTCCGGCAACCCAGCGCCAGCGCCTGATCCGCGGCCGAGCGTGCGACGGCATCAGAACCATCTTGGAGGCGATGGTCCACGATCAACGCGTCGACAGAATCGGTTTCCGCCACGGCTGCTGCGGTCAGCGCCAACGAATCGGCTCCCCCGGACAGGGCGACGACCACACGGCGTCGTGGCTCGAATGCGACCGTCCACGCCCGCACGGCCTGTCGCAACGCCAGTAGGGCAGGCGTCTCAGGCAGCAGCATCTAACCGAGAACGCGCTTTACCCACGCGTCGGGATTGTCGATCTCGTCGAGCAACGGCAAGGTCTCGGGCCCGGCCCAGATGGTGTTGAACTGCTCCATGCCGACCTTGAGAACCACCGCGTCGACGAAGGCCTTGCCGCGTACGTACTGCGCCATCTTGGCGTCCATGCCGAGAAGCATCTTGATGATCCGCTGCACGGGGTTGGACTTGCGCTGCCGACGCTTGTCGAAGGCTGCGCGGATAGTGGCCACCGACGGCACCACGGCAGGGCCGACGGCGTCCATCACGTGGTCGGCATGCCCTTCGAGGAGGGTGCCGAGCACGAGCATCCGATCCAGCGCGTCACGCTGGGGTTCTGCCTGCGAGGCGCGCAGCAGGCCGATGATCCCACCTGCCGTCGCACCGTCACTGGAGTCGGGTTCCTTCCGCGAACGCAGCTCGGCGGCGAGGCGCCCGACGACGTCGGTCATCGACTCGTCCACCGTCGCTCCGAGCGTTTCGACGGATTCCTTCATGTACTCCGCTAGCCACGGCGAGGAAGAGAACTGGACCCGGTGAGTGACCTCGTGCAGGCAGACCCACAACCGGAAGTCACTCGGATTCAGCCGAAGGGACCGTTCGACGGAGACGATGTTCGGTGTGACCAGGAGCAGCGTGCCGTGCTCGCCGGTGAACGGGTCGTACTGCCCGAGGATCGCCGAAGACAGGTACGCCAGCATTGCTCCGGCCTGCAAGCCCGCCGGCTTTCCGACGATGAGATTGCCACTGCCGTCGGGGTCGGCGCCGGTGAGATGCGCCATCGACCGCGAGGCCGCCGTGATCCACCCGGCCCGGTCGAGCACGTCAGCGGCCGGGACCGGTAGGCCGTCGGCCAAACCGGTCACCTCACGAACCGGCAGTTCTGCACGCTTGGACGCTTCGGCGAGTTCTGCGGTTGCCGTTTCGGCCGTGTAGCGAGACATCGCGGGGCCGCCGCGCGCCAGTTTTATCCCGGCTTTGGCGGCAAGACTCCAGTCGACGGCACCACCGAGCGGAGCCGAGGATTCATCATCGTGTGGAGTCTTTTCGGCCACTATTGGCACCCGCAATTCCTCAATGCTCCGGCAATCGCGTCCAGGGCAGGACGGCTCACTTCTGGCGGCCGGTCATTGGACATCAGTGCGAAGGTGAGCACTCGCCCGTTCTGATCGACCACGAATCCTGACAACGCGCTGGCCGTCGAGAGAGTTCCCGTCTTGGCGCGTACCCAACCCGCACCGGTTCGGTTTCCGGACGCGTAGCGGTCGGACAAACTTCCTGTTCCGCCGGCCACCGGAAGGTAGTCCAGCAGCGGACGAAGTTTCGGATCACCGTCACCGGCCGCAGCCGTCATGACGCGATCGAGTACCTGAGCGGGAATGAGATCGTCGACGGACAGTCCGCTGGAATCGTGCAGCGAAACTCCGGTGTAGTCGAACCCGGCGGCCTGCAGGGTCTTGCCGGTCGCGTCGACGGCTCCGGTGAACGAGGCTTCGATTCCGGAGGCAATCGCGACCTCACGCCCGATGGTCTCGGCGAGCACGTTGTCGGAATGTTCCATCATCTGCAGCAGCCGGTCGCTCAGCGGCGCCGACTGCACGGTGGCGATCGGCTTGGCACCGGCAGGCGCCGCGCCGAGACTCACATTGGCGGGATCGACACCGAGGGCCTGAGCGAGCACCTTGCCCGCGTCCAACGCGGGCGTTTCCGAACGCGGCGACTCGTCTTGAGTGCCGTCGTACCGACCACCTTCGATCATCACCGATTCGATCGGGGTGATGTAACCGGCCGCGATGTCAGCGGGGAACCACCCGGTGGCCATGTTGTCGCCCTTGAACAAACTCGAGTCCACCACGACGCTGGTCACCGGCGCACCGGCAGCCTTGATCTGGTCGACGAGATCCGCGATGTGAGCGGCGTTGGCGTAGTACCCGCTCTGCCCCTTCGGCGTCGCCGTCAGCGTCGGATCCCCGCCGCCGACCAGAACGATCTGGCCGGGGCTCGATCCGGGCACCACCGTCGTGGACAGCCTGTGGTCGAGCGGCAACTTCAGCAGTGCCGCCGATGCGGTGAGCACCTTCGTCGTGGACGCAGGCGTCATCGGCGTCGACGGGTCTGCGCTCCACAGAACGTTGCCGGTCAATGCGTCAGCCACGACTCCGGTGAACTTCCCCAGATCCGGGTTGGCCACGGCCGGGCCGATCGCCGCAGCGATTCCCGACGCGCTGGGGATCGGTGCGTCCGTCGGGACGGGCACCACCTGAGGTGACGGCGTCACGAGCGCAGGCTGCGGCGACGTAGTCACGGTCGCACTGCCGGCAGTGTCGTTCGACGTACCGAGTTTCACGACGACAACTCCAGCGACGGCCAGTACAACAATTGCACCGACCGCCAGAAGGATGCGGAAGTTACGCCGTCGACTCTCTTCCAACGAGCCGATCTTCTTCTTTCCTTGGCCCGCCAACGCCCCTCCGTCTGTGCTCTGCCTACTGGGTGGTCAGGCAACCTTATCCTTGACCCGATATCCTTCCGACGAATCATTACCGACACGACAGCGAGGAATCGGCGTGGAGTTCGACGTCACCATCGAGATCCCCAAGGGTCAGCGCAACAAGTACGAGGTCGACCACGTAACCGGTCGCGTCAAACTCGATCGCTACCTCTACACAGCTTTCGGCTACCCGGCCGACTACGGCTTCATCGAAAACACCCTGGGTGAGGACGGCGATCCGCTCGACGCCATGGTCCTGCTCCCCGAGTCGGTCTTCCCCGGCGTCATCGTCGAGGCTCGCGCAGTCGCGATGTTCAAGATGGTCGACGAGGCCGGCGGAGACGACAAGGTCCTCTGCGTTCCGGCCGGCGACCCCCGCTGGGATCACATCCAGGATCTGGGTGACATCTCACAGTTCGAGCTCGACGCGATCAAGCACTTCTTCGTCCACTACAAGGACTTGGAGCCGAACAAGCACGTCGAGGCTGCCAACTGGGTCGGCCGCGCCGAGGCCGAGGCTGAGATCGAGGCTTCGATCAAGCGTCTCGCTGCCAACGGCGGTCACTGAGCTCGAGTTCTCAGGCCTTGCAGAAATCCCCGCACATCGGAAGATGCGCGGGGATTTTTTGTGCTGTTTTTACTCGCCCTTGCAGTTCCTACTCACCCTTGCAGTTTCTACTCACCCTGGAAGACCGGCGGGCGCTTCTGGAAGACGGCGGTGATGGCCTCGGTCAGATCCTGCGAAGGCAGGAACGCCGCGTTCCAAGCCGCGACGTAGCGAAGGCTGTCGTTCACGCCCGCGCTGCGGGTGTGATCGAGCACGTCCTTGATGCCGTGGACCACGAGCGGCGGGTTGAGAGCAATCTCCTTGGCGGTCGCGCGCGCCGCGGCCAGTACTGCGTCGGCGTCTTCGAACACGTCGTTGACGAGACCGATCTTCTCCGCGCGCGCTGCGTCGATGTCCTTGCCGGTCAGAGCCAACTCACGCAGGTGTCCGTCGCCGATGATCGCGGGCAGACGCGCGAGGCTGCCCATGTCTGCGACGATCGCGACCTTGACCTCGCGGATGCTGAACTTGGCGTCGGCACTCGCGTAGCGGATGTCCGCTGCCGTGATCAGGTCGACGCCGCCGCCGATGCACCAGCCCTGCACAGCTGCGACGACGGGCTTGCGGCAGTCTGCGACGGCATTGATGCCCGACTGCATGCGCTTGATCATGTCGTGGAACTTGGTGCGCGGGCCTGCCTGAGCCTTGTCCGCGAGGACGGCACCGAATTCACCGCTCATCGCCGGCAGGTCCAGGCCGAACGAGAAGTGCTTGCCGGAACCGGCGATGACGATTGCACGCACCTCGGGATCGGCGTCGAGGTCGGCGAAGATTTCGGGGAGTTCACTCCAGAAATCCGGCCCCATCGCGTTGCCCTTGCTCGGCCCGATCAGCGTCACCTGGGCGATGTTGTCTTCGCGCTCGACGGTGAACGCATTCCAGCTCTTCTGTTCAGTCATTACTCAAGAGTAACTAAAGGTCGGGCTCAGCCGAAGACCGCTGCCTTCATCCGAAAATTCCTGCCTCGTCGAGTACCAGTACGACGAGGGTGACGGCCATCAGGGCGAACATGATGAGCATCGCCATCCTGGCCGCCCGCTCACTGGTCGGCGGGAAAACGCGCTGCGCCGGATGCTCGGCCACGTACTCGGACAAGGACATGGTCCTGGCACGTGAGCGTGTCGGATTCTGTACCGCTGCTGTTGTAGCCATGTCGGTGATCCTTTCAACTACGCAATCTCAGTCAGGTACCCCAAAGGTGAAGTACCCGACTGAGTTCGACTTCTCCAATGTAGACCCGCAGACCGAAGAAGTCAGCGTGAGTTTCGTGCGAATTACCTGAGAGTTAGTCCACACAGGGGATGCCGCCATTCGCGTCGGCTCGGATGGGTGATCCCTGCGCTCCCGTGTCGGGAACGGTCCCGGCCGATACCGACGGACCGGGTTGCACCGGAGCAGTCGAGAACACGGTCTGTGCATTGTCCTCGCCGATCAGTACAGACACTGATTCGGCCGCTGCCTGCTCGTTCGACACCGCGACCACACCCAACTGCTCGGCCAGCGCCTCTGCGACGGCTTTGGCGCCGACCCCATAGCTGACCACCGACTTTGCCGTCGGAGGTGCGGTGCTCACCTCGCCGACTTCGACTCCCGACGCTTTCGCCTCCGACGCCAACGCGGCGCCCAACCCGTCCGTCGCGGTTCCGTTGCGGATGTCCACAACTTCGTTCCCGGTCGAGATCGCGGTGTCCATCGCAGGGGCAGACGCAGAGTCGCCTCCCGCGAAGATCCTCGACACTTCACTACGCAGACGCGCCGGATCGACCGTGTTGACGTCCTGGCCGTCGACGGTCTCGTATCCCTCGATCGGAAGGGTGTAGAAGTCGATGTTCCCGCCCGCGAGAGCGCTTGCCTGAGAAGCGAATCGGACGGGATCCATGGCGGAATCGATCACCACGTCCTTCTTCACCACGTCGGCGAGTGCCGTCATCTTCGGAATGTTGCCGATGACGCCGGAGCCCTTCAGGTTGGCAATCACCGCACTGATGAATGCCTGTTGCCGATGGGTGCGATCCAAGTCCCCGTTGTCGAGACCGTGGCGTTGACGGACAAACGAAAGCGCCTGTGACGCATCGAGAGTCTGAACCCCGGCCGGGAAGTTGGCACCCGAGAAGTCGTCCTGCACCGGATTGTTGAGGCACACCTGAACGGGGCCGATAGCCGAGACGACGTCGTAGAAGCCCATCAGGTTCACTTCGGCAAAGTGATCGATCGGAACCTTGAGCAGATTCTGCACGGTGGTCAATGTCGAGCGCCTTCCGACTTCCCGTGCTTGCTGTTCTCGCGCAGCAGGATCCGTCACACCGTCCGCTACGAGTTTGGCGTCCGCGTGAGCCTTCGCCATTCCGTAGGCTTCCTTGATCTTGGCCATTCCGTAGCCGGGCACCGCGACGTAATCGTCGCGTGGGATCGCCACCGCACTGGCCTTGCCGCCGTCGCCCGGAACATGGAGCAGGATAAGCGTGTTCGTGTTGTACCCACCCACGTCGCTGTCCCCCGCATGCAACTTGTCGGTGACGAACTCTGCCGGCAGATCGCTGCCGTCCATCGCTTTACGACTGTCGAGCCCGATCAACAAGATGTTGGTATCCCCGCCTGGTGAACTGCCGGCGTCGTCACCGAGAGCGGAGAGCGCGTCCGATCGATACAGCCCCGACGTGAGATCCGACTGCACGTACCACCCGATTCCGACGCCCACCAGAATCGTCGTCGACAAGGAGGCGGCCGCCAGCTTGCGCCCCACCGAGAGCGTCGACCGCTGCGGTTGACGCCTACGCCTGTGCCTGCTTGCCGAGTGTCGAGGTCGCGGTTCCACGGCCGACACGCTATCCACCGTTCCTGAGTAGAACCTGTCGATACCGGACACAGCTGGTCATTCGCTGAAAGAACGCTGAGAATGAAGTCCGAATTGGGCAAATCTGCTCTAGGCTCCGCCTTGTGGACCGCCGACGCTTCCTCAGTGCCCTCGCAGCAGCAACCCTGACCGGAACCGCCGCGGTGACCATGGGAACCGCTTGTTCGTCACGTTCGGTCGGGACGGCGGTCGCCGCAGCCGACGAACCAGCGGACCCCGCGCCTGTCCCCGATCTGCCGCCCGCCTTGTTGCCGCCTCCACCGCCGTCTGCCCGGGTGCCGCTGCCCGGTGGCGGTTCGTTGACCGCCCTGCCAGGTGGCGGAGATCTGCTCGCCCTGACGGTTGACGACGGGGCCAGCTCCGAAGTCGTGCGCCTCTACACACAGTTCGCAAAAGACACCGGTATCCGTTTGACGTACTTCGTCAACGGGCAATACAACTCGTGGACCGAAAACGCCGGACTTCTGAGACCGCTGGTCGAGAGCGGACAAATTCAGCTCGGCAATCACACCTACTCGCACCCGGATCTGACGTCCGTGTCGAAGCAGCAGATCGCCGACGAGCTGACGAAGAACGGAACGTTCCTGCGCAACACCTACGGCGTGGACGCGGCGCCGTACTTTCGACCGCCGTACGGAAGGCACAACGCGACAGTCGATTCCGTGGCCGCAAGCGTCGGCTACACCGTGCCCACCCTCTGGTTCGGGTCACTGTCGGATTCTTCGTTGATCACCGAGGAGTACATCCTCCAAATGGCGAACCAGTACTTCAATCCGGGGGCCATAGTGATCGGACACCTCAACTATCTGCCCGTGACCCACGTGTATCCGCAACTGGTGGACATCATCCGGAGCCGGAACCTGCGGACGGTCACGCTCAACGATGTGTATCTGAAGCCGTGACGCCGTGGTGACCGCAGCCGACAACGAGGTTCCGGCTGAAAACCCGGTTCCGTCTGTGAAACAACGCACCGAGGCCTGGCTGCTCGCGGACATCACCGAGGAACCCGCCGGACATCTGGGGCCACACCGGATGGCGCCGAAGAAGGAGAAGCGCCACCCGTGGTGGAAGGTGATGTGCCTGACCGGTGTCGATTACTTCTCCACTCTCGGCTACCAACCCGGTATCGCGGCGCTGGCGGCCGGCACGTTGGCTCCCATCGCGACAGTCGTATTGATCCTGCTGACGCTGTTCGGTGCGCTCCCGGTCTACCGGAGGGTGGCCCGCGAGAGTCCGCACGGCGAGGGTTCGATCGCCATGCTCGAGAAGCTGCTCCCCAAGTGGCGCGGCAAGATCTTCGTTCTCGTGCTTCTCGGCTTCGCGGCCACCGATTTCCTCATCACCATGACGCTCTCGGCTGCCGACGCCACGGCGCACCTCGTCGAGAATCCTTTTGCACCAACCGTTCTCTCCGGACACACCGTCGCTGTCACCCTGGTTTTGCTTGCGCTCCTCGCTGCGGTATTCCTCCGCGGCTTCACCGAAGCTATCGGTATTGCGGTCGGATTGGTCGCCGTCTACCTCGCCTTGAACGTGGTGGTCATCTCCGTGGGTTTGTGGCACATCGCGACTGCGCCGTCGTTGGTCACCGACTGGACGAGCGCCATGACCACCGAGCACGGAAATCCGGCGATGATGATCCTGATAGCGCTGATCGTCTTCCCGAAGTTGGCGCTCGGCCTGTCCGGCTTCGAAACCGGGGTCGCGGTCATGCCGCAGATCAAGGGCGAGCCACACGACACCGAACAGAATCCACGCGGCCGCATCAAAGGCGCACGGCGCCTGCTCACCACGGCGGCGCTGATCATGAGCGGATTCCTGCTGACCTCGAGCCTGGTCACCACCATCCTGATCCCGGAGAACGAGTTCCAGCCCGGAGGCGCTGCCAACGGTCGCGCGCTTGCCTTCCTCGCGCACGACTATCTGGGTGAGATCTTCGGAACCGTCTACGATCTCAGCACGATTCTGATCCTCTGGTTTGCCGGTGCGTCGGCAATGGCAGGGTTGCTCAATCTCGTTCCGAGGTATCTGCCCCGCTACGGCATGGCACCGTCGTGGGCCCGCGCCGTGCGTCCGCTGGTCCTCGTGTTCAGCGTCATCGCCATCACCGTCACGATCTACTTCGACGCCGGCGTCGACGCACAAAGTTCCGCGTACGCAACCGGTGTCCTTGTGCTCATCTCGTCGGCGACCGTCGCCGTTGCACTGTCCGCTCGCAAGCACGGTCAACGAAAACTGTTCGTAGGGTTCAGTTTTGTCGCAGTTTTGTTCGTCTACACGACGATCGCGAACATCTTCGAACGCCCGGACGGGGTGAAAGTGGCGTCGTTCTTCATCGCCGCGATCATGGTGGTGTCCTTCCTTTCCCGGATCTCGCGAGCCTTCGAACTACGGGCAACCTCCGTCGAATTCGACGAGACCGCACTGCAATTCATCGCCGAGGCAGCCGAGAAGGGTTACCTCGCGATGGTGGCGCACGACGTCGACCGTCTCGACGAGGACGAGTATCGGCAGAAGGAATCGCAGCAGCGCGCCGAAAGCAACATCCCGGAGGCGGAGTCGATTATCTTCATCGAAGTCAACGTCACGGACTCCTCCGAATTCAGCACCGACCTCCTCGTCCACGGACGACAGCGCGGTGAGCACCGGATTCTCTGGGTCGACAGTCCTGCCGTCCCCAACACCATTGCGGCGGTTCTCCTGCGGACGAGGGACATCACCGGCGTGATTCCCGACGTCTACTTCGAGTGGACGGAGGGAAATCCGATCATGTACCTACTCCGATTCCTCTTCATCGGCGAGGGCGAGACCGCTCCGGTGACCCGTGAGGTTCTACGTCGCGCCGAACCCGATCAGTCCCGACGGCCCCACGTCCACGTCGGTTGACACGGCACTCCCCGTGACCGCCCATGCGTGTACAGATGCGGCGCTGCTCGCACAGCCAGCATTGTTGATCGCTTCGGGCACAACCGACCTCGGCCACGATGTTCGAGCATCCTGCGAGAACGCATCCGGTGAACATCTGCAGCCTCGGAAGTCGGCGAATATCAGCGACAAGCAGTTGGGAGCAGGACGGGCTTACCGGGCGGGGAGTGGGTGAACGCGATTCTTCGTTCGATCTATGGTCCGGAGCAGACGCTTAGTGGACAATGCGAACATGACGACCGGCGCGCCTGCTCAAACCGTGCACTTTGATCAGAAGCATTACACGGCAGTGGTTTCTGGCGCGAAAGTTTCCACCGTCCGCTGGCGCGAAGACATACACGAAGGGCCGGCAATTTTCATCTTCGATAATCACCCGACGGCCCGCCCCCTTGCAGGACAGGTCACTGCTGTAGAAACGTACGATCTCGCTCATCTGTCGCCGCTAGCAGCTCGCCAGCCACCCGGCACCGACATGACGAATTTCGCAAGACAACTCCGGGTCAACTACTACCCCGAGATGCCTGAAGACGCTGTTGTTCAGGTGGTCGTCATAGCCACTGGTCACCACGGGGATTCGTCACTGCCCACGACGTAGTGCGACCGAACTCAGCCGTCGAAAACGTCTGTTGCACTTCCGTGTGCGTCGAGGTCTGCGTTGCTGGCGCCGATCTGGTAGTTGCGGCCAATTCTGGCTGGGTTGATCGGTCCAGGCGCGCTGGCGCTCGTCCGGGGTCAGCGTTGTCGTGGATCCTCTGCGACAGGGCCGCCTTCGTTTTCCCACCGATCCAGTGCGCGTTTTTCCTGCTTGGCGGCGGTGTCTTTGCGTGATCCGAGTGATCTTACGGACTTGAGTAGTTCTGTGAGTCGGCCCATGACCGGACCATACTCGACTTTCCGGCGAAGCTGACCCGGGGTTGGATGTATCTCCATCGGAGATGCCATCGGGGACTTCGACGCCGCCATCGACGGCGTCGACAACCACGAAACTCTCCGCCCAGCCGTGCATTGCACTACCCGCACGAGAACGCACGATCCGGGTGCATGGCGGCGCACTGCCAGCGCGGGGTGCGACTTCGGGACCGTAATGTTCGCGGCCAAACCGCGATCACGACGGCGGCGAAGCTACGCACGACGTCGCTGCGTCGTTCGGTGAGAATACTGGACATACGCCGGGAAAATCGGGGGCTTCAGCCGTCGAGATAGGGATAGGTTGTGGTGCGTGAGCGCACAGCATCTCGATTCGACGAGGTTGGTTCCGCCGACATCGGTAACGCGCATGGTTACTCCGGCCAGCCCTTGGCCATCATGATGGTCGCGATCGCCGGCGAGGTCGAGTGTGGCGAACTGGCTACCCACGTTCCACTCGCCGGTGGTTTCGGCGGTCCATCTTTAGAACGATCCGTGAGGAGCGGAATCTCCGCGCTCTAGGTAGCAGGTGTGGTGGTGTGGTTGTTGTGGAGGTTCGATTTTGTGCCGTTTGACGATGAGGACGATGGCGATGATTGGGTAGGCCAGGATTGGCGCGAGAGCACCCGCATACGCCTGTTGGTCCAGCAGGATGGCACTGCCGCTGAGCAATGCGAAGTCGAAGAGTCCGTGGAGGACGGAGTTGAGTGCGTTGCTCCCGGAGACCCGGCGCGTGAGATAGAAGAAGTATCCGGCGAGGCTGACCACAATCGCTTGCGGGACAGCGGAAGCGCCGTGTCCGAAGATGTTCGACAGGTGTACGGCGCCGAAGATAAGACTGGACCAGAGGGCAACCTGACCTTCGCGCAGACCGTGGTTGCGTAGCATGGTCACTCCGATGCCACGGAACATTCCCTCTTCGCCCCAGCCTACGAACTGTGTGGCGATCAGGAGGACGACGACGAACAGCCAACCTTTCTCCGCGAGCGCGCTGTAGTCGATGCCCAATAAGATTGCGGCGAGAAGTACGACAGGCACGACCCAAACCCAGCGATTCACCGGCCGATCGTCCTTGATCACCGGACGCCACCAACCTAGGGCTGCGACAACGCCATAGGTGAAGACCAGGGCGATTCCCAATGGGATCAGCATCGTGAAGACAACCCCGCGCGTGGTCAGGGTTTCGTCCTCGTTGCCCCAACCTTCGATGAGGCTGCCACCGAACTGAATTATTGCCAGGTACACCACGACGACGACAGCGAAGGCGGCGTAAGAGAGCTGACGCCCGGAGATGCGAGCCTGACCCGTGCGCTTTTGTATGTCCACCGCACAATATTAATGTCCAGATCGGCTTGATGCGGGCCGGGTCTCCTCGGTAGGCCACCCAAAATTCGTCCTTGCCTGCGAGCGCATTATTTTCAGCCAAATCCCGCTCATACCGGATCAGGGGTCGAGCGTTTTACGCGGTCGGGCGCGGGAAGAGTTGACCGGCGCGAGCAAGCCGAAACCGTGGCCGCAGCGAAAGACCGGAATCCGCACCTTGTGTCTCACCGGATCGTCGGAGATCTCCACGTCGGTTGACGCGCCAAACGACGAGCTGAGGGTTGGTCCAGGCCATGCCGGTGGATGACCCAGCAAGGCCCGTTACTGGAACGGCAAAGCCGCGATGCTCATGCGCGGGGCTACCTTTACACCGCGGCCGTCAAGGACAAGGACTTGATGGATCTGCGGATCTGGGCGTCCCCCGCAACGTCACACTGGTGCGCGACGTCCTGAAAACGGATCTGCCGGACTGGCACGCCGAACTCGCCAGGACTCGAAGTCCAACTTCTCCGACGACGTGGTCAGCGCATGTGCGCCGTTGCTCGAGCCGTTGACCTCCCCGAAGTTCATGCAGATTCGGATTCTCCGTCACTGGTGGGGTCTTCGCCGCTGAGTTCGCAGTTGGTCAGTCCTCGAAGCATGTGCGCGAAGGTTGCCGAGGCTCGCGCGTCGAGGTCGTCGGTCGAGATGCCAGATTCGCGCGCGAACTGGTCGCGAATGACCGCGTATCCGAAATAAGTTGCAACAGAAAGCATATGTGCCATGATCGGGTCTACGTCTGCCGCGAGGTTGCCGTTTTCGTGATCGCGCGTCAAGGTTTTTCTGGTTTCGTCCAGAAGTGGGAATGCCGTGATGTCGTTGCTACCGTCGAGCAAGAGGAGTGCGATCAGGCGTACTGCGTCGTTCCCTCCCAGCGATGCGTCAAAGACGGCTTGTCGACGTTCACTGAATCCGAGGGCGCGCCCTTCGTGGAAGACGGGTTGATCGGCCCATCCGGTTTCGGCGATCGCCGCGCGGAGAACTTCTTGTCGGGATCCGTAGTACTGGTAGATCAGTCCGCGGTTTACTCCGGCTTCGTCGGCGACTTCCCTCAGATTCAGGCCGGCCAAGACGCCGTCGCGTTCGAGTAGCCGGAGGGCTGTGGCCAGAATGTCCCGCTCGGTGCCTTTGCGGTCGCGCGGCTTTCGCTTGGATGTGTGGGCAGATTCCACTGCGGCGGTCTGTTTGGTCACCGGATGTCCCTTCATGCTGCGAGTCGGTGCTGCACCTTGCGATTGGTACTTGCGATTTGGATCACATCATCTTAGCATTCTGTTACTAGCGTTTTGATAGTAACGGTTCGTGGCGTGAACCACGCTCCAAATCTTCTGTGCGGCAAACAGTTGCGAGCCGCTTCCTACACATGACGGAGATCAGTAGTGGACTTATCCCGATCAACCGGTATCACCGCTCCACCTTCAGGGGGACTTGCGATCAAGACTGCCGCTGTGGTCGGTTTCTTGATCTTCGTCGAGTTCACCAGCGGTTTCGTTCAAGGCTTCTACGTCCCGATGTTCTCGGTCATGGCCGAGCATTGGGGCATCTCCGATGCAGATATCACGTGGTTCAACTCCGTTCAGGATCTGGCGGCATGCATCTGTGTCCCGGTCCTGGCGAAGCTCGGAGACATCTTCGGGCACCGGCGAGTCTTGCGGATCGCAATCGTCAGTGTGTTGGTCGGAACATTGATCACCGCGTTGACTTCGTTCTATCCGGCGGTGCTCGTCGGGCGGTTGCTGGTGGGGCCACTTCTGGTGTGGCTACCTCTTGAAATCGCGCTCGTGCACAATCGGTTGACGCGCGACTCGGCACGCAAGGCAATCGGAATGTTGGTCTCGGCGTTGACTATCGGGATCGTCGCCGGAACTCTCTCGGCCGGAGCGTTTTCGAAACTGACCGACAGTGTCACGCTGATGCTCTTGATTCCATGCCTGATCATCGCGTTGTGTGTCGTGGTGGTCTTCACCGTCGTTCCCGAATCGACGACTCGCACCAATCCACATATCGACGGTGTCGGGTTCGCCGGCCTCGGACTGGTCGTGGCCGGAGTCTTCTTCGGACTCAGTCAAGCTCAACGATCGGGTTTCGGTTCGCCTGCCGCGTGGATTCCTCTCGTCAGCGCCGTCCTCACTGCTCTCGTGTGGGCTCGATGGGAACTGACGACGCGAGCCCCTGCGGTAGACCTGCGGGTGATGAGTTCACGATCACTGTGGCCGGTGTACCTCTTCTCGTTCATCTTCGGAATCTGCGTGGCAGGAACGCAAACCATTCGCACCACCTTCCTCGCTGCCCGCCCGGAAGTCAGCGGCTTCGGATTCTCGATGTCTCCTGCTGCAATCGGACTCGTTGCTGCGTCCTACGCCGTCCTCGCCACGATGACGGCAGCGGGATTCGCGTACTTCGCGAAGTCGATCGGACTCAAAGGCGTCCTGATCTCAGGCGTTAGTCTGATCGCTGTCAGCGACATCATCATGGTGTTCTGGAATCACAGTCTGCCACTGTCGATCACGTCCGTGATGCTCGCCGGCGCCGGCGCCGGGTTCGTGATGAGCGCGTTGCCCACGATCGTCGCAGAGGCCGCTCCTGACGATCAGACCGGGATCGCGACCGGACTGTCGAGCACATTGAAGACGCTCGGTGGTGCGGCAGCTGGTGCCGGATTTGCCATGGTCCTCGCCTCGTTCACCGAGTTCGGAGCGAAACGCGCGAGCCTCGGAGGATACGAAACGGTGTGGATCGTCTGCACCCTGCTGCTGTTCCTGTGTCCGATCCTGTTGTGGTTCCTACCCACTCACAAGTGCTCACGCGACGACGCCGACACCACAGATCCCGCAACAGCCACCGAGTCCGAATCAACGGCCACTTCGTGACTGCACCGATCGAAAAACCCACCGAGGAATCCACCATGAATGAACAGTCCACTACCGAACAGGCCTTGTCCGGAGTACGAGTGCTCGACGTGTCAACCGTCCTGGCCGCACCCGTCGCTGCCACCATCCTCGGTGATTTCGGTGCCGAAGTCGTCAAAGTCGAAGAACCCGGCCGGGGCGACTTCACACGAGGCGGCGCAGCACCCGACACCGGCGGACGGTCCTTGCAATGGTCGCAGGAAGGTCGAAACAAAAGCTCTGTCACCATCAACCTGCGTACCGAGCGAGGCCGCGAAATTCTCCGAGCGATGATTCCGCACTTCGACATCGTCATCACGAACTATCGCCCCGCAACTCTCGATGCCTGGGGGATGGATCCCGACACCCTCCAGAACATCAACCCCCGAGCAGTTTTCGTCTATCTCACCGGTTACGGATTGACCGGCCCGTATCGAGACCGAGGAGCGTTCGATCGAATCGCCAGCGCGTACTCCGGCTTGACCTACGTCAGCGGCTACCCCGATCAAGAACCCGTCCGAGCCGGATACTCGGTCATCGACTTCATGAGCGCCTACATGGCCGCCTTCGCCGCCATGACTGCTCTGTACCACCGCGACACCCGCGGCGGTGATGGCCAAGTCATTGATCTCGCACTCTACGAACCAGCCTTCCGAGCAAGCGAGAATGCCCTGTTGAACTACTCCGCGTTCGGAGTCGTCCGCGAAAGAATGGGCAACCACAACCCTTTCATCGTCCCCGCCAGCGACTTCACCACAGCAGATGCGCGCCGCGTATCGGTGCACGCAGGCACAGACCCACTGTTTCGGCGGTTGTGTGACGTGATGGGAAAATCCGAAATGGGCACCGACCCACGCTATTCGACGACAAGCGCACGCATCGAGAATCAGAGTGAACTGTATCCGGTGGTGAGCGACTGGATCGCCACCCACACCGCGGACCACGTCGTCAAGCTCCTCAGTGACGCCGACGTGCCGGCGGCACCCCTGATGAACGTCGCCGACATCTCCGCCGACCCGCACTATCGAGCACGCGGAACAATTGTCGATGTAGAGGACCCCGATTACGGAGCCATTTCCATGGCTGCACCGCTACCCCACATGAGCAGGACACCGGGAACGATCCGAAGTCTCGGACCTCGACTCGGAGCCGACACCGACTCCGTGCTGCGCGGCCTTCTCGGGCTGACAGATTCCGAACTCGAAAACTTACGCCACAACGACGTGATTTGACCACATGCCCGAACGAAAGTGACTGTCCCATGACCGAACTCGCGTACACCAGTGCAGTGGACCTGGCAGCAATGGTCCACTCGCGCACTATCAGCGCCACAGAGCTGATGACGTATACCCTCGCTCGTATCGACCGCGTGAACCCGGGACTGAACGCCATAGTCTCACTCGATCCGGAGCGCGCACTTCGCGATGCATCCGCTATCGACGACCAGTTCGCACGAGGCGATCACCCCGGCCCGCTGGCCGGGCTGCCCATCGTGGTCAAGGATCTCGAGAACGCGGCCGGATTTCCAACCAGCCGCGGAACAAGCGCGTTCCTCGGCGAGGGCCTGAAGAAAGTCGACAGTATCCACGTCGAACGACTGCGGCGCGCCGGCGCACTCGTCATCGGCAAAGCGAACACGCCCCCGATGGGAGCGGCCGTCCATACCGACAACGGCGCCTTCGGAATCACCCGAAACCCCTGGAACACCCGCAACTCACCGGGAGGGTCCAGCGGCGGATCAGCAGCCGCCGTCGCCGCGGGATTGGCAGCCCTGGCCACAGCCGGAGACGGCGGAGGTTCGACACGTATCCCCGGCGGACTGTGCGGAATCGTAGGCCTCAAGCCGACCCGAGGCCGGATTCCCACAGGACCACACCCCACCCCCGACTGGCCCCGACACAGCGTGTCGACTCCGATGGCTCGAACCGTCACGGACACAGCACTCCAACTCGACCTCACCGCCGGCTTCCACCCGAGCGACCCCTACTCACTTCCGCGGCCCGACCGGTCCTACAGCGATGCCATCGACATTTCCCCACCAACACTGCGCATCCGCGTCAATCGGAGTTGGGGCGTTGCGACCCCGACCCCGGAGGTACTTGGAGGGCTCGACACAGTCGTCGACGTGCTGACCGCACTCGGTCACACCATTATCGACGACGAACGCGTCCTCCCCTTCTCCGATTCATTCCCTGAACACATGCAACTTCGGCAACGCATCCTCGGCTATCACCGATTCACCAAGGTGAAAGACGAATTCAACTCCCGGCCGGAAAATTTCGAAGCCTGGTTCGCCGAGATACTCGAACGCGGAAGGGAAGTGACACTCGATCAACTTCAGTCGTACTGGCGCTACCGCGGAACACTTGACCTGTGGGCATCGACACTCTTTGCCGACTGCGACCTGTACCTGACTCCGACGACTCCCACGACAGCCTGGCCCGCCACGGGCCCAGACATCGCCCGCGCAGTCCGCGATCGCACCATTCCCACTGCATTCACCGCCATCTTCAATGACACAGGAAACCCTGCCATCGCGCTACCCGCAGGGCACGACACAGAAGGGCTCCCGATCAGCGCCCAGTTCGTTGGCCCTCACCTGAGGGAAGACATGCTTCTGCAGGTGGCAGCACAATACGAACGCGCAGCGGGCCACCTCTTCACACATCCCGATCTCGCAAATTTCGGATAGACAAGCAAGAGTGAACCGACTCGGCGCCGAGGACGATTCTCTGATGAGGGAGAGCCGTCCTCGCTGGGGAAAGCGAGGAATTCCGCGATGGCCGAAGGACGGAAATCACATGCCCGGGCGCCGCCGATGTTGTTCTTGTTCAACGTGTTGGGAGATGGTGTGGTGGCGCTCGATCGTCGCTTGTTCGTGTTCGACACGTGGTCGCCGAGGTAGAAGTCGAAGTCGGGGGGCACCCAGTGCGGCACAGCCGAGTCGACGGGCTCGCGCGCCGGCGTGGGTGCCGAGTTCGCGGATGCGAAATACTGCTGCGTTCACCTCGGGTCTTCGATTCGTTCGGCGACGGCGATCCCGGCTGCCTTCACGAGGAGTGCGATGCCATGTGAAGGCAGGGACCAGGACCGGGATGATTGCGAGGGCAGCTGCGATGCCCGGTGAGGGGAATGAACCCGAGATCTCCACCACTGGCGCTGAACTTCCGGCTCCTGCGTTGTGTGGGTCAGCTCGTTACGCCGCGTTAAGAACCTGAAAACTCGGTGAGCAAACCTTCCTTTCCCAGGTAAAGCAGCGGATTATCGAATTGTCCGCGCATCTGGTTACCGCGCGGCATGTCGAGCGCGCCTGAAGGCACAACGGGCCGGGAGGTCACATGCTGCTACATCAATCGATCGGGTTGGAGCGCTTCAACGAACTACCGCGACAGAAGGCGGTTCACGCATTGTTCGAGTGCTGCTGCTCTCTGACGTGGGCCGGGTGGGTCAGCGACGGACGTCCGTTCGCCGATCACGCAGAGATCCTCTCGCGAGCCGAGGACGCGATTCTCAACCTCTCGGACGAGGACGTCGAGCGAGCATTGCAGTGCCATCCACCCGTAGGCGTGCGCAAGAACAGCGTGCCGTCCCACCTCGAGCAATGCTCGATCTGGGTTCCCGACGACGCCGTCATGGCTACCATCTATCGCGCCGGCGAGGAGTACGAGCGGAACTTCGGCTTCCGTTATCTGTGGTGTTCGCACGGCCACGATGCCGACGACCTGCTCGCGAACATCGGCCAGCGTATGTCCAACGAGCGGTCCGTCGAGCGCAAGGTCTGCGTCGACGAGCTCGCCAAGATCACGCGGACGAGGATCGAGCGCATGCTGGGACCCGAGGACGGTTATCCCGAGTACTGAAAAGAAAAGCGGGTGCAGCGCTTTCGCGCTGCACCCACTTTCGTGCTCTGAAGATCAGAGATCGAACTCGGCCGGAGAGATTCCGACTGCAAAACACATGTCGCGTACGACGCCGCGCTCGTGCTCGTCGAAGTTGCCGTCTGCGCCGCCGATGATGATGCCGATCTGGATGACCGCCCGGGCCTGATCCTGCTTCGACTTGAGCTTCGCGATGGTTGCCGTCGCCTCGACCTTGCCGAACTCGTAGTCCGAGGACAGCTTGCTGCAGTACCAGTCGAACTGCTCACGAAGCTCGTCCGGTGGGAAGACCGCGAGCGACTCGTTGCTCATGATCAGCGCGGCGGTCTTCTGACGCTCCGACGGATCGATCGAACCGTCTGCGGCGGCGATCAACGCGCACATTGCCATGCTCGCGTTCTTGAATTCCTTGTTCTGGAACTGGCTGGTCTTTGTCTTGAGCTGGCCGTTCATCTCCTGAGCCTTAGCCTTCAACTGATCCCAGAATGCCATGAGTCTCCTCGAGTATTGCCGCCACACACCGCGCGTGGTCGTACCACCACTCTGCCTGTGCGCTCGGCAATCCGCCATCGGCCGCTAGGTGCGGTCGAACACTGCCAGAATTCGCGACTCGGAGATCGGGTCGAGCACGTCCGGGGTGAAGTGCCATTGCGTGCGGGTCCACGGATCGTGAACCTCCGTCTGCCCTGCTGCCGAAAGATGTTGGCACCCCTCCGACAGCGCGGCGACGGACTCTTCCGCGAAGTTCGACTCGTCCTCTCCGACAATCAGTATCGACAAACCGATTGCCGGTCCACGTTCGGCGAGGAACATGACGGTCTGTGCGTCTTCGGCGGAGTATCCGTGCGGGAAATCGCTGAGGATCAACAGTCGTAGGGAACTCGGGCCATCTGCGACGCCACTCATTCGCGCGAGTTCGCCCATGTCGACGGCTTCGGCGAGTGCCCGCAGACGCGCTGAGATCTCGGTGTGAGCGGTGATGACCGGCCCCGCGAGCATCGGTGCCAGTCGGTCGGTCAGTGGCGTGAGCGAGCCGGTCAGGTCGACGACGTCGAGTAGCGGCATCGGGCCTGCGGCCATGACGCGCACGGTGACGGCACTGATCAGACCGAGCGCTGCTTTGCTCGACGTACTGTCCACCCAGATGGGCCGACGCAGTGGGAGCGGGACGCAGTAGGGAACGGTGAGTGTGCCGCGGTCCGGAGCCGACAGCTCGCCCAGACGCATTCCGTCGCTGACGGCCGTGATCTGGGCCGGATCGGTTGTTCCCGCCCACGACACCGACTTCCACGACGCCATCGACCGTGGGAGCACACCGTCGATCACGCCGAGTTCGTGCGCAAGCTGGGCGCTGTCGCGGGCGTGATTGTCCCGTGCGAGTGAGACGAGATCGTCGTGACGCTTCTGTGCAGCATCACGCGCTGCCACTCCGGCTGCCGAGTTCCGCAACGACGGATCTGCGACGGCTGCTGTCAGATCTTCGTCCAGCCGAGCCAGCGCGTACTCACTGCTGGAGACGAAGGAAGCGGCAGATCGTGAGGCGTCCTCGAAGATCATCCATGCACGTTCGAGACCGCGGCCCACCTCCAACGGCTCCACCGCGGAGTCCGACGCGGGCGCAGCTGTCGGGGCTGGTTGGGCCGGCTCGTCGTCCACCTCGACGCCGTGCACCGAGATCAGTTCCGCCAGACCACCCGCGTAGCCCTGCCCTACGGCCCGGATCTTCCACACACCGGACTTTCGGTACAGCTCCCAGCAGATGACCGCTGTCTCGGTACCTGCGGTGGGGATCGCGAATTCGGCCAGGACCGAACCGGATTGATCGCTCAGGGTGGCGGAGAGCCCGGCCGTGCGAAAGGCGCCCGCCGCCGTCGCGGCCGGATCCACGCTCACGATGCACAACACGGCAGCGGCATCGGGATGAAGTCGATCGAGTTCCACCCGGATGCCGCTCTGATCGAGTTGCACTCCAGCGGTGGACGGTTGGTTGTAGAACACGAAGTCCGCGGACGTCAATGCCCTCAGGTTCGCGTCCGCTACCAGCGCCGACACGTCGAACGGCGTCTGGCTCTCGGCTCGAAACGTCACCACGGGCGCCTGCAGCGGCGCGTTCTGTCCGGGAACAAAAGTCATACCCACAGCAGCGAACTATGCCATGACCGGGCACTCTCGGTCAGCCTTGCAGGTCCGCCACGACTAGATCGGCCACCGCGGTCATCCCGGCATCCGTGAAGTGCAAGCGCTGCGCCGTCGACTCCGAGAACAGGCCTTCGAACCAACGCTGATCTGCACTTGCGCACGCGTCGTGCCCGCCGGCGATGCTCGCCGCCGCAATGTCGACAGTGCGCACACCGTGGGCGTGAGCGACCTCGTCGAACTTCGTGTTGTAGCGCGCGAAGTAGTCCATGAACCAGGCCGCGTCGGCGTCGGAGAACGGGATGTTCGGCCAGCAACCCCGAGAGGAGATCATGCCGCCCTCACCGATCAGGTAGATGCGAGCGTTGGGCGCGCGCTGCGTGACCGCGGTCAGGATGCGATCCAATTCTCCGGCAGCCCGGTCGATTCCGGACTGGGCGACGGAATTCGCGAGCGGGTCGTACCGACATCCACGATCAGTTCCTGGTCCCGGAGCGACGCACAGGGGCCCGAGGAAAATGCTGTTGGAGTCGTTGCCGCCGATCGAGATGGTGATCAGGTCGGTGTCCGGGTGCACGGCGTCGAGTTGGACCGGCCAGTAGTTCGGAATCAACTGTGGGGTGTCGATGATGTTCTCGGCGCGGGCCGCGCTGCAAGAGACGTCGGCGAACTCGGCGACCTCGAGTGCCCGAGAGATCTTGCCCGCGAAGTTCTCGTACGAGCGCGAGCAGGCGTCGGGGTACATCGGTTCCAGCCGTGGGCCGGAGGCACGGGAGTCACCGAGGGCGACGTACTTGATCCCGGTCTCGGAAAATCCTGACGGCGGTGCCGACTGGGGCACCGAAGCCTGCGCGATTCCGGTGCTCACGAGCGCCAGCACAACGCCTGCGACAGCCGCCGCACGACCGAGAAGTTTCCCTCGAATGATCATCTACTGTGCCAAGTCCTCTCGCGCACGGCCGCTCGACTGACGGCTCGACATGCCGCATGAGGTTAACGCACGGAGTGGACAACGATGTCCGGTTCGGCGGACGGCGATCGAAACCACCTACCGCCGAACCGGATTCATCTCGACTGTGCAGTCTCGACTCACACAGTGAGGAAACGGCCCAGCTGCGGCGCAGCTTCTCCCGCATGCTTGGCCTGAATACCTTCACCGATGGCCTGCAGCTTCCATTCACCGTTCACGCGATACACCTTTGCCATCACCATTCCGGTGAAGGCCATGCCGCCCTGGAGCGTGTATCGAGCGAGCTCGGAGTTGGTGGTGCTGTCCACGAGGCGGCAGAAAGCGTTGGAGACCTGCTCGAACGTGTGTCCGCGGTACGAGGTCACGGTGAAGATCACGGTGGTCACGTGAGCCGGGACGCGCTGCAGATCGACGAGCATGACCTCGTCGTCACCATCTCCGTCGCCCGTCAGGTTGTCACCCATGTGACGGACCGAGCCGTCCTTGGACGTCAGCTGACCGTAGTAACAGACGTCGACGAGGTTGCCGTCGGCGTACAGGAGAGCCGAAGCGTCGAGGTCGACGTCGGCGGTACGGCTGCCGAACAGGCCGCTCTTCTTGATCGGGTCCCAGCCGAGCCCCATCTGGATCATGGTGAGCGCGACGCCACCTTCCTTGCGGAGGGTGACCTTCTGGCCCTTGGTCAGGCTGACGGGGCGTCCCTTGACCAGGCTGACCTCGGGCTGCTGCGCCGGCGGCTGGTTCTGCACGGGAGGTGCCGGGGGCGCCTGGTTGTACGTCGGCTGCTGGTTGTACGCAGGCTGTTGGTTGTAGGCAGGCTGCTGCGCCGGCGGGTAGGCCGGCGGCGTCGGGCCCTGGTTGTAGGCGGGCGGTTGGTTGTACGCGGGCGGGGCCGGCGGAACCGGCGGAGCGTTGTACGAAGGCTGCTGCTGCGGCGGCTGGTTGTATGCCGGCGGTGTAGGAGCGACAGACGACGGCGGGGTGATCGGAGCCGGAGCCGCGACCGGAGTGGGCGGCGGCGGCGCGGGAGCATCGTCGACGGACACACCGTGATCGGTGACCAGCGCGGCAAATCCACCGGCGTAACCCTGGCCGACGGCGCGCACCTTCCACGCACCCTGGCGTCGGTACACCTCGAGCGCGATGACGATGGACTCGGAGGTGAGGCCGTCGATCACGTACTCGTACAACACGTTCCCGGCCGCGTCGGAGACCCGAGCGGTCGGTGCAGCAGTGCGCCCGAAGTTCGACGACGCGTCGTCGAGCGTGATGACGGCGCGGACTTGCTCGATGTCTGCCGGGACGCCGGCGAGCGAGACTCGGAGTGAGGCAATGCCACCCGGGTTGGGCACCAATTGCACGCCGGGTCCGGTCGGCTGGTTGAAGAAGACGAAGTCGGCGTCGGAACGAACTTTTCCGTTGCTCGTCACGAGGAGTGCAGACAGGTCAGCGGCTGCAGCCAACTGAACCGACACAACCACATCCGAGACGTCCAGCGGGCCGTTCTGCCCTTTGGCAAGCGATACAGACAACTAAATCCCCTTCATAGAGAGCGTGTATTACCCGAGCGCGGAAGAGAACCACCGCAATATCTCCGCGCTCGCTGCGATACCGGACCTTTCTGTCACAGTAACGGTCGGCCGTTGCCAATTCAGTTCTTCCAGCTCACCGTGCCTCGGCCGGATCGCGAAATCGGAGTATTCGAGCATCTCCGCATCCAACGCACCGTCACCAGCCGAGATCACCACGGCGGACTGATCCAGATCACCCGACTCGACCAATCTGCGGCGCACCTCTGCCAGTGCGCGTGACTTCGAGACCGCGTCGGGCATCGTGTAGATCTTCCGGCCTTGACGAGAGACGTTCCAGCCCCGCGCCACACACCAGTGATTCCATTCGGTCTCGAATTCACTCGGCATCACGGCCAGATCGACGACCAGGTACGGAAACAGATCGTCGGCAACACGAATGGAGCTGACCCAACTCGAGTCGATGCGCGATTCCAGTTCCGTCTGAACCTGCGGCAACTCGGCGCCGGCCTTGCGGGTCGAACGGTCGATCTCGTTTCGCCACTCGCGATCGGCTTCGCCGTCCACCAGGATGTTTCCGCCGTTGCTCGTGATCGCGTAATTCCACGGTCCGCCGGGGAGATCGATCCGCTGAAACTGTGCGATGGTCCGGGTCGTTGTCGGAATCACCGGAACCCGCGAGCTGAGCGCAGTCAGCAGTTCGATCGATTCGACGCTCATGTGTGAGAGCGGACCGCCGTTGTAGTACTCGACGCACAAGGGACTCGGTGCCGAATCCAGATCGGAGCCACTGGGATCGCCGCCGATCGCGGCCTGTGAATAAATCATCGTTCGGTCCAGATCCGTGGCGATCAGGACCTGAGACGCAGCGGTGTCCGCACGGCTCACGTGATGTCCTTGATCAGGCCGACACACGAGTAGGCGAGGTCGGGTACTTCCTCGACCGGAACCCCACGGGCCTGCGCCAACAACCGGATATGTGCATGCTCCGGGGCTTCGAGTTCGCGCACCAGAACCTTCCACGGGAGCCGGCGCAGCAGCACCCTGGTTGTTTCTCCGACACCGGGTTTGACGAAGTTGACCGTCGAGATCCCGTACTCGGCTTGCACCTTCTCCACCGACTCCCAGCCGGCCCAGGTCGGCGTCCGATCGGAATCTAGCACTGCAGCAAGAGAATCCGCTGCGTCGCCGCGAACCGAATCGAACTCGGCCGAGACCACGTCGAGCAACCGATTGGAGACGTCGACGTCGGCGAGGTCGGCGTAGAACTTCGCGCCGTGGAAATCGCCGGGCCCGATGAGGGTGTCGTTGAGGACTGTTCGTGAGACCAAGCCGGACACCGTCGAATTGAGGCACGCCGACGCGATCAGGAAGTCGTCGCGGGTTCCGTACGTTCGCACGCAGTGCCCGGGGTCGGCGAGAACAGCCAGATCGGAGTCGAACTTGGCTCCACCCGCCTCGTGGTACTCCGTCAACGCCGCGTCGAGTTCGCGGGCGATCGCACCCTTACCCGTCCAGCCGTCGACGAAGACGACGTTCTCCGAGTCGTGATGGTGCGCAAGATAATCGAGTGCGACGGAATCGATGCCCTTTCCGCGGACGATGGACACCGCGTAGTGCGGCAGCGTCAACCCGCGGGTCTGCTGGGCCCAGCGCCGCATCAGAATCCCGATCGGTGTTCCGGCCCGGGCGAGTGAGACCAGCGTGATGTCACTTCCGCGCTCGGCCAGCACCAGGTCCATGACGGTCCCGACAGCGCGCGCCAACCGTGGGGCGCTCTCGGCGAGCACCGTCTCGAACAGATCCCGATATGCCTGATCGGGTTGGTACTCGATGGGAAGTGACTCGGCATAGTGCGCCTCACCCGACTGAATACGCTTCTCGCGCACGGATACATCCGCTTCGAGATCCACGTGCGAAAGATCCTTGAGCAGCCACTTCACTTCGCCCGGCGCGTACGAACCGAAATCGGGTCCGACCAATGGTTCGTTCATGACGAGCCTCCTGCTCTGGAATCTCGCAGCGCCGACGGATCGGCCCCGCGAACGGTGGCGACCAGGACGTCGGTGCCGGAGTTCCGCAACACCTCGATCACTCCGTCCATCGCCGTCAACCGATCGGTGTCGGCGGGCTCGTCGACGACCAGCAATGCAAGGGCTTCGACCGCCGCATCAGGCCACTGCGCGTTGTACACGTATCGAGGCTCGTTCTCACCCAGTTCCGGTGCCGGAAAGGTGAACCCACGACGCAGCGGGTATCCCGGCAGGTCGACGACGTAGGCGGGTGAGCGAGTTGTGGTCTGGTACCGAACTGCTCGCCCAGCGCTTTCCAAGCCCGCTGCGATCCGCAATGGCAGGTACATCAACTCTTCGTGACCGATCACGATCACAGCACACGACGGGTCGATCGATGTTCCGAGGATGGACACCGCCGCCTCGACGGCGGACTCGAATGCCTCGGTGTCGCCATCGAGAAAACCGTGCCGGCCACCGTCGGGGACGTGTGCGGGCCATGGCAGATCCACTCGAGCCAAGGAGCCGCGACGATCGCCGATCGGATTGAGATCCGGAGCATCCAGGGCCGTGACGCGCTCGGTCAGCCCGTCGGGCAGGACCGTCGAACCCGAAGCGAGAGAGACGTAGTCGATCCGCACGCCCAGCTCTGCCGCCGCGGCTTCGCTGGCGGCTCGGTGTTCCTCGGTCCTCATGTCCACCAGCGAGGCCACGACGTAACGGCTTCGCGGGCATTGCCCGTGCAGCGCCCGGATGGCGTCGATCGCGGTTGCGCCGGTGGAGATCTCGTCGTCGACGAGGACCAGCGGCAGGTCGTTCTCGAACAGTTCGGCGGACGTCGGCTGCATCAGATGACTCGTGGCGTGCGAGTGTCCCTCCTCGAATCCGGCGAGCGTCGTGGCACCGGGTACGTCGCGACGAGTCGAGTGCAGGTAGCAGTGAGCGTGCAGACGAGCCGCGACGCAGTGGCCCAAACCTGTTGCAGTTTCGGCAAACCCGAGCACGACGACGTCGACGCCGTCACCGAGAGCGGTCCGCACCAAGTCACCGAGGTCGTCGGCAGCGCCGATGACAACGGACGGCTCGGTAGGTACGTGCTTTCCCAGCACCGTGGAGACCAGCAGGTGAGCGCGACGCGGATTCCGCCGAAGTCCCGGGATCACCAGATCGGGCACCGAATGCCCGAGTGACGAATCGCCGTGAACGAGGTCCAAGCCGAATTCTGCGGTAGCCCAGGGGACGTCCCTGGACTGGACAACCTCTGTCATCGATCGACCAACGCCGTCAGCAACTCGACGAACGTGATGCCCTTGTTGGTCACACCGAACACGTGAGCGCGGAGCGCAGTCTGATGAGCCCAATTGCGGTGCGGCTTCATCTCGTTCATCTTGTTCCGGTATCCGGACGCCTGCACTCCCCCAGCGTCGGCACCGAGAATGTCGAGGGCATCGTGGTACTCCTCGTGCGTGACCGCGGAGAGAGCATTGACCGCCGCGACGTGCGACGGGTGGATGACCGTCTTGCCTTGGATTCCGTTGGCTCGGTCCAGCGCGATCTCACGGAGCAGGCCGTCGAGGTCGCGGCTGACGAGGTGCTGACGGAACCGGACGGCGTCGTGTTCCTCGAACGGGGTGGCGCGCAGCATCGGCCGGAACATGCGTTCGTGATCGGCGAAGTACTCCCACACCGGCCCGGTGATGACAAAACCCGAACCGTCGGCGCGGCCGAGGTAGTTGACGATGTCGGCGATGACGTCGACCACCACGCGCACGTCGTAGATGGTCAGATCGCGGTCACGACGGATGCCGAAGGTGCTGCACATGTCGGTGGCGCCGATGCGGACGGCAAGAATGCGCTCGCGGTGTTGCGCGAGAATTCCGCTGATGGTGCGCAATTCGAGATCACGTGTATCGCGGTGAACCAGCGCGGGTGATTCGAGTACCGGCATCGCGTAGAGATGCTTACCCAGCAGCTCGGACGCGTCCGCGACGGCGTCGAGAAACACGGGGCCGGACTCGCTGCCGAACTTGGGGATGACGAACCCGGTGAGCGCGGCGCGCCCCTCGGTCAACGACGCGGCGACCTTGTGGATGTCCGCGACCTCACGGACCCTCACGAACAGCAGCATGCCGACGGCGTCGGTCGACGCGATCTTGTCGAGAGCGTCAACCGCGTTAGCCCGCGCCGATTCGACCTCGTGATCAGCGACGGCGTCTTCGAGATCGAGCACCATCGAGCTGACGCCCTCGGACGCTCGCTTGACCACGATGTCGGCCAACCCGGCGCGGGTGGCCGGAACGTAGAGAGTTGCACCCAGAGCAATCGCGAGCAGATCCCTCTCGTCGGAATCCGCGAACGACCGAGGCGCATGCAGGAACAGTTGCTCCCGCACGTCGTCCTCGAGATGTTGAAAGTGCTGCATTTCTCTTCTCTCTGTAACCGCAATCAAGTCCATGAAACGACCCCCTGTGACAACGCGTCGAGCAACTCCGATCCCCCGATCGGCCCGACCATTCAGTTTTTGCCGGCTCGCGCCCGCATCTTCTCGACAACTTCGGCGATGAACGTCGATACCGAGTCCAGCTGTAATACATACGACCAGTAGTCCGGATGAGTTCCCGACAGTGACGCACTCGCTCGCTCGATCCTTGCTAGTTGAGCATCGAGTACGGAGCCCCACTCCGCCACCAACCCTTGGTTAACAGCGAACATCTGGGCGTCTTTCAGCCGGAAACGAACCTCACGTTCCTTTTCGCTCGGATCTGCCCGAACTGCACGCAGAGTAGCGAGACGGTCCGTCACGGCATCGGCGCACGCTTCGGCGTCGGCGAGGTGAACACGTGCTTCGGCCATCAAAGCCAGTGCGTGTTCGGGGTTTCCCGCAGCCAACGACTGCTTCGCTTCCTTGAGATCGATGTCAGCCTGATCGATGTGCGCTCGGCTGCGACTGCTGTTGTCGACGAGGTCAGCGGAACTTGCTGCGTTGAACTCGCGGAGCAATGCGGAGTACGCCGGATCCAGCCGGTCCACTCGTGTGCGCACTGCCGACAACCTGGTCGAGACCGAGGAGATCGTCATCTCTGCACGGTGCTGGGTCGAGGGGGCGTCTGCCAATGCTTCCTCGAGCGCCGATACCGCTTCGCGGACACTCTCGGCCCGCGTGCGGACTGCGTCGGCGCGACCGGAGGATCGCGCGTTGTCGAGCGCTGCAACCGCGTCGTCGAGGTGTTCGGAGGCCGTCACCACCGACGGGTACTCGCGATAGCGCTGATCAGTGGCAGCAAGTTTCTCCCGGGCGGCGTTCGCCAGGGTTCGTGCCTGTTGGCCGAGAACGGGAATGGCGGACATCGTGACCGTCGCCTGCTCGAGATGCGCTCGATGTCCGTTGTAGAAGGCGTCGACGCCCTGCGCTGCCTCGACAAGTGCAGCTACCGACTTCTCGAACGCCGCCCGAGCACCGTTCGGGTTCTGGTGAAGTACCTGATCGTTGCCGTAGCGCTCGGATGTGTCGAGGTAGTCCGACGCAGCCTGGAAGCACCGATCTCGAACGGGTTCCCACGCGGCGCGCAGCCCGCGCTCGGGGTACAGCTCGGCGGAAGCGTCGACTGCCGCCGACGCGATGGTCTGCCGCTTGTCCATGTCGAGGAACGCCGAAACCATGGCCGTCTGCGCCTCCCGCGCACGACTGACCGACTCCCCCACTCTTGCCCCCCGATTGAAGCGCTCCGACCATCTTCCCACCACGATTGAATCCTACGGGTCCAGCACTTCGCTTCTCGGTTCGTAATTCTGCTGTTACGGCGAACACACCGGAACTGCGGTTAGGGTGGTGGAGGTAAACACACTCCCAAGACGACTTCGCGTCGTAGTGGGCCTTGTCTCTCCTCTTGAAAGGACCCCTGAATGGGCGTCAGCTTGACCAAAGGCGGCAATGTCTCTCTCACGAAGGAGGCCCCGAACCTGACTGCAGTGGTCGTCGGCCTGGGCTGGGACGCGCGTTCCACCACCGGAGCTGCTTTCGACCTCGACGCCAGCGCGATCGGCGCAGGCTCGAACAAGAAGGTCCTCTCCGACCAGCACTTCATCTTCTTCAACAACCTCCGTTCGCCCGACGGCTCGATCGAGCACAAGGGTGACAACACGGACGGCGAAGGCGAAGGCGACGACGAGCAGATCGACGTGAACCTCGCAGCGGTTCCCGCCGAGGTCGAGAGCGTTGTCTTCCCCGTCTCGATCTACGACGCAGAAGCTCGCTCGCAGTCCTTCGGCCAGGTCCGCAACGCGTACATCCGCGTCGTCGACAAGTCGAACGGCAACGAGCTCGCTCGTTACGACCTCTCCGAGGACGCTTCCACCGAGACCGCCATGGTCTTCGGTGAGCTGTACCGCAACGGTGCAGAGTGGAAGTTCCGCGCAATCGGCCAGGGCTACGCGTCCGGCCTCGCGGGCATCGCGCGCGATTACGGCGTCAACGTCTGATCTTCGCTCTCGACGAGCTGACTCGGGGAAGGTTCCGCAGTAGTCTGTGGAACCCTCCCCGTTTTCACGTTCGGATGCGGTGAGAGACCGCTTGCAGTAACCACTCTGCATTGACCAACTAGAAAGGGCCACGCTCCGTGGTACTGCGAATATTCGGTTTATCCATCGCAATTTCGATCCTCGCGATGATCGTTGCGTTCATCTACGGCGGACCCGAGGCACTGTTCCTCGTCATCATCCTGTCGATTCTGGAAATCTCGCTTTCCTTCGACAACGCCGTCATCAACGCCACTGTTCTGCAAAGAATGAGTGAATTCTGGCAGAAGATCTTCCTCACCATCGGCGTCATCATCGCCGTCTTCGGTATGCGTCTGGTGTTCCCGCTCGTGATCGTCTGGGCTGCATCCGGTCTCGGACCCGTAGCTGCACTCGACCTCGCACTGAACCCGCCTGCGGACGACGCCGCGTACTTCACCAACGGCGAGCCGAGCTACGAAACCATCCTCACCGACGCTCACCCGCAGATCGCTGCCTTCGGTGGCATGTTCCTGCTGATGCTCTTCCTCGGATTCATCTTCGAAGAGCGTGAGATCACCTGGCTGTCCTGGCTGGAGAAGCCGCTCGCTCGCATCGGCAAGCTCGATCAGCTCTCCGTCGTCGTGGCCGGCATCGTCCTGGTTCTCAGTGGTTCTTTCCTCGCTGCCGACGACAAGGTTTCCACCGTCATGATCTCCGGTGTTCTGGGCATGATCACCTACATCGCGGTCAACGGACTGGGTGAACTGTTCAACCTGCCGGAAGAAGGCGAAGAGGAAGAAACCGCCAAATCCGGCGGCCCCACGCAGCTCGCGAAGGCAACCGGCAAGGCCGGCTTCTTCCTGTTCCTCTACCTCGAGGTCCTCGACGCGTCCTTCTCGTTCGACGGCGTCATCGGCGCATTCGCCATCACGGCAGACCCGATCATCATCGCTCTGGGCCTCGGCTTCGTCGGCGCGATGTTCGTCCGTTCCATCACGGTCTTCCTGGTCCGCAAGGGCACGCTCTCCGATTACGTCTACCTCGAGCACGGTGCCCACTGGGCCATCGGCGCTCTGGCCGTTATCTTGATGGTGTCCATCGGCGTTCACATCAACGAGATCATCACCGGCCTGGTCGGTGTCTTCTTGATCGGCGCTGCTTTCATCAGCAGCCTCATTCGCAACAAGCGAATCGCGAACGACGATCCGAAGTTGGACGAGAACACTCCGGCAACTGTCTGACGTTCTTTTTTCGAAACGCCCGCGACCAATTGGTCGCGGGCGTTTTGTTTGTTATGACCTAATTGAAACTTTCCGAATACACAGCCGCGCGCCAATTGTTCATCCGCGCGCCAAATTTAGCCTGCGGGTGAACAATTGCCCTGCGGGTACGAAGAACCGATTCGTAAGGGAAACCATGGACGAAATAGTCATAGAGGGCGCAACGGACGGGGACGCCGCGGAAATCCTTGTTCTACAACGCTGTTGCTGGGTCTCGGAAGCAATCTCGAACAACAGCATGGACATACCCCCGCTCCACGAGGACCTACCCACGGTCCGAGCCTGGGTTCAGGAGTCGACGGTCTGGACCGCACGACGCGGCGGCCGGCTCGTCGGGGCCGTCCGCGGCACAGCCGACGGAACCGCATGGCAGATAGGTCGCCTCATGGTGGCGCCGGACTTGGCGGGCAATGGCCTCGGCCGACGCCTCTTGCAGCACGTGGAACAGAATGCACCCGAGCACATCACCAGTTTCGAGTTGTTCACCGGCAGCAAGAGCGCGCGGAACATTCGTCTCTACACCCGAGCCGGCTACGTCCCGTTGCCGCCGGATCCCAGCCACATCCCCGGAGTTGTCTACCTGTCCAAGCCGAACGTAACCGCCTCAGCTTGAACGGCAATACTGATGTGTGTGGTGAACATTCGCGTCGCAGCACAGACAGACTTGCCGTTCTTACGTGAGAACGACTCGCACATCGCAGACGAGGAACTCGTGTCGGTGGTCCAACGCGGCCGGATACTCGTCGCCGAGGACAGCGATAATCCAATCGGATGGCTCCGTTGGGGCCTGTTCTGGGACGAGATTCCGTTCATGAACATGCTGACCGTCCAGTCTCTAAACCGCGGCCAAGGCATCGGGAGCGCGTTGGTCAGATATTGGGAAACACAGATGCGCCGTGCGGGATATTCGACGGTCCTCACCTCCACACTCGCCGACGAATCAGCCCAGAACTTCTATCGCGCAATGGGATACGTCGATGCCGGAGTTTTGCTACTTCCCGGCGAGTCCTCCGAAATCTTTCTACGCCGAGAACTCGACACGGCGCCCGAGATGACCGATCCCCACATTACCCGCGAGTAATATATGGTGGTCGTCACACCGCGATCTCAGGGTGGGGCGTGGCACACCAATGTGGAGGACGAGTATGTCGTCAAGGGTCTTATCTCGCACAGTTGTCGGAGTACTCGCTGTCGCACTGACAGGCGTCGGCGCACCGGTAGCGCTCGCACAGCCGGCTCTTGCCCAGTCCCCTGATGACGGTTTCTACAGCTACGACGGCGCGACGCCCCTCTCGTCGTACGCTCCCGGCGCAGTCCTCGAGACTCGCACCGTGCCGTACACGGTGCTCAACGTCCCGACCCCGATACAGGCAGTGCAGGTTCTCTATCGATCAACCGACGCCCTGGGACAACCGTCCGCCAACGTCACCTCGATCCTGCGCCCCGCCAACGCTCAACCGAACAAAGTTGTTTCGTACCAGTCCTTTTACGATTCCCTGAACCCCGACGACAGTCCGTCTCGCGCGATCGCGGGCAACACCCCGATCGGTGACTGGACGCCCAGCGGACGCAACTTCAACATCGGCGGTACCTTCACGTCCATCGAGGCAGCCTTGTTCGGGCCGCTCTTCGCATTGGGCTACACGATCGTCGTCCCGGACACCGAGGGCCCGGATGCAAACTTCGCTGCCGGACCCGAATACGGGATGATGACGCTCGACGCTCTGCGTGCCGCCCGTGATGTCCCGGAAACCGGAATCACCGACGACGCAGAGATCGCGCTGATGGGTTACTCCGGCGGAGCGATCGCCACCAACTGGGCTTCGATACTCGCTCCCGCATATGCACCGGAGATCAACGACAACTTGATCGGTGCCGCGCAGGGAGGCGTGCTGGTCAATCCAGCCAACAACCTTCGCTACGCGAGCGGAAGCATCGGGTGGGGCGGCGTAGTCGGCATGGCAGTTGTCGGCGTTGCGCGTTCGTACGACATCGATTTCGGGAAGTATCTCAGCGACCGTGGACGCGACGTCATGGCTCGACTCGAAGACGCGTCCATCGGCAATGTGCTGGCGCAATATCCCGGTTTGACCTGGCAGGACTTGGTCAAACCCGAGTACGCGGATCCCAATACGGTTCCCGAGTACGTCGATGTCGTGAACAAGATCAACATGGGCACTGCCGCGACACCGACGATTCCGATGTTCATCGCGCAGGCAGCGAACGGAACCATCGAGGGCACCCAACCCGGCGGCCCCGGTGTCGGAGCAGGTGACGGCGTGATGATCACGGGCGACGTCCGCAGCCTCGCACGCAAGTACTGCGACGCCGGTCTGGCGATTCAGTACGACCAGTACGACACCATCAGCCACTTCCTCGGCGCCATGCTCTGGCTCCCCGGTGCGCTCGCTTGGGTCGACGACCGATTGAACGGCAAGCCTGCGCCGTCGAACTGCGCGGACATCGCACCGGGGAACTCTCTTGCGCCGCAGGAACATGCACGCTAGCTGACCGAGACCTCGAATCTACTTCGACGGCTCCACCTCCCACCGAACGTGAGTTACCAACGGTTCCAGGCTAAGCCGGCTGACGGCGGATTCCAGAAGTCCGTCGTCACGCTCCGCCGCAGCCAGTTCGGCCACCACCCGCACGCGGTCGCTGTCCGGGATGTCGAAGGACTGCACTGACCGCAGTTGGAACTCCGGCCTCGAAATGGACTGCACGGTAAGCCCTCTGATGTGGGCTTCGGCGTCACCGTGGCAGGTCACCTCGAAGGTGTAATCAGCCGGCGGTTCCTCGCGCCCGGTGCGGGCAGGCTGGTGATCCATCATCCGGCCCAACGGCCTCAACAATGTGTTCGCCAACATGATCGCACCGGCTCCGAACACCGCCACCCAGTACATTCCGCCGCCTGCCAGCGCGCCGACGGCGGCCGTGGCCCACAAGGTTGCGGCGGTGTTCAGGCCCGTGACCGAGGCTCCCTGCTTCATGATCACCCCGGCACCGAGGAAGCCGATCCCCGAGACGATCTGCGCTGCGACGCGCGTCGGATCAGCGTCCGGCCCCTCGAACCCGTACGCGCCCATGATCACGAAGAGCGTCGCACCCAAGCTCACCAACGCGTTGGTTCGCAGACCCGCCATCCTTGCGCGCCATTGCCTTTCGATCCCGACGGCAGCGCCGAGGACGAGCCCGAGCGCTATCCGCACAAGGATGACGTGGATTTCCACGGTGAACTCCTAGAGCCAGGTCGCGAATCGACGGATGAACATTCCCTTGGCCACCTGCGTGACGACGCAGTATGCCGCGAGAGTGAGGACCAGCCACGGGAAGTAGTTCCACGGCAGTGAAACCAACCCGAGGGAATGGCCCCAGGACGTGAACGGGAACACCAGCGCGAAGACGCAGGCGGCGCCCGTGCTGAGCAGTACCGGCAGCGAAGCGCGCGACTGGATGAACGGGATCTTGCGGGTGCGGATCATGTGAACGATCAGCGTCTGCGAGATCAACGACTCGATGAACCAGCCCGATTGGAACAACGCCGCATGCTCGGGAGAGTTGGCGGCGAACACGAACCACATCAGCGCGAAGGTCGAGATGTCGAAGATCGAACTGATCGGGCCGATGAACACCATGAACCGGCGAAGGCTCTTGGTCTCCCACTTGCGTGGCTTCGCGAGGAAGTCGTCGTCGACACGGTCCCACGGGATCGTGAGCATCGAGAGATCGTAAATCAGGTTCTGCAACAACAGAACTACGGGAATCATGGGGATGAACGGCAGCAACGCACTGGCGACGAGCACCGAGAAGACGTTCCCGAAGTTCGACGACGCAGTCATCTTGATGTACTTCTGGATGTTTCCGAAGGTGCGACGCCCTTCGATGACTCCTTGTTCGAGTACGCCGAGGTCCTTCTCCAGCAAGATGATGTCCGCGGATTCGCGGGCGATGTCCGCCGCTGTGTCGACGGAGATCCCGACGTCCGCGGCCCGAAGTGCGGGTGCGTCGTTGACACCGTCACCGAGGAAACCAACCGTGTGGCCGACCCGGCGCAGCGATTCGACAATGCGTGCCTTCTGCATCGGATCCGTCTTCGCGAAGACGGTTGTCCGTTGCACCAACTCGTCGAGGGCGTCGTCGCTCAACGCTTCGATCTCGGCTCCGGACACGACAGTTCCAACATCGATACCGACTTTGCCGCAAACGGTTTCGGCGACCAGTTCGTTGTCACCCGTCACCACCTTCACGGCGACGCCGTGACTCGCGAGAGCTTCGATCGCCCCGGCCGCAGATTCCTTCGGCGGGTCGAGGAAGGCCAGCAACCCGACCAGGGTCATGCCCTCTTCATCGGCAGTTGAGTACTCGCGTCGCTGTTCGTCGACAACGACCTTGGTCGCCACCGCAAGCACTCGCTTACCCTGACCGTTCAGTTCCGCGACCAGTCGGTCGACTCGGGCCAGCCATCCCGGCGTCAACTGGTGGGTCACCCCGTCCAGTTCAACCGATTCACAGACCGAAAGAAGCTCTTCCACTGCACCTTTGGTGACGATCAGATCGGCGTCACCGTGATCGACCACCACCGAGAGCCGACGACGCTTGAAGTCGAAGGGAATCTCGTCCACCAACCCGTGCCGACGCGAGATCTCCTCGATCACTTCGGGACCGGCGGCCTCGATCACCGCGTCGTCGAGAAGACTGCGCAATCCGGTCTGATTCACGGAATTGACTGCCGCGAGCCGCAACACGTCCTCGGACTTGCGTCCGGCAGTATCGAGATGTTCACCGAGAACGATGCGGTCCTCGGTGAGAGTTCCGGTCTTGTCCGTGCACAGAACGTCCATGGCGCCGAAGTTCTGAATCGCGTTGATCTGCTTGACGATCACCTTCTTGCGCGACATGTGAAGCGCACCCTTGGCCAGGTTCGCAGTCACGATGAGCGGCAACATTTCCGGAGTCAACCCCACTGCGGTTGCGACGCCGAAGAGTAGTGCTTGGCTCCAGTCCTTGGTCAGTCCGTTGATGACGAACACCGCGGGAACCATGATCAGCATGAACTTGATCAGCAGGTAGCTGACGCTGCGCACCCCGACGTCGAAGCTGGTTTCGGGTCGCTTGGAGGCCAATTGTGCTGTCATGGCACCGAAGTAGGTCCGCTTGCCCGTGTGCACCGCGACGGCGGTGCCGCTGCCCGACACGACGGAAGTACCCATGAACCCGATGTTCTCGGCTTCGAGCAGCCGATCGACGTCGATTCCCGACGACGGTTCCGCCGACTTCTCGGCCGGCATCGATTCACCGCTGAGCATGGACTGATTGACCTGTAGATCCTTGGCCCGAATGATGCGGACATCGGCCGGGATCATGTCCCCGGCGGCAAGCTGGACCACGTCACCTGGCAGTAGTTGCTCGATCGGAATCTCCGCCGTGACCACGGTGTTGTTGATCTTGCGGGTGGCCGCGACGGTCGTCGTGACCATCGCCTTGAGCGCCTCGGCGGCGCGACTCGAACGGTATTCCTGCCAGAACCTCAGTGAGACACTGACAAAGATCATCAACCCGAGAGTGATGATGCCCTCGTAGGAGGGACCGTCCTCGGGGTCCGCCCAGACCACGTCGGTCCCCACCATGATCAGGGCGAGGAACACCAGGATCAGGATGAACGGATTCTTGAAGGCTTGCGCGAACTGCACGATCGCCGGTGCCGGGCGGTCGTGGCGGACATCGTTGCGCCCGTGTTGCCGACGAAGATCGTCGATCTGATCGTCGCGAAGGCCGTTGGCCGTCGTGGTCAGATCTGCGAGAACGGTGCGCGTGTCCGAAGCCGAGTAGTCGACCAATTCCTGTGCGCTTTCCTTGGCCAGGACCGTTGAATGTGCTTGTTGTGCGCTGTTTCTCGTGGGCCGTGGCCGCAATGCGAGAACGGAAAATGACATGACGAATCTCCTCGGCTGCCCGAACACGCCTGACCATGCCAGTACATGAGGGCAGCAGAATGCGCTGAGCGACAATGGAAGTCGTCAGCGGACGCGGCGAGCCGCGCAGATGAAACCGAGGATGCACAGAGTCAGTGACTGAAGAGCAAAAGACCGGGGTGAGCATCGTCGGCAAGAACAGAAGGATGGGTCGAATATCGACTCGGCGGGTCGTCCACGATGGTCACCTCCTGAAAGTTAGGGCGTCCGATGACGCCACAATTGTGTGCGCACAGCACACGTCAGGAGAACCGAATATCGACGTACTCTCGCCTTCGCCGGAAGAAACCGGCATCAAGCTGCGAAAACACCTCCACGTCCGAGTTTTGGCACTGCACGACGTGTCCCGATCGAATCCGGGAAGCCACTTTGGATCACCCCTTAAGCCGGGGAGATCTGTCCTAACCTTGGGCGTCTCTCGACGTCGTGAGATCAGTGGCCTGTGTTCGTGCAGAAGCCTCACCTAACGAGGTACTGCACCCAGAGGGTAGTTCTCAAATCTGTTGCCTGTCAACCGAGCAACTCAGACGGCGGGCAATCCTGCCCGTGCGACGGCACCGGCGAAGAGTGCCGTCACGGCGGCACCCATGACGCTCTGATCAACTTCTTCCGGATCCACCGAGTGTTCGAGAACGAGCCCGGATATCAAGGCCATCAACGAGATTGCGGTGGTCCGCACATCGAAGGAATTGTCCACTCCCCATTCACGGGCACGTTCGCCGATCAACTCCACGAGTTGACTGCGCAAGTGGCGACGCTCACGTAAGTACGCCTGAGCGATCTGCGGATCACGCCCGGCGAGCACTCCGAATTCGAGGACGAGCAGTGACCACCCCGGGTCGTCGACCATCCACGTCGCAATGGCCTCGCCACCTTTGCCCGCCGCATCGGCCGGGTTCATCCCGGCGATCTCGGCGAGCACACGGCCGGCCAGTTCCAGAGACCGTTGCGCGAACAGTTCTGCGAACAGATCCTGTTTCGACTCGAAGTTGGAGTAGACAGCCCCCTTGGTGAAGCCCGCTCGGCGAGCAACTTCAGTGAGACGTGCAGCACTGAATCCGCGCTCCGCAAACTCTTCCGCCGCAGCGTCGAGCAGTCTTTGCCGCACCACGTCGCGTCCGGGGCGGGTTACCGGCGTCCAGTCCGGTTGACGAGATTCAGTCACGATACCTAGAGTATTCAATACCTCGGGTATTGACAAGCTCTTTACTTTCGACAAGAGATCAGGACTCTTTCGTGACCACTACGCATCCGGCACACGCCGCACCAGACAACAGCTCCACCCACGACGAACACCACCACGACAATCTGCTCGTGAAGTACGGCGCACCCAAGGTGATGGCCGCGCTGTTCGTCGGCGTGCTCCTGCTGCAGATGGGCTTCATCCTCAGCTACGTCGCCGCCTTCCATCAGCCCACTCCGCGAGACATCGAAATCGCGGTCATCGCCGATCAGGGCACACCCGACGGTATGGACCAGCAGATCGCCGACAAACTCAACGCCATCGACGGCAGCCCGCTCGACGCTCAGGTGGTCGACAGCACGGCGACCGCTCGACGCATGATCAACGACCGCGAGATCCAGGGCGCGTTTGTCATCAATCCGGCCGGACCGGACACCCTGATCACCGCGAGCGCGGGCGGCAGCTCCATCGCGTCGTCACTCGAAGCGGTGTTCACGAAGGTCGAGGCGACGCAGGACCGACAGTTCGTCGTCCGCGACGAGATCCCCGTCGGAGCGCACGACAACCGCGGCCTCTCCGGCTTCTATCTCTCGGTCGGCTGGGTCGTCGGCGGCTATCTCCTCGCGGCAGCCATCGGACTGTTCATCGGTGCGCCGAAGACCCTCCGCCAGGCCAGTGCACACACGGGCGTGATCGCGATCTACTCGATCATCTCGGGAGCCCTCGGCGCCCTCATCACCTCGCACGTGCTCGGAACTTTCGCCGGCCACTGGTTCCCGCTCTGGATCCTGGGAACAGCCGTGGTGTTCGGCACCGCCATGTTCACGCTCGGATTGCGCGCCGCCATCGGCGTTCTGGCAGTCCCGCTGGCCATCGCCGTCTTCGTGATCCTCGGCAATCCCAGTGCGGGAGGCGCATTCGGCTCCAACGTGATTCCGTCGTTCTATGCCGCCATCGGCCGATGGATCACACCCGGCGCCGGTACCGAAGGCGTGCGAAGCATCGTCTACTTCAACAACGTCGGCGTCGGCCAGCCTGCTCTGACGCTCTTCCTGTACGCGCTGATCGGTGCGGTCATGCTGTTCGGCTTCACGATCCGTCGTAACCGAAAGTCCACCGACACGACGCCGACTCCAGCTGTGGCGAACGCCGACTAGTCCTAGTCTGAACTCATGACGAGCCTCCTCCACCCCAACGCCTCGCACGTCGCCGAAACACTGATCTCGCGGGGTCACCACGGCGTCATCGTCACGCAGCCCGAAGCCACGCACACCGCGGCCGAGGCAGCGGCGGCCGTCGGGGTGGAGGTAGGCGCGATCACCAAGTCGCTCGTGTTCCTTCTCGACGACGACCCGGTCCTGCTGCTGGTGTCGGGCGCACATCAGGTCAACCTGAAGGCAACCGGAGAACGCCTCGAAGGCAAGCTCACGCGGGCGCCGCTGGAAATGGCGAAGTCGGCGACAGGTCAGCCGATCGGTGGGGTCGCGCCACTCGGGCATCCCACCAACCTGCCCACCTACATCGATACCGCCCTCGAGCAGTACCCCGAGTTGTGGGCGGCCGCCGGGCACCCGAACACGGTCTTTCGCACGACGTACTCCGAGCTCCTCCGAATCACCGCCGGCCTCGCCGTCGACATGGACTGACGCGCTTCAGCCAACCCGGTCCGAACCCACTCAGACGTGCGTCCACCTATAGTTGGACGCACCATGTGCACTGCAACCAGGACCCCGGCCGGTAACCACTGGCGTCGACGACACGTAGATCTGTGCCGCACCGACGCATGTCTGTGTATGCCGAGCGCAGTCACCTCGACCACACCGCACACCTCGAGTTCCAGCCGGAGAGTTCCCGTTGTCTGACAAGCCGAATGCCGTTTCCAGCCACACCACCCCCGACGTCCCCGAAGTAGCGGCGACGCCCGAGTTGTCCACCGGCATCTGCGCCGGCGACTACCGCGCAGCGCTTCGCCGCCACCCCGCAGGTGTCACCGTCGTGACCCTCGATTCGGGTACCGGCCCGGTGGGTTTCACCGCCACCTCGTTCTCGTCCGTCTCCCTCGAGCCGCCGCTCGTTTCGTTCAACATCGCGGAGACGTCGTCGAGCATCAATGCACTCAAGGCCGCCGAGTCCTTGGTGATCCATCTTCTCGGCGAGCATCAGCAACATCTGGCCCAGCGCTTTGCGCGGAGTGCAGATCAACGTTTTGCAGACGAGTCGCTGTGGGCGGTACTGGACACCGGGGAGCCGGTTCTGCACGGCACCCCCAGTTGGATGCGCGTCAAGGTCGACCAGCTGATCCCCGTCGGAGATCACACTCTGGTCATCGGACTCGTCACGCGGGTTCACGCCGAAGAGGACGACGAATCGGCTGCCGCACCCCTGCTCTACCACGAGGGCAAGTACTACCGCCCCACTCCGTTAGGTCAGTAGACAACTGTGCGCCTTTATTAACCGCCCGCGGTTAATAAAGGCGCACAGCAAGTTAGAGCGCTACATACTTGGTATCGAGATACTCGTCGATACCCTCGGTTCCGCCTTCACGGCCGAAGCCCGACTCCTTGACGCCACCGAACGGCGCCGCAGCATCGGAGATCGCGCCGCGGTTGACGCCGACCATGCCGGTGTCCAGCTTGGCCGAAACGCGCATCGCACGGTCGATGTCGCGGGTGTAGAAGTACGCCACGAGGCCGTACTCGGTGTTGTTCGCCGCCGCGATCGCTTCGTCTTCGGTGTCGAAACCGACTACTGCCGCAACGGGTCCGAAGATCTCTTCCTTCAGCAGGCGCGCATCGGCGGGCACCTGGTCCAGAACGGTCGGGGTGAAGAAGAAGCCGGGGCCTTCGGGTGCCGATCCACCGGTGCGAACGCGAGCACCCTTGGACACGGCGTCGTCGACGAGTCCGGTGACGGTTGCGAGCTGCTTGGTGTTGATCAGCGGGCCGATGTTGGTGCCCTCGGCGTCACCGGCGCCCACCTTCAAGGCCGCAACCTTGGCGGTGAACTTGTCGGTGAACTCCTCGCGGACGGAGTTGGCGACGTAGATGCGGTTGGCCGCGGTGCAGGCCTCGCCGCCGTTGCGCATCTTCGCCAGCATGGCGCCGTCGACAGCTGCGTCGATGTCGGCGTCGTCGAAGACGATGAACGGCGCATTGCCACCGAGTTCCATCGACGTGCGGAGCAGCTTGTCAGCGGCGTTGCGCACCAACAGCTTTCCGACGCCGGTGGAGCCGGTGAAGGTGACCTTGCGCAGACGCGAATCCTCCATGAGCGGTCCGCTGATGGAGGCCGCATCGGACGTCGGGAGGATCGAGAGCACACCGTCGGGCAGACCGGCGTCGGCGAACACCTGACCGAGGAGCTGCATGGTCAGCGGCGTGTCCTCGGCGGGCTTGACGATGATGGTGCAACCGGCAGCCAGCGCCGGCCCGATCTTGCGCGTGCCCATCGCGAGCGGGAAGTTCCACGGCGTGATCGCGAGAACCGGTCCGACCGCTTCCTTGGTGACCAGGATGCGACCGTTACCGGCAGGAGCCTGCGTGAAACGTCCACCGATGCGAACTGCTTCCTCGCTGAACCAGCGCAGGAATTCGCCACCGTAGTTGACCTCACCACGGCTCTCTGCCAACGACTTACCCATTTCCAGGGTCATCATCAACGCGAAGTCCTCGGCGCGGGCATGCAGCAATTCGAAGGCGGTGCGCAGGATCTCGCCGCGTACACGTGCCGGAGTAGCCGCCCAGTCTTCCTGCGCCGCAGCGGCGAGGTCGAGCGCGCGGATACCGTCGGCAGCGGTGGCGTCGGCTACCTGGGCGAGCTCCTCACCCGTTGCCGGGTTGTAGACCGCAAAGGTCTTCTCGGCCGGGACGAGCTTTCCGCCGAGCCAGAGACCCTTGGGGACCGAGTCGAGAAGATCCGAGACGTTGGACATGTCAGTTCCCCTGTGCTGCAGTGCGGATGGCGGTCTCGAGGACGGTCAACGCGTCGTCGAGCAGCTCTTCGGAGATGACCAGCGGCGGGAGCAGACGGATGACGTTGCCGTAGGTACCGCAGGTGAGGATCACGACGCCGGCAGCGAGGCATTCGGCGGCGATCTTCTTGGTGATGTCTGCGTCCGGCTCCTGCCCACCGGGCTTGACCAGCTCGATGGCGAGCATGGCGCCGCGGCCGCGAACGTCACCGATGACGTCGAGTTCCTTTGCCAGTGCGTTCATTCGGCCGACGACGGTCGACTCGATGGTGCGTGCGCGGCCACAGAGGTCGAGCTCACGCATCTGGTCGATGGACGCCAATGCAGCGGCGCAGGCGACGGGGTTACCGCCGTAGGTGCCACCGAGGCCGCCGGGGTGGACGGCGTCGATGAGCTCGGCGCGGCCCGTGACAGCGGCGAGCGGCATGCCGCCTGCGATGCCCTTGGCGAGCGTGACCAGGTCGGGCACGATGCCCTCGTGATCGCTGGCGAACCAGGCGCCGGTACGAGCGAAGCCTGCCTGAACCTCGTCGGCGATGAAGACGACGCCGTTCTCCTTGGCCCACGCGACGAGCGTCGGGAGGAATCCTTCTGCGGGAACGATGAATCCGCCCTCGCCCTGAATGGGCTCGATGAGGATGGCGGCCGTGTTGGCAGCGCCGACCTGCTTCTCGATCATCGTGATAGCGCGCTGTGCGGCCTGCTCACCGGTGATCTTGGAGCCGTCGACATTGAGGCCCTCGCGGTACGGGTAGGACATCGGGACGCGGTAGACCTCGGGGGCGAACGGACCGAAGCCGCTCTTGTACGGCATGGACTTCGAGGTCAGTGCCATCGTGAGGTTGGTGCGGCCGTGGTACGCGTGGTCGAAGACGACGACTGCGTCGCGACCGGTTGCGTGACGGGCGATCTTGACTGCGTTCTCGACAGCTTCTGCGCCGGAGTTGAACAGCACGGAACGCTTCTCGTGGTCACCGGGGGTGAGTTCGGCGAGACGCTCGGCGACCTCGACGTAGCCCTCGTACGGAGCAACCATGAAACAGGTGTGGGTGAAGTGTGCGACCTGATCCTGAACTGCGGACACGACGGCAGGGTTGGAAGCACCGACGCTGGTCACCGCGATACCGGCACCGAGGTCGATCAGCGAATTGCCGTCGACGTCGACGATGACTCCACCGTCTGCGTCGGCGACGTAGACCGGAAGGGTGGATGCGACGCCGGCGCCGACGACCTTCTTACGGCGTTCGGCGAGCGCAGCCGAGCGCGGGCCCGGGAACTCCGTGACGATGCGACGCTCCTGCGGAAGCCGGTATTCGATTGCACTCATGTGACCACCCTCTCGGTTGTGTATTGCATTCGAGTATGCGACGCGCGAAGCACGGCCAGCACTGCCGAAATGGATACCCGGAGCTTCCGGGCTACTCCATATCGGCAACGACAGCTAGCCTTGATCAGGTGACGGTTCCGATCTCGTGGCTCTTGCGCCAGAAACACCTCTCGCTGGCCCTGCTCACCGACCGAGCAGCTGCCACCCATCCCGTTACGTTTGCGCAGGCCACAGAGCTGACGGACCCCACACCGTGGCTTTCCGGCGGTGAGTTGGTGCTCACCACCGGGCTGGCACTGGTGGGCGCCGACGCCACCGACTACAGCGAGTACATCGACCGTCTGGCCGCCGCAGAAGTATCGGCTCTGGGTTTCGGGACCGGCCTTTCCCACGAGAGTGTGCCCGCAGACCTGATTGCCGCAGCCCGCGGTCGCGGACTCCCCCTGCTGGAAGTGCCGTTCACGACCCCGTTCGCGGCGGTCACGCGCGCGGTGATGACTCGCCTGAGCCAGCAGGAATACGAATCGGTCCTGCGCGCCGCAGAAGTACAGACACGCATCACCCGCGTTGCACTGCGTGGTGGCGTGTCGGCGATCGTGCGTGAACTGGCCACGGCCACAAAAACTTCGGTGGCGTTTGTCGGTGATCGGATCACCGCGGTGCATCCGGCAAACCAGAAGTCGTTGATCACCGAGGTTCGTGCGGTCGCGGCCACCACCCGCGATCCCAACTCTCCGGCGTCGATCTCGCAGAGCACACCCGAGCGGACGCTGACGCTGTCACCGGTCGGAGTGACCGACAGTTGGCACGGCTACCTCGCCATGGCGGGAGCCGGGCCCCTGAGCAACATCGACAGGGTGCTGCTCGGACATGCCGTCTCGTTGCTCACCCTCGAACTCGAGAAGCCGGTTCGCCTGCGGGCCGAGCGAACCCGACTCAATGCCATGGCTTTCGGGCTTCTGCTCGACGGCCGAATCCCCGAGGACGGTGTGCCGTCGTACCTGGACGAAGCGAGCGACACACACGGCAACGTTCGCCTCGTCCACGTTCGCGGATCCGGACTCGGCCCCGTCCTTCGCGAACTCGACAACGCTCTCGCCCGGGCAGGTCGGCCACTGTTCGCACAATCCGAGGACGGCGCGCTGACCGTACTCCTTCGCGGAACCGACACCATCGACACGGCCAAAACGCTACTGGCGCAGCTCTCCCCCACCGAAGCGAAAGCTGTGCGTGCCGGAATCAGCACCCCTCACCGCCTTCTCGACGCACCCCGCGCACTCGTCCAGGCCCGCGCCGCGGCCAACCTCACGACGGCCACGGCGCGCATTCTCGAGTTCGACGCTCTGAGCGGGTCGACAATTCTGGCGTCCGAGCCTGCCCGCGAGGCACTGATCGCAATGGCTGCGGACACCATCCCGATGTTGACCGAACACGACCAGACACACGGGACGGCCCTGGTCGCGTCGTTGCGCGCCTATCTCGAGGCGAACGGCCAATGGGAGTCGGCGGCAGCCGAACTCGGTGTTCACCGGCACACCCTCCGAGGTCGCATCGCGCGCATAGAAGAACTGCTGCAATGCGACCTCGGTCAGGCCAGGGTCAGAGCTGAACTGCTGCTCTCACTACTCGCCTGGGAGGGCCGCTGAGCGCTCCGCAGCGTGCACCGAAGCGAAGCTGGACGCACCGCGAACGAGCAGTTCGAGTTCGGCGTCGACCGTGCACAGTCGTGCCGTGTCCAGCGCTCCGCTGCGACTCACGCTCGACATCAAAGCCGTGAACCGGCGCACCGCCTGCGGATTGGCGGCGGTCCACAACTCGACTACGTCCGGAACACCTTCACCGAGCGCTCCGGACACGAGATCCGCGAAACGCGCCGTCAACCTGGCATGCACGGCGGCGCTTCCCATGACCTCCCAATGCGAGGCACCGACGGCAACGTCGACGCCTCCGAGAACATCACCCAGGTCGAGAGCGTCGGAGAGTTCCCGGTAGATCGCGGCAGCGGCCGCGACCGTCGTATTCTCCTGCAAGGCAATGTCCGCCAGGGCGAGCGCTCCGAAGGACGCCTCGATACGGTCGCCGGCCGACAAACCTTCGGTGAGAGCTCGCACCGGAGCTGCCCATCGATCGATGTCGGCGCGCGGGTTCACGGTGAAGCGTCCGGCAGCGCCCGGGCGGCGCAACACCCAGCTCATCTCGGACTCCAACAACTGCTGCAACCGATCGAGAGCCTTCAACTGCTCGGTGGCACTGCGATCCGAGTTCAGGATTTCGCGTCGAAGGTCCTCGGTACCAAGCACTTCGCTGACCACCGCGTAAGCGAGAGCCGCTTCCGGACTGCGAACTCCGAGATGTTCCTCGAGCCGGAACAGCACGCCGGGGCCGACGCGGTTGACCAGTTCGTCGACCACCGAGGTGATGATGATGTCGCGACCCAACCGGTGTGCACGAACTGCGTCCGGTGCGGCCTCGACGACGGAGAGCGGGAAGTATTCGGCAAGGCGACCGGCGAAAATCTGATTGTCCGGGACGGTCGAGGCCCCCAATTCCGCTGTCAGCACGTTCTTCGACTGCGCCACCAGCACAGCAAGTTCCGGTCGAAGCAGACCCTGACCGGCACGCGCCCTGACCGCCAGCGCCTTGGCGTCGGGCAGAGATTCTTCCAGTCGCTTCATGGCACCCGCCGAGACCAGGTTCTCGATCAACCGCTCGTGCTGATCGAGCAGTGCGGGAGCTCGGTGCTCGGCCAGGCTGATCGCGAGGGTCTGATCTTCACTGGCCTCGAGTACTGATGCGGCCACCTCGTCCTGCGCCGCCGCGAGCAGCTCGTTGCGCGCAGTCGCGTCCAACTCTGCGAGTGCGATCTTGATGTTGACTTCACGGTCCGAGGTAGCAACGCCGGCGGCGTTGTCGATGAAGTCGGCGTTGATTCGGCCACCGCCAGCGGCATATTCGATGCGAGCACGCTGGGTGAAACCGAGGTTGCCGCCCTCACCCACCACCGTCGCACGCAACTCGTCCGCGCTGACGCGAACTGCGTCGTTGGACGGATCGGCCGCGTCGACGTTGCTTTCGGTCGACGCCTTCACGTAGGTACCGACGCCGCCGTTCCACAACAGGTCCACCGGAGCGCACAGGATCGCTCGGATGAGTTCCTGCGGGGTCAGCTTCTCCTCGGTGATTCCGAGGGCCGCACGCGCCTCGAGCGGAAGGCGGATCGACTTCGCGCTGCGCGGCCAGACGCCACCACCCGGCGACATCACGGTGCGGTCGAAGTCGTCCCAGGACGAGCGCGGCACGGTGAAGAGTCGAGCGCGTTCGGCGAACGTCGTCTCGGTGTCGGGGGTCGGGTCGATGAAGATGTGGCGGTGATCGAATGCCGCGACCAGACGGATCTTGCGCGAGAGCAGCATTCCGTTACCGAACACGTCGCCGGACATGTCACCGATGCCCGCGACAGTGAAGGGATCGGTGTCGACGTCGAGGTCGCGCTCGGCGAAGTGGCGTCGTACCGCTACCCAGGCGCCGCGAGCGGTGATGCCCATCGCCTTGTGGTCGTAGCCGGCCGAACCGCCGGAAGCGAAAGCGTCGCCGAGCCAGAAACCACGCTCGACGGCGATGCCGTTCGCGACGTCGGAGAACCGTGCTGTCCCCTTGTCGGCAGCCACGACGAGGTAGGAGTCCTCACCGTCGTACTCGATCACTTCGGCCGGATGTACTGCTGCGCCGTCGACGATGTTGTCCACCACGTCCAGCAGGCCGCGAATGAAGGTGCTGTACGACTCCTGCACCTGCGCCGGAGTCGGTGACGACGTGCCTCGAACCACGAACGCGCCCTTGGCTCCCGAAGGAACGATCGGCGAATTCTTCACGCTCTGGGTCTTCATGAGACTCAGAGCCTCGGTGCGGAAGTCCTCGTATCGATCCGACCAACGCAGGCCACCACGGGCGACGGAGGAACTACGCAGATGCACGCCTTCGACATTGGGTGCGCTGACGTAGATCTCGCGGAAGGGAACGGTCTTCTGCGGAGTGGAGAGCAACTGCGAGTCGATCTTGAACGACGCGTACGGCAGCGGTTCGCCACTCTCACCGCGCAGGTACCAGTTGGTGCGCAGAGTCGCCTGCAGGAACGAACGCACGCCGCGCAGAACACGGTCCTCGTCGAGAGTGTCTGCACCGTCGACTGATTCGTCGATGGCTGCCGTTGCGGTAGCCACAGCTGTCTCACGCACACCCGCCACGGCGGGGTCGAAACGCGCGGTGAAAAGTTCGATCGCCTGCCGTACGAAGAGTGGCTTCGCTGCCAACACTCCGACGATGTAGCTCTCGGACAAACCGATACGAGCCTGAGCGAGGAAACGGCACGCAGCCCGCAGCAACTCTGCATCGCGCCAGGTGATGTCTGCTCGTCCGATCAGACTGGAGAACGCGTCCATCCGGGTCTGTCCGGCGATGACGGCTTCGAAGGCGTCCGCCATCTTCTCCAGCGCACTGCCGTCGAAGGTGCTCGGCTCGAAGGTGAAGTAATGCGCCGAACCCAGAACGGTCGGAAGCGGGCGGTGCGTCGAAACTCGGAGTCCGAGAGACTCGAAGTTCTCGCACAGATCGGAGAGGGAGGGCTCTCCGGACGGCCACAGCACCACGCAAGTCAGATCGTCACTGTTCTGGTTGTCACCCTGACGGAAGACGAGTCGCTGGCCCGCTGCGGCCAATTCGGCGACCAGTTCGAGCGCCGGGTCACCGGATCGATCACCGCCTGCCGATCTCGATTCTGCAGCTGCGGTCTTGGTCGCCGATGATGTGCTCGCCATTGAACACCCTCCTGGAAATTATTGGATCCGAACACTTTCCAGTGTTGCGTGGATCACCGGAAAGAGGTCGTGCCCGATAGGAGTACCAACCCCCATCGGGCACGACATTTCGGCAGTTGCGGTGAGCTCAGTCGCCCAACCTGATCGGAGCGAGCTCCTCGAACACGTCGCCGGGTCCGGGGTTCTCGGTAGGCGCAGCGCCGCCGAGATGGTTGACGACACCCCACACCGCGTTGATCGCGGTCTGGATCGCGCCCTCGGCCCAGCCGGCGGTCCACGACACGTCGTCACCGGCGAGGAAGATTCCCCGATGACGCGGTTCGAGATCATTCTGCACGAAGTGCGAGAACAGGCGTTCCTGGTAGCGGTAGTGGCCCGGAAGATTCGCCTTGAACGCACCCATGAAGTCGCGCTCGGTCTCCCACGACAGCGTCACCGGGCTCGAGATGATGTGGCTGCGGAAGTCCACGCCCGGGTAGATCTCTTCGAGAGAGCGCAGCATGATGTTCATGCGCTCGGTGGCGTCGAGCGCCAGCAGCTTGAGCGAGTCGTCCGACCAGGTGTACGACAAGCAGATCAGGCCGGGCTTGCCCTCACCTTGATCGAGCAGGTATGTGCCGCGACTCATGCGGTCGGTCAATGTCATCGACACCGAATCACGCCCGGTCTCGGGATCCTTGTCCTTCCAGAACGGGCGGTCGACGAGCACGAACACCTTGGTCGAACCCATGTAGTGAGTCCGCTCGATCGCAGTCCAGTGGTCGATCGGGAACAGGTCGTCGTCACACCTGATGTTGTTGAGCAGCATCCAACTCTGCACTGTCACAACGGCACTCGCATAGGTACGAATGAACCCGTCGGAGTCGGTGACCGTGATGTTGCCGGGCTCGGTACGGCGGAGTTCGGTGACGCGGGGACGGGTCTTGCCGTCGTTGAGCGAAGCGACCGTCGTACCGGCAGGCCAATGCGCCATCTGCGCCGGGGCGCGGTTCCACAACCGCATCGGCAACTGCTGCGATCCACCCACGATGCCGCGATGGTCGTCGTCGGCGGCCGTGATGACCACACGAAGGATTTCGAGGATCGAGTTGGGGTAATCGGTATCCCAACCGCCCGTACCGAATCCGACCTGCCCGAACACTTCCCGCATGTGGAAGGACTTGAAGTGCTTCGACGCGGCGAGGAATCCGTAGAACGTCTGGTCGTCGTAGCGCACCACGAGGTCGTTCCAGATCCGCTTGATTTCTGCGGTGTCGCGGTCACGAATCGCCTGCTGCAACGGAATCAGATCTGCATGCTCTTCGAGAGTGCGCTGCCAGGCCTGCGCCACCTCGGTGTAGATCGGCGGCAGATCCTCGAGAGTGTGCGCGTAGTGGCTCTCACCCTTGAGATCGATGACCGTGCTCGGTGTGACCTCGGCAAGGGGATTGGGGAACTCTTCGGTCTGCAGACCCAGTTCGTTCAGGTAATGGAACAACGTCGTCGACGACGGCGGGAAACGCATTGCGCCCATCTCGGCGACAACCCCGGGGTGCCCGTCGAACTCGACCGACCGCATCCGGCCGCCGATCTGATCGGCTTCGTAGACAATCGGTTTGAGACCGATCTTGAGCAACTCGTAGGCCGCGATCATGCCGGAGAGTCCGCCACCGATCACGGCAACCTCGGTACCCAGTGCCAGGTCGGGCACCGAGCCGACTCCCGCCGGACTGGAAACGTAGTCGTCGTACGGGAACGGAAAATCCGGTCCGAACATCGTGAGGGGCGGCTGCTTGCCGGGTTCCGAGGAACTGTCCGGAGCTACTGGGATGGTCATCTACGGTTCTCCTTGGAGACAGTCGTGACAGGAAGGTCTGGATACAGATCGAGGCGTCGATCGTCGAGATGTGTATTGAGAGTGCGCGATTGCGCGACGGTGGCGGCGGCGATGTCCGCGAAGAGCAATTCCTGGTCGCCGCCGGCCCTCGCCAACTCGACACCGTCTGGTGCGATGGCGCACGAGAGACCGCAGTAGGTCAGCTCGGTTTCGGCACCGCAGCGATTGACGTAGGTGACGAACATCTGACTCTCGTAGGCGCGGGCCGGAACCACTTGCTGCGCAATGTGTTCGTAAGGAGTCATCAAGCCTGTCGGCACGATGAGCCATTCGGTACCGGCGTCGGCGTGCGCCCGAACCGCTTCGGGAAACTCCACGTCGTAGCAGATCAACAATCCGCAGCGGATACCCTCGAAATCGAACCCGACCACCAAGGTCTCACCTGGCCGGAAGTGCTCACGGTCGAGCGTGCCGAACAGATGCGTCTTGCGGTAGTGCGCAAGCGAGGTGCCGTCGCGGCCCACCACCTGCACACTGTTGTAGACATCTCCCCCGTCGAGTTCGGGGTAGCCGTAGACGATTGCGATGCCCGCACTGCGAGCAATCTCGGCGACGGAATCGAAGATCGGGCCGTCGGCCGGTTCCGCACGCAGCGACACCAGTTCGCCGATGTCGTAGCCGGTTGCAGACATCTCCGGGGTCAGAAGGATCCTCGCGCCGGACTCAGCAGCCTCACGGGCAGCGGTGTCGATCGCAGCGAGGTTGAACTCCACCGACGCAAAGGTGTCCGGTGTAGTGAGCGGACCTTGGAACAGGCCAACTCGAACTGAATCGACATGCATGGTGCGCTCCTTCAGGAGTTCCGTGACGCCAATTTTCGACGGTGTGTGTGACGGGGACAACTACCAGCGTGACGGGTGCCGCCAATCATGTCAACTCTTGTTTCCTAAGAATCAACATTCACGGATTCGAGCCTCACGAAGGCGACGCGCGTGGCCCTTCCGGCAATGCCGGATTCAAGACCCACAGAACCTTCGCCAGAACCGAGCCTTCGGCCTGAAAACTATGGTTGTGCGTCGGCGTGAATGTGAAGGAATCGCCCGCCGCAAGCACGACGTCCTCGGCGTCGACGGCCTCACCGTTCGGATCTGTCCGACCGCCCTCGAACGAGACCCGCAAGCCGCCCTCGAGCACGTGCACGAAGTTCACGTCGATCGGCAGACTGTAGAACTCCTGACCACTTCCGCCGCCTGGTTCCAGCTCGCCGAGCAGCACCTGAATTCGACGCTCGTTGGTAGGCGTGAGCAGGTATTCCGTCATCTTTTCGCCGCCGAAGCTGATTTGCGGCATGGCATCGGCACGAACCACTTCACCGGCAGATGCGTTCTCGAACAGGGATCCGACAGGGATCTCGAGTACCGCACACACTTTGATCAGGGTTGCCACCGACGCATTGACGTGATCGCGCTCGAGTTTCGAGAGATACCCCTTGGTCACACCGCAGGCCTCGGCCAGGTCGTCGAGCGTCAACCGCTTCGATTGACGTGCCGCCTTGAGCCTCGCTCCGATGCGCGGACCGACCGGCTCGACCGCTTCCTTCGCCTTGGCCACTGAACCCACTCCTTCACGACCGCCGTGTCCCTTTCAGGAAACAGGGGTTGACAACCGAGCCTCTTGAAGAAACCATACTTGCTCAGAGAGCTACATCACTGAAGGGCGCCCGGTGTGCGCCGAATCGAGAGCAGGGACCTCTGCACATGGCTACCAACAACCCCGGATCGTTCGTCGGACCCGTCGACGCCACGCGCGTCCCCCGCTACGCCGAGCCGACCACCTTTGCGCGTCTCCCGCGCCTGGACGAGGTCTCGCGCGCCGACGTGACGATCCTCGGCATTCCCTTCGATTCGGGTGTCAGCTACCGCCCCGGCGCTCGTTTCGGTCCGGGCCACATCCGCGCTGCGTCGAAGCTGCTGCGTCCGTACAACCCGGCGCTCAAGGTCTCCCCCTTTGCCAACCAGCAGGTAGCCGATTTCGGTGACATCGGCGTCAACCCCTTCGACATCCAGGAAGCTCTCACGACGGTTCAGTCCGCCGTCACCGACCTGCGTGCCGACGGTTCATCCGTGCTCACGCTCGGCGGCGACCACACCATCGCACTGCCGATCCTGCGCTCACTGGCCCGCGATCACGGCCCGATCGCCGTCCTGCACTTCGACGCTCACCTCGACACGTGGGACACGTACTTCGGCCAGCCCTTCACCCACGGCACGCCCTTCCGCCGCGCCAGCGAAGAGGGCCTGATCGACATGGAGCGTTCGCAGCACATCGGTATCCGAGGACCGCTCTACAGCGAGAAGGACCTCGAAGACGACCGCGTTCTCGGCTTCCAGGTGATCCGCAGTGACGACTACGAGGTCGACGGCGTCGCCAGCATCGTCGAGCGCATGCGTAAGCGCCTCGACGGTGGCCCGGTATACGTCTCCGTCGACATCGACGTACTCGATCCCGCCCACGCTCCGGGTACCGGAACACCCGAAGCGGGCGGCATGACCTCTCGCGAATTGTTGAACACACTGCGCGGATTGGTCGGACTCAACGTGGTCGGCGCCGACATCGTCGAGGTAGCGCCGGCGTACGACCACGCCGAGATCACCGGTATCGCAGCGGCTCACGTCGCTTACGAGCTGCTGTCGGTACTCGCGCTCAATCGCTGAAGCAGCGCAACGGTATCCGTGGTGTGATGCATCTCGGGGTTCGCGGGAAGATCTCGTTCCCGCGACTCCGAGACCAACACCTTCCACCCATCCGTGAACAACGACTCCACATATTCCGGGGTATGCAGCATTGCCCGATGGTGCTCGGTCGGCGACTCGTGGGGTGAATGACCCACGATCAGCAGATGTCCGCCCGGCGCAACCAGATCTCCGAGAGCACGGAACAATTCCCCGCGCGCGGGTTCGAGCATGTGGAAGAACTGCGCGGACACCAGATCGAACGAGCGCCCCTGCGGATCCCACTTCGTCAGGTCGGCTTCCAGCCATTCGATGTCGACGCCCTCGCCCTCGACGTGAGCCTGGGCGCGACCGAGCGCAACCGACGAGATGTCGGTGCCGGTGACCTTCCACCCGCGACGCGCCAACCACAAAGCGTCGGCACCTTCGCCGCAACCGACGTCGAGTGCAGTGCCCGGTTCGAGGTCGGAGGCTTCCGCAATCAACTGTGGGTTGGGATTTCCGCTCCAGCGCGCTGGGCGTTCCTCGTACAGCGAGTTCCAGAATTGTGCGTCCGCCTTGGCGTACGGGTTCTCGGTCGTGTCGGAGTTCTCGTGGTGATTGTCGTGTTCGTGGCTCATTCATCCAGGATGAACACCTCTCACAATTCACGCAACGATCTTTGCTGAAACAGCAACTTCTCCACCTCGACGCTCTGCTAGCGTCACGCTTCGTGGCCGGTGGATTTCCCGTGTTTCGCCTGTACTGCAACTCGGAGAGCTCACACGTATTGTGTTGCGCGCATTTTCCCGAGTTCAGCGGTTCGAGCCCGGACGAAGAGTTCAGCACCCAGCGGAGTTTCGACCGCACCGTCGAGAAGATGCTGCGCGAGGCATCCTTCGATCCGACGACCTTGACTTTGGTCGGCGAGCAGCAGGGTTATCCCGTCGGAGACCGACTGTTCGATGCGACAGTTCCGCGCACCGGGACCGTCTCGTACGCGTTTCAAGAAGCCGGACCGCCGTGGATCGTTCTCGGCCTTGATGTTTCGGTGGACGAATTCTGGTCCGAGATCGACGACGACGAAGACCTCCACGGTCTCGGCCCCACCTCCCCGTTGAGGTCAGTTCCAGCAACCGTGCTCACGGAGACCGAGTGGCCACGACGAAGTGACCTCGACTCCCCGTGAACTGAACCAAACCTTCAACCTTCGTGAAATCGAACAAAAATCCGCCCAATTTTCGTGAAGATCGACCGAGATGCCCGTCACGTCCTACGCCAAGATTTAGCGGTCACACTCGACTGCGCCCTCACGATTCGTCCCGGGGCCCCGGCTCCTTCACGGAGGCACAATGAAACACCGCTCCTATTCGACGCTTGCCGCGACCGCGGGGCTCGCGCTCGTGTTGTCGGCTTGCAGCTCGGGAGGCACGTCCTCGGGCTCTGGCGGCGGTGAGCCTCTGACAGACGGAACCTTCCGGTACGCGTTGCAAGCCGATCCGGGTGCACTCAACCCGATCATGTCCGGCTCTGCGGCAACCGCGGAAATCTCGAAGCTGGCGTACGACTCCCTCGTCTACCAGGATCCTGAAACCAGTGAATTCAAACCATGGTTGGCCGAGAAGTGGGAAGAAACGCCGACCTCCGCGTCCTTCACCATTCGTGAAGGCGTGACCTGTACCGACGGGTCGACGCTGACCGCACAGACCGTCGCAAACAACATCAACTTCGTAGCCGATCCGGCCAAGGGTTCACAACAACGCGGCACCACAGTACCCATCGGCGCTTCGGCCGCTGCCGATCTCGCCACCCGCACCATCACGGTCACCACTCCGACGCCGACCCCGTTCCTCCTCCTCACCATCAGTCGCCTCCCGATCATGTGCGATGCCGGACTCGAGGATCCGACCGCCTCGAACAACAAATCGCTGGGCTCCGGCATGTTCGAAGTCACCGAGGTCTCGGCCAATGACCACTACACGTTCGAGCGTCGTGACGGTTACAGCTGGGGCCCCGACGACACCACCTCCGACACACCAGGTGTCCCCAAGACAGTCATCGCTGTCATGGCACCCAATGTCAGCACCGCAGCAAACCAGCTTCTCTCGGGCGAACTGAGCGCATCTCCGATCGCCGGTCCGGACAAGGATCGCATCGATGCCGCAAATTTCGCCTCGATCGATCGCCCGATGCCCTCCGGTCAGATGTACTTCAACCAGATCGCGTCCAATCCCACCAGCGATCCCGCCGTTCGCAAAGCACTCATCCAGGCTGTGAATCTCGACGATCTCGCTGAAGTTATCACTGCCGGCCAGGGCACCCGCGCAACAAGCCTTGTCGGCGTCGAACCCCGCGCCTGCGTGTACGACTCCGTCACCGGCAACATTCCGGACTACGACCTCAGCGCAGCGAAGGCAACCTTGGATGCGGCCGGTTGGACCGCCGGCTCGGACGGAAAACGAAGCAAGGACGGAAAGCCGCTGGCCCTCCGCCTCTTCTACGCTGCCGGCGAAGATGCACGCAGCGCGGCAGCCGAACTCACTCAGTCGGCATGGTCCGACCTCGGTGCGACCGTCGAGGTGACGGGAGCAGACCAGAACAAGGTTGTCGACGTCATGCTCAGTGGCAAGGACAACAACCAGTGGGACATCGCGTGGATCCAGATCAACAACTCGATTCCCAGCGGCTTCGTCCCGTTCTTCACCGGACCTGCCCCGGCAGCCGGTAAGAATTTCTCGTCGATCAACAACCCCGCCTACGAAGCAGCAGTGGCCAAGGCCTCCGGTTTGACCGGCGACGCAGCGTGCACAGAGTGGGCGGATGCCGAGTCGCAGATCACCAAAACGGTGTCCGCAGTCCCGTTTGCGAATACGACCATGAGCTTCTACTTCAACAAGGCCGGGCTCGCGTTCGGTAAGTCCTTCATCGGGTCTGCACTGCGTCTCTACCAGTAGTCCGATCGATCGAACGCTGTGCGTCAGCGAGATACGTCAGGTCAGTGCGATCTGACGTATCTCGTTGTTACACCGATTGTCTCGTTGTCGAGCTCGACGTAGTCCAGCTGAGGAATGCTGGGCGCCAGTTCAGTGAAAGCCCACTTCGCAACGTTCTCGAAAGACGGGCGGAAATCGAAAATCTCCGGCCAGGCACCGCCCGCCAACCGCTCTGCACATCGATCGACGGACTCGTCCAGAGCGTCCGTGTCTACGAACCATCCACGTTCTCCGAGTTGGTCGTCCTCGAACGAGAACCCCGCTCGCATCGTCACGCGAAAACCCTCGGCGGGCATCAGCGGCGGCAAGTTCTTCGCGTCCCGCACCGGCGCCGGAAGCCCTTGTCTCACAGCGAATGTACGACGGATCTCGACTCTGAACATGCCCACCACGGTATCAACGTTCATCGAACTCAGCTCTACGAGCGAACCAACCGCGCAATCGCGTCGTTCGCTTCCTTGATCTTGGCGTCCGCCTCGGGGCCGCCGGCAACCGCAGCTTTGACGACGCAGTGGCCGATGTGGTCCTCGAGCAGGCCCATGGCCACTGCCTGGAGAGCCTTGGTCATCGCCGAGACCTGCGTGAGAATGTCGATGCAGTACTTGTCCTCGTCGACCATGCGCTGTAGACCGCGCGCTTGACCCTCGATACGACGCAGACGCGCCAGGTAGTCGCCCTTGGCGGAGATGTAGCCGTGCGAATCACTCGTGCAGCACGCATCGCCGGTCGTATCACTGCCTGGGGCACTACCTGGAGTGCTGCCAACTTCTGTCGCTTCCGACATTCGGTGTCCTCCTGTTCGTCAACGCGTGACGTCGCAACAATTCTCATTCCCGGGGCGATGTGCGGATACTCTTCGGCTTCCGTTGTCCTGCAGAGCAATCACTGCGCACATCGCCACGCACTTCGCTACTGCACGAACAGATGGGTGCATGGCGATTAGCGATACCCGTTTTCCCGCTGCTGCGAAACGCATACGGTCTCAGTGCCCGTGGTGGGCGTGATGCGCGCGTTCGGACTCAGGCGTGGTCGCGTTGTCGGCAGTCAGTGTGAATTCCGCGGTACGCACCACATCGCCATGTTTGAAGTCCAAGAACAATCGGTAATCCTCGGCGCTCGGCATGTTGGCGTAGAAGGTGATTGCCGGTCCGGCCGGTGTGACGCCGTCACCGGGGTAGCCGTCCGGATGGACGTGGAGATACGCGAGGTCGGAGGCACGCAACGCGACCAGATGCCCGTAGGCGGCAAGGTAGGGCTGCAAGTCCGTGACGGGGATTCCGTCTCGACTGACCGAGAGTGTGAGCTTCGATGTCTGGCCCGCATGGGCTTCACCTTCGACAGAGACGGTGTACCCGTCGACCGTCGTGACACTAGCGGCGGCAGGCAACGGCCGAGGTTCGTAGGAGCCGGCGACGCGCGCATCTGCGCTCAGTGTGATTCCGTCACCACCGTCCGGCGTGAAGTCCGCGAAGACTCGATAGTCGCCTGGGTGATCGAAATCTACTGACACATGCCAGTTTCCGTTCTCATCCAATTCAGGATGCACGTGCTGGAATCCGGTCAGGTCCAGGCCGACCACGATCAGATGCAGCTGCTTGTCGTGGGTATCGGTGTACCGAGTCAACGGAGTTCCCGCCGAATCCAGGATCCGAAACTGTATAGGCACATTGCTGCCGACTGATGCCTCCGACGTTGCCAATTCCAATGTGTAGCCGTTATTGCTGGACATCTTGCCCTCCCGAGCCTAGGTCGGCAGCACTTTCGTTGCCGTTTGCGTTGGGTTCTGCGTTCTTCGAAATCGAAGCTGTTGCAATTTGTACCATACCCCCCTAGGGTATGCAACGAACTACTCGAACACCGTGAATTCACTCGAAGGAGATCCGATGCGCACCCACGCCGAGCGTCGGCCGACCGAGTTCGAAAAGCGCCCCTTTCCCGTGCATTTCCTCGCAGCACTGCGCCGATGTCGCAGTGGCTCGCTCATGACGCCCCCTGACCACGCAAGCATCACCTATACCCCGTACAGGTAAGGAATTCAGAATGTCCACACAACCGAAATCCACACGTAAGTGGTGGGCGTTGGCGTTGATCGCCGCCGCTCAGTTCATGGTCATCATGGATACGTCGATCATCGGTGTCGCTCTCCCCCAGATGCAGAGCGACCTCGGCTTTTCCCAGGAAGGCCTGACCTGGGTCTTCAATGCATACGTCATCGCGTTCGGCGGGCTACTCCTCCTCGGCGGCCGCCTGTCCGACCTGTTCGGCGCTCGCAGAGTGTTCTCCGCTGGTTGGCTGATCCTGCTGATCGGTTCCGTTGTCGCCGGTGCCGCCGGTAACGTGGCCGTCGAACTTGCGGGCCGCGCAGTTCAGGGCGCAGGCGCAGCACTCATCGCCCCCTCTGCGCTCACTCTGCTGATGATGCTGTTCGGCAGCACGCAGAAGGAAATGACCAAGGCGCTGTCCATCTACGGCGCTGCCGCCCCGGCAGGCGGTACGGCCGGCGTGTTCCTCGGCGGCGTCATCACCGAATACACCAGCTGGCCTTGGGTGTTCTATCTCAACATTCCCATCGCCGTCGTCGCGCTGATCGCTACCCCCTTCCTGATGCCGAACGCACCGGCACGTACCGGTTCGATCGATTTCCTCGGCGCACTGGCCGTCACCGCAGGCCTCGCTGTCGGAGTCTTCGGCATCGTCAGAGCACCTGACGTCGGGTGGGGATCCGGGCAGACCTGGCTGGCGCTCGCCGTTTCGGCCGCTCTGTTGGGCGCATTCGTACTGATCCAGTCCAAGCGTCGTGAACCTCTCGTGCGTCTGGGAATCTTCAAGGCGCCCAACCTCGGTGCCGCGAACATCGCTCAGCTCGTGCTCGGCGCCGCCTGGATACCGATGTGGTTCTTCCTGAACCTGTACCTGCAGCAAGTGCTCGGATACAGCGCCTTCCCGGCCGGTGCAGCGCTGCTGCCCATGACCATCTTCGTCATGCTCGGCATGATCGTGGTGGCACCACGGGCCATGGCGCGATTCGGCGCGAAAGCAACGATCGTGGCCGGATTGCTGGTACTGGGAATCGGATTGGGGTGGATGTCGTTGATCCGGCCCACCGGCAACTTCTGGGTCGACGTACTGCCGGCGTCGCTGGTGGCTGCTGCAGGTATGACGCTGGCGTTCATTCCCTCACTGGGTACGGCGATTTCGGCCGCACGCCCGGAAGAGGGCGGATTGGCCTCCGGCATCGTCAACGTCAGTTACCAGGTCGGCTCGGCTGTCGGTCTCGCGGTGATGACCGCGATCGCAGCGGTGTTCGGCGCCGATCAACTCGGTGACCTGACGGAGTTGACGAACGGGTTCTCCGCGGTATTCCTCGGTGCAGCCGCCATCGCCGTAGTGGGCGCGGGTATCACCGCGGTAGTCATGCGCTCGCCCAAGGTCGACGAGTCTGAAACCGCTAGATCCAGCGTCAATTCTTGACCAACTCCGGTGGTGGGTTCGGCCGACGATCACCGGCCGAACCCACCACCGTCGGAACCACTTAGGACTTGTCATGCCTCGCCTTGCACCTCTCACACCGGCCACCGCTGTCGGCACATCCAAAGACCTTCTCGCCGAGCTCGTCAACCGTCACGGACAGGTCGGCGACATGGTCGCGGCGATGGCTCACTCGCCCGCAGTGCTGGGCGGCTATCTGGAACTCAGCCGCGCAATGAAGCGCGCGAAACTCAGCCGCAAGATCACCGAGCGAATCTCGATCGCTGTGCAGGTCCAGCAAGGTTGCGCCGTGTGCCTAGAAGCCCACGTTGCCGCCGCGCACGCCAACGGCGTCGAGTTGGACGAGATCGAGCGCGCCCGCGCGGGCACATCGGCCGATCCCGCCATCGCGGCGATGATCGACCTCGGACTTCGCGTCTATCGGGAACCTGCCTCGATTTCGGACGAACACATCGCGGGCCTTCGAGCGTACGGCTACGGTGATCGCGAGATCGCCGACGTAGTCGGAATCGTGGCCCTCAATATCCTGACCGGAGCTTTCAACCTTGTCGCGGGAGTGAAACCAGATGAACCGGACCGCTAGGACCGCACCGGAGCGGAACAGCATGCGTCTGTTCTTGATTCGCGACTATCGCCTGCTCTTCAGCGCCCAGATCATCGCGCTGTTCGGCACCGGGTTGGCGACGGTTGCCCTGGGTCTACTCGCCTACGAACTGGCCGGACCCAGCGCCGGAGCGGTGCTCGCCACCGCGCTGACGATCAAGATGTCGCTGTACGTCGTGATCGCTCCGCTCGCGGCGGCGTACGTAGACCGGTTGCCGAGACGGGCTTTCCTCGTCGCGCTCGACGCCATACGCGCAGCGGTTGTGCTCGCCTTGCCCTTCGTCAGCGAGATCTGGCACATCTACGTGCTGGTAGGCGTTCTGCAAGCTGCGTCGGCAGCGTTCACTCCCACGTTCCAGGCGGTGATTCCCGACATCGTGACCGACGAGGCCGATTTCACCCGTGCGCTGTCGGCGTCGCAGGTCGCCTACACGATGGAGAGCCTGCTCAGCCCCGTTCTCGCCGCGATCGCGCTTTCCTTCATGACATTCAACCTGTTGTTCGTCGCCACCTCCGTGGGCTTTGCCGTCTCGGCACTACTCGTGCTGGCCACTCGAATCCCCAACGCTCGTCCCAGCGCTCACGGAAAGGCGTGGGATCGGATCGCGTCGGGAGTGCGAATCTTCGTGACCACGCCGCGACTGCGCGGCATCATGGCCCTCAATCTCGTGGTGGCAGCGGCCGGCTCGATCGTCGTCGTCAACACCGTCAACTACGTCCGCGACGAGCTCGGTGGAACCCAATCCGACGTGGCGTGGATGCTTGCCGCGTCAGGCACCGGCACGTTGGTAACCGCGCTGCTTCTACCGCGCGTCCTCGACAGAACCGCCGAACGAACAGTGATGACAGCAGGTTCCATTGTGCTGGCCTTCAGTGCCGGCGCCGCAGCCTCCCTCGCCGTGGCAGGAATATTCACGTGGATACTGACTGCCGCAGTGTGGGCACTCGTCGGCGCCGGGATGGCCATGATCGTCACACCGACCGGAAAGGTGCTTCGGCGCTCCGTCGAACCCGCAGGTATACCGGAGGTGTTCGCAGCCCAATTCTCCCTGTCCCACCTCGCCTGGCTCGTCACCTACCCGATCGCCGGGTGGGTTGGTTCGAGCGCGGGATTTGCGGTCACCTGGACCATCCTCGCCGCCCTGGCCACAGTGGGAGCCGTTGCAGGGTTCGCACTTTGGCCCCGGGAGACGGGCAACGAGACGCCGGCATCATCGAGCGCTGTTGCGACTTACGAAACGACGCAAGGAGAATGCATCCTGGCCGCGACCCAGTGCGCCTGCGCTCGCACCGTCTGATTCGGCAGCCTGCCCCCAAGGAATCCGGTTGCGCCGGCAGTGCCGAATCACTCTGCAATAGAACGAAATTCGATGGGTTGCAACCCGAAAAGTGCGTCCACACCATGGAACTCAAGGTAAATGGCAGACTCAGGAACCTCCGGAGAGATTCATGACCAGGATTTCTCCCTCGGGGGTTTCGTTTGGTGCAACCCCGCACGGGCTTCTAACCTCGATCCCATGACGACATCCCCGCCTTCATCCCGCACCGTTGCCGGCCGCCGGCTTTCCGTCGCAGCGTTCGTGGCCCTCGTGATCGTATATCTCGCTGTCATTCAAGGATTAGGGTTCCTGCTGACCCGAGACGAAGAAATCAGCTACGCAGCTCCGACCGACATCGACCAGTTGTGGCGTTCGCTCATCGTGCCGGTCGGAGCGTCGTTCGTCCTCGCATACGGGGCAGTCGCATGCCTGCGATGGTGGCGTCCGGTGTGGATCGACGACCGACCGGTACAACGCTGGTTGATCGTCGTACCGATCATGATGGTCATTTCGATCGCTGTGGTCACCGACTACCCAGGTCTCGCCGACCAGGACCTCACGTTCGTTGCACTCCTTCTTCTTACTTGCCTTCTCGTCGGCCTCACCGAGGAGACGATGTTCCGAGGAATCGGAATCACCTGCTTCCGCAGCAACGGCTTCTCCGAAAAGAAAGTTGCCCTGTGGAGCACCGTCATCTTCGGGTTGGCGCACTCGACCAACCTGTTCTCCGAAGGCCCCAAAGCTTTTCTCCAGGTGTTCAGCACCATCGTGGCCGGCTACTTCTTGTACATCATTCGGCGACGTACCGGGGGCCTGCTGATACCCGCCGTGGTGCACGGCTTGTGGGACTTTTCCTTGATCTCCGGTATGACGACCCCGGATCATTCGTACCCGCTCGCGATTGTCGCCGTACTGACCATGCTGGCCCTGGCGATCGTGCTCTTCGTACGCCGCAAGCACATCGAACCTCACGATACCGAAGCCGCGCGAGGCCGTCACGAAATATCGAACACATAAAATCGTTGCTGCAATGAGAAATTGAAGGGATGGGGGCATCTACGACGACGCCCAAGCGATCGAGCAGATCACGGGTTCTTCGGCTACCGTCAGTCGATCTGACAGCGCGCCACGTGACCTGTCTCCACCATTCGGCACCGTAGGACCGCGGCGCGGAGTAACGGCGCAACTCATTCACTGCACTGACGGAAGAAAGTGGTGGTGCAGGCATCGCCTGCACCACCACTTTTTACTCAGCTCGCGTTGGCATACTTCCTGGGATTTGCGTCGAACCGTGGTCCACAACCCTTGCAGCAGAACCAGTACCGGTTGCCTTCGTAGTCACGAAACAGGCCCTCGGCCTCGGCACGCGTCTTTTCGATCACGCTACCGGGCATGACTCGACATTCGACGAGTTCGCTACTCCCCGAGTTGAGTAGGTCTTCTCCACCGGGTGGCATCGCCGTACCGACAGCGCCTACAGCACCGTTGTCGTCTGTCGTCGGGGTATTGCCACAGCCACAGCTACTCATTGCGATTCCTGTTCTCTAACGGACGGACGTGACCCGGGAAGCGAGCTCACACATTCCGAGCATACCCCCTATAGGTATGTGAGCCAGAAACTATAGGAGAGTCCTGTCGACATTTCACTCCCCTCGATCATGTAAGCCACTGCAGGAGAACGAAGAATCGATCACCCAGCCCTCACTCGCCTCCCACGCCACAAGGATGCGACATTGATACCTATAGGGGGTATAAGTTAGGTCAGTACACAGACCATACCCACGAGGTCTTCGACGAAGAGGCTCAATGAAGAACTGGAAAGCAATCGGTGGCAGCCGATTCGCCATAGTTGGAGCTTTGCTGTTGGTCGGCGCGCTCTGGGGAAGCTCGTTCCCCCTGGTTGCTGTGGCGGCACCAACTCTCGGCGCCGTCGGCACGACGCACGGCCGCTTCATTGTTGCAGCGTTGGTTCTCGCGCTGATAACGGCTTCCAGCAGATCGACCTGGCGTGCGGTCGGTTCCCGGTTTCCCGCATTCCTACTGCTGGCAGCCCTCAACGTCGCCGGCCCCCTCACCCTCGTTGCAACTGCGATCGTCGGCCTCAACTCGTCGACGGCGTCGATCCTGAATGCCACGACGCCGATGTTCACCGTGTTCGTTGCCGCGTTCTGGCTTAGGCAAAAGATCACCTGGCGAAAAGTCTCGGGTGTCGCGATCGGCATTGCCGGCGTCTCGGTGCTCGTCGGCGGGATTCCGTCAGCGCTCGACAGTCGCGCAATGCTGGCCATCGGCGCATCTTTGACTGCGGCACTGCTGTACGCGGTCGGTGGTGTCTACACACGAAAATCGTTCCAGGGCACTCCACCGATGACACTTGCCCTCGGCCAGCAGCTCGCCGCGGTTGTCCTACTGGTACCTGTGTCCGCCATCGCTCCCCCGCCGGGGCCCGTGACCGTCGGTCCACTGATCGCAGTGACCGCCCTGGGACTGGGGGCTACCGCCGGTGGCTACCTGGTGTACTTCTGGATAATTCGCCAGGCGGGTCCTGTCGCGGCTTCAGCCGTCACTCTTCTGGTTCCGATTTCGGCGTCGGCCATCGGAGTGCTGTGGTTGAACGAGCCTGTCACCTTCGCGCTCGTCAGCGGGCTTGTCATCATTCTTGCCGGAGTCGGCCTGCTCCTGGATCTTCCACCGACACGGGGTCCCTTGGGCAGTGCCCCTCCCGAACTGTTGGACAGCGCCGGAGAACGGTCGGTCAGCGGGTGATCGGGGCAGTCCAAAGACCCACCAGTGCGTCGACGAGGTCGGTGGTGAAGTCCTCCCACGACGTGACCTCGTCCGGCCCTGATTCTGCAAGTGCGCGCTCACGTTCGGCGAACATGTGCACGATCGCATTTCGTCCGATGTCTGCGCGGGCACGTCGAACACTCATCGGCATGTCAGTCAGACAGGCCGAAAGTCCACGAAGGGTCTCCTGAAGAGTGGGCGAGGCCAGCACCTCGTCGTAGACGATCTTCCGCAGGACCGGATCGGTGAGAATCTGCGCACTGAACCGCGCGTACCACGTCGGGCCACCCATTTCGGCGTAGTGATCGGTCGACGCCCGAACCAGACACGAAATCCAGTCACGAACATCCTCGGACCCTTCGATCTCACGCAGCAGTTCACCACGCTTCTTCTCCACCTGCCGAGAATGTTTGTTCACGATCGCCCGGACCAGATCGGTCTTGGTCCCGAAGTGATAACCGACGGCGGCGTTGTTGCCCTGGCCCGCCGCCTCACTCACCTGACGGTTCGACACCGCGAAGACTCCGTGTTCGGCGAACAACTGCTCGGCGACGGCGAGGATGCGGTCTCGGGTTGCGGCAGAACGCGCGGAGTTTGCCGCGCCGCCGGCGTCGGCCGTCGCATCCTCAGTCCTCGTAGTCATGTCCACCATCATCCTCGACCGTCCGAAATTGCTCGGTACCGGAGACGTTCGTCACGATCGTCGACACACCCTTCCATTGAGTCAGTCACTTGATTTAACTTTAGTTCAAGCAACTGACTTAAACCATAATTCGTTCTTCCTCCGATGGAGTTACCGCAATGTCGTCAACCACTTCTCCACCACCGACAACGCCGCCACAGACGACGAAGTCACCAGCCACCACGGCAGTGGTGGCTGTACTGGCGTTTTCCGGCATCGTCGTCTCGCTCATGCAGACGCTGGTCATCCCGATCATCCCGCACCTGCCCGAATACCTGAATGCGCCGGCGTCCGATACCGCGTGGGCTGTGACCGCCACGCTGCTCGCCGCCGCCGTCGCCGTCCCGACCATGGGCCGCTTGGGCGACATGTTCGGCAAACGCCGTCTGCTCCTGATCAGCATGGCGCTGTTGGTGACCGGTTCGGTGGTCGGCGCACTCAGCTCGAGTGTGATCCCGCTCGTTGCGGGCCGAATCCTGCAGGGCCTTGCCGCCGGCGTCATCCCGCTGGGTATCAGCGTGATGCGCGACGTGCTTCCGCCGAAGAAGCTTGCCGGCGCCGTTGCCATGATGAGCGCTTCGCTGGGAGTCGGTGGTGCTCTGGGTCTTCCGATAGCGGCTCTGATCGCGGAATACGCAGACTGGCACGTTTTGTTCTGGGCTTCTGCAGTTCTCGGCGCACTCGCGGCCTGTCTCGTTGTCGTCCTGGTCCCCGAATCGACGGTTCGCACGGGTGGCACGTTCGACTTCGGCGGGGCAATCTCGCTTTCGGCAGCCCTCATCGCTCTACTCCTTGCTATTTCCAAGGGTGGCGACTGGGGTTGGACGAGCACGCTCACGCTTTCCCTGTTCAGCGCCTCGATCGTGATATTCGGATTCTGGGCCTGGTGGGAACTACGTACCCCCAAGCCCCTTGTCGATCTACGCGTATCCATCCGCCGGCAGGTGCTCTTCACCAACCTCGCATCCATCGTGTTCGGATTCGCGATGTTCGCCGCCAGCATGGTCTTTCCCCAGGTCGTCCAGTTGCCTGAAGTCACCGGTTACGGCCTCGGCGGTTCGATGCTCACCGCAGGTCTGGTCATGGCTCCCTCCGGCATCATCATGATGCTCATCTCTCCGCTGTCCTCACGCATCACCAATTCGCACGGCCCCAAGGTGACGCTCATGCTCGGCGCCGTTGTGGTCGCAATCGGTTACGGCATCGGTATTTTCGCCATGCACTCGATTTGGGAACTGGTTGTGATCGCCGTGATCATCGGTGCAGGCACCGGTATGGCTTACGGCGCAATGCCCGCTCTCATCATGGGCGCTGTTCCTCCGTCCGAGACCGGAGCAGCCAACAGCTTCAACACCCTGATGCGCTCCCTCGGTACATCATTCGCCAGCGCCATCGCGGGTGTCGTCATCGCCCAGATGACCATGTCCATCGGCGGGGCAACGCTGCCGTCGGAGAACGCTTTCCGCGTCGTCATGGCTCTCGCTGCCGGATCCGCCGTCATCGCGCTCGTCCTGGCCGGCTTCCTCCCTCGGTTCAACAGCTCCAACTCCCGCAAGGAGATTGGTAGCGATCACTCCGATACCTCCCCGACCACGTCGAAGGAATCCGTCCCGACGCACTGAGCCAGCGAGCAAGACGCATTGTCGGCCCCGGCGGAGTTCAACTCCGCCGGGGCCGACGCGTTCGAGGCGTTTTGCGGTTGATACACCTGCGGACGACAGTTTCGTGACATGCTCCGTTGAGATGAGTGCTCGTTCGATACTCGGGGAAAGGATGCCGCGATCGCCGCTCCTCGTGCTGACGTCGCCCTTGCCGTCGCCGCTGCTGCCGTCCTCGGCATAGGCGTCGGTGTTCTACTTGCCGATGTCGTCGCCGGCCTGGCTGCAGGTGCGGGTGCCGCGGTGGTATTTCGGTTTGCACTTCGGATGATCAATACCCGAAAGTGAGCGTTAGCGGGTGGTCTACTTCAAGACCCGGATCGCCGAGCCCGGGAGGATTCCGCTCGAAGGTGGGTAGATCGACGTTGCTCCGTTGAAGAACATGTGAGCAGGTGTCGTCGACACCGGAAGCAGGTCGATGTCGTTGAACAATGCCCGCTCACTTTCCTCCCAGATCTTGCAGGACTCGTCGCCGGGAAGAAGCGAAGCCTCAGTGGACAATTCGATGTACTTCTTGTTGTCGAGGGAAGCGAAGTTCACTCCTTCGGGCTTCGGCGGGCCGGTGAAGTACTTGGCAAAGATACTCGGCGTATCACTCCCCAGCGTCAAACCGATGGAAACGTCCCACGACGACAGGTCGGTGGTGCTGAACGTGTTGGCGATGACGAAACTGTAGTCGCCGCCGGTCAGCTTCACCTTCGCACCCAGTCCTTCCCACTGGGTTGCCACGTATTCCGCGGCGGCAGAGTTCGTATCGCGCGAGTTGTTGAAAATCACGTTGAGTGCAAGCGGTCGCCCGTCCTTCGTCAGGACGCCGTCGGCCCCTGCCTTCCAGCCTGCGTCGGACAACGTCTTCTTTGCCGCGTCGACGTCGAATTCGGGGATCGTTCCTTCGACACTGTTGTAGTCGCAGGCAAGGGGTTCCGAAACCGCAAGGGCGCGTGCGCGGGTTCCTTTTCCGCCGGTGGTGATCTCGGTGTAGTCGTCCAGATCGACTGCTTGAACGAGCGCCTGCCGCACAGCGCGGTCCGACGTGGGTAGAGACGCGAAATGATTGAAGATGAACTCGCCGGACAACGTGGTGTAGGTCTTCGAATCCAGACCTGCGGCCAAGACTCGTTCCTCGTCCGAACCTGTCACTGCCGCGGCATTCACTCCGCCGGTGAGAACAAGATTCGCGGTCGTACTCGGATCGGTGACAATCTTGATCGTCACCGTCTTCGGTACCCCGAGAGTGTCGGAAGTGGTCTCCCCGTTCGGACTCCAGGTGTAGCCGTCGCGGCGTTCCATCGTGATGTGATCGTTGGGAACAACTTCGGTGACCTTGAACAGACCCGTTCCGTTACTACTCGAACGGATACTGGCCGGGTCGTCGAGCGTCGCAGCGCACGGCAGCCGCAACGCGCCGATTCGAGAGAGCAAGAAGGGTGCCGGTTCGGCTGTAGTGACCGTCAGTTCGTCACCGTCCGCGGACGCGACCGTCGACAACGGTACGGTGGATCCGCGTAGCGGTGAAGCGTTTTCAGGGTCCATGACCCAGTTGATGTCATCGGCCGCGGTCTGTGCGGTGAAGGAAGTGCCGTCGGCGCACGTAATACCCTTCTTGAGCACGAACTTGAGTGTGTTCCCTTCTTCACTCCAGCTTTCTGCCAGATACGGACGCACAGTGCGTGTTTGCGCGTCTATGTCGATCAACGAATCGTACGAGTACGCGTTCACGATCTGAGTCGACGTAAGGTTGGTGATCAGAGGGTGCAGATTTCCGGGATCGGCGTTGATGACGGTCGTGAAACTGCCGTCCTGGGCATACTCACCGACCGAACCTTCGGGACTGGATGCGCCGCCACACCCGGCCAGAGTGAATACGCCAACGCTGATAACTGCTGTCGCGGAGACAGAACGGGCTTTCATACGAGCCGCCATCTACTAGAATTTGCCATGGCGACAATCGTGCGGGACTGACGTGGTCTGTATCTCGTTGAAGTGCCCCATACAGTCGGCCGTACTCTGTTCGATTGTCACTATCGACCGGGCAAGCGCAGACGCTAAGTACGACGCTGCCGTTGACGGTGATTCGCGACGTTGATTCGGTTGCCGCACAACGCCGGCATGCAGTAGCGGCGTCGCCCTCCCCGACTGGTATCGACGAACACCCCGTTGCACGTCGGCGACGCGCATGGGCGGAATCGTTCGTACCCCAATGTGCGCAGAGTTCCCAGCAACGAGTATCCGATCGACAACGTGAGTTCACCCGCGAGATCGATTGTGCCGTCCGGTAGTGCATTCCACCGATAGTCGTCCTGGGAATCAGGCACGAGCCGAACGTGATGCGGGACGGTTTGCAGGAGTCGATGAGTGCGATCAACGAGCTCGTCGCAGGTCGGAGCATCGAGAATCGAACGAATCTCCTCTCTGAGCGCCTGCACGTCGGCAAGTTCACCGCGGGTAGGCCGACGCCCGTTGGGGAGCGCATCCGGCGAGAGTCCGTGTTCACCGAGTAGATCGTGAAGCGCCTGAGGGTCAGGCAACGCGTCCCCTGCCTCCACCCACACTCGGGGTGAGGTATTGACCAGGTCGGTCGCGAACGACGCACCGGCGACGTAATCGTCTAAAACTACTTGCATCCCTTACCGCCCTGCTTTACCGTAATTGAATAACCCAACTTTACACCTTACGAAGGCGGCGGGATGGAACACTGCGTAGACCACAGACTGCCGGAGATACTCCTCGACACCCATCACCGATTGCGCCGCGCCGGCACCGTGGCATCGGAGACACCCATCGTCGCCGCCGATCTCTACTGGTCGATCGGCGCACTCGCCCAATGCCTGGCTGCAATGGACGAGGTCATTTCGCAACTTGGCACCAACGCCCGAAAGCAGTTGCGAACCGGAAAGTTCGACGTCGAGAGCGGGCCGTTCGAAGGCGAACCCGACGCCGCCCTACTCACCGCGATTCTCGCCCTCGCCAGAGCGTCGAGCAGTTGCGAACCAGTGCAGACGGCAATCGGCAATGCGCAGATCGCGGTCAGCGATCTCGTCGCCACAAGGCACATCAGAGCCTGACACACGCCGCAAGCGTCCCGACTCAGTAGAGACTGTATGGTTGGTTTTCGGGAAACCTCCAAGTACATCGAACAGCAGGAACCGGGTTATCACTGTGAGTGCAGGGACATCGACCATCTACGAGGACAGGACGGTCCGGATCGACGATCAGGGCGTCACGATCCGCCACTACTACTTTCCGTTTGTCAGCAAGTTCGTTCCGTACTCGCAGATCGAAACCGTCGACCTCGGCGTCATGTCATGGCTGAGTGGACGCCTACGAATCTGGGGAACAACAGATTTCAGCTCGTGGTACAGCCTGGATCTTTCACGCCCATGGAAGGAGACCGCGGTGGTACTCACCCTCGCCGGTCGCGGAGCGCCTTCGTTCAGCCCCAAAGATCCGGATCGTGTCGAGACCGAAATCCGAAGTCGCATCGGATCACACGCCGCGAACTGACTAGCTGAACTCGGATTCGACGGTGACGATCTCACTCCAGTCGGTTCGATCGAACAACCGCGCCAGTGCAGTGAACAGAACTTCCGGGTCGATGGCGCTCTCAGCTGAGTGCACACCGACCCGATCCGAAATCGTTCCGTTAGCCAGCCGCGACACCACCTGAGCAAGGCCGAGCGCCAAGGGGATTCCGGTTGCACCGGCCATGTCCGACAGCAACTCCGATACCGGTGAATCATCAGCGATCCGTGCCACGACGCGCGTCTTTCGTCCATCGAGCACCCCTGTGGCCGAGGCGAAGAACGACGGCAAGGATCCGTGGTCGGCGCGCGTGAGCATGCGAGGCGCAGCACGGATCATCCGGATGAGCGAGGGCTTGCCCAATTCTTCAGCGGCCGAGTCGAGATCGATTCTGCCCTTGTCGATATCCGAACGTAGAACGTCGAGAAACGCAACGGTTTCCGGTGTGATCACCATCAGATTTGCCGAATGACCTGAGGGGCGGAAGGTTCGATGAAACATCACCGGCTCCGGATGCCCGACCACGTAAGCGTTTCCGCGGCGTCCGCCGGGCAGTTCCAGTGCAATGGAACGCAACGGTGCTTCTTTGACGATTCGTCCCGCACGAACGACCGGCACCTTGCCGCTGATCTGCTGCATCCAGTGAACGGCGGCTGCACTCAATGTGTCTACCGACTCGTCCTCGCCTTCGACATCAACCGGCCAGGCTGTGTACAGGTCGTCGACCACGTCCAATCGCGAGACTGCCATCGCGGCCAGGAGATTACTCATCCCGGGACTTGCGCCCATGCCCACTACCGCACAGATTCCGGCTTCCCTGGCAGCGCAATTCAATTCCAGCATGTCGACGGCCGGTTCCCAGTCGTCGCAGATGTCGAGATAGTGAGTCCCGGTCTCGATCGCTGCCTGGAGAATGCCGACACCGAAACGGAAGAACGGGCCTACGGTATTGATGATCACGTCTGCGTCGTCCAACAATTCACGTAGCGTGCGACCGTCCGTGACGTCGATGCTGCGCGCCTCGACTTGCGCTGATGCCTGAGCCAGGTCAACTGAAAGACGATTCGCAGCATCGATATCACGATCCGCGACTACTACGCTGCCGATTCCCGGCAATGTTGCAGCCAGTCGAACTGCTGCCGAGCCCATCGCACCGGCGCCGCCCAGAGCGACAACCGTAATTCCGTCAGCCACGAATTCCCTCCAAGAATGCAGTCTGATCCGCTAGATAGCCAGGAGCGAAGATCGAACGGGGAGCAAGAACGGCTACCAGAGCCGACATCACTTCCGAGTCTTCGAGGTTCTTGTCCACAATCGAATGGGTTGCGTCGGGATACTTCTCGACCACCAATTGCCCTGGAGCGTCGAGCACTTCGCGATACACCCTTTCGGTGTCTGCCACGTCGACGTTGACGTCTTGTCCGCCGATGATCAAGAGCACCGGAACCTTCACGGTTTCGAGATCGGCTCGCGCATCCGATCGGTAGTTCTTTCGGATGAAGTTCCATCGGTCTTCGGTGAGACCGTCGGCCTCGCCGGAGGCCACGAGATCGCCGAACGTTGCATCACGGGCCAACTGATCCAAGTTCTTCGCACGATCGACCCGCGCTTTCTCGAATTCGTCGGCCGACGCATTTCTCTCGGAAAGTTCGGCAAGAGTATTGAATTCGCCTTGTTGGAGCCAGTTGATCGCCGGTCCCACGGCAATGACGAACGCTACGTCCGGGTCGAGGTTCACCACCTTGGGCATCACCCACCCTGCCTGGCTCGCACCCCACAGACCGATACGAGACGGATCGACGTCCGAACGGCCCCGTGCCCACTCGATTGCCGCTTCCGTTTCCGCCGCCCGATCGTCCATGCTCTGATCGAGCCAATTGCCCGGTGCCCCATTCACCCCCGGCTTGTCCCAGGAGAGTGACGCGTACCCGGCCTTGGCGAACGCCTCCCAGACCGGCCTGTAAAAGGTCTCGTGTGTTGCATCGACCGGCCCGTCTCCGTGGACGAAAACCACGAGCCCGAAGGGACCGTCACCGTGTTCGGGCAGTGCAAGGACTCCCTGGAGCGGCACCGATCCCCCGGAGATCGTCACTTTTTCCTCACGGATGTCATAGGTGTTCTGGTACAGCGTCCAGCCCACCAGACCCACGATCAGAACAACGACCACTGCCAGGGAAGTAACCATCCACCTGCGTAAACGATGGCCACTCTTCCTCTCACTCACCGATCCCACTGCCATCTTCCCGCCTAACGTACGAATTTGAAACGATCGTATTGCATTCGATAGTACAGTTATGGGCGAAGATGTCGAGAGGCGAGGAAAGGACACGGCAATGACGGACAGGGACGTCGATGTGCCCACGAGGATCTTGATCGAGGGTCTACTGCGCACGGACGGAACTGTCGACGGGCGCACCCTCTATGCCACCGCCGACGCCCTCGACAAAACAGATCAACAGGTTCGGCTGTGCATCAAGCGGTTGGTCACCGAGGGGAAGTTCACTCAGGAAGGTCGCGGGCGGCAGGCCACGCTACGAGCAACGCCGAAAGCCGTGCGCGAGATGGAACCCGACGTCGAATTCGTTCGACTGGCCTATCAACAAGATCGCAACACTGCGACACCGTGGGACGGGTATTGGCATCTGGTCGGATTCGCAATTCCGGAGTCGTCACGGAAAGCACGAGATGCGCTGCGCACCAGGGTCGTATACCTCGGCGGCGCGCTCGTCCAGGGCGGTCTGTACGTCTCGCCGCACGCCTGGGAACCGTACGTTCTCGATGCGGCCGCCGAACTCGACGTCGAACAGCACCTGTCTTCTCTCACCACTCGGGATCTGAAAGTGGGCAGGCTCGAAGATCCCGTGAAAATTGCCGCACAGTTGTGGCCGCTGGACGAGATCGCAGCCGGATACGAACGGCTGCTCGACGTAGCGACTGTGCGCCTGGAGAAACTGCAGAACACTCCGGGCACCGATGCTGTCACGATGACCATCGAACTCGCGGCGGAATTCACGCGAGCTATGGAGCCGGACCCTCTGCTGCCGCCGGAACTGCTGCCCACCAACTGGATCGGCACGCGGGCGCGCTTCGTCACGGCACAGTGCTGGGCGCTTCTGGCACAGGTGGACGGTGCAGACGAATTACCGTCGCTGTTCCACCTGTACGCAGATGCGATCGGTGATCAGGACGCGAGCGTGCGCTGACGGGGCGGCAGCCCGAAACGACCGAGCACTTCGTCGACTGCGGTGGACGGTGTGACAAGCCCGCGATCCTGGAGCCACGGAATGGTGCTGTCCACCAGATGTTCGAGTGTGCGGGGCAAGGCGAGGGGGAGCAACGTAACGCCGTCGGCGACCTCGGCAGCTCGGATATCAGCGATCAAACTGCCGAGCCCGGAGGGTGTTCCGACGTAGTGAAGCGAAACCGGGACCCGCGGAGCAGTCAACGCACTGTCCAACTGTGCAAGCTCTTTTCGGGCGGAGCGAGCTTCCGGTGCGATCAGAATCTCGAGATCGACCAGCACTGCGACACTGTCGGGATCGCGGCCTTCTTCGGCGACAGCAGCACGGATCCGGGCGCGTTCGAGCTGCGCCTCACGCAGATCCGCAGCGCGAATCCGAACCACATTGGTAGGGAATGAAGCCAAATCGAGAGCCCTGTCGCTCTCGGTGAGGTCCACCCAGTAGTCGCCGCCGATGATCGGCAGGTTTCCTGGTGCGCCCTCAGCGGCCGGATGGTGACCGGATCCGGTCAACTCGACCGCCACGTGCAGAGAATGCGAAGCGAGTGAAGACATGTGTGACCTCCGAAAATCAGAAGAGTGTGGGATGAGCGAGACGAATCGTCAGCTCGAACACATTCCTGACGAGGTACGGCACAGATCGACATGACGACGGCACCACTGACCGAGAGTGATGCTCACTCTCGAAGGGGTGGCGGGAAAATCCGCTGGTGCCATGGCTGCCATGCTAGTTGTCCATTCGAGTTTTCGGGGACCGAGCTCAGCTCAGACGCACTCGGCTGCGCCGGCGTTGTCGTCGGCAGCTCCGAGGAAGGGGCGGGTCTCGGGCACGGGGTTCCACGCTCCGGCCGTCTTCGCGTACTTCCAATCACGCTGATTCGAAACCAGGATGTTCACGGCGTCGACCAAGCGCGTCACGTCGTCCGAGCTGCTACCGAGCCCGAGGCTGGCGCGGACGGCGCCGCCGGAGAGACCGAGGCGCGCGAGAACCGGGTGTGCGCAGAAGCGACCGTCGCGAACTCCGATGCCGTGTTCTGCGGACAGGAATGCGGCGATCTCGCCGGCTTCGAATCCGTCGACGGTGAAGGTGACGATTCCGACGGCGTCCGGTGCGTCATTCCACAGTCGCACCAACGAGACTCCCTCGATGGCGGACAATCCGTCGGTGAGCTGCGCGGTGAGTGCCTTCTCGTGCTCGGCGATGACGTCGAAGTCCAGGGCGTGCAGAGTTTCGCATGCGGTCGCGATTGCTGCCGCACCGAGCACGTTGGGGGAACCGGCCTCATGACGTGCAGGCGCGCAAGCCCATTCGGTGGACTCGACGGTCACCTCACGCACGGCGCCTCCGCCGGCGAGGTACGGCTGAGCTTCGTCCAGCCAGTCACGGCGTCCGACCAGTACGCCGGCGCCGAACGGCGCGTAGAGCTTGTGGCCCGAGAACGCCACGTAGTCGACGCCGCATTCCTGCAGGTCGATGCGACGGTGGGGAGCCAACTGAGCAGCGTCGACGAGAATACGTGCGCCGCAACGGTGCGCGATGTCGGCCAAGCGTGCAATCGGCAGGATCTCGCCGGTCACGTTGGAGGCGCCGGTGATTGCGAGCAGCGCAGCAGGCTTGGTGCACAGTTCACCGATCAGACGCTCGATCGTCTCTTCGATGGTGTCTGCAGCGGTGACGATACGAGCGTCGTTCCACGGCAACAGGTTTGCGTGATGCTCGACGTCGAGGACAACGGTGCTGCCGGGGACGCACTGGGCCAGCAAGTTCAGCGAATCGGTGGTGTTCCGCGTGAAGACAACGACCTGATCGTCGGCACAGTTCACGAAACGGGCAACGGATTCACGAGCGTTCTCGTAGGTGAGCGTGGAGATCCGGGACGCGTAGCCGGCACCGCGGTGAACACTGGCGTACGTCGGCAACAACTCGGCGATACGGTCGGTGACCTGGGCCAATGCCGGCGCGCTCGCGGCGTAGTCGAAGTTGGCGTAGGAGCATTCGCCGCCCTGAACCAGCGGAACCTGCAGGTCGGCACCCGAAACCTTGGCGATCGGAGCGGTGCAGCAGGTGTCGGCACTCAATACAGCAGTCATCGAAGACAATCCTCACGTTCAAGGACTCGTTCGTCGGGAGATGGCCCCGGAAGAGTCCGCGCTTGCCGCATTCGTTTTCGAACGCAGCCGGGTCGTCACCCGGAGCACCCCACCGCGGAGGAGGGTTGCCGACCAGCAAGCCGGGGCTGAACACTGGTACTCGTGACCTGGCAACGAGGATGGCAGGAACCTCCCGTGCTTGTCAAGACGAAGCTGGGAAGACCGTCGTCACGGCGCGATCGTCCGACAGGCGAGGTGGAGCGCAAGCCTGGTTTCCGGATCGGCCAGATCCACCGAGAGAAGTCGCTGAATTCGATCGATGCGACTCGATACGGTGTTGCGGTGCAAGCCCATTCGAGTGGCGGTATGAGCCAGAGACGATTCTTCGTCGAGGTACGTCGAGAGCGTCTCCAGCAACTCCCCACTCGCATCTCGTAGCGGCGCGAGCAGTGCCGCGGCCGCGGGCTGAAACGTGTCGGTTCGCGTCCACGCCAGTAGCAACTGCGCCAACCCCAGGCGGTCCACGTGCAGGAATCGGCCCGTTTGCGACCGGGAACCGGCGAGCCGAGCGGCATCCCCCGCCTCCGACAGAGACGCTCCGATTCCGGCTGGCCCATCGTGCGCGCGTCCCACTCCCACCCATGTCTCCATGGTGGGCCCCAATCGGGCTTGACCTGCACGAATACTCTCGGCAATCCTGGTGATCGCCTCCGGACGCGGCTCACCGGGCAGAGTCGTCCACGCCGCCCAGCCGTCAGCCTGTTCGACGACAGTGGCGTCGATCCCCTCGGCGGCGAGGGCGTCTGCAACTTCACTGCGCCTGGCGACCAGGTCGACCTCACCCACCGCCAGGACTTTGATGCCGATGTGCCATCCGTCCAGCACCCAACCCGCGTCGAGTGCGCGCCGGAGTAGTCCGGGTGTGGCATCTGCGGACGTGTCGATCAGTTCACCGAGCAACGCGCTGCGCCGGCGCGCTTCACGCTCGTCGACCATGCGTGCAACGGCCAGGCGGTGCCCGACAGCCAACGAGGCAACGTCGAGAACCACTGAGAGAGAGGCCTCTTCGACGCTCTGTCGCACCGGAAGCAGTACAGCCAGCCAGGGCTCTCTGGCCGCGCCGGACATCACCGGGCACGCGATCAGGACCCCACCGGAGTCCAACTCGACGGTGGTCGGTGCCCCACGACCCGACAAAGTACCCGCGCCTGCTCGATCAGCCTCTGACAAGAGCTCAGCGCCCGTCAGCGGACGTCCGGACGAGTCCAGGAGAATGAACGAACGCTGAAAGGTGTTCAGTAACACCGACAGAAGATTCTCGACGCTTCCGCCGGCTCGTTGGCCCGCGTGTGTCGCCCGCAGTACTGCGTCGGCCATCACCGCACGCGAATTCGAGAGAAGATCACGAAGATCCACGCTGAACTGCCAAGGGTCGGAGACCCCGAGCACCACCAGCCCGAGCCGATCCGCGAGCAACGAGAGACTCACATCCCCGGCCGCAGTGCTGTGAACAGCGACTACCTGGCACCCGGTCGCTGCCGTGCGTCGAAGGAGCGCATCGAATCTCCACTCCCCCACATCGATTCGATCGAGAATCACCAGAACCGATCCCGAACCCGCCGCACCCGACACTGCCTCCGCCGACTGTGCCGATTCGCCGGTGAGTGCCCCCACTGTCGTGACGACGGGGTCGCCCTCGCCCGCGAGTCGATACAACCCGACAAAGACCGGGTTGTTCAGCAACGCCGAAACACTCGCGCTCATCGCGCCTCCATCAGCACAGCGTCATGGTCGATTCCGAACGCCCGCGGGCCGACAACCTTCAATCTGCCCACCTCGTCCGCCCACCACGGTGGGCCGGGCAGGACCAAGACAGCTACATCCTGACCCTGGTGCACGGATTCACACGAGACGAAGGCACCGGTCCGGACGTCGAGCAGCGTCACGATGTCCGGGCATGTTGCGATCATCTCGCCATCCAACGCGACGGTCAGGAATTCACTCTCGAATTCGACTCGCATCACCGCAGAATCGTGTTCGAGAATCACGTTGCCTCGACGATCGTCTGCGCCCGGGCGGCTACGACGCACCGCACGCACTCGGCCTGTCCCCAGCACCCGCGCTCCGGCGCTTCCGGCGATCTCCTGCCAACTGCCGAGGGCACCGATGTGCTGCCCCAATTCGTGCGCTCGGGAGAGAGTTCCCGGAATACAGGCCTCCCGCACGGTCCGCGCATCGATCGACGCGATCGCCAGAGCGCCCCAACCGCTGGTTCGCCCGATCAGAGAGCGCACTGCTACCTCGGCGCCCAGCACATCCACTCCGTCAATAACGGTGATCAGGCCGCCTGGCTGGGCGAGGGTGACCGGGCACAATTCCAATCCGGCTGCGGCGAGAGAGAAGTGATCGAGCCGCGGCATCGCCCGACCGAGCAGGTCCGCGTCGACGACGGGAACTCCCAACGCCAGCGCCGCCGCAATGCCGGAAAGAGCGTTGAGTCCACCGCCTTCGAACGTCATCACTGCGGTCGGACGCTTCCCGGTCCACCGAGTCAAAGCTGCTGCAGTATCGGAAAACTCACGCCCGGATGGCAATTGCTCCTCCAAAGCCAGAGCCGATCCAACGATTCCCACCGGCATGACCAGTGCCCCGTCGGGCAACTTCTCCGGCGCGACGACCTCTACCGAAGTGGACGCAATGAGTGGACGAAGCATCTCCACGAACAGGCGTGGATCGCCGCCCCCGCCGCAGCCCAAGACCACCGCCCCCGCTGCGATCGCGTCGAGGTCGGCCTCCCGGACCGCGTGCAGGCTGCTCACGGCTCGTTATTCTGCCAGCACGGGTTGCTCGAGCGTCTCCACCGGCCGGAACGGCCGATCGAGTCCGAAACTCGCCGGACCGAAGACCGCCAGCGCCTCGGGTGTTCTCATGATGGGTGGAGTCGCGATCCCGATGACCGCGACGCGCTGCCCGTACCGCAAGCCCTCGGTGGTGATGGGTTCGGCAGTGTCGGCCTCGACGATGCAGATCAAGTCAGGCACGATGGCCACCAGCACTCCGGATTGCAGTACCCCAGAATGCAGTACTCCGGAATGCAGGGCGATCAGATTCTCGTTCTGGAACTGGACTTCCAGCTCTTCGTCTCCGACGCCGGCGATCCGCACCGACCCCCGAGCGAACCCCTCATCGGTTCTCCGGTCGACATCGATCACCTTGCCGTGAAAGAGAACTCGCCCGTATCCGTAGAGCGTGTCGGACAGACTGTCCACCAGTGCCTGGACGGGGTCCACCCGCTGCTCACGCGAAAGCCTGATGGACCGACCGATGGTCAGGGCCAATGACAGAGTTCGTGGGATAGCCGTGCGCTTCACATCTGCACCCGTCATCGAGTACTGAGCGATGTGCGCCATCCCACCGAACCTCGACGTCACCCCGCGGGCGAGACCTTCCAATCTGCTGTTGTCGCTGCCGGTGTCGAAGATCGCCACCTCGTCGTGCTCGTTCGCCATGGCGAGCGGGCTGGCCGAAATCCCGTACACCGAAAAGGTTTCCATCTCGAGCTGAGGAAATGCCCGTCCCATCCCGTCGGCATCGACAACCGGAAGTCCGCGCCGCGCGGCCACCAGCAACGGGATCATCGAATTGATTCCCCCGCACTCCATCGGCATCGTCGCATCCGCGGTTCGCCCCGAATGCCGCTCCAATGTGATCAGTGCCAACTCGGGTTCAGTTCCGCGCGGCATCTTCTCGACCACAACGGTCGGTGCACCCATCTGCGCGACGGGGATCACCCACGCGTCGTCGTCGAGTTCCTCCGGATCCAGAATCATGATCTCACCGGCTTCACCGAGCGCCTGCGCGACCAGCATCTTGCCGACAAACGGATCTCCGCCGCCGCCGGTGCCCAACAGAGCTGCGCCCCTGGCGAGGTCGTCGAGGTCTGCCGTTCGTAGTGTCCAACTCATCGTGAGCCCTCCTGACCGGTGGAGACCAGACCACTGTGCAATGCCAGGTCGCCGACTGCCTTCACTCGAATACGTGTTGCGTTGCCCGGTAGGTACGGAATCGGGACCTCGTCGAACTCCACGATCTGCACGGACTCGGGTCGTGCGCCTGCGGCCACCGCCCGATCGATCGCCTCTTGACGGGCGTCGTCGGCAAGAACGTGACGGTGACCGTCCCGCACCGCTTCGACACGGTCGACTTCACCACTGACCTGCGCGATGGCGGCGCCGATCGCGTTGGCGACGTCGAAACGCTCAGGGCGAATCACCGTGCCCAGGCCGGGAAGTTCACGCTCCAGCAATACCGATCCGCCCCCGACCGCAACTACCGGTAGCGGATCCGACGTGGTTCGCATCTGCTCCACGGCGTCGGCGACTCTCCGCGAGATCCGTTCGAGCGCCGTCGACACCAGGCTGCGGTCGAGGTGCGCCACCGCATGGCGATCACCGACGTCGGCCAAACCTGCCGCGACGGCGATGTCGGTGGCCGTCAACGTGTCTCCGCCGAAGACGAGTGCCCGTGAACCCAATTCATATCCCACCGATCCGGGCCCCACTGTGAGTCCGTCTGCATCCACCAACGAACCACCGCCGATGCCGATCGAGAACACATCCGGCATACGGAAATTGGTCCGCACCCCGGCCACGGTCACCTCGGTGGTTGCTTCTCGCGGAAAACCGTTGGTCAGTACACCGACGTCCGTGGTGGTTCCGCCGATGTCGATCACCGCACAACTCGCCAGACCGGACAGCACAGCGGCACCGCGCATGGAGTTGGTCGGCCCCGACGCGAAAGTTGCTACGGGATAACGCCTTGCGTACTCGATGTCCATCAAGGTGCCGTCGTTCTGGCTCAGATACAGCGGTGCGACGATGCCGTGCTCGACCAATGAACGGGCGAGTCCGTCGACGATGTGATCGGCGAGCTCGCGCAGAGCAGCATTGATGATGGTCGCGTTCTCGCGTTGAAGCAGACCCACTCGACCGATCTCGTGCGAGAGCGAAATTGCGACGTCCGGTCCGAGTTCCTCTCGGATGATTTCAGCGGCAGCAACCTCGCATTCGAGATTGACCGGAGAGAACACCGAAGATATTGCGACCGAACGAGTACCACTGCGAGCCATATCGGCAGCATGGCGACGGATCTCGTCGGGATCCAGCGGCGAGATACGACGACCGTCGAACTCGTGCCCACCGTGAGCGAGGTAGTGCCTTCCCTGCACAGCGGAGACCAGGTCTCGCGGCCACCCCACCATCGGGGGCAGCGCGGCAGTCGCCGGAAGTCCCAGTCGCAGCGCCGCGGTGGGAGCAAGCCCGCGCTGCTCGATGAGAGCATTGAGAAAGTGCGTCGTACCGATCATCACTGCTTGAACAGCATTGGGAGAGAACGAGTACTGCTGCTGCAGCGCCGTCAGCGCTCCGCCGATTCCGCCGGTGATGTCCTTGCTGGTCGAGTGTTTGACATGCCCGATGACGGTGGTCCCGTCCATCAGGACTGCGTCGGTGTTGGTGCCGCCGACGTCGATTCCGATTCGCATCGCGAACTCCTTTCTACAGTTGTAGTGCTAGTGCGTGAGTGCAGACGAGCCCGAAGGCTCTTGCGGCGCTTCGGTTGCGGTGCGTCCGACTCCGCGAATCAGGCCGAGTCGGCCCGCGACGACATAGAGAACAAATGCCGAGGCCACCGCGTTGATGGATGGCAGTCCGAAGGTGCTGTAATGACCGATCAGCGCCGAGACGATCCAGATCACCAGCGTGGCCGGCACCCAGGTGGGTGCCGAACTCGGTAGGGTGCCGGCGGCGCGACTCTCGTCCAGATCCTTGCGCCAGGTCTTGACGATGAAGTATTCCGCCACCATGATCCCGGCAATGGGCGGGAAGCCTACGCCCAACAGGATCAGGAAGTCGGTGAACGAGTTCAGGATTCCGGCGGCGGCGAGGACCGAACCCGTGACGCCGACAACTGCCGTGACAACGGCGCGGTTGATCCTTCGACCGAACACGACGTCGATGAAATTCACGATGCCGAGGCCCGAACTGTAGAGGTTCCAGTCGTTGATCTTGAAGGTGCCGAGAACGATGATCAGAACGCCGACCCAGCCGACCGACGAGAGAATGATCGTGGCGATGTCGGAGCTGCGAACGGCATGCGCGAGAAGTACACCGGTCAGCCCGATCACGTATTCACCCAACGTGATTCCGACGAGCGTCTGCTTCACGACGTCGCCTGCCGTGCGATTGAAGCGCGTCATGTCGGGTGTGATCACCGCGCCGGCTATGAAACCGCCTGCGACGATGGTGGTTCCCGCAAGAAAGCTGAGCTCCGGCCCGGCCGGAGCAGATGTCATCAGATCCGACAGCGAGTGATTACGTAGTTCGGATATGACGGCCCATCCCACCAGGATCAGGAACAGCGGAACGGTGATGTTGGCGATCAGCTGCATGGAGCCGAACCCGCGCAGGACTATTGCAGTGATCAGGAGACCGAAGGCCAAAGCCCACGCCCACTGCGGCAGGAACGGCATGATCCCGTGCAACCCTGATGCAGAGACGGCCGATTGGATGCCGAACCAGCCGATCAGGCTGACCCCGATCACCAGTCCGATCACCGCCGAGCCGGCATGACCGAACCCGCACCAGCGCGCGACCACCGACGTGTTGAGCCCCTCACGAACTCCGATGATTCCGATGAAGATACAGACGACTTCGAGGATCACCGCGCCGACTGTCAATGCCCAGAAGGCATTCCAGAACGTCATACCGTAACCGAGCGTCGCACCGAGCAGGAACTGCGCGAGTGCCGACACCTGACCGAATCGCTGTACTGCCACCGAAAACCACGAATACCGTGCTTCGTCGGGTACGCGGGTGAGCGCGTAGTCGTCACCGTCGGACATCTCGCCGCCGCCGCCGGCGGTTGTCGATGCTTTGTTCATGACGGACTCCTCGAATAGTTGGGAAGTGTTCTCGGAGAAGACGGTACGAATGTGTCCGGGGTCACGCCTATGGGCGAATCGACGTTTCTTCGTGTTACGACAATGCATTTCGCACAGTCTCGATTTCACGCTGTCGCGATTCCACAGTCGTCATGTGGCACGGGTCTAGCGCAGCGCGTACCCGCCGTCGGGGTAGAGGGTGGAACCCGTCGTGTACGTGTTGGTGAAGAGATAGAACACTGCTTGTGCGATCTCGTCTTCGTTCCCGACGCGGCCGAGGACGTTGTTCTCTGCACTCCACGTGAAGGCCGCCTCGCGAACCTCTGCCGGGCGCTGAGCCCAGAGATGCCCGTCGATGGTTCCGGGCGCGACGGTGTTGACGCGAATCGGCGACAGCTCGACCGCCAACCCGCGTCCGAGCCCCTCGATTGCCGCATTGGCTGCCACATATGCCGCAGCGGCCGCTGGCGGCCGCACACTGGCAGCGCCGGACATGAGGACCACCGACGCGGTAGGGGTCAGCTTGTCGAGCGCAGCGTGTACGACGCGGTACTGCCCCCAGAACTTCGATGTGAACGGCGACGCCGCATCCTCGACACTCTGTTCACGAAATGAGCCGACCTGGTAATCGGCAGCCGTGGTGAAGAGCGCGTCGACGCTGGGGATGTTGGTGAAGAACGCTTTCACCGAGTCGTCGTCCGAGGTGTCGACGGTGAACCAGTGTGCGGCTTCACCCAGCTGCGAGGCCGCTGCTTCGAGTTTGGATGCGGTTCGGCCACCGAGCACAACCTGCGCGCCGGCGTCGACGGCAAGCTGCGCCACTCGCAGCCCGATGCCCGTTCCGCCGCCGATCAGGACGACGGTCTTGCCTGAAAGAAGAGAAAGTGTAGTTGTCATGCAGTGACTGTAGAAGCCGCTAAAACGACCCGATATGTGCAGAATGCACCGATTTCACGACCACACGGGGCAAAGTGCCCAGACTCATGTGGTCCAGCGTCCTGGCGGAGGTTCCGCAGATGTGTCGTCAGCGAGCGGAAGCGGTTGGTCGCCGAGAAATGCCTCCAACAGCCCTCGACGACGTTTGCTGCGTCGACGTTGCCATCGCATCTGCTCCCGTTCGAGTTCGCTTGTAACAAAACAACTCCCACAGCCGAAAACATCGGTGAACCGCAACAGCGAAGGGAAGTAACGAATATGGGATCAGCAGACGTAATGGCCTGGCTCGCCGAGGGTTACCTCGCCGGCGATCCGATTCGCTATCCGCTCTATGTCGGATCGATGTTCCTGGCAATGCCGTTCCAGCTGATCGGCGTAATTCTGGGTCACCCCTTCTGAATCGTCACATCAGGCCAGGGCGGTCGACGTAGAACGGCCAGAGTCGCGATCACGGCGGCCGCCAACCCGATGAACTCCCCCATCAGAGCCGCCCGGGTGTGATCGACAGCCGGTGACCACGACGGCTCACCCTCGTGGATCGAGAACACTCCCACTGGCACCGGTATGGGGTCTCCGCGCCACCGCCGATGCAGACGCGAAACCGTGATGATCGTCGTTCCGTCGCTGGTCTGGTGCGGTTCTCCGAAAATCGTCGAGGCCCCTGATTCCCCTCGAAATCGCTCCACCGCATCACGAATCTCCATGATCTCCATCGTCGCACCGAAACAGCACCCCTGTGCGAGTATCGATCGATGGCCGAGTGGTGGAATCCGAGCAGGCGCGTCGAGCGATGGTGGCAGACGATCACGCTGGCTTGGCTGCTCGTTTTCTTCGGCCCAAGCGCCATCGACAAGGTCATCACGGAACCCACAGCTTGGAATTGGGTATGGTTCGCGATCTGGCTTTTCGCGACGGTCGGATCTGCTTACTACACCGTCCAAGCCTGGCGAACCAGGAACAATCCGCAGCCGGCGTGGCAGGACGGGACAACTGCCCCCTCCGAAGTACCCGCCGACGACGTCCGCAATGCACTCGCGTCGACTGACGACCGCATTCCGGCAATCAAGGCACTACGCGAACTACATCCGGGCTTGGGTCTGAAGGATGCGATGGATCTGATCGACGCCCAATGAGGCGAACAGGGCCCGCAGCACTGATAGTTGCGACCATCACAATCACAGTTAGGTATCGGCGTCTCACTGCCGGGATCGAGCGAGCACGCCAGGAGTTAACCACCTGACAGACAGGCTGTTTCACCGAGTTTGACAGATACGATCGATCAGTGAGCGTCGACCTGACCGATGCAGCTCACCGTACCAATCGAATTCGTCTTTCGGCGTTCCACGAACAGCTCAATTCGACTATTGTTCAACGATTTACAACAAGATCAGCGTCTACCCACGACAATTTTCGCGACAGTGCAGCATCATTCGCTCAGTTGAGCTTGACCGAACCTTGGCGTTACGTTGAATTTCAAAGCAATAGCCCGGTCTTGACTGCGATGGTGTGAGCGAAACGCCCACCTACGCGTGACACGTGGCCGCCCTGACGGGCGCTGTGAATGCCTGAACGTTCGAGGAGTGGAATGACTGCGGTCAAAACTGCGTGGCGTGAACTACGGAAACCCGTGTTCATTCCCGCGTCGATAGTGATCTTTGCCCTGATCGCCTTTGCCGTGATCTACGCGGGAACCGCCGCGGATGCTTTCGAAACACTCAACAACGTGATCAGCGACGGCGTCGGCTGGTGGTACATCCTCTCCGCGACCGGGTTCGTGATATTTGCTCTCTACTGCGGAATCAGCCGTATCGGCAACATCCGATTGGGACGCGACGACGAGCAGCCCGAGTTCGGAATGCTCTCGTGGTTCGCGATGCTCTTCAGCGCAGGCATGGGTATCGGCCTCGTGTTCTACGGAGTAGCAGAACCGCTTTCGCACTACGTGACTCCTCCCGTCGCCGGGCAGATCGCCGGATCCACGGATGCCGCGGCCAATCAAGCAATGGAACTGACGCTGTTCCACTGGGGCCTGCATGCATGGGCGATCTACGTCGTCGTCGGTCTTGGTCTGGCGTACATGACCTACCGCAAGGGTCGTCCACTGTCGATCCGTTGGCTGCTCGAGCCACTCCTCGGACGCGCTCGCATCGAAGGAAAGATCGGCCATGCCATCGACGTCGTCGCCATCGTCGGCACGTTGTTCGGCGTCGCTACGTCGCTGGGATTCGGTGTCCAGCAGATCTCGGCCGGCCTCGACTACCTCGGCTGGGTGGAGACCGACAACTGGTTGGTCATCACCATCATCGTCATCGTGACGGGCATGGCCACCTTCTCGGTGGTCTCCGGCGTCACCAAGGGCCTCAAGTGGCTCTCCAACATCAACATGATGCTCGCTGCAGCGCTGGCCCTGTTCGTCCTGATTTTGGGACCGACACTGTTCCTCATGCAGTCGTGGGTGCAGAACCTCGGCGGATACGTCCAAGCCTTGCCCGAGCTGATGCTGCGCACGTCCCCGTTCGCCGAGGACGGCTGGCAGGGCGCATGGACCATCTTCTACTGGGGTTGGTGGATGAGCTGGGCACCGTTCGTCGGCATGTTCATCGCGCGCATCTCACGCGGCCGCACCATCCGCGAATTCGTCTTCGGCGTGCTGCTCGCCCCCACGCTGGTCGGTTCGCTGTGGTTCACGATCTTCGGTAACTCCGGCATCCTGCGTCAGCGCAACGAGGGCACGATGCTCGACGCATCCGGCGCCGTGGACACCAACACGTCTCTGTTCACGCTTCTCGACGGACTTCCGCTCGGAACGATTTCGAGTGTCCTCGCGATCGTCGTGATCGTGTTCTTCTTCGTCACGTCCGCGGATTCCGGCTCGATCGTCATCGACATCCTCGCGACGGGTGGCAGCCTGGAGACGTCCAAGATCACGCGCGTCTACTGGACGTTCCTGTCGGGCGCCGCCGCCGCGGTTCTCCTCATCGTGGGTGGCAGTGGATCGCTGACCGCGCTGCAGACCGTTGCCATCGCCACCGCTGTGCCGTTCTCGGTCATCATGGTGCTCGCGTGCCTGTCGATGCTGAAGGCGTTCCGGTACGAGGTCGCTTCGGCACCGCGCTACCTGCGAGTTTCGACCAATACCCCGGCGTCGACCGACGTTCCACAACCCACCGAGAAGCGGCTCCGCGATCTGAAGATCTCGTCGACCTTCGCCGGTCTGACCCCGTCGCAAAACGGGATCACGACGGAACCCTCCGACGCCCACATGCTCGTCGCGGTGCACGAAGTTCCCGCCCATGCGGTCAACATCGACCCGGACACCGGCGCCGTCGACTTCTCCGAGGATTCGAAGGTCGTCGATCCGCTGGGCGGAGAGGTGTTCGACACACCCGAGTTCGCCGACTCGGCAGAAGGCCACGCGCAAGCTGCCAGTACGGACTGACCGGCACGTTCGGCATGTTGCATTAGGCATATCTGTTCACCAACTCGCAAACTTGTCATGAGACTTTCAACTCGACAGTTCGCAGGACTCTAAGTTTCGTGAGTAGAACAGGACCAACGGGTTTGCCACTCCAGTCGCAGTCGGAGACGGAACAGTCTTTCGGGATTCCGTCCGTATTCCTACGGTCGGCGCATGCACCTGCGCCGCGCACGCTCATCGACATCGTGCGGGCCTCAGCCGAGGCCAACCCGGAAGCACCTGCCATCGACGACGGCGACACCACACTGTCGTACTCGGAGTTGCTCGACGAGATCGAGCTCGGCGCACGCTGGCTCGGTGATGCCGGCGTCGGCGCAGGTGACCGCGTCGGAATCAGGATGCCGTCAGGTTCACGGTCGCTGTACGTGGCGATCCTGTCGATCCTCGCGGCGGGCGCAGCGTACGTGCCCGTCGACGCCGACGATCCGGAAGAGCGCGCCGAGTTGGTCTTCGGTGAAGCGCAGGTAGCGGCGATCATCACCGGCGACGGTATCCAGCCGGGGACGGCGCCGAAGCGGCTCGAGCATCCTCCGGTTCGCGAACCCGAACCCGACGACGACGCCTGGATCATCTTCACCTCCGGGTCTACCGGCACCCCCAAGGGCGTCGCGGTCACGCATCTCAATGCCGCGGCGTTCGTCGATGCCGAGGCGCGCATGTTCCTCCAGGACGAGCCCATCGGACCTGGTGATCGCGTCCTCGCGGGACTGTCCGTGGCATTCGACGCATCCTGCGAGGAGATGTGGCTCGCGTGGCGCCACGGCGCCTGCCTCGTTCCGGCGCCTCGTTCTCTGGTCCGCAGCGGCATGGACCTCGGCCCGTGGCTGGTCTCGCGTGACGTCAGCATCGTCTCCACCGTGCCGACCCTTGCGTCGCTGTGGCCGGCCGAAGCTCTCGAAGCCGTTCGGCTCCTGATCTTCGGTGGCGAAGCCTGCCCACCAGAGCTGGCCGAGCGCCTCGCCGTCGAGGGCCGCGAGGTCTGGAACACATACGGGCCCACCGAGGCGACCGTCGTGGCCTGCGGCGCGCTGATGGACGGCAAGAGCCCCGTCAGCATCGGCCTCCCCCTCGACGGCTGGGACCTTGCCGTCGTCGACGCCCAGAGCAATCCCGTCGCGGTCGGCGAGGTGGGCGAGCTGGTGATCGGCGGCGTCGGCCTCGCCCGTTACCTCGACCCCGCGAAGGACGCCGAGAAGTACGCGTCGATGCCCTCGCTCGGGTGGGAACGCGCCTACCGAAGCGGCGACCTGGTCCGGCTCGAGACCACCGGCCTGATGTTCCAGGGCCGCGCGGACGATCAGGTCAAGCTCGGCGGCAGGCGCATCGAACTCGGTGAGGTCGACAACGCCTTGCAGAATCTGCCGGGTGTGAGCGGCGCTGCCGCAGCCGTGAAGAAGACGGCAGCCGGCAACCAGCTCCTCGTCGGGTACATCGCCAGCACGGATCCCGACTTCGATCTCAAGGCCGCTCATGCACTGCTCAGCGAGCAGCTACCAGCAGCCCTCGTGCCGCGTCTGGCGTTGATGGACGAACTTCCGACGCGTACGTCAGGCAAGGTCGACCGCAATGCGCTGCCGTGGCCGTTGCCCGGCGCCGGTGAGGACGCCGGGGCCGCGTTGGGGCTCGACGGCACCGCTGCCTGGGTTGCCGGTCTGTGGGGTTCGATCCTGGGCGCGCAGATCACCGGACTCGACGACGACTTCTTCGAAGTGGGCGGCGGATCCCTCTCCGCTGCTCAGTTGGTCACCGCCCTACGCGAGCGGTTCCCCGAAGTGACCGTCGCACAGCTCTACGACCATCCACGGTTGGGGTCGCTCGCCGAATATCTGGACGAATTGGCGCCCACCGCAACTGTGGAGCCCCGCATCGTCGCTCCCACACCGTTGAAGACTCAGCTGGCGCAGATCGCCGTCACCGTTCCGCTCACGACGCTCACCGGACTGCAGTGGGTGACGTGGCTGGCGATCGCGAACAACGTCCTCGGCTGGTTCGTCGATGTCAGCTGGGCTCCCACCGTCTCGTGGTGGTGGATCCTGTTGGCGTTCATCGTGTTCATCACGCCGATCGGGCGCATGACCATCGCCGTCGTCGGAGCGCGCCTGCTCCTGCGCAAACTCGAACCGGGTACGTACCCGCGAGGAGGTAGCGAGCATCTGCGTCTGTGGATCGCGCTGCGGCTCACCGAAGCCAGTGGCGCAGCCAATCTTTCGGGTGCTCCGTGGATGCTCTACTACGCACGTGCCCTCGGCGCCGACATCGGCAGCGGCGTCGATCTCCACACGCTTCCCCCGATCACCGGAATGCTCGAACTCGGTGACGGCTGCTCCGTCGAACCCGAAGTCGACCTCTCCGGCCACTGGATCGACGGCGACGTCATTCACATCGGCGAGATCAAGATCGGCGACGGCGCCTCCGTCGGTTCACGCTCGACGCTTCTGCCCGGCGCGCGTATCGGTCGGGACGCCGTCGTCGAACCCGGATCTGCGGTGTTCGGTCGGGTGAAGGCCAACCAGCAATGGGCCGGATCCCCCGCCACCAAGATCGGGAAAGCGAATCATCCGTGGCCTGCCGAACATCCGAAGCGCGCACCCGGTTGGGTACCGGTATACGGCGTCACCTCGGTCTTCCTGGCCGGTATGCCGATCTTCGCTCTGATGGCGGGAATCGCGGTGATCGGTTGGTGGATTCGCGACACCGACACGCTCGCGAGTGCCGTGCTCCAATCGCTGATCATGCTTCCGGTCGCGACCATCTTGAGTTTGCTCGTCTTCGCAGTCATCACACTGGTGGCCGTTCGTCTTCTCTCGATCGGGCTGACCCCCGGTTACCACCCTGTCCGCAGCCGCATCGGCTGGCAGGTGTGGGCGACCGAACGCCTGCTCGACTCGGCCAGAACCTTCCTCTTCCCGCTCTACGCGAGCCTGCTGACGCCGGGATGGCTCCGCCTCCTCGGCGCCAAGATCGGCAAGAACGTCGAAGCATCCACCGTGCTCCTCCTTCCCAAGTTCACGACGGTCGCCGACGGCGCATTCCTCGCCGACGACACCATGGTCGCCAGCTACGGCCTCGGCGGCGGCTGGATGCACATCGAACAGGCGAAGATCGGCAAGCGCGCGTTCCTCGGCAACTCCGGTATGACCGCTCCCGGTCGACGCGTCCCCAAGAACGGTCTGGTGGCGGTTCTGTCGGCTACCCCGTCCAAGGCGAAGTCCGGGTCATCGTGGCTGGGTAGTCCACCGGTACGACTGAGAAGGGCTGCCGGGGACACCGACGCCGCCCGTACGTTCAATCCGCCGATGCGCCTCAAGATCGCCCGCGGAGTGGTCGAAACCTGCCGACTGCTCCCCGTGATGGTCACGTTCGGCATCGGTCTCGGTGTTCTGTTCGCCCTCGAAGCACTGGTCGGTGCAGTCGGATTCTGGTTCGCTGCGCTGCTGAGCGGGGTAGTTCTGCTCGTCGCCGGAGCAGTGGCGGGCGCGATCACCATCGCCGCCAAGTGGATCGTCGTCGGACGCATCGCCAAGGTCGAGCATCCGCTGTGGAGTTCGTTCGTCTGGCGCAACGAGGTAGCCGACGCATTCGTCGAGACCGTCGCAGCGCCGTGGTTCGCCCGGGCGGCGACTGGTACCGCCGTACTGAACATCTTCCTACGTGGGCTCGGGGCAAAGATCGGCAAGGGCGTTTGGTGTGAGTCGTACTGGCTACCCGAGGCAGATCTTGTGACTTTGGGCGACGGAGCAACGGTGGAACGGGGGTGCGTCGTGCAAACTCACCTCTTCCATGATCGGATCATGTCCATGGATACCGTCACCCTGGGAGCAGGAGCAACGCTGGGACCGCACTGTGTCGCGCTACCCGCAGCCGGCATCGGCGCGGGAGCGACGGTAGGGCCTGCATCTCTGGTGATGCGAGGTGACACCGTTCCGCCCTCCACCCGCTGGCAGGGCAATCCGATTGCGCCGTGGGTGGCGTCGTGAAGCCGAACAGAATGCTCGAGGAGCCGATCGATCCGTACCTGCCACACAACGGCAACCGCGGTTACCGCGTGTCTCGGTACGAACTGGAACTGACCTACAAGGTCTTCAGCAACCGGCTCGCCGGCAAAGCTGTCATCACCGCAGTCACCACCGAGAGCAGATCCAAGTTCAGCTTCGACCTCGCACAGAACCTGCAGGTGTCGAAGGTGTCGGTCAACGGTGCCCGCGGCACGAAGTACGCGCACCAGAACAACAAGCTGACCGTCACGCCGTCCGCCAAGATCCCCGCCGGCGGTGCATTGTCGGTCACCATCGCCTACAACGGCAATCCCGAGCCGATCAGGAGTCTGTGGGGCGAAGTCGGCTGGGAGGAACTCGACGAAGGAATCCTGGTCGCAAGTCAGCCCAACGGCGCGGCGTCCTGGTTCCCTTGCGACGACCACCCGATTTCCAAAGCGTCGTACCGCATTTCGATCACCACCGATTCACCGTTCTACGCTCTCGCCAACGGCAAGCTGATCCGCAAGCAGACCCGCGCGAGTCAGACGACGTGGGTCTACGAGCAGACCGAACCGATGGCAACCTACCTGGCCACCATTCAGATCGGCCAGTACGAGCATCGGCAGGTGAGCGCCGGCCCGGTGCCGGTCTTCGCCGTTCACCCGCCGCGGCTACGCGCAGCGTTCGACATCGATTTCGGACGTCAGCCACAAATGTTGGAAGTCTTCGGAAAACTGTTCGGCCCGTATCCTTTTGCCGACTACACGGCTGTCGTCACCGACGACGAGCTCGAAATCCCCATCGAAGCGCAGGGGCTCTCGATCTTCGGAGCCAACCATTGCACAGGTAGGCGCGGCTCCGAACGTCTTGTCGCGCACGAGCTTGCCCACCAGTGGTTCGGTAACAGTCTCACCCTCGGACAATGGTGCGACATCTGGCTACACGAAGGCTTTGCCTGTTACGCGGAGTGGATCTGGTCCGAGAATTCCGGTGGCCCGTCCTCTGACCAACTGGCCGCCAACGCCTATCAGGGACTCCGGCGGAAACCCCAGTTCTTGATCATCGGCAATCCCGGGCCCGCCCACATGTTCGATGATCGAATCTACAAGCGGGGCGCGTTGACTCTGCACGCCCTGCGCGGCGTTCTCGGAGACGAGAAGTTCTTCGAACTGATCCGCCAGTGGACCACGAAGCATCGACACAGCACGGTCAGTACCGAGCAATTCACCGATCTCGCTTCACGTTTCACCGATACTCCACTGCGGCCTCTGTGGGACGCTTGGCTGAATCAACGCCTGTTACCGCGGATGTGACGTACTGGATTTTGACGAACAGGCTTCGACGAACGGGCCTCGACGCACGCCGCCCGATGATCTGAAACAGTCGGGCGGTGTGCATCTACGGCCAGCACGCCGTCGGCTACCGGCGCCATCACGGCAGGCAGTGCGCCGATCCCTTTCGGAAGATCCAGCACTTCGCTGTTCACGAAGTCCATCGATGCACTCACGCCAGCGGCATCGGCACGACCTGACACAATATCGAGCATCGCCGGGCAACAGTCGACCGGCGTGACCTGATTTCCGTTCCACAACGAGCCGCTGCACACCACGCCGAAACATTCCGAATGCGCCGATTAGCTTTGTCTTACCTTTACTATATAGATGGGCCGAGGGACGACCCCGACAACAAAAACTTCAGGGCGCGCTTCCTCGACAGGTAGATCGGGGGATCGATGTTCGTTGTATTCACAATATGTTTCGTGATCGGAGTTGTCGCTCTGATCGGAGCCTTTGCCGTCGGCGAGGTTGCGGATCTGGGCGGCGGCCACGCAGACGGGCTGCCATTTCTGAGCCTGACAACATTGGCCACAGCACTTTTCGGCTTCGGCGCCGGCGGCGTTGCTGCCACTCTCGCGGACGCTCCGACGTTGGCAACAGTGACTGCAGCACTCGCACTCGCCGCCGTTCTCGTTGTCGTCACGCGCGGCCTTCTCCTTCCCTATCTCCTTGAACAACAAGATAATTTGCACATCGGGCGAGCTTCATACTCCGGGCTGTTGGGCACGGTCACCCTCACCATCGCAGCCGAAGGTTGGGGAGAAGTCTCGTTCGTCGACGCCGAAGGCAATCGCGTGCAGGCCAAGGCCGTCAGCGCACAGCCGATCGCGCTCACCACCGGCACCACCGTCTACATCGCCGATGTAGACGATCAATACCTTCACGTCGTCACGGTTGACGACGCGATCTAAGGACTCGATACATGCTGCCAATCATCATCATTGCGGTTGTAGTCGCGGTAATCATCTTCATCGTTCTCCCCGCGATCTACGTGAAGAACTACGTCAAGGTCCCGCCGAACGAAGTGGCGGTCTTCACCGGTCGAGGCAAGCCGAAAGTGGTACGCGGCGGTGCCCGGTTCAAGATTCCCGGCATCGAACGCGTCGACATCATGTCGCTCGAGCCGTTCAACGTCAGCATCAACCTCAAGAACGCGCTCTCCAACGACGGTGTTCCGGTCAACGTCGAAGCAGTCGGATTGGTACGGATCGGCTCCGCTGACGAAGCGGTTCAGACTGCCGTGCAACGATTCCTGACCTCCGACCTCGACGAACTCCAGCAGCAGATCAACGAAATCCTCGCCGGTAGCCTGCGCGGAATCACCGCAACCATGACCGTCGAGGACCTGAACTCCAACCGCGACTCCCTCGCCCGCAGTGTGGTCGAGGAGGCCGGCGGCGACCTCGCCCGCATCGGCATGGAAGTCGATGTCATCAAGATCGCGGGAATCTCCGACTTCAACGGGTATCTCGAATCGCTCGGTCAGCGTCGAATCGCCGAGGTCAAGCGTGACGCCGCGATCGGAACCGCTGAAGCCGAACGTGATTCGCAGATCCAGTCGGCAAAGGCGCGCCAGGCAGGGTCCGTCGCACAAGCCGAAGCCGACACCGCGATCGCGAGCGCGAATCAGAAGCGCGACGTCGAACTCGCTCGTCTGCGAGCACAGACCGAAGCCGAGAACGCCGAAGCCGACCAGGCCGGACCTCTCGCGCAGGCAACGGCGGAGAAGGCCGTCGGCATCGCACGTGAGCAGGCCGAGGCGGCCCGCGTCGAAGCTCGCACCGAGGTCGAGCGTCGACGCGCCCAGCAATCGGAAGCCGCATTGCAGGCAGACGTCATCGCGCCGGCCGAGGCCGAACGGCAAGCTTCCATCGCACGCGCAGAGGGCGAGCGACAGGCTGCGATCCTCCGCGCCCAGGCACAGGCAGAGTCCGCGAGGCAGGCCGGTGGCGCTCAGGCCGATGCACGAAAGCTCGTCGCCGACGCCGTTCGCTCCGAGCAGCAGGCTGACGCAGACGGTCTGCGAGCACGTCTGGAAGCCGAAGCTGACGGCCGCAAGGTAGCGGCCGACGCAGTTCGCGCCGAGCAGCAAGCCGAGGCAGATGGTTTGCGCGCCAAACTCGAAGCGGAGGCTGCGGGTAAGCGTCAGATCGCCGAGGCACTCAACTCCTACACCCCGCAGGCCGCGCAGTTGCTCACTCTGCCTGACGTTCTGGCAGCATTGGTCGACGCCACCGCGGCGGCAGCGAAGCCGGTCGGCGACATCGATCGCATCTCCATCGTCGGGGGAAGTGACGGGGCGCAGGGTTCGATCGGCTCGATCCTGGGCATCAGCCCCCAGGTGATTGCCGGCGTCATCGAAACTCTGGAGAGCTCGGGCGTCGACATCACCGGATTGCTCAACGGCTTGAACAAGACCGCATCGGTTCCGGCTGGTACGACACACAGTTCGGTTCTCAGTTCTGAGAACGGGTCCGCAACTGTAGACGCGTGATTGATCCCGGTCCGCCGACTCTCACCGGAGTCGGCGGGCCGGCGGCATCAGAGAGCCGGAAGATGCGAACGTGACTTGAAGAGGATCAGCACAAGGCAAGCAGCCGCGGCAACGGATCCGAACAGGAGCGTCACCGTATAGCTCAGCGCCGGAATGCTTTCCGACAGCATCGCCAGCAGCGCCGGCACGGCAAATCCGATATAGGTGATCGAGTAGAACACTGCCGTCAGCCCTGCCAGATCATCCGGCCCCGCAATTCGCTGGATCTCCAGCAATCCGGACACCAATGCCATGCCGTACCCACAGCCGAGAATCGCTGCAGCGACGATCGCAACCGCCACGGTCAGCGTCGACGCGACCAGAGCGGCAGCCGCCATACCGACCACCAGAAACACCAGCGCCACCAGAGCGCCCCGCGCGCTGCGGTCGGTATCGATCTTGCGCCCCAATGACTGAATCGCGAACCCGCACGTCAGTGCCACCATGCACAGCAGAGCCGAAAAGGCCACGGGCGCATCGCCACTGTGCCCGGTCATCAGCGATGGAATCACTGCATACGCGACACTGGCAGCACCGAACACCCACGGGGCCAAGGGAACAACGACGTAGAGGAATCTGCGATGACCTGCCGAGGGGATCTTGAGGTCGTCGATCAACCTGCGTCGCTCGGATTTCTCCTGCGCCGGCCGGGTTTCGGGCGCACGCCACAGCGCCACGCCCGCAACCACGGTGATCACGATGTGCAGCACGTACGCCAACGCACTCGGCATGGGCGCCCACTGCGCCAAGATTCCCGCAGCACCCGCACCCAAAGCGAAGCCGGCGGTCAGACTCATCGCCGCTCGCCGGGCGCCCGCACCTTCCGACGCCGCCGAATCCCAGGGCTGCGTGGACAACTCCTTCACCCACGAACCGCCGACGGCCATTCCGATCCCCAAGGCGATTCCGCAGAGGATCCTTCCCAGAATCAGGACGGCGGCGGAGTCGGCACCGAAAGCGAGGAGCGTCGAGCCGGCGATCGCGATGATCGGCGCCGGAAGCATGATCGGGCGTCGGCCCAATCGATCGGACAGCGGTCCGCCGAGCAGGAGAGCCGGCACGATCCCGACCACGTAGGCGAAAAGGAAGAAGTCGACCATCACCGGCGAATAGCCGTGGTCGAGTCGGTACATCACCAGCAGTGGCGTGAACTCGTTACCACCCCACGCTGCAGCGAACATGCTGGCGGCGACGGTCAGCCACAGCCATTTTCCGCCGTCGGCGCGTGCACTGTCGAGACGAGGTTCGGCCGCGGTCCCAGCGCCCATCGTTTGGGTGCTCATCACAGAGTTCCTTCGAAGCCGAGTCCATGCACCTGGCGCATGTGCGTGAGTACGGCAGTGTTGTATCCGTCGGCATCGCCTGTTTCGACAAGGTCGGTCAGCGCGGTGTGATCGACAAGGATGCGAGAGAGTTGGCCGGGGTCGCGTGAGATCGACCGCGCTGTCATCCGCCGTTGCCTGTCGCGCAGACTCGCGTAGAACGAGTCGAGCAGTGGGTTCCCACCGGCGGCAACGATCATCTTGTGAAAATCCGCATCGATCGCGCTGAACGCGGCAACGTCCCCGCGATCAGCAATCTCACGTTGCTCGATCAGGTTCGCGCGCAACGCTGCGACAAGCGCTTCGCGTGCGTGGGGTCGGACCGACACCACTCGAACACTCTGAGTCTCGACGAGTTGCCTGGCACTGACCACATGTTCCGCCTCCCCGTCCGCGACCGGGACGATCAACGCCCCCTTCTTCGGGTAGAGGCGCATCCAGCCTTCCGCTTCCAGTCGCAGAAATGCCTCACGCACCGGCGTTCGGCTCACATTGGTCCGTGCGGCGATGTCACCCTCACTGATCAACTCCCCTCCGGCGAGCTCGCCGGACAGGATCAGTTCCTTGACTTCGCGGAAGACGGTTTCGGAAGCGGAATACAACATAGACACAAGATGTATTTATACTCCACGCTGGCCCAACCCAGACATGCGGGTCGCCGATCCGAACATCTCGGTCCAATGCGGCATCGATCCAGTTAGCATTGCAAGGTGCCAGACAGCCGAGGAGTCAGTTCGCGATGATTGGCGCACGCTCCCGCCTTCGCAGACTGAAGCACTCATGACGTCGCAGATGAAGTCCATGAGGACGCTGACCCGCGAGTGGTTAGCTCTTCCCGATCAATACGACCGCTTCACTCGCTATCTTCGCGACAACGGCCTCACCACTGCCACCCGGCTATTACTTGGCATCATCGTCATCGGGTTGGGCGTGTGCGCGCTACTCAACAGGTTCAGCCCCGCCGGTCCGACGAGCACTATCGCGCTGTTCTTCAACTCTGTCGTCGTGATCTCGTGCTTCGTGGTCGGAGTCTCCTGGTGGGTCTTCGGCCCGACCAAGCGGCGTTCGTTCGGATTCGTGGTGTTCTGCGATATCGCAGTCACGATCTCCGTGGTCGGGGATTCCTCGCAGCTTGCACGATTGCTCACCTGCGTCATCTTTGCGCTGATCGGCATCTACATCGCCTATTTTCACAACCCGAAGCTGCAGGTTGCCCACCTGGTCTTTTCAGTAACGATAATCGGGATCGCGGCGCAGCCGATACTGTTCGGCCCGGACCGCGATCCGGCACTGGGTGCTTCGAAAGTGCTGGTCGTCGTCACCGCACTTGTGGTCTGCGCGTTCATCTCACAGATCGTGCTGACGATGCTCAGCATGGACGCATCCAGCTCCGACCTCGACCCCCTGACCGGCCTCCTGAACCGTCGCGGCCTCGATCGCCACGTCGAGAAGGTACTCGCGGAGTTCCAGCGCCAGGAATCGGCAGCCCTACTGGTGATCGCAATCGACATCGACAGGTTCAAGACGATCAACGACGTCCACGGTCACGACGTAGGCGATCGCATCATTCTTCGGGTGGCACAGCGCTTGTCGTCCTGGGCGCATGCCGATGCTGTCGTCGCGCGGGTAGGCGGCGACGAATTCATCCTCGCTCAAAGACTTTCCGTGCCGGCAATCGGTCCGATGCTCGACTCGATCGGGCCTGCCATGCACTCGAATACCGACGAGATCCCGTCGACGTCGAGCATCGGAATCGCCGTGCGCACACACAAATTGACCGCAGGTGAGGAGCGGGCAACCGCGTTCACGGATATGCAGAAAGTCGCCGATTCGGCGATGTACGAAAGCAAGAGACTCGGCGGCGGACGCGTGCACACGATCGTCACCACCGCGAGCAGGTAGCAGCACGCGAGTTTTCAGTAGTAGACCGGCCCCGGCACTCCTCCGCCCGCTGCCACTGCGTCACCGGTGATAGCGATGCTTCGCGGCGATGCCAGGAAGGTCACGACGTCAGCCACCTCTTCCGCGTCGATGATCCGGTGTATCGAGTTCGTTGCGATACCCCGCTCCACCTCGGCCGGCGAGCGGCCCGACTCTTCCGACTCGCGGGTAATCCGTGCGGTCAATCTTTCGGTTCTCGTCACACCCGGATGGACGACGGTGACGTTGATTCCCTTGGGGCCCAGCTCGTCTGCAAGATTCTTGGTCAGCGCAGAAACACTGACGTTGCGGATCGTGTGGGCGATCGAGGTGGCCTGCCTCGCGCCCAACCCACTGATGTTGATGATCCGACCCCAACCCTGATCGATCAGATACGGCGCCACAGCCCGTGCGGTTCGCAGGTACCCGAGCACTTTCACTTCGACTTCGTCTCGCACGACGTCGTCGGTGGTCGCCTCGAAATCCGTAGGCTTTCCCGCGCTGAACGGAGTCGCTGCGGAGTTGACCAGAATGTCGACACCGCCGAGCTCCTTTACTACTTGCCGCACCGACGCCTGAACCGCGTCGTCGTCGCGTGTATCCGTCACGACTCCGATCGCACGAATTCCGAACTCCGAAACCAAATCTCGTGCAACGCTTTCGACCGTTTGCTCAGTGCGTGCGAGTATCGCGATGTCGACACCTTCAGCGGCCAGACCTCTGGCGATTGCCAGACCGATCCCCTTGCTACCACCGGCAACGATCGCACGCTTTCCAGACAGGTGAAGATCCATACCTGCGACACTATCCAACGGGCACGATTTCCAATGCGTCAGACCATCAGGTCCGCATACAGATAGACGTTGTCGGCGTAGTTGCCCACACCATCCTCGAATTGCAGTTCGCCGCCGCAGGTTACGACTGCCAACTTGCGAGGGCCTTCCGGGCCGGCCAGCACGCTTTCCTCCACACCATCGGCCTTCGGGCGCGTCGTAACCGCAGTCACCTTCCACGACGTGCTCTTGCCCGTCGCGTCTGATGTACGGATCACTTCACCCGGCTCGATCGTGCCCAGGTCGAACAGCGCACCGTTACCCTGGCCGGTCAGATTGACGTGTCCGGCAATCAAGGTCGTGCCGGTGGCGGAATCGAGAGATGCACCATCGAGCCAGATTCCGACGTTCTTGACGTTCTCCGGCGGAGTGAGAACTCCTTCCGGCACGGTGGCGTCCACGATCGGCGCCTGAACCCCGACCGGGTCGAGCGAAAGGGTGTTGGGAGTCATCAACTCATCAGTGGGCGCTGCCGGATTCGCGGAGTGCGACAGGACAACTCCCGGACTCGGCGGGATCGCGGCACTGTCATCGGATGATCGCAGGCCGACGAAGGCCATGGAAGCACCAGCGACAAGCACCGCGACAACGGCCAGGATGTACGCGACACGACGCCCCTTGCCGGTGTTCGCGGGCCGATCATCGTCGGGATCGTCGTATGGATTGGATGGATTGGGATCCGACTCGTACATGGTCATCGAACTGTCTCCTGCGGGATGAGGTGCCCCCGGCACCTCTTGCGAATTGACGCCCCCTGCGTCTGATCAGTGCCGGCACCGATCACACAGCCTGTGATCGGTGCCGACGTCTACTGCATTTGCCTGGTGTCAGGAACGCTTACGTCGGAGAGCAACTGCTCCGGCAGCAGCCATTCCGACAAGCCCGAGGCCGGTCACTGCGACGGCGACGTTACGGCCCGAATTCTGTTCAGCAGCACCACCGTCGATGGCAACCGGGCGAGGTCCGGTGGCAGGCTTCGGAGTCGTCGGCGCCGGAGTTGCAGGCGTGGCAACGGGCTGCGAGGGAACAGGGACACCCGGAACTACCGGCACGACCGGCACAATCGGAACGATGGGCACGATCGGAACAATCGGCACGATCGGAACGACCGGGGTTACAGGCGTCGTAGTGGCCGGGGTCGTCGTCGACGGTGTCGTGGTTGCAGGTGTCGTTGTTGCAGGTGTCGTTGTTGCTGGTGTCGTTGTTGCGGGTGTCGTCGTGGGCGCTGCCGCATATCCGACGGTGGCAGACGCATTCATCGAAGCCGGCCGAACGGTGTCGAACGACGCGAAGATCTGGCACTCTGCCCCGGCCGTGTTCCAGTGCAGGTTCTCGACCGAATCCGGAATGACACTTGCGGTCACGGAGTAGTCCCCGGCGTTTGTGGCGGCGAGGCAAAGTTCAACGGCAGTCGGTGCATCTCCGCGACCGTCAACGGTCAACTGGTTTCCACTCAGCGTCGCCTTGGCATTGTCACCACAGACAGTGAGTTCCGTTCCCGCCGAGGACTGAACAGTGATCGGCTTCCGGTACATATTCGTGTTCAGAGTGAAGACGGCGGTCTCCCCGGCCTTCAGAGTGCCCGTCGCCGGCGTCTTGCGGGCAAGATCAAGCGTTTGCGTCACGTTCATGATCTCGACGATGCGAGCTCGCTCGTCGGCGCCGATGTTCCTGTCGCACAGGCCTTTGAAGTCGGCCATCAGCGGATTGTCGTAGTCCGAGACACACCACACCAGCGTCTGGCGCGCCGAACGTGCATTCTCACTGCCATTGCCCGAAACAGTGCCGTCGAGTTTGGCGGGATTTTGCAGCAACCAACTGATGACAGCGAGATCGTCGGCCGACAAATCGGGATTGCCCGAAGACGGCACCGTCGCGCCCATCTCGTCGTTGTGCTTGTCGACGGGCAAACCATTTTCGTCGACGCCGGAACACGGATCGAGATCGAAGTCCGTGCAGTACATCCATTCCGACTTCGCAATTCCGTCGACGTCGCGGACACCGCAGACCGGAGCATCCACCGCCGTCGAGGTACCTCGATCGGTGGTGCCGTACATCGGCACGATGTTGCCGTCGTTGTAATGGTCCAGTCGAACGCCGGAGATGTCGAGCATCTGCTCCGAGGGTGTGTACTCGGTGCCCTCGCACAACCCGGCAGTGAACGCCGGAGCGGCAGCGGTTCGCACCGGCAGTGGCGCGGAGACGGCCGGCGAAGCAAAAGCAACGCTACTGCCGGCCACCGTTACGGCAATAGCTGCGGTTAGCGAGAGTCGGAGAGCAAGCGGCCTCCGCCGTGAACCAGACACAGTCATCAAAGCTTCCCTTTCAAGACATTTCGGTAGCGGGGAGGTTGCCTGGAATCCCAAGACCACGCCGTCCAGCACTCACTTCCGAGAGGATCGGCCAGCTACTTTTGGCAACCGGCCAGTTACTAGATGGCAATGTAGTGCATGTTTTAAGAAAGTCCACCCGCGCTCCGAGCAGGCGAACGTCGCAAGGCACTACGGGCGACAAGTTAGCCAAGTCGGTGACTGGAATCTTGTCCAACCGCACAACCGTCACGATCAACCCAAAAATGGCTCACCCAACCTCGAAGATCACGGCAATCCTCGACTGCTAGCCAGTCGATAACTCACGGTTTCCCGGGAAACCCACAGGAAGGGGCGCTTTCGGTCCGCACACAAAAGAAGGGGCCCGCATGGCGGGCCCCTTCAGTGGATAATTCAACAGAGACTGCTTTGTCGGAATCCCGACAATCTGCGGGCGTCCGGCATAGCCTTCCGACCAAGGCTATGTGATTTGCATCACATTCAAAGATTCAGTCGGTTTTGTTCACAGCAGAAAGCAATCTTTTGGTCCTCTTTGGAGTGATTGCCCAGATCTCCGACCGAGACAGCCGGTCGCCGATCGCACGTGACGAATGCGGCTCGGGGTCAGCTCCGTACCGGCGGCGCCTTCCTCGTGGTCACCGCGATGCGATTCCACGCATTGATCGTCAAGATGACGCTGATGAGCTGGGCCAGTTCCTCGTCCGAGAACTCTGCGGCCGCCTCGCTGTACACCTCGTCCGGAACGAAACCGTCGGTAAGGACTGTCACGGCCTCGGTCAAAGCGAGTGCGGTGCGTTCGCGATCGGAGTACATCCCTCGCGCCTCTTCCCACGCGTTCAGTAGGTAGAGCTTCTGCTCCGTCACTCCGACCTTCCGAGCGTCTCGCGTATGCATGTCCAAGCACCACGCACAATGATTCAGCTGCGACGCGCGCGTGAGTACCAGCTCGACGAGCGTCGGCTCCAGCCCCTTTCGCGCAGCGGCATCCAACGCAATCATCGCCTTGTAGACCTCGGGCGCCAGCTTTGCGATATCCAGTCGTTGTCCTGTTGCTGTAGTCATACTCAAACCGTAATCCCGGAAAGACCCCGAAACATGGTTCAATCCGGTGATGAATTCATGGGCCAATCTTGGGTTCGATCTACATATCGAGTTGCCACAGGGAATCGGGGTTCGCACTGCGCTGCTTCAGACGCTTCGCGACGCGATCGACAGTGGACTGTTGAAGCCCGGCACCAGACTCCCACCTTCCCGCACCCTCGCCGTCGACCTCGGAGTTGCCCGAAACACTGTTGCGGACTGTTACGCCGAGCTCGCCGCAGCTGGGTGGCTCGTCACACGGCCGGGTTCCGGAACCGTGGTCGCCACGCTCGCCAGCACACACAGTCACGAGGTCGAGCCGTCACCGACCCGACGGCGCTTGACCCACAGCCTTCTCCCCGGATCGCCGGACGCGTCTGCGTTTCCCCGCACTGCATGGATTTCGTCCGCCAGACGTGCTTTGATCACCGCGCCGACCGACGCATTCGCGACCACTGATCCCAGAGGCCGAGTAGAACTCCGAAACGCCCTCACCACATACCTGAGCCGCACCAGAGGCGTTCGCGTCGATCCGAACCGCATTGTGATCAGCGCCAGCTCGGGTCACGGGATCTCCCTCCTTGCCCGCGCACTCGGAGGAACGATTGCCGTCGACGCCTTCTGCCTTCACCTGCACCGGCAGCTACTTGTCGACGAAGGGCTTCTGACGATTCCCATATCGGTCGACGAATCAGGCACTTGCACAGACGAATTGGTGTCAACATCTGCTGAGAGTGTTCTGCTGACACCGACCCATCAGTTCCCCCTCGGAGGCCCCCTCACACCGGCGAGGCGCGCGACCGCTCTCGAATGGGCCGCGACTACCGGCGGCGTCATCATCGAGGACGACTACGACGGCGAATTCCGTTACGACAGAAAGCCGGTCGGCGCACTCCAGGGAATTGCGCCGCAGCACGTTGCGTACCTGGGCACTGTCAGCAAGACACTGTCGCCGGCCATTCGCATCGGATGGATGGTGTTGCCGGACAGGCTGATCGATCCCGTCCTCGCGACAAAGGGACCCTACGAACGCTGGGTCAGTTCAACGGATCAATTGACCTTGGCGGACTTCATCGAGTCCGGAAGATTCGACAGTCATATTCGAAAGATGCGGACCTCGTACCGACGACGACGCGATCAACTGGTTGCGACCCTTGCGCAGCGAGTACCCCAGGTCAGGGTCGAGGGGATCTCCGCGGGACTTCACGCTGTGATCCGTCTTCCCTCCGGCACCGAACAATCTGTGCTTGCAACGGCCAAGGCGCGCGATCTCGGGCTCGAAGGGCTGTCCGTCTTCCGACATCCCGACGTGTCGTCAGTCGGCAGTGACGGCATCGTCGTCGGCTACAGCACGCCGACGCAGTCGCAGTACTCGAGGACGCTGGACGTGCTCTGCGAGGTGCTGCAGGCGGCTCTGCGATAACGCCTGTCGGTTCTGTCCAGCCGTTCACCTGCCCTGCCTTTGCCCTGCCCTGCCCTGCCCTGATCGTGTGAACGGTACGT
>NZ_QAJJ01000018.1:0-250619 GCF_003852455.1 Rhodococcus sp. KBW08
AGGGTAACGGCGATATCTCGGTTGCCCGTCCGCCTGGAGAAGCTCGCACGTTTGGTTCTCGAATTATGTTGGAGCGATGAATGTTTCGGGATGGCTATCTCGAGTAGGCGAACCGTCGGGCATTTCGTCGGCGGTGTGAACGACACCTCGGTGGCGTGAGGCGTTCAGCCGTCTCGATCGAATTGCAATGCGGCCGGCGCGCCGCCATCCGTGACGTTCTGTCTCGAGTCTGGTCGAGATATTGACTGTTACCGTCGGTTGCACATACCCTGTTGATTGGCGCTGGCCTTAGGGAATCCGGCCTGGACCGGTTGATAATTCTCGGCCACTGCCGACGCCAGATGTAGCTTCGCGACGACCTACGAAACGAGTTTCCTCATGACACAGCATGTCGACGTACTGATCATCGGCGCTGGCTTGTCCGGAATCGGCGCGGCTTGCCACCTCATTCGTGAGCAGACCGGAAGCACTTACGCGATCCTCGAGCGCCGCGAGAACATCGGTGGCACCTGGGACCTGTTCAAGTACCCCGGCATCCGTTCGGACTCCGACATGCTCACCTTCGGATTCGGTTTCCGTCCGTGGATCGGCACCAAGGTGCTCGCGGACGGCGCCAGTATTCGTGACTACGTCGAGGAAACCGCGAAGGAATACGGCGTCACCGACCACATCAACTTCGGCCGCAAGGTCGTGGCCATGGACTTCGATCGCGCGAGGGCTCAGTGGACCGTGACCGTCTTGATCGAGGCGACGGGTGCGACCGAGACGTGGACCGCGAACGTCCTCGTCGGCGCCTGTGGTTACTACAACTACGACAAGGGTTACCGCCCCACCTTCCCCGGTGAGGACGATTTCCGCGGTCAGATCGTGCACCCGCAGCACTGGCCGGAAGATCTCGATTACAGCGGCAAGAAGGTAGTGGTGATCGGGTCCGGTGCCACCGCGATCACACTGATCCCGTCGATGGCTCCCACGGCCGGCCACGTCACCATGCTGCAGCGCTCGCCCACGTGGATCCAGGCGCTACCGTCCGAGGACCCTGTTGCCAAGGGTCTCAAGCTCGCACGCGTTCCCGACCAGATTGCTTACAAGATCGGTCGAGCCCGCAATATCGCACTGCAACGCGCCAGCTTTCAGCTCTCACGTACCAATCCGAAGCTGGCCAAGAAGCTGTTCCTCACCCAGATCCGCTTGCAACTCGGCAAGAACGTGGACCTGCGTCACTTCACCCCCAACTACAACCCGTGGGATCAGCGCCTGTGCGTGGTTCCCAACGGGGACCTGTTCAAGGTGCTCAAGAGCGGCAAGGCCGACATCGTCACGGACCGTATCGCGACTTTCACCGAGAAGGGCATCGTAACCGAGTCGGGCCGCGAACTCGAGGCCGACATCATCGTCTCGGCGACGGGGTTGAACGTACAGATCCTGGGCGGGGCGACCATGAGCATCGACGGCGAGCCGGTCAAGCTCAACGAGACAGTCGCCTACAAGAGTGTTCTCTACTCCGACATCCCGAACTTCCTGATGATTCTCGGATACACCAACGCATCCTGGACGCTCAAGGCCGATCTGGCCGCGTCCTATCTGTGCCGCGTACTCGAAATCATGCGTAAGCGCGACTACACGACTTTCGAGGTTCACGCCGAACCTGAGGACTTCGCCGAAGAATCTCTCATGGGCGGAGCTCTGACCTCGGGCTACATCCAGCGCGGCGACGGAGAAATGCCGCGTCAGGGTGCCCGCGGTGCGTGGAAAGTGGTCAACAATTACTACCGCGACCGCAAGCTGATGCACGACGCCGAGATCGAAGACGGTGTGCTGCAGTTCAGCAAGGTCGACATTCCGGTCGAACCTGTCAGCAAGGTTGTCAGTGCCTAGCCGACTTCACTGAGGCGAGTCGGTCGCACCACTCGAACGTCGGCGAATGGGCTGGCGATGTTGCGTCGGCGCACCCGATCGCGTCACGGGGTTCGTGATCGGTGAGTTCGCTTCCGCAATCGTCGGTTGTGCATCACGACGGGCAGAACATAGGCAGCGACCATGATCACGGCCAGCAGTCCGAGGTAGAGGTAGGGCCAGGTCCATCCCGCTGCTCGTATGGCCAGCAACGATCCGCCCATGATCAAGGGCATCCCGGCCCCGGCGAGCAGGTCGACGTCACGGGGCGAGACGGGTGGGGTTCCGAGCAGGGGTACGCGGCTGTCCGAGTTTTCTCTGATCGTGCGCATTACTGAAATGAAGTAGAGGGCGGCGCCGGCGATCGCGATCACCGCGCCAAGTGCAACTTCGACGACGCCGGTTCTCGTGGACATCAAGGCATAGGCAAATACGCCCACCGTTCCCAGAGTGACCGGCGCCGACTTCCAGATCGGCGTCGAGGTATGAGTCTCCTCGGTGACGCTCACTGGGCGCATCGGTTCGAGGGGCTCCATCAACCCAGCGTGCCATGTGCTGCGCGATAAACAAACTGCTTGTGCCGTTTCTGGCAGTCTCCGGCTGGATGTCGGGACCCCTCACTACGATTCTCGTCGTGACCGATTACGACGATCTCGACATGTTCGGTGGCCTCGACGCCTCCTCCCTGCCGCTCCGCCAGCAGCAGATCCTGATGACCATCCGGGACCTCGTGGCTGCCAACGGGTGCACGCCGAGCACGCGGCAGATCGGAGACGCGGTTGGTCTGCGCTCGACGTCGACGGTGTCCAAGCACCTCAAGAGTCTCGAAGAGAAGGGCTTCCTCCGTAGGGGAGCAGCCATGGCTCGGCAGTTGGACGTGCGGCCGTTCCTCGCAGGCGCGAAGGAACAGTCGTCGTCGAACACCGTGACGGTTCCGGTGGTCGGTGACATTGCCGCCGGCGCGCCGATCCTCGCGGAGGAGCACACCGACGAGGTGCTGGCGCTTCCTCGCGAGCTCGTCGGTTCCGGCACGGTGTTCGGACTTCGGGTGCGTGGTGAGTCGATGGTCGACGCAGCTATCTGCGACGGCGACGTCGTCGTGGTGCGCCGCCAGGACGAGGCCCACTCCGGCGAGATCGTCGCCGCGATGATCGACGGCGAGGCCACCGTGAAGGTGCTCCGGCGCCGCGACGGACACGTGTACCTCGAACCCCGCAATCCCGCATACAGCGTCATCGACGGCGATCGCGCGGCCATCCTGGGCAAGGTCGTTTCCGTGATGCGACGTATCTGAGGGGTATCCGGTCTCAGCGGCGATTGGCGCGGGGACCGTTGTATTCCTCGTCGGTGACTTTGTCGCCCCATGTCGTTTCGGTGCTTCCGTCGCCGGGTCCTTCCCACAGTGCAAGGTGGCTCATGAAACGGTCGGGTGCCGCGCCGTGCCAGTGTTCCTCTCCTGCCGGGGTATAGACGGTCTCACCCGGGTGTAGTTCGACGATCTCGCCGCCGCGAGCTTGAACCAGCGCGGTCCCGGAGACGATGTGAAGGGTCTGTCCGAGGGTGTGGGAATGCCAGTCGGTTCGAGCACACGGTGCAAAGCGAACCATGTTGGCGCGCATCCTCGACGGCTCGTGACCGGCATAGATGACGTCCCACCAGACGTCGCCGGTGAACCAGTCGCCGGGTGCCTTGCTGGTGGGCTGGGGCTTCAAGATTTCCATGAGTTCTCCTCGGAATCGATAGGGGCGGTTCAGTTCTGCGTCAGCGGAATCCGTAGGCCGAGTGAACGTACAGTTGGTTCTCGGCATGGACAACCCAAATCGTGATGTATGGCCTTGCGGTGCCGTCGCGGCGGTGCGAGGAGATCTGCGATTCCTCGGCGCCGCCGATCGTGATCAGTTCAGCCTCGGTTCACGAGTGCGCCATCTCGAATTCCCTTCTCCGGTTCGAATTGCTTTGTGGTACTTCGCGTTCTCGTGGACGGGACGATCATTGCGAGGGCGATGACGAGACAAGCGGCGAGCAGGGCGGTTCCTGCAGTGAGAGCCGTTGACACGTGATCGGTGAGTGCCGTTGCAGCGTTGTCGGCAGAGGGTCCGGCTCCTGACGAGACCGCGACGAGTACGCCGAGTCCGAGAGCGCTGCCCAGTTGGTGTGCAGTGTTGACCAATCCTGATGCGGCACCGGCATCCTCGGCCTCTACCCCGGAGATCCCGGCAGAAGTCAGTGGGGCGAAAGCCAACCCCTGACCGGCGCCGATCAAGATCATCGGAAGTGCTATCGCCGTGAGGTACGTGCTGCCGGGATGGACCAGACTGAGCCACGCCATCCCGGTTAGGGTGACGGCAATGCCAACCGACAGAATTGTGGAATTTCCGAATCGCGGTGTCAGCCGCGGAATAAGCATCGCCACAGCAAAATTGACGATCGTCATCGGGAAGAACGCGATGCCTGCTTGGAACGCGCTGAAGCCCATGTCGCCTTGGAGTAGCTGAGTCGTGAAGTAGAAGAATCCGATCATGGCACCCAGATAGAGCATTCGGGCGGCATAAGCGCCGGATCGCTCCCGGCTACGGAACAACCGCAGTGGCATGATCGGCTGCTCCGCTCTCGCTTCGTTGAGGAAGAGCAGGATCAGTAGTATCGCCCCAGCCGCCAGCGTCGAAACAGTGATCGGTGAGGTCCACCCCGCGTCGGCCGAGTTGACGATGCCGAAGACGAGCGCGGTCATGCCGAGTGTCGCGAGAACAGCACCGGCCACATCGAAACGTCCGGTGCTCGGCTGGGTTTCCGGAATGAACCGGGGAGCGAGCACGATCATCGCGATGCCGATCGGAACGTTGATGAAAAAGCCCGCGCGCCAGGACACCCAGTCGGCAAGGGCGCCGCCGATCACGAGTCCGAGGCTGGCGCCTATTCCCGCCGCAGCGCCGTACCAGGCAACAGCACGCGTTCGCCCCGGGCCGGGCGGAAAGCTGGCCGTCAGCAGTGACAGCGACGCCGGGGCCACCACTGCGGCTCCGACGCCTTGGAGAGCGCGCGCTGCGATGAGCCACCAACCGTTCGACGCGACCCCGACGAGAAACGACGCAATCGCGAAAATCGCGAGACCGGCCACGAATACGCGACGACGGCCGAAGATGTCCCCGAGACGAGCACCCAGCAGGAGAAGCCCGCCGAAGACCAGGGTGTAGGCGTCCTGGACCCAGGACAGCCCGGTTGCCGAGTAACCCATGCTGCTTTGGATGCTGGGCAGCCCGGTGAAGATGATCGAATTGTCGAGCAGGATCATGAAATAGCTGATCAGAATGATCGCCAAGATCGCGGTGGAATTGATGCGACCGGCAACGGGACGGGTGGCAGTGTGGGTCACGCGCTTCTTCTTCGCAAGTGGTGGACCTTCGCAAATGGTGGATTACGGGCGGACGAGGACCTTCAACGATTCACGGGAATCCATGGCGCGGTAGCCTTCCGCAACGTCGTCGAGCCCGACGGTGCGGTCGAAGACCTTGCCCGGCTCGATCTTTCCGTCGAGTACATCCGGCATCAGCTCTTCGATGTACGCGCGCACCGGGGCCGGTCCACCGGTGAGCGTGATGTTCGGTCCGAAGAGCGACCCGAAACCGATTGGAGCTTCTTCGTATTGGGGTACTCCGACTCGGCTGATGACGCCGCCCGGTCGGACAACTCCGAGCGACTGCTCGTAGGCAGGCATGTGGCCTACCGCTTCGAGGACGACGTGAGTGCCGTCGCCGCCGGTCAGTTCGCGGACCTTCTCGATGCCCTCGTCACCACGTTCGGCAACTACATCGGTGGCTCCGAAATCGACACCGAGGTCCGTACGGGCCTTGTGGCGCCCCATCAGGATGATGCGCTCGGCACCGAGGCGTTTGGCGGAGAGTACTGCCATCAGCCCCACTGCTCCATCGCCGATAACTGTGACCGTCGTGCGTTCGTTGACGCCACCCTTGACCGCCGCGTGATAGCCGGTGCCGAAGACGTCGGAGAGCGTCAGCAGTGATGGCAGGAGTTCGGAATCCTCACCGACCGGCGCCTTGACCAGGGTGCCGTCTGCCAACGGCACTCGGATGGCCTCCGCCTGACCGCCTCCGATCCCGTTTCCGGCCCAGAATCCGCCGTGTCGGCAGGAGGTCTGCAAGCCTTCGCGGCAGAAGTCGCATGTTCCGTCCGACCAGGCGAAGGGTGCGATGACGAAGTCGCCCTTCTTCAACGTGGACACCTCGCGACCGGTCTCTTCCACTACTCCGACGAATTCGTGGCCCATCGGGGAACCACCGGGCGTCACCGGCATGTTGTGGTAAGGGTGCAGGTCAGAGCCGCAAACGCAGGCCCTGACGACCCGCACGATCGCGTCCGTCGGCTGCTGCAGTACCGGATCGGGCACGGTCTCGACTCGAACGTCTCCGGCGCCGTACATGATGGTTGCTCGCATGGTGTCCCCTCTTGCTTCTGGTGTCGCGTGCGTAGAAGTCGACGTTTCTGCGTGAACCGGTCGACTGCAATCAGTCAACGCCGCGCCTCGCGGGCGCGGGAGTGTCTGTTGTTCCAGGTAACGGCAGTACCTCCCTCGGCCATCGCCGCTCGAGTAACGTGAACTGCATGGACAACCGAGCCGAGATTCGCGAATTCCTCAGCTCCCGTCGTGCTCGCATCACACCCGAGCAGGCAGGGCTGCCGGCCTACGGAGGAAACCGCCGCGTCAAGGGGTTGCGCCGTGAGGAAGTCGCTCTGCTCGCCGGTGTGAGCATCGACTACTACGTGCGCATGGAACGCGGAAATCTGGCGGGAGCATCGGACTCGGTGCTCGAAAGCCTTTCTCGAGCATTGCAACTCGACGAAGCCGAAACTGCCCATTTGTACGACCTCGCGAAAGCCGCCAGTGCAGGCGCGCCGAGTAGAAAGCGGCCCGCCCCCAAGGGCGTGAGCCCGGCGATTCAGCAGATACTCGACGCCATCACGGACGCGCCGGCGTGGGTACGCAATGCCAGGCACGACATGCTGGCGGCCAATCGCATGGCGCGCGCGTTGTATTCGCCAGTCTTGGCTGATCCGCGTAGGCCGGCGAACAACGCCCGCTTCGTGTACCTGGACCCGGCGTCGCAGGACTTCTTCGTAGATTGGGAGCGCGCGGCAGACGACATCGCCGCGATGCTCCGCTCGGAAGCGGGGCGCAACCCCCACGACAAGGCGCTGACCGAGCTCATCGGTGAACTTGCCACTCGGAGTGAGGTATTCCGTACCCGGTGGGCGAAACACAATGTGCGCTTTCATCGGACGGGTTTCAAGAAGGTTCGTCACCCCGTCGTCGGCGACCTGGAGCTGAACTTCGAGGCGATGGAACTGCCGTCCAATCCCGGTCTGACACTGCTGGTCTACACCGCCGCGCCCGGGACGCCCACGGCTGATGCACTCAAACTCCTGGCGAGTTGGGCGGCAACCCAGGATCAATTGGATCCGGCGAACGACAGCGAAGCGGCGCGTTGATTTCGATCGGCAGGTAAACGTGCCGATTCAGCTCAGATGCGTTACCGCCCAGGCTACTTGGTCCCCACCTCGCCGCTTGGCTCGATACATCGCGTTGTCGGCGTCGGCAAGTATTCGATCGATGGTTCCGGACGCGTCCGGGATTGTCGAGGACAGCCACACGCTGGCTCCGACACTCACCGAGATCGTCTGTCTGCCGGCAGGCTTCGAGATCGAGTTGTGGATGTCGACCACGGTTTGTTCGATGCGACGTGGCTCGACAGGCATGAGAATCACGAACTCGTCGCCGCCGGTCCGCGCGACCAGTCCGGTCTCTCCGACGGCCGAGTTCAGTCGTCGGCCCACTGTCACCAGCATTCGATCACCCTCTGCGTGACCGAGTTTGTCGTTGACGCTCTTGAACGAATCGACGTCGATCACCACCGCGAGAACAACGTGTCCCTGGAGTTCGCCGACACCGAACAGCTGTTGCCAGACGTTGTGCAGCCCACGTCGGTTCAGAGCAGCGGTGAGTGGATCGCGCCAAGAGTGTCGTGCATCGTCGGTCAAGTACAAGACGAGGAAATGCACGGTCATCGCGGCTGAGGCGATGACACACCCGATGACGAATCCGGTGGACACCGACAGCGAAGAGTCGGTATCCGGATCGGTTACAGCTCGAATTGTCAGTAGGGCAACGACGAACAGCGCGCCGATGATCTGTGCAGTGACTATCCGGGGGCTGTGGAATACCGACGAATAGTTCGCGACGACCACGAACAGAACGGCGCCGGTCAATGCCAGGAAACTCGCATGGATTCCGGCGAGCAGTATCAAGGACAAACAGATGTTGGTGAGCGCAATGAATCGAACGGATTGGCGGTGGCTCGGCCAGGATCGTCCGAGTGACCAACGAACCATGCAGTAGAGCGCGATCATGCATGCTGTGCCCGCCGCGAGCCGTTCAGGGAGTTCGGTTGCGCCGCCCTTCACGAATTGAGCCAGTACGGCGAGTGCCACGAACACAGCACACCAGAAGGTGACGACCACCCTGGCTGTCCCCAACATCGATCGAGCAGCCAGGAACCTCGGGAACCATTCGCCGTCGTAGGCAAGAGACCACCAGCGACTCAACAGTCCAGTTGTTTGACGAATGTTCTGCCCCAACCCCGCAGTGCCACTGACTCCCATGAAACCCCCTCCGAGATCTTGCGAAAATTCCCGGAAGATTCTTCGTCAAGATTTGATCCCCGAACAAGGTACCCGATAGTTGAACGATGGATTGATGCCTCGTGAGGTGAGGACTGCTAGGGCGTGATCGGCGCGGTCAGGATCTTTCTGAGGGCCGGAAGATCCAGGGTTGCAGCAAGATCTGCAATAGTGACCCCTGACAGCGATGCGCGCCAGGCTTTTTCGGCGTCGGCCATCACTTTGGCAATTCCGCAGGCGGAACGGCACTGTTCCGGTGGGGCGGCGAGGATTCCTTGCTGTCGAATCTCCGTGCACCGGAAAGCAGGTTCGGTGCCGTCGACGGCCTGCACGACGTCGAGAACGGTGATCTTCTCGGGAGCTCGGGTGAGGACGTACCCGCCGTCACGGCCCTCGGTCGGATTGACCAGACCGGCGTGCGCGAGCGCTCGCAGATGCTTCGCCAGGTATGTCTTCGACACCCCGTGAAGTTCGGCGAGTCTGGCTGTGGGTACCGGCCCCTCGGCCTGGCTGAGAACCACACAGCAGTGGAGTGACCACTCCACGCCTCCGGAAAGCTTCATGATTGGACTCTATCGACGCCGCGGAAAGTGGTGCGGGTCGGACATCGGTTCAGCAGTCGATGTCAGGCCTTCTCGGCAAGCCACGCGTCGTACGTTGTCGGCGCAATCCATGCATCGGCGCCGGGTGTCGGGGTGAGTGCCGAGTTGTCGAGTTTCGCGCCGAAGTAGCCGGCCTCGGGATCGGAGATCACCGAACGCTTGTCGCCGGTGACGAGGAACAGTCGCCGGACCAGTTCGTCGATACCCAGCGGTTCGGGCCCGGCGATCTCGACCGTGCCGTTACGCGGCGCACCGGTCACTACCTCGGCGACGTGAGAAACGACGTCCCGCGACGCAATGGGTTGCAGATGTGCCGGCGTCGCATGGACCGTGCCGTCAGTGGTTCCGGCGTCGGCGATTCCGGCGACGAACTCGAAGAATTGGGTGGAGCGGACGATCGTGTAGGGGGTCGGGCCGGCCTTGACCAGGTCTTCCTGGGCGACCTTGGCTCGCATGTACCCGGAATCGGGCAGTCGATCGGCGCCGACGATGGACAGGATGACGTGGTGACCGACTCCCGCCTTCTCTTCCGCAGCGAGGATATGGCTGGTTCCGTCACGGAAGAAGGCCAAGACGTCTTCGTCCGACCACGAAGGGGAATTGGTCAGATCCACGACGACGTCGGCCCCCTCGACTGCCTCGGCGATACCTGCGCCGGTGGTGATGTCGATCCCGTCGCCGCGACCGAGTGCCTTCACGTCGTGCCCGGCGTCAGCGAGTTTGGCGGCGACCTGGCTTCCGATGAGTCCGCTTCCGAAAATGACGATTTTCATGATTTTCTCCTTTACTTGGATAAGTCGTGTCCAAGTATACTCGGACATGACTTATCCAAGTCAAGGGTTTCCCGTCAGCCGAAAAGTTCGGCGGCCAGTGCTTCGTAGGTCGCAAGTGGATCACCCTCGGCGGGAAGTGCTTGGATCGCAACGTGATCGGCGCCCGCTGCGACATGCTCGCGTAACCGATCCGCGATGGACTTCGCGGTACCGCGCGCAACCAGAGCGTCGATGACGCGATCGTTTCCCTCGTTCGCCAACTCTTCGGGTGCAAAACCGAGGCGCTCGAGATTGCTCGTGTAGTTGCGTAGGTACAGATACGGATTGGCAACGGCGGGGCGACCGATTGCTCTGGCCTTCTCCGGATCGGTTTCCAGAACAACCTTGTGCTCCGGGGCCAGGATCTTCGAGGGTCCGAGGATTTCGCGAGCTTCGGCCGTGTGTTCGGGGGTGGTCAGGTACGGATGCGCGCCGGCGGCGCGATCTGCGGACAGTTTCAACACCTTCGGCCCCAGTGCGGCGAGGACGCGCCGCGATTCCGGGACCTGGGCCGCGTCGAGTTCGTCGAGGTACGACACCAGCGAGGCGTACGGCTTGGTGTAGTCGCCGGTCGCCTCCGGATGTCCGACACCAACACCGAGGAGGAATCGCCCCGGATGTGCGGCTTCGAGTCGGTGATAGGACTCCGCCACCTCAGCCGCAGGCGAGGACCAGATGTTGACGATTCCTGTCGCCACGGTGATGTGCTCGGTCGCGTCGAGAAGTTTCTCGGCGATTCGTAGATCGGCCCGCGGTGAGCCGCCGATCCAGATGGTGCCGAAACCGAGTTTCTCGATCGCGGTTCCCAGCTCGGGCGGCAAACCAGCCGCTCCGCGCCAGATTCCGTAGGTGCCCAGGTCAGGTGTTTGCGTAGTCTCCGTCACAGCGGGTGCAACTCGGCCGCTGCCGGGATCTATTCCTTCCGCCGTCATTTGCCCGGCGCTCGGTAGTCGGTCGGTCGCTTGACTGCCTCGTCGATCTGCTCCGGCGTGAGTAGTGTGATCGACTCCGAGCGTGCTGCACCTGCTGCAGCTGTGCGGATGCTCAATGCGGCGGCTGCGACATCGTCCGGCAGGTTGCCGATCACGAACATGTCGTGACCGCCCAGTGCGAAGTGGCAGGATTCGACTGTGCCGCCGATGCTTTCGACCATTCGGGTTATCGCGTCGCGCCGTGCAGTGCCTCCCTCCTGCTGTAGGCCGGCGGCGCCGGAGGGTGAGTACGTCACTTGCCAGAGGTATTTCGGCATTTCCACTCCTAGCTCGGGATGGGTACTTCGATCGTGTACCCGTAGGGCGCTCGGTGGCAATGGGTAGGGGACAATCACGGCATGGTTGGAACTCCGGTGATCGTGACTATCGTGTCCGTGTGTGTAGGTTTTGTGATCTTCATGCTGGCTGCCAGTGGTGCACGCGGAAAGTGGGACCGTCGCCTCGTGATCGCGTTGTTCGTCGCCGCGGTGGTGTGCCTGACCGTCGTACCGGTATCCGTGGCGCTCAGCGCGGGAGTGTAAAAACTCTCGACTGCCGCTTAGTCTGAGGCGATGGCAGATATTCGGGTAGGTATCTCCGGGTGGACGTATCCCGCGTGGCGCGGAGATTTCTATCCGAAAGGTCTTGCTCACCGCAAAGAATTGTCTTATGCCGCAGAGAGATTGACGTCGATCGAGATCAACGGCTCGTTCTATGCGCTGCAGAAGCCGGAAAGCTACACCAAATGGCGCAGTGAAACTCCCGAAAATTTCGTGTTCGCGATCAAGGGCGGCCGGTACATCACGCATATGAAACGGCTGCTCGACGCCCGTGACGGACTCGCCAATTTCTTCGCCGCCGGGACACTCGCCCTCGGACCCAAGCTCGGGCCGATTCTGTGGCAACTACCTCCGACGCTGCAGTTCGAACCGCAGCGGTTGGTCGACTTCTTCGACGGTCTTCCCCGCACCACGCAGGCTGCAGCCGATCTGGCAGCTCAGCACGACGACAAGCTCACCGACGACAGAGTGTTCGCTCAGACGGAGAGGGACGCGCCGATTCGTTACGCCGTGGAGGCGCGGCACGCCAGTTTCGAAACCGACGAAGCCGTCGACCTGATGCGCGAGCACTCCATCGGTTTCGTCGTCGCTGACACCGCCGGCAGGTACCCCCGCATCACCACTCCGACTACCGACTTCGTCTACGTGCGGATGCACGGGGACAAAGAGTTGTATGCGAGTGGGTACACCGACGAAGCTCTGAGCAAGTGGTCCAAGCGCTTTCAGGCCTGGGCGGACGAGGGCCTCGACGTGTACGTCTACTTCGACAACGACATGAAAGGCTTTGCGCCGCATAACGCAATGTCTCTGTTGGATCGGTTGCGCTGAAGGATCGTCTCGCCTGTCGGTGGGCTGTGGCAGGCTTCCGCGTGAACGCGAAGACCGAGGAGACATCACGATGACGTCAGAACAGCGGACGCCCGAACAGAGCTGGCCGACGCATTGGCCGAAGGTGGCCCGTGACATCGCCGACGCCACGGCCGACGCACTCGCCGCGGTGCGGGCGGCAAATCGTGACGGACTGCGCGGTGCCGTCGAAGAACTGCGCGGGCTCTCTTTCGAGCAGGTCAGTTCGGTTCACGCGGCGATCGTGCGCGAATTGCTCGAGGACACGCATCCCGACGGCTTGTCCAGTGAGGACGTGCAGGACGCACTGACTGCCTGCGCCAAGTCCACAATCGTGTGGCTGCCGGATCTGGACGTGCAGGCGCTCGCTGCGGTCTATACCGGGGCGCTCGGGATTTCGGATCTGGAGGACGATTCGTTCCGCATCGGGCACGGCGCGTACCTGCGTTCGGCGGTTCTGGTCATCGGGAGCTTGTCGACCGGAGTGAAGAAAGCTCAGAGCGCGTACATCATTCGTGCAATCGACGAAATCGCGCGTGCTCAGACCATCGAGATGCCCTGAGCGTCAGCTCGTAAATCGAATTAGGCTGAGGTCATGTCCAAGATCGCCAGCGCAGATCGTGTGTCGTTTGCAGAACTCCTCGAATTCGTCAGGCCGCGCCATCGGGCCACATTCGTGACGGTGAAGAAATCGGGCGAGCTGCAGATCTCTCCGGTGACGTGTGGAGTCGACGACGAGGGGCGGATCGTTATCTCCACGTACCCGGAACGGGCCAAGGCGGCGAATGTCCGCCGTACGCCGGCGGTGTCTCTGTGTATCCACTCCGACGAGTGGAACGGGCCGTACGTCCAGGTGAACGGAACTGCGGAGTTGATCGACCTTCCGGACTCGGTGGAACCGCTGGTCGACTACTACCGATCCATCGCCGGTGATCATCCAGACTGGGACGAGTACCGCGAAGCCATGCGCAAGCAGGGCAAGAGCCTGATCCGCGTCACCGTCGACTCGTGGGGTCCGATCGCAACAGGCGGGTTTCCGCCCGGACGCTGACGCTATCGAGCAGGCGGCGAGAGTTCGACTACGTGCGCGTCTCTGGCGGCCAGCGGTTCTTGGCAGTGTGCACACACAACTTGGGCGTGCAGGATCTCACCGCAACGATGTTCGACGACGGTTGGCGGCGGACCCGTCGTCGCAAAGGTGTCTCCCCATTCCATGAGTGCCATCAGGATCGGGTAAAGCGCCTTCCCTGATTCGGTGGCGACGTATTCGTAGCGTGGTGGATGGTCTTCGTAGCGACGCTTCGTGAGGACGTCGGCGTCGACAAGGGTCCGCAGACGCGCGGCGAGGATGTCGCGGCTGACGCCCGTGCCCGCGGCGATCTCGTCGAACCGTCGTCGCCCGAGGACGATTTCTCTGAGCACCAGAAGTGACCATTTCTCGCCGACGACCTCCAAGGCGTTGGCGATGGAGCAGTTGCGTCCTCTTGTCGCCATCGTCTCTGGGTCCCCTGTTTGTCGAAAAAGTTGGTTGGGAATTCCAACTTAGCACTTGACGGCATGTATTCGAGGGCGGAAGGTGGGTCGAGAAATCCAACGGAGCAGATGAGGGGTCGTCATGACGGAATTGAATCTCGAGGCAGCAAGCGGATTTGTCAGCGCTGCCGGATTGCAACTGGACGAGGTCTCCGGCACGAAGGTCGTCGGGCACATCGATCTGTCCGAGGCGCATCACACGCCGTGGGGTGTAGTCCACGGCGGCGTTTACACGACTGCTGTCGAGTCGGCCGCGAGCATCGGGGCCAGCACTGCAGTGGCAGATCGTGGCGAATTCGCCGTCGGCGTGCACAACGGAACGGATTTCCTGCGGGCCCGTACGGGTGGGCGCGTGGACGTCGTGGCTGTGCCGATACAGCAGGGCCGCGTTCAGCAGTTGTGGTCGGTGGTCATCACCGATCCGGAATCGGGCAAAGAGGTCGCGCGCGGTCAGGTGCGCTTGCAGAACGTACCGCTGCCGAAGTAGGTCAGTCCCAGATTCCCGAGTCGATGTTGAGCGAGATTCTTTTGAGCAGTGCCGTCAACTGGGCACGTTCGTCCTCGTCGAGTCCGGTCAGTACTTGACGGTCTCGCTCGACGCGTCGGGGAAACTCTGCCTCGACCAAGGCTCGGCCGGCATCGGTGAGTTGAAGCAGAACCACTCGCCCGTCGTGTTCGAAACGCTGACGCTCGACGTAGCCCAGTTTGGCCAGGCGATCCGCATGTTTTGTGGTGGCGGCGCCGCTGACCATCGTGACGGCGGTGACTTCGCTCGCCCGCAGGGGACGGTCGCTGCGAGCGAGCGCGCTCATCACGTCGAATTCGGCGCGAGAGACCCCGCTGGACGCCAGTGCGCGGTCGAGTTGGTGAAGAGACTGCGCGTTGATGCGGGCGATCCGGCCCATCACCTCGACGGGGGCGGTGTCGAAGTCGGGGTAGGCGCGCTTCCATTCGCGACGGACTCTGTCGATGAAGTCGTCTTCGGATCTGTTTGCCACGCCCATGGACCCATCTTAGCGACAGAATTCACATTACTTCACAAGTAATTTACTAGTGAAATAAATGTATGCTGGTTCGGTGACCCGAACCGAAACCGCAGCCAGGATGCCCAGCCGTCTCACTCATTCGAGTGAGGCCATTGCACACACCGTCTCCGGGGCGACGTGGCGAGCGGCTTTTCGCATCGGGTCCGCGGACGCGACCATCGCGCCCGCGATCAGGGTCGGACTCGCCACCGCCGTAGTGCTCGTGGTCGGCGGACTGCTCGGGCATCGGGAGTTGGCCGGCTTCGCGGCCTTGGGTGCGCTGTGTGCCGCCTTCGGTAGGTACGAGCCGTATCCCCGGTTGGCCGGCAAGCTGGCGATGGTCGGTGCCGCATTGGTGGTTTCCATCGCTTTCGGCGGCGCCATGGGTGTTGTGGGCGTTCCGACCTGGTTGCAGATCGGCATCCTCTCGCTGCTGGCCGGTGCGTCGTACTGCTTCATGTCGGGCTTCCGGATCACCGGACCAGGGCCGGTCATCCTCGTCTTCGCGGCGACCGGCGCAGCCGGATATGCCTCCAGTGTCGATGATCTGGCGAGACTGGTGACTGCCGGTGCGCTCGGAGTTCTGGTCGGTTGGGTGGCCGCGATGCTCCCAGCGCTCGTCTTGCCGATGGGCCCTGCGCGCCTGGCCGTGGCCCGTGCAGTCTCTGCGGTGGGGCGTCTCGAACAGTCCGGCACAGGCGGAGTGGAACCGGCGCTCGGATCGATTGCCAACGCCCGCTTGGTCATAGCGTCGAGTGGCCGGATCAAGTCGACCGTCGATCACGGCCGCGAATTGGTCGCGGTGCTCGACGAGGCAGAAGCGGCAGTACAGCAGTGGCAGTTGCACGGCGACGCCACCCTGATTCGCAGCATCGCTCGGCACGAGAAGGAGCTGCGGAAGCTCAAGCGCTCCAGCATGATCGAACACGACCTTGCGCCGGCACGAACCCTGGCCGCGCCCGAAGGCTATTTCCTCGAGGGACTGAATCGGCTCTATTCGCGCCCGGTCCGAATGAATGCTCTCCGCATCGTGGCAGCGTCGGCCCTGGCTGGTTGGCTCGCAGCGGGAGCCGGGCTGGAGCATCCGCTGTGGGCGTCGATGGGTGCCATCGCCGCGATGCAGGGACTGAACTACAAGCAGACCGTCCAGCGCGGGATTCAGCGGTTGGTGGGAAATGTCGGTGGCGCCGTCGTCGCTGCCGGGCTCATTGCGCTGACGCTCGGTTACTGGCAAGCCGTTGCCGTGGTCGTGATTCTGCAGACTGCTGCGGAGCTGCTCGTGATCAAGAACTATGCGCTGACGTCGCTGGCCGTCACCCCGATGGCACTCCTCCTCATCGGTTTCAGCGCTCCGATCGGGACCGAAGCGGCAGTGGCTCGCGTCGCGGACACGTTGATCGGCGTGGTGATCGGTGTTGTCGTCGCCGCTGTCACGATCAGTCGATCGGATCGCCACCACGTCACCGTGTGACCCAGTGCTGCTGTGTTTCCCATCCTCCGTAGGCTCCTGCAGGTGGAGGACAGCACGCCGATCGACGGCCGGAAACTGCGTTACCAGCATCGCCGTGCCGAATTGCTCGAGCAGGTAACCGCGTACGTCACGGCGAACGGCGTCGGTGAACTGTCCATGCGGCCGTTGGCCAAGGACCTGGGGATCAGCCATGCGACACTCATCCATCATTTCGGTTCGAAGGAACAACTGCTAACTGAAGTAGTCGCCACCCTGCGAGACAGCTCTTCTCTCGACATCTCTTCCGGGACCGACATCGTCGAGATGATGACGAGTTACTGGAATCGGCGTACGTCAGCGGAATCGTTGCCGAACTTTCGGTTGATGTTCGAGATCTACGGACAGGCGTTGCTGCATCCGGAGCGGTATCGCGAGTTTCTCGATCATGTGGTGGGGGACTGGTTGGGTGGTTTGACGGAAGCTGCGCTCGCACATGGATGTCCGCCCGATCGCGCTGATCGTTACGCGACGATCGTGTTGGCGCAGATTCGGGGGTTGACGCTCGATCTCGTGACCACCGGTGACCGCGTCAGAATTGACGCGGCATTTGCCGAATTCGCGGCTGCGATGGGCGCTCTGGTCAGCTCCTGGAAGGCGATTTGACGGTCCGGTAGTCGTGACGCCTCAGCCGATCTGCTCGAACAGAGACACGATGATCCCTTCCGGTCCTCGGACGTAGGCCATGCGCACACTGTTCTCGTACTCGCCGATCCCGCCGATGAGCCTGTAACCGTCCGCAGCCACCGCGTCGACCGCCGCCTGCAGGTCGCCTACCTCGAAGGAAACATTGCGCAGCCCGATCTCGTTGGCCATCGGAGCAGGTGATCCGGGCACGTGGTCGGGCGTGACGAAGGACGAGAGCTCCAGCCGTGACCCTTCGCCAGGAGGGCGCAGCATCGCGATTTCACACTTGGCTCCAGGGATGCCGCAGACGGTTTCCACGAACTCACCCTCCACGGATCCGGTGCCCTCCAGTTCGAGCCCCAGTCCGACGAAGAACGCCGTTGCCGATTCGAGGTTCGCGACGGTGATGCCGATGTGGTCGAAACGCTGTACGTGTGCCATGGATCCATCCTCCTGCGGTTGTTTCGTGCCGGTTCGATGCTAGGTCGGAGTCGGGGCCGGGATCTCGACATGTTCGTGTTGTCGAGCCGCAAGATTTTGCTTGACCGATCGGTTAAACAAAATCTACGATAACGTCCAACGAGGTCGCCCACCGCAAGAACCGGAGTCGTCAGACGTGAAATTCCAGTCGAAATCGTTTGCCCGCATATCCATCGCTGCGCTCTGCGCTGCAACCATCGGCTCCGCAGTGGCCGCGCCCGTCGCGTCCGCGCAGGCGCCGAGTGCGTCGCAGGCCACGGGCACGGTGGTGTCCAGTGAGCCGCTGCCGAAAGATCTGTGGATTCCGGGTACCGCCGACGCCAAGCGGTTCACGTACTGGACCATCGGTTCCAATGGCGGACCCGCGCTCAGCAGTGGCGCGTACTACGTCCCGGCCGGTCCCGCTCCGGAAGGCGGTTGGCCCGTCATCGCGTGGGCGCACGGCACCACCGGACTCGACGATTCCTGTGCCCCTTCGCTGGTGGGTCCCGGCCTGCCCGAACGTGACTACCCGTACCTGGGACGCTGGCTCTCGGAGGGCTACGCCGTCGTCGCCACCGACTACGTCGGACTGGGAACACCAGGGCTGATGCCGTACCTCGACGGAAAGGTGGAGGCGCACAGCGTAGTCGACTCGGTCAAGGCAGCCCGGGTTATCGACTCCTCCATCTCGAATCGTTGGGCGGTGGTCGGGCAGTCGCAGGGCGGCGGTGCGGCCATCACGACGGCCCGCTACGCCACCGAGTACGGAGGGGATTCGCTCGACTACCGCGGCGGCGTGGGCACCGGAGTGCCGGCCAACATCGAGTTGACCCTCCTGCCTGCAGGTCCGGGCTTCCCGCCCATCGCACTCGGTGGCGGATTGACCTCGTACGCGCTCTACATCCTCGCGGGCCTGCGGGAAGCGCACCCCGAGATCGACCTGGACTCGTATCTCAACGAACTGGGACGGGAAAAGGTCGACTCGGCCGAAAAGCTCTGCGCCGCAGACCTGGACGAGGCATCCAAGGATCTGGTCCTCGGTGACATCTTCTCCCGCCCGCTCAGTCAGATCTCGAACTTCCAGGGTCTGTTGAACGATTACATGGGTGTGCCGACGAGCGGATACGATCGCCCCATCTTCATCGGGCAGGGACTGCTCGACGTGGATGTCCCTGCGCCGTCGGCGCTTTCGCTGGTTGCAGCCTTGGTCGCCAATGGTGAGCCGGTCACGTTCAAGACCTACAACACCGATCACAGCGGCGCCTTGGTCGAATCGCAGGCTGACACGATTCCGTTCGTCGCGAACCTGTTCCGTTAGTCGTACCCAGAATCCAGATCATTCGAGGGGCCGCTGCCGCACACGTGCGACAGCGGCCCCTCGGGTCATTTCCGCGACTCTTTGATTGCGTCCAGCCGCGCCTCGAGGCCGTCGAGGACACGGTCGAGGGTGTAGCGATAGTGTTCTGCCCGTGTCGCTTCCGCAGTATCCGGTGGGCCGGCGAATTTCCCGATGAGTGCCTCCATCGATGAACGCGGATCGGTGGGCCCGTCCTTGCTCAGCTGATCCAGCATTGCGCCGTGATCGGGTGAAGGCTCCCCGCTGGGAATGCGCCGGGCGTCGTGCATGGCTATCAGTGTGGTCGTCGAGGTGAAGGCGACGGTGTAAGCCTGGGCGGCTTCCGCTCCGAACCCGGCGTCGGTCAGCGATGCCAATCCGGCCTCCATGAGTTCCCGGCTGCGCTCGGTGGCAACGCCGTTCATCAACAGCCACTGCGCTGCACCCGGACACTCGACCAGCGCTTCTCGCATTTGCACGAGCAGATGTGTCAGCCATTGGCGCCAATCTCTCTCTGCGGACGGCACGCTCACGGCCGAAATCGCACTGTCGACCACCGCCGCCGAGAGCGCATCGCGATCTCCGACGAGTCGATAGACGACGGAGAACGACGTATCGAGTTCGCCGAGCAACTGCCGCAGCGACCACCCCTCGACTCCGTGCTCGCGACTGAGCCCGAGTGCCACGGTCAGCACGGCGTCCGCAGTGATCCCGGTGTTGTAGCTCCGGCGGCGCTGTGATGTCGCGGTGGGCTTCTTGTCAGGTGATGGCGCAGTCATGGTCCGACCGAGCTTAGCGGCGTCGGATCGGGGCATGCACTGGGCGCAACCGATTGACGGATGAACTTAGGTGAGGTTTACTTGCCAAATCCGAGCAGTGCTCCGATTTGTAGCGAACCCCCGATTTTTCGAAGCTGAAGGACACCATGAAGTTGAAAACGCGACCCGGTTATCTATCGAAGCTGGGTGCTTCGCTGCTGGTCAGTGTCGTTGCCCTGACTGCGGCCGCCTGTAGCTCGAGTGAGGCGGGACAGACGACGGAACTTGCCGAGGGAACGCATGCCGTGACCCACGAATTCGGTGAGACGTCGGTTCCGGACGACCTCGGGCGAATCGTTTCCTTGGACGAATACGCCGCACTCGGTCTCCTTGCCGTCGGCATCACGCCCGACGTGGTCTTCACGTCCTGGGGATCGGAGATCGGCCAGGACATCCTGGCCTCGGCAGGTACCGAGGTGGTCACGGTGCCGCCGCTCGGTGCGCCGCCGATCGAGCAGGTCCTCGCCCAGGATCCGGGACTGGTCATCTTCACGTCGATGGGCGATCGGAGCTACTACGACTCCATCGCGTCGACGGTTCCCACAGTGCCGGTCCCTGCCGTGACCACTCCGTGGCGTGAGAATCTTGCCTTCTTCGGTCGGGCCTTCGATCGTCAGTCGGTTGCCGACAAGTTGACAGGCGCTTTGGAGGGCAAGATCTCTGACGTCTCTGCTCGCTCCCGTGGCGAAGCGAACACCGTGTCGGTGCTGATGAGCAGCTCTGGCATTCTTGCCACCACCACCGAGCAAGCACCGCCCTCGTTGCTGTTGGCGGAGAGCGGGTTCGGGCGTCCCGAATCGCAGCGAGCGAATGCCGCGGGAGGCCTACCGTATGCACCCCTGTCCGATGAGGCGATTCCGGCGCAGGACGCTCGGATCGTTGCCGTCTTCGACGAGGGCGTGTACGAATTCGGCAAGGTTGCCAGCGTCCCCGGGTTCTCGAGTCTTTCGGCGGCGCAGGCGAACCGGGTGGCCAAGGTCAACGGGGACATGTGGCTCGCTACTCACCCCTTTGCCACCTTCTGGATGATCGAGGACATGGATGCCATGGCTGGCGGCAATCTGGCCGGCACCGGTACCGAATCTGTTGCTGCGAAACGCTATCAGGAATTCACGGCGCTGACGGCATGAGTTCAAGTGCGTTGAGTCGGCGCTTGGCGCTGAGATGGGGAGCTGTGACGTTCGGATCTGCGGCACTGGGCTCTGTGGCGCTGAGTGCGTGCAGCCGTGGTGCGGCGAATGAAGTCAGTTCCGAAATTTCGCCGTTCGACGATGAAGTTCGTGCTGCCGAGCAATCGCGGTTTCGTAGCGGACGTACAGTTGAGCGGAATCTGACAGCCGCACCGGCTCGGGTGAATCTGGGCGGCAGACACGTCGACACGTGGTCGTACGGAGCAGAAGCAGTTGGCCCGGAGATCCGAATCTCCAAGGGAGACCGGCTGAACCTGCGGTTGCAGAACGACCTTTCGTCGGAGACGTCAGTGCACTGGCACGGCATTGCGATCCGCAACGACATGGACGGTGTCCCGCCGATCACCCAGGAACGAATCCAACCAGGTGCCGAGTTCACCTACGACTTCGTGGCTCCCGACCACGGAACCTACTGGTATCACTCCCATTCGGGGTTGCAGGCTGATCGAGGGCTCTTCGGTGCACTCGTGGTCGAGGACCCGAACGACCGGACCGGAGCCGACGAAGATGTCGTCATCGTGATCGACGACTGGCTGGACGGGCTGGGAACAACCCCGGATGCAGTTCTACGTGCACTGTCTCCGGAAGTTCAGGGAGGACACCACGGACACGGAGGGCCGCCGCCGGAAATCGACGAAGCAGAGATCGATTCTGCTGCACAACTTCTCGAGGACGGCCACGGGAGTTCGACAGCGCTCGGCGGCATGGCAACGCACATCACCTATCCATTGCACCTGATCAACGGACGACCGGCAGAAGATCCGTTCGTCGTCAGTGCGCCGGCCGGGACGCGACTCCGCCTGCGGGTGATCAATGCCGGGGCCGAGACTCCGTACCGATTCTCCGTAGCCGGGCACGAGTTGACCGTTGTCAGTGCCGACGGGCAGGACGTCTCCTACGCGGTCGGAGACGAGATTCTGATCGCGCCCGCGCAGCGATACGACGTATTGGTGACGGTGCAGTCTGGTTCGTGGCCCATAGCCGCGAAGGTGGAAGGCAAGACAGGTGGCGCTGCGTGCCTGCTTCGGACACCGGATTCGGTCGCGAGCGTCGACCTGACTTCTCCTGCAGTGCTGTCAGGTTCCGGCGGCCGACTCCTTCTGGAATCAGTGCTTCGCCCGTTCGGCGCGCTGGAGCATCAGGTGCCGGATCGTGAGTATTCGGTGGATCTCATTCAAGCCGGCGATCGATACGTCTGGGGAATGGCGGGCGCCGACGCAGGTCGGTTGATCATGAAGCAAGGCGAGCGAATACGAATCGTCATGAACAACAACACCGACATGTGGCACCCGATGCACACCCATGGGCACACCTTCTCGGTTCCCTCGTACGGCGGGCTTCGCCGAGACACCGTGATCTCGCTTCCGCGTACACAATTGGCGATCGACTTCGACGCCGACAATCCAGGACGGTGGATGTTCCATTGTCACAACGCGTACCACTTCGAGGCCGGGATGACTGCCGACCTCCACTACGTTCGATGAGGAGAGCAGAATGTCAGTTCGCACCGGGTTGACCACTTTGATCGCTGTTGCAGCCGTGTTTACCCTGACGTCGTGCGGTAGCGATTCGACGGGATCCACCGAGCAGACGCCGGTCGAGATCTCGGTGAAGAACCTTGCGTACACGCCGAACTCCGTCACCGTGCACACGGGACAGACCGTCACGTGGATTTTCGAGGATCAAGGTATGCCACACGATGTCGTGTTCGCGGAACTCGGGACCAAGAGTGACCTGCAAGGAAGTGGAACCTACAGCCAGACCTTCGACAAAGCCGGAACCTTCACGTACACATGCACACCACATCCGAACATGACCGGCACGATCATCGTCGAAGAGTGAGTGACGACATGAAAGTGAACGAGGCTGCAGCCTCAGATGATTCGCGCGGACTCGTCGACCGCGACTCTTTGGGCAGGATGATCGCGCCGGTGAGAGATCGACTCCTCCTGGGGGCGGGTCTGTCTGCGCTGTCGGTGCCGCTGCGCTTTCTGCCCTACGTTGCGGTGGTCGAGATCGCACGAGTGCTCTTGACCGGCACGTCGTTGAACGTGATCTGGTGGTGGGCCGCGATCGGCGCAGCGGGCACAGTTCTCGGTTTCGTGGTCTACAACGCGGCCCTGACGGTGTGTCACACCGCCGACGCACACTTCAAGTACTCGATCCGCTCGCGTATCGCGCGGCACCTGTCCCGAGTTCCTCTGGGGTGGTTCGCAAACGGCGGAACCGGTGAAGTGAAACAAGCGATGACCGACGACGTCAAACGGATGCATCTTCTCGTCGCTCATCTTCCTGCCGACGTGGTGCCTGCCATCCTGTCGCCGGTAGTGGCTCTGGTCTATCTGGTGGCGATCGACTGGAAGTTCAGTCTTGTCCTGGTCGGCTACATCGGAGTGTGTCTCGCCCTTGCCGCACCATCGATGCGCAATGCGTATCGAACGAACGTCGACTCGTGGAACCGCGCCATGGCGACATTGACCTCTGCAACAGTCGAACTGGGTGACGGCATCGAGGTTGTCAAGACGTACGGGAGTGGGAGTCGCGCGTTCGCGCGCTACTCGAGTGCTGTGGATTCGATGGTCGCGGTGTGCGTGCGATGGATGTCGGGGATGGGAAGGCCGGTGGTCGCGATGTCGATCCTTCTCTCTCCGGCGGTGCTCATCGTGGTCATCACGGCGACGGGGATTGCGTTGCTCTCCGGGGGCTGGATCACCCCGGTAGCTCTTGTTGCTTTTCTGGTCGTCGGGATAGGTGTGCCGTCGTCGGTTCTCCATCTGGGAACGATGGCCAACCTCTACCGCGAAGGCCAACTGGGAGCCACTCACGTCGAGGGCATTCTCGGCGAACCCGCGTTGGCCGAACCCCAGGATCCGGTCTCGGCTCGGGGCACCTTGGTCGAGTTTGATTGCGTAGGGTTCGAATACACCGCCGGGCAGCGCGTCCTCGAGAATATTTCCTTCGAGATGCAACCGGGCACCGTTACCGCGATCGTCGGACCGTCCGGCTCCGGAAAGACCACGTTGGCACGTCTACTTCCGCGGTTCTGGGACGTGACGGACGGGTCTGTTCGCCTCGGTGGAAGCGATGTACGAGATCAGTCCAGTCGTGAAGTCTTGAAATCGATGGCGATCGTCTTCCAGGATGTTGTCCTCCTACGGGATACCGTGCGCGAGAACATCCGGCTCGGTCGGCCGGATGCAACCGATCTGGAGGTGGAGACAGCAGCGAAGCGGGCGCAGATTCACGACGTGATCATGCGACTGCCCGACGGGTACGACACCGAGATCGGTGGTAGTTCGGGTGGTGAGTTGTCGGGTGGGGAGAAGCAACGCCTGACCATCGCTCGCGCGATCCTTCAGAATCCGCCGATCGTCATCCTGGACGAGGCGACCTCGCAGGCTGATCCGCACAGCGAAGCGGCCGTTCAACGGGCGCTGGGCGAGATCAGTGCAGACGGCGGCACCATGATGGTGATCGCTCATCGACTGCACACCATCCGCTACGCGGACCAGATACTCGTACTCGACGACGGAAGAATTGTGGAGAAGGGTACACACGAACAGCTGTCGGGGTTCGGGGGAACCTACGCGCGGATGTGGGCGCTCCAGAATCCCCTCGGCGAGGACATGATTCCGCGGAAGGTACTTCAATGATTCGGGACCTGGACGAGATCCTCGGACGAGACAACGGGATGCGAGGCCAGATAGTAGGTTTCACGCTCGCCGGGATACTCGAGGGTGTCGTTTTCGCCTTGACGATCCCGATACTGAAAGCGGTTGTCCGCGGCGACTACGGCGCTGCAATTCCATGGGTTGTCTCGGCTGCTCTCGTGGCGGCGGCCTGCGGCGCCGTACGGTGGATAGCCGAGAATCGTGCGTACCGCATCGGAATCGAGCGTTTTGCCGGTGGAATCATGCACCGACTGGGCGAGCATCTGGTGCAGATTCCGCTCGGGTGGTTCAGTAAGGCAAACCGTGGAGCGTTCACTCGTCTGGTCACCGAGGGCACAGCGATCTTGATGAGCATCCCGGGAATGATCGTCGCGCAACTCGTCACCGTGACCGTCACTCCCGCGACCGTGGCGATCGCTGTCCTGTTCGTCGACTGGAGATTGTCCTTCGCGATGGTCGTCTTCGTTCCACTGGGGATTCGTGCTTACCGCAACGTGCAGCGGGCGGTTGTGCCCGAATACGAGGCGATTGGCAAGAGTGAATCCGAGTTGGCGTCGCGCGTCGTCGAATACGCACAGGCACAACAGGTTCTGCGCTCAGCCGGCAAGAGTGACGAAGGATGGAATCGGCTGGACGAAGCTCTTGTGTCCAACCGGGACGCACACCTCCAGGAAATCGGCTCGGTCGACAAGTATCTGCTGCGCTTCATGATCGTCGTTCAGGTTGCCTTCCTTGCTGTACTGGCTCTGGCGGCACTGCTGGTCACCACCGGGTCCATCGACACCGCAAGCGTGATAGTTGTTCTCGTGTTGGCCGTCAGGTTCGTGGAGCCGATGCAAATGCTCGCAGGATTCGGTGAAGGTATCTCACTGGCCCGCGTGTCGCTCGGATCTGTCCGAGAGATGATCGATGTACCGGTGCTGGCGGCGCCTGAGGTGCCGAAAGAGCCTACGTCGTATGATATTCGGTTCGATTCGGTCTCCTTCGGCTACGGCCCGGATCGCGTGATTCGTAGCGTCAGCCTCGAATTCCCGGAAAGTTCGGTCACCGCGTTGGTCGGCCCTTCCGGTTCCGGGAAGACAACGCTGGTTCGGCTGATCTCCAGATTCTGGGACGTTGACGAAGGAACGGTGTCGATCGGGGGAGTAGATGTTCGCGACATCGGAACGAGAGCATTGATGTCTCGGATATCGACTGTCTCGCAGCAGGTTTACCTGTTCGACGGAACCATTGTGGAGAACGTTCGGTTGGCGAGACCGGATGCCACCGAGTCGGAGGTCCGCCAAGCGGTGGTCGATTCCAGGCTGGACGAAGTGATCGATCGTCTGCCGAGCGGCGAAGAGACGAGAGTAGGTGAAGGCGGATCGCTGCTGTCCGGCGGTGAACGTCAGCGGGTGTCGATTGCGCGCGCCTTCCTCAAGGACACTCCGATAGTTCTACTCGACGAAGCGACTTCCGCCCTCGACGGCGAGAACGAAGTAGCGATCACCGAGGCAATTCACCGATTGGCCCGTGGTCGAACGGTGGTGGTCATCGCTCACCGCCTGTCGACTATTCAGGGAGCAGATCACATCGTGTTTCTCGAAGGCGGCACAGTTGAAGAGGTGGGTTCTCACCAAGACCTGATCGCGCACGGTGGAAAGTACTCGGATCTGTGGGCCGAGCGCAGTGGCGCGGAGGGATGGAGGATCGACCGAGCGCGAGAGCCATGAGCAAACCGTGTGGTTTGATCGAAGAATGGACGAAGCCGCTGCAGATCCGGTGAAACCGCCGCGGAAGCGCCGATGGCCTCGATGGGTCGCAGGCGTTGCGGTGCTCGGAGCAGTTGTCTACGCGGGCTCGATCGTGTGGATTTCCGTGGCGTCGGCCGGACATACGTCAGACGCCGCCGATGCTCCCGACGCTCCGGTAGTGATCGTGCTGGGCGCGCAGATCAAGGACGGTAAGCCGATGGCGTTCCTGAAAGGGCGACTGGACGCAGCAGTCGAACTGGTGGAAGCGGGAAAGGCTAAAGCGGTCCTGGTCTCCGGCGACGCGAACGGAGGCTCGGGTGACGAGATCGCGGCGATGACGAACTACCTGGTGGAGCAGGGAATCGATGAGCGTCGCATCGTCGGGGATCCGTACGGCCTCGACACCTATGACACCTGCTTCCGGGCCATACATACGTATGGGGTGACCAAGGCGTTGATCGTCACTCAGGGGTATCACGTGCCCCGCGCTGTGGCGCTGTGCCGAGACGTCGGCATCGATGCCGACGGGGTGAACAGCGATTGCGGGTGCGCAACTCCGACGCTGATCAAGAACGCCGCGCGGGAGTGGGTTCTTGCCAAGCCCAAGGCAGCGCTGGACATGCTGTGGAGTCGGGACGCAAAGGTGACGTCGCCGTCGGAGGACTCGGTCCAGGTGGCGCTGTCGATTCCCTGACGCGGGGTGAGTGTGCACGGTTTCTGTCGAGTGAACACACGCTCCCGAGAGTCGGAGCGTGTGTTCACTCGAGATGAAGGGTGCTAGCTCGACAGTCAGATCAGTGCTGCGGCGGCGAATGCTCCCAGTGCGATCAATGCCGCGCCGGTGACGCTCTGCACGCGACGGTCCACGACGCACATGATCGAGAGGAATCCCGGCATCGAGCCACCACGCTTGGTGTGCACGATTGCCGCGAGGCTGGGCATGCAGCGGCCAAGGGATACGACCGTGAACAGCGCCGCGCCGAGAGCCGGTGAACCCGAGGCGATGACGCCGAGCGCCAGGAGGTAGTACGCACTGGAGCGGATGAAGATCAGAAATCCCGGACCGATGATCGCGCCGAAGATCAGCGAGACCTTCCAGGGCGCCATGGTGCGGCGCAGATGGCGCGGAAGCTGTTGGCGCCGCATCGGAGTCGGCATCCTCACTGCCCCCAACTCGTGCAGCCCGTATGCAACCGCGACGACGGCCCAGATGCCCAGCGCCCAGCCGATCGGGACGTAGCCGGACATCGTCGCACCGAGAGCGCCGATCAATGCCCCGGTGACGGCCCCCGTCGTGACCGAACCCAGTGCGTGCCAGCTGAGTCGGCGGACGGGAGTCGAGGATCCCTTCCGATCTACCTGCTTCGGCGCGGCAACAACTCCGGCGACGGACATTCCGCAGGTCGACCAGTTCGCGGCCAGCGACGTAACCAGTCCGGCGCCGATAACAGCTGTGGTCAAAGCTGTTGTCGCAGATGGCGTGGCCACGAGTGCGAGGCCGGCACCCGCAGCAGCGCCCGCCGCGACGAGGCTGACACGGGTCGCGGTGCCGACGGAGCCTTGAAGGGTCGGCCGGATGTCAGGAACATCGGTCTGCAGTGGGCCGTGTGAGAGAACAGTAGTCATCGGATCCTCCGAAGTGTTTGTCGTTCAGGAAAAGTATTGAGTCGAAGTCGCAGCGAAAAGTGATGAGCCAGAGTTCACAGCACTGTGATGACTCCGATCATGTACGGGTGGACGGAGCACGAATACTCGTAGACGCCGACGCTCTCGAACGTGTGCCGGAACGTTCCGTCTCCGGTGATACCACTGTCGAACAGGCCGGGTGATTCCACGTGATGCAGGAGTCCACCGTCGTCGAAGCGCCACTCGACGGTGCCGCCGTGTTCCACGGTGACGTCCATCGGGCTGAACTGAACATTGCTGATCTCGACCACCACGTCGGGGACGGGATCTTCTGTGCCGCAGGACGAAACACACGTCGCTGTGACGGCGAGGACGAAGCCGGCGATCCACCTCCTCACTATTGAACGATCACGGTGCCCACCATCATCGGGTGGGGCGTGCAGTGGTAGGTGAAGGTGCCGGTGTCGTCGAACGTGTACGAGAAGGTTCCCTCGGTGAGCAACTCGCTCTTCAGTTTCCCGTCGAGATCACCGTTGCCGACCACGTCGTGGGGGAGTCCGCTGTCGTCGAACTTCCATTCGACGGTCTGCCCCTTCTCGATGGTGACCGATGCTGGTGTGTACGCCATGTTCTTCACCTCGATCACGACGGCAGGTTCGTCCGACGACGCACCGGCGTCACTACTGCAGGCGGTGAGGCTCAATGCCGCGCAGGCTGCGAGGAAAGCGGGAACGAGTTTCTTCATGAGGGGGTTTTCTCCATTCTTCGACTTGTCAGCGGACGTAACGCAGATTTGCCGTCATGCCTGCTTCGAAGTGGTAGGTGTTGTGGCAGTGGAACATCCACTCGCCGGGATTGTCGGCGTCGAACTCGATGGCGAGCTCGGTGCCGGGTAGGACGTTCACGGTGTCGCGGCGAAGCCCGCCGTAATCCGGTACCGCAAAGGTGTGGCCGTGGGTGTGCATGGGATGCCACATCGTGGACGTGTTCTTCATCGTGATGCGGACCCGTTCGCCCTGTTTCATGACGAGCTTGCCCGCATCGGCTCCCGCCATTCCCCACACGTATCGATCGCCGGCCTGGATCAACTCGATGTGGTAGTCGCGATCAGGCGTCTTCGTCTCGAGTCGTGCGGATTCCGTTGGCCGGAGTTCGCTTTCGGTTACCAGCCGCCCGGCCAGTTCCGAGAGGTTTCCGCCCACATCCGGGTTCGCCAGGGCCAACGCGTCGGTGCTGCGTAGGACGGTCGACGCATAACCATCTCGGCCCTCGACCTTCGCTACCACCGGCCATGTTCCCGACTTCACCGTCACCAATACGTCGTAGCGTTGGGCCATGCCGACGATGATTGTGTCGGCAGGAGTTGGCTCCACGTCGTAGCCGTCGGTAGCGACGATTGTCATCTCGTGACCGGCCACAGCGAACCGGTACGGAGTTTCGGCCGCTGCGTTGATGATTCGTAGTCGCAGGGTCGAACCGGGCGCTGCAGTGACGACAGCAGGATCATCGGGTGGCCGCCCGTTGATCAAGTGCAGCGGATACGCGATGTGTTGAGTCATCCCGCCGAGTGGTTCGGAAGAACCGTGTCCGCCGCTCACCAACTGCTGCGCGACGGACATGTCGGCTTCCGAGTGTTCCGCCGGAGTTGTTGCCCCACCGCCGTGTCCGCCGTGCCCGCCCGAAATTGCCGGGTTCAGGGCCATCAGGACGGAATCCGGGTTGGTTCCCAATCCGTCGAGCCAGTCGTCGAGCACCAGGACGGCATCGACGTCGGCCCCGGTGGTGTCGTTCGGATCCTCGACGATCATGGCGCCGAAGAGCCCCCGATCGGCCTGTAATCCGCTGTGCGAGTGGTACCAGTACGTTCCCGGATCCGGGGCGATGAAGTTGTACTCGAAACTTGAACCGGCGCCGATGGGAGCCTGCGTGGTGGGTGCCGCGCCGTCCATGTCGTTGCGGATTCGAATTCCGTGCCAGTGCAGTGTTGTTTCGGCGTCGAGGCCGTTCTGGACGCTGACGTTCACCCGGTCACCGGACTTCAGTCGAAGTTCCGGAGCCACCGCAGCGCCTCCGTACGTCCACGTGTCCACGAGGCGTCCGCCAAGATCTACCGTCGAAAATCCGGCGGCAAGGGCAAACGCAGCGGTGGTCCCGTTCCAGGCTCGCGCCGATTCTGCGGCGGCAACTTCGGGGTCGGCGGGCAGGATGTAGTCGAGATCGGTCGTGGGCGTCGGAGATGCTGCAGTGGAACTGCATCCGGCAATCGTCCCCATGGCGCCGAGCCCGAGTGCTCCGGCGCCGAGTGCTCCCAAACTCAGGAAGCGGCGTCGGCCCATCACCACACCGGATCCGGGACGGCTCATCGGAGTACTTCTGGTGTGATCAACCCGCTGACATCCCCGACGTTGCCCGAGACATCGACGGAACTGACCTGCTCGCCGGTGCTCGCGTTGTAACCCACGATCTTCTGCGGAGCGGAGCCTTCGACTTCTGGTCCTGTACCGAGCACGTAGAACGTGGCGCCGTCGACGGAGAAGGTCATGCTCTTGATGTCTGTCAGGCCGAGGTCTGCAAGCGTCAAGCTCTTCACCGGGGCGAAGGTCGTTGCATCGGACAGGTCGATCTTGACCAGTGAGCCTCCCCGAGCAGAGTCCGGATGAATAGCCGTGTCCGTGTACGCGATTGCGAGCCGGGTTGCGTCGGCGTTGATGACGTTCTCCGAGAATCGTCCGGAGTCCTGCCCAGCGTTCCCGATCGGCTTGACACCTTCCTGAGGCAGTCCGTTGGAGAAGTCGAAGACGTACACATCGCCGTTCTCACTGACCAGCAAGGCTTTTTGTGCTTCCGATGCCCACGTGACCTTTCGGGTGGAGACAAAATCTTCGGGTAGGACCTTGCTTCGGGCGGTTTCCTTGGGAACACCGTCGTCACCGATCGTGACGTGTAGCAGTTCCCGGGAGTCCTCGCAGACGCTGTACAGCTCGTGATCGACCATCCACGTGAACGGACCGCAGCCGACTATCTGGAGTGCGCCGGTTGCTTCCTTCTTCTCGAGATCGACCACTCTGATGCCGTACAAACCGTCATCCCAAGTGACAAAGAACTTGCCGTCCGAGGTCACCGCATTGGAGCCGGGACGGGAATGTACGCGTGCGACGTCCGGAAGCATGACCTCGGCTGGTTCCAGCAGGTTGCCGGAGTAGGTGCTGACCGTGAAATCGGCTGCGCCACGGGAACCTCGGGGGCGCCACACCTCCGCAGCGAGCACCGCAGGATCTTCGGCGGAATCCCCGACGAATCCGTGAATGACCGGATCCCAGATGCCCGGGCCGACGGTGATCCGGCTCTCGGCCACACCGGTCTTCGGATCGATGACGTTGACGCTGAGCTCGAGCTGGCCGAATCCACCTTCGACGCCGAGGAGGCGGTCAGCTGCGATCGGGGTGATCGAACCGACGTGCAATGGCTCGGGAATGGTATCGCCGATTTCCTGGTCGTCGTGTCCGAGGGAGATTCCCTCGCCCGGAGCAGCGAACGGAACTGTCGGATAGGTGACATCACCTGCGCTGGACGGTTCGTCGTTGTCGGACGAACTGCAACCGGCCAGCGCGAGTACGACGGTGAGTGGGATGACGGCAACGGCGGGGCGCGCCAGTTTTCGGGTTCGCGGACTGCTCATGATCCGGCACCGACCTTGGGGCGCTCGGCCGGTCGAGTCTGGCAGTCCTCACCGATGATGGGCGCCATCGTGCAGGTGTATGCCTGAGACTCGTCGGAGACACACCAGATGATTTCCTGGTCGTAGCTTCCGGAGACCGGGTTGTACATCACGGCCTGCATGTCCGGTTCGCCGCAGAATGCGTTGGAACACGAAGGCGCACCACAGCAGTCGTAGTAGGCGATCAGATAGGTCTTACCGGTATCAGGGTTCGTGCAGCATCCGACCCAGAACTCTGCGCCGGGCTTGCTGCCGGGGGCGCAGGTGGTAACACCGCCGCCGTTGCATGCGGCACAAGACGTTCCGTCCATGTTGCACCAGCGCCAGTACTCGCACTCGGCCGGATCTTTACCGTCGTAGACAGGGACAAGGGGTTCGGGGCCAGGTGCCGGTGCAGGAACCTCGGGCTCTTGGGCGAAGGCACTGCGCGTCACAGGAAGTGTGCTGATCAGTGCCACTCCTGACACACCCATGGTCCACTTGCCGATCCGACTGATCATGGACCGCCGCGAAACTCGTTCGGAAAGTTTGCGTCCGGTTCGACTGGTGAGCGAACCGCCTTGGCCGGCCATCCATTCGGCCTGGGCCTGAACTGTCGCCTCGTCGACGGGATATCGGTTCTCCGTCATGTTGTGCTGCGGGAATTCATTGTCGTCCAACGATTTTCTCCTGATTCGTGAAGAGGATCGAACTGTGCGGGAAGATCAGGCCGCGCTGCCGGATTTCGCCTGGGCATGAAGGTGCTGGAGTGAGGGGGTGCCGGTTTCGAGTGCATTGAGCAGGCTTTCCACCTGAGCCATGTGATTGCACAGGCCCTTCCCTCGGATCTTGCCGTGCTCGTCGAGAATCACGCCGTACGGAGTGGTGCCCACCTGGTACGCGATACCGACGTCGCGAGCGTCGATGTAACTGAGCTCGGAACCGATCCCGCTGCCGGCCAGGAACTCGCGATGCTCCTCGGGTGTTCCGTCGGAGATGATGATCACGTCGAGATCCGATTCGGCTCGGGCCATTGCCCTTACGCCGGGAAGAAGGCTCTTGCACGTCGAGCAACTCGGTGCTGTGAACAGCAGGAGTTGGGGCTTGTCGCGGTGACCACCGACTCCGACGGTTCGTCCTTCCTGGTCGATCAGACCGGCAAACGACGGGCCGACCTGTTCGACCTTGGGGCCGGTATCCATCATCCGGGCGCCAAGAGGTCCGAGACGTACTTGGACGCGGCCGATTTCACGAGCCAGAGCAAGAACCATCAGGAAGAGAACGGCTACGGCGATCACCAGGATCACAGTCGCGACGAGAAGGAAAGTGGTCATCGTGGAAGTCCTGCCTTCGAGTTTTCGGTGCGGTGAGTGTGGTTCACGAGCCGTACCGGGATGTGGTTTCGGCGGTACGGAGTCGGATGGAGGCGCTCGACAGGTAGTCGTCGACAGGGCGTCGCCCCAGATGGACCACCGAACGAATCTGTGCGAGAGCAACTCCAGCCAGAACGAGGAGGAATCCGAAGGTCGCCGCCACGACCTGGACGCCGATCTCAGCCTGTCCGGCGGTGGCCGCCACTGCCACAGCGATCACCGCGAGTGTTCCGGCACGAACGGCGTGGAACCATCCGATTCGCGGAATCTCGCCGACTCCGAATGCAAAACATCCGCAGTCCAGATCGCGTCGCCCACGCAGGAGGTTGATCGTGAGGCCCGTGAAGAACGACGCGAACATGACGGCAGCAGCCAAGGCAGCGAGGCGTTGGGCAACGCCGAGAACCAGAAGGATGCCTACGACGGTTTCCGCGACGGGAAGGATGCGAGCGATCGGCGCTTCGAGTCGTACCGGTAACACTTTGTATCCGCGCACTGAACGAAGGACCCCGTCGTGCTCGTTCAGCTTGGGAATGCCGGCGAGCAGGAGAACGAATCCGATGATCGCCGAAGTGGTGGCGCTGACCAAGCCCATGCTTCCTCCGTTCCTCTCAGGTAGTGCCGGTGGTGTGTGGGACACATCCTGTACGGGCGATGCTGCGAACCCGCGTCGACCGCGCTACGCCTGGACGAGGTGCAACTGAGAGAGCAGTTGTCGTGTGAGAATCGGAGAACTCGCAGGTGAAGCCGCTGCCGGCGGGGCAGGGCATCGTCGGCTGCCCTGGATCCGGCATGACGCTGGGTGGGAAACAGAGTCGGATTCCCACTTGAAAGTTCTGTGCGCGCCATCGTCGAAACTGCGCGGAAACATAAGCGGACTAACTTGACCGAATTCTGACAATTCGCTCGTAGGTTCGGGCCTGGACGCGACGGACGGTGAGACATGGCCGTGAGTGCGGCACTGCGTGCAGCGATCACGCGAGCGCAGAATGCGGATCAACACAGTGAGCCCGTGTTCTCCCCGCTCCGTGGTCTCGGACGGGGACGTCTGACCCCGATCGATCTGTTGGGGCAGTCACTCTCCACGATCGCACCCGCAACGGGAATGGTGTTCATCGCCCTGTGGATGATTACCTACAGTCCCGGTTACGTCGGGTTGGCTGCGATTGCTGCGACAACTTCGGCTGTTTTTCTCGTTGCGTTCTGCATCACTCAGTTCACACGGAGACTGGCCGCAGCAGGATCGTTGTACAGCTTCGTCTTCCAAGGCTCCGGTATCCGGGCGACACTGACAGCGGGCGCGGCACTGGTGCTCGGGTATCTCGGAATCTCGGTTTCGGTTTTCTCCCAGGCAGTTCCGAGTCTGCTCGATACCATCGCCATTGTCGGACCCGACGTGCGGGGGACGGCGGCGACGGTGATCACGACGGTGGCGATTGCCCTGGCCGTCGCGTGGATTGCAGTGCGAGGCGTTCGGTTCGCCACTCGAGCGATCCTCGTTGTCGAGGCGTGCTCGCTGATTCTGATCGTCGTAGTCATGCTGGCGACGCACAGTGACACGACAACTGCTGTTGCCCTGCCGAATCCGTCGCTGAGTGCAGTTCCGTTTCTCGCGATGCTGACGGTACTCAGCATGGCGGGCTTCGAAAGTTCGGCCTTCTTCGGCCCAGAAGCGAAGCGACCACTCATCAGCGTCACACGCACGGTCCTCATTTCGCCGATCATCTGCGGGGTCCTCTTCGTTTTTGCGGCCTGGGCGGCGATGACCGGCCACGGCGCAACGATCGTCGGAGCGTACTTCGAGGGAACGGCATCCGGGGCCAGCGCGGAGGTGGTTCTGGCAGTCAAGATCGGAATGACGTGTTCCTGGTTCGCATCCACTCTCGGTTGTGCGCAGGCGGGTTCGCGGTTGTTGTACTCGATGGGGATCGAACGGGTACTGCCTGCGCCGCTCGCTCGCGTGCACAGACGGTTCCGTACCCCGTACGTTGCGGTACTTGCGTTCGTCGCGGTAAGTGCGGTGGGCGTATTCATCTATTCGGATACGGTTCGCGACGATTCGGGATCCTTCGACGGCGTGGTGGAGACCGCGTTGGTCTGCGCTTACACGCTGGTGGCCTTTGCTTCGTGGAAGTTCTTGCGCCGAATCGGGGAACATACTTCGCTGACCCGGATATGCACGGTGTCGGTGAGCGTCGCCGGTGCCGGTCTACTGGTCTACATCGTTCTCGACGGTGCGGTTCACGGGATGTGGGCACTGCCGATCGCTGCTCTTGCTGTTGCTGTGTCGGGGACAGTGTGGAGTTCGTTGCTTCGACGAGCCAGACCTGAAAGCCTTCTGATGCTCGGCGCTTTCGACAGCGTCGAGACGGCGGACCTGTTGCCCGGTGCTGGCACTCTGCTGATAGACGGTGACGGGCGAAGGCGACTCGTACCGGATCGTGGGACCGCCGAGGGTAACTCGCCGGAGCATGGGCGGTGACCGCGGACCGTGCAACCGCTGGTCCACGATCAGACAAACGGATCGGCGAAGAGACCCACTTCAGTGGACAACAACCGCGTGCAGTTCAGAAGGCGCTGGGGATGCTCGAGGCGGTGGCTCATCTGGGACCGGGAACAACCGCGAAGGATATCGCCACTTTTGCAGGCGTCCCTTCGGCCACGGCGTATCGCATGCTCAATCTGTTGGTGGCGGAGGGCTTCCTCGTACGAGTGCCAGATCTGTCGGGGTTCGCGTTGGGGCGTCGAACTGCCGAGCTCTCGCATGCGGCGTCGTCGAGTGGTCCGGCGCCGACGCTGCACGAGCGTGTCGAGGACATGCGGACACACACGAGGTTCGGATTGCACGTTGCGTCATTCGCCGGTGGGCGCTTGCGGTTCGTCGACAAGGATCCGGACCACGAGATCATCGGAATAGCCGCACTGCCGAAGAACCTTCACGCGAATGCGCTGGGGAAGGTTCTGTTGGCGCACGACGAGCAGTTGCTCTCGGGTTTGGAACTTCGTCGGGTCACGGAGTTCACCATCGGTGATTTCGATGCTTTGTCCGAACAGCTGAGATCGGTTCGTCTGCAGGGTTATGCATTCGAGAACCAGGAATGTCGCCTGGGTCGATCCGCGGTGGCAGTACCGGTTCGCGATCGCGCAGACCAGGTGGCCGGCGGGCTGTGTGTTCAGGGAGCGAGCGGGCGAGTGACGGAGGGGGATCGAGAGTTGGTCGGGTTCCTACTTGATTGTGCGCGTCAGCTCACCGGATTGCTCTGACGTCACCCCCGCAGGTGCTGGGGGAGTCCGGCGGTCATCAGAACCACGGACTCCGACGCACCGGCGATGCGGCTGTTCAGCAGACCGAGTAGATCACGGAACAGCCTCCCGGACTTCGTGTCCGGGACGACGCCGCTACCCACTTCGTTGGTCACGGCGACAATCGGTACCGGAGAGGCGGCCCAGGCGTCGACCAAGTGGTCGATGTCCACGTGGACGGCGCTGAGATCTCCCGTCGCCCACGCCTGATGTCGGTCCAGACATGCGGTCAACCACGTGCCGAGGCAGTCGAGCAGGATCGGTGTTGTTGCGCCTAAAAGAATCTCGGACACCTCGGAGGTCTCCACCGTCGTCCACGTCGACGGACGCCGCGCGCGATGCGACGCAATTCGTTCGATCCAGTCGGGATCGTCGTCCTGCGGATCCCCGGTGGCGATGTACGTGACGTGCCGGTAGCCGGCAAGCAAGGCCTCTGCGTAAGTGGACTTGCCCGAACGGGCGCCACCGGTGACCAGAGTTCGATGGCTCTGTCCTACCCCGATCTCGAGCGCAGTTCCATCCGGAACCGCTCGCGCCCCGGACACACGAAGTGCCTCGGCGAGTTCGTTTTCGACTGGGTTGTGGTGTCCGAGGTGTACGGCAACCACATCGGTTCTGTCGGTGATCGCGGTGCAATTGCGTAGCTGTGACACGGTTCTCGCGAAAGTCGGCAGATCGTGGTGCCCGGTGCCGTGGTCAGTCTTGTAGCCGAAGGTCTCTTCGAGAAAGACGGCGTCGAAACAGGCGTCGGCGAGGGCGTCGACAGTGGATTCAGGCAGAGGTCCGGTGTCGGTGGCCCAGAAGACTCGGGTCCCGGATGCGTCGGTGATGTCGTAGAGAAGGGTGGGTACTTCGTGCGCGGCTTCGAGTGTGCGAACACGATAGGTGCCCAACATGATCAACTGACCGGGCTCGAGCGGCGTGAAGGTCACCGGATCGGCGGGGCCTACCCAGTCTCGGCAGAGATCGAGCGCGTCCGGTGGCCCGAGAACCTGTAGTGGTTCGGTGCGACAGGCCCATGACCGGAACAGCAATGCCATCGGGCCCAGATGGTCGGGATGAGAGTGCGTCAGCAGAATGTGTTCCACGCCTGCCAATGTGCGTCCGTAGCGTGACGCCGCTCGCGGTACTTCCGGACCACAGTCCAACAGGATTCGGTTGTCCACCAGAGCGGCAGTGTGCCCGCGAATGGTTCCACTCGACAAGGCCGCCAGACAGGAAGGGCAGGTACAGAACGGGTTCGGCCAACCGTCAGCAGCACCGGTGCCGAGCAACACCAGTTCCATCAGCGCGTGCCTTCCTGCCGAATCGGAACAACTATGGGACCGCTGGGCCGGTCCAGGATTTCGACCCGAGCTCCGTACACACGGCCGAGAAGGTCGGCTTGCAATACCGCTGAGGGCGCGCCGTCGGCGACGACGCGGCCTTTGTCCAGCAACACGATTCGTCGCCCGTATTGACCTGCGAGGGTGAGGTCGTGCATCGCGGCGATGACCGTGATGTCGTCGGCTTCTCGCAGCTCCTCCACCAAGTCGAGAACCTGCTGTTGGTGGCCGATGTCGAGAGCACTGGTGGGTTCGTCCAGGAGCAGTACCTGCGGCTCTTGAGCCAGTGCCCGAGCCAGGACCACGCGTTGCAATTCGCCGCCGGAAAGTTCGGTGGCTCGTCGATCGGCGAACTCGGTGAGGTCGAGCCTTTCGATCACCGAGGAGATCACCGAACGATCTGTGGCGGTTTCGGTGCCGAAGCGTCGGAGATACGGTGTACGGCCGAGCGCAACCAGTTCGGCAACCGTGGCGCCCTCGGGTACCACCGGACGCTGAGGCATCAGCGCGACGACGGCGGACATGGCCTTGCGGCTCGAACTGCGTGGGTTGAGTCCCCCGACGGTGAGTTCACCGGTGGACGGAATCAATCCAGCGAGGGCATGCATCAAGGTCGTCTTGCCGGCGCCGTTCGGCCCGACCACGGCAACCCAATCGCCGGGTGTCACATCGAGATCGATGCCGTCGACGACGTCTTTGCCGCCGAGGTTGATTCGGAGGTCGCGGCATCGCACTGCGGTGTCGGTCATGCGGAAACTCGACTGCGGCGCAGAACCAGAAGGAAGAACGGGGCGCCGATCATCGCGGTCACAACGCCGATCGGGAGTTCGGCCGGCGCCATGACCGTGCGGGCGGCGACGTCGGTGAGGACGAGAAACGCCGCACCCAGCATGAGTGACAGGGGGAGAAGCAGCCGATGCGACGGGCCGACGACCAGTCGAACCGCATGGGGAACAACGATTCCGACAAAGCCGATGAGCCCACTGGCGCTCACTACTGCAGCTGTTCCCAGTGTTGCAGCGAGCACCAGTACCAGGCGCGATCTGGCCGGATCGACGCCGAGGCTGGAGGCTTCGACGTCACCTACCGCCATCACGTCGAGTACGCGCCGGTGTACGAGGATGACGACAGATGCGAGCACGACGTACGGCAGGACGACCAGAACTTCCGACCAACCGTCGGTGGACAATCCGCCGAGCAGCCAGGAATAGACCTCACGGAGTGAATCGTCGAATCGCTGCTGAACAAAAGTCTGCGCTGCATTCGTGAACGCCGCGACAGCGACACCGGCGAGGATGATGACTACCGCGTTCTGCGGCCCGCCAATGCTTCGGCCGAGCGAATATGTTGCGAACACGGCCAGCACACCACCGACGAAGGCGGCCATGGGAATTCCGAACATGCCCAGGGCGCCACCCGAAACGATGGCGAGGGTCGCACCCAGTCCGGCTCCGCTCGAAACGCCGAGGAGATACGGATCCGCCAAGGGATTTCGGAACACACCTTGGTATGCGGCGCCGGCCGCGGCCAACATGGCTCCGACCAAGGCGCCCAGGATTACTCGCGGAAGCCGGATCTGCCAGAGAATCGCCTGCTGTGTCGCGGTGAGACCGGAATCGATGTTGATGCCGGGTATTCCGTCCAGAAGTTCGAGAATTGTCCGATCAGGCGTCAAACCGGCCGGCCCCACCAGAACACCGATCAGCAAGGCAGCGCACAGAATCAGCGCGGCGCCGAGCAGAACGGCCGTCCGATGATGGGAGATACCGGCTTTGATCATCGAATGCTCAGGCCGCGGGAACTTGGGCAACGATGGCCGCGACAGCCTTCACCTGATCGGCGACACGAGGTCCCCACCGGCTGGAGAGGTCTTCGTCGAGCACATGGATCTGGTTGCCGGTAACCGCTTTCATGCCGCTCCACCCGGGTCGGGCGGCGACGGATTCTGCAGTCACTCCGCAGCATTGGGAGTCTGCGAGAAAGATGAGATCGGGATTGGCCTGCACCACGAATTCGGCGGACAGCTGCGGATAGTCGCCCTGCCCCGCGGCGTCGGCGATGCTCTTCATTCCGAACAGCGAGTAGATCTGCCCGACGAAGCTCGAACTCGTGACGGTGTAGAGCGAGGAGTCGAGTTCGTGGAAGTACGTCAGCGGCTGTTGGCGCGCAGGAACACTGGCGACAGCGGCGTCGATGTCCGAGCGCATGGCGTCGACAACTTCGGTGCCCTTGTCCTCGTGGCCGGTGGCCGTCGCGACGCGCTCGATTTGGGCGTAGACGTCGTCGATGCTGGTCGCTGCCGGTAGCAGGAGTGTCGGCACCTTCGCCTTTTGCAGTCCGGAGACAAGATCGTTCATGTCATCGGACGCGATCACCAGATCCGGTGCGTAACCGAGGATGGCCTCGACGTTCGGTTGAAAGCCCGAGAGATCGGTGACCGGGATACCGGCCGGGTAGTCGGACTGATTGTCGACGGCCTTCACCTGGTCGCCCGCGCCGACGGCCCACAAGGTTTCCGTGGCGCTGGGACTGAGCGACACGATCGACTGCGGACGTGACTCGATGGTGATGTCCGTGCCGGAATCCGTGGGACCGGAAACAACAGTCACCGGGAACGAACCGTCCGAGGCGGCTGTGGTCGTGGGTGCGTCGGACGTCGAACTACTGCAGGCACCGGCAAGCAGTGCGGTGCTCACCGTCAGCGCTGCAAGTACGGATCTGAATCTACGTGTCGGCCGAGTACTCACAGCCACCCCTCCGCTAGTGGACGAGGGCCGCGAGCAGCGCGGCCGCGAGGGGAAGCGCCACGAGCGGTCCTTCGTCCGAGAACCATCGTGTCGCCACGAGGCCGGTGACCTGACTCGTTCGCCTCGAGTAGTGCCGGGCGAATTCACAGTTGCGTCGACAGTGCCGGGGTTTCACCGAACTTCACACGAGCAGCGTGGCACCCCGGCAAGCCGGGGCATCTGCACTTTACAGGGGTCGTCGGGCTTGACCCGGGAGGTCAAGGCAGGGTAAATATCTATTCCACTAATGAACTAGTGAAAGGGTTCGGATGATCGACTTCCGTATCGACCGCCGATCCGGCATTCCCACTTACGTGCAATTGGTCCTTCAGGTGAAGCAGGCGCTCAGGCTCGGTGATCTCCACGTCGGGGATCGGCTGCCCACAGCCAAGGACGTCGTGGGAGCGCTCGCGATCAACCCGAACACAGTCCTGAAGGCCTACAAGGAACTCGAGCGCGACGGACTTGTTGCCCCGAGGCCTGGATTGGGCACGTTCGTCGTCAAGTCCCTGGCGAAGCCCGGCATGGCGGAAAGCTCTGCGCTGAGGCGCGAGTTGGCTCGCTGGGTGGCAGATGCCGTCGCCGCCGGACTCGAGCGCACGGACATCGAAGCATTGGTGAGCTTGGAGCTCGAGAAGACGTTCATCGAATCGGATCCGTCCGGAAAGCAGGGGGAGACATCATGACTGCGCAAGAATCGGCACTGACGATGCAGGACGTGGACAAGCGCTTCGGCAAGAAGAAGGTGCTCGACGCCTGCACTTTCGAGGTGGCCACCGGAAGTATCACTGCCCTGGTGGGGGTGAACGGAGCGGGCAAGTCGACACTGATGTCCTTGGCGGTCGGATTGACGATGCCTGACCACGGTTCGATCTCGGTCCTGGGTAGCACGCCGGATCAGGACGGCATCTGCCCAGGCCTGTCCTACCTCGCTCAGCACAAGCCGCTGTACCCCAAATTCACTGTTGCAGAACTTCTTCGATTCGGCGCGTACACCAACGACGAGTGGGATGCGAAGTACGCTCTGGATCTGGTGGAGCGCGCTGGGATTTCTCTCGATGCAAAGGCGAAGACACTGTCACCAGGTCAGCGAACCAGGGTTGGACTGGCATTGGCACTCGGACGCAGGCCGCAACTGCTGCTTCTCGACGAGCCCTTGGCGGATCTTGATCCCGTGGCGCGGCGATCCGTGGCGACCACCCTGCTCGAAGACGTTGCCGAGTACGGCACCACGGTTCTGTTGTCGTCACACATCGTTTCCGAACTGGCAGACGTCTCGGATCGACTCCTTCTTCTGGGCGGCGGAAACGCGAGATTGTCCGGTCCGTTGGATGAATTGATCGCTGCCCATTACGTATTGATCGGGGACGGCGACCCTGCCGATGTCGTCGGCGCCGGCGCGGTCATTCATACCGACAAGGGGATGCGGTCGAATTCTCATGTGGTGGAGGGAGTCCGTCCGAGCCCTCGGGCCGGCTGGGTGATCGACGACGCAACTCTCGACGACGTGGTGCTCGGGCACCTGAGCGCAGAAACGATGGTGGCGGCATGATCTGGGTTACGTGGCGGCATCACCGCACATCGCTCGTTGTGTCGTTGGGATTCATCGCAGCTTTGGCTATAGCAGCGATAGTCGGCGGAATCGGAACTCGACGTACCTCGGGAGTGGACGGCGGAGGGACTTACCTCGGGTGTGTCGGGATCGGTTGGGATTGTTGGGCGGATACCACCGTCACCGGTGTGAACACGATCGCCGCTGCCTTACCAGTACTACTCGGGGCGCTGGTGGGCGCGACCGTATTCTCCCGCGACATCGATCAGCAAACACATGTTCTCGGTCTGACGCAGTCGGTGAGTCGGGCACGATGGTTCTGGATGCGAGTCGTTGTTGTCTTTCTTCCGCTCACTGCCGCAGCCGCGATCCTCGGTTTCATTCTCGAAGCCGCTCGGGTCGGATTCGAGAGTTGGAGTTATGTGGTCAACGTCGGACCCGTTCAGTCGTACGGAATGAGTTCGATGCTCTTCCCTCTGTTCAATTCCAGCGGAATCGTCTTGGGTGCATACACTTTCATGGCGTTGGTCGCCGGAGCTGCGGTATCACTGCTGGTGCGATCACCCATCGCCGCGGTGGCCGTCACATTGATTGCCGTCGTAGGTTTGATGGTGGGATTTCAGAATCTGGCACGGCCGCACTATGCCGAGCCGACTGTGCTGACACAAGGTATCGACCAAGACACCTTCTACGCGACGTACGTCATGGATTCCTCGATGGCGTGGATCGTGCGAAGCGGATACACCGATGCCAACGGGAAGCCCGTCGAGATCGACTATCAGGCGTGCACTACCGATACAGCCGGCAGTGAATACGATCAGCGAGCCGACGAGAGTGACGTGGATTTCTACGTTCGCCAAAAGGCCTTCTTGGCCCAACTCGATGCCGACTACCGTGCGTGTGTGCTCGCGCAGGGAGTGGACCACTACGAAACGCGGTACCACTCAGTCGACCAGGTCCGACGATTTCAGTTCACGGAAGCTGCACTCGTCCTGATCCTTTCGGGCCTGTTCCTCCTGCCGGCGCTCTGGGGCCTACGACGCCTCAAGCCGTGACTCAGCGGGCGACCGGTGCGACCGTCAGTTGGTTGATGTTCGCGCCGGTCATCGAGCAACCCTTGGTGGGGTAGGCGAGGAAGACCGAGTCGTAGCTGTTGGGCGGGTAAACCTTCAGTCCCGCAACGTCAGTCACGCCGCACTGATCTGCCGGGTAGTTCTCGACGTTCGTAGCTCGCACCAAAGACGTTACGGCGGAGCCAGGAGCAAGGGAGAGGAGTGAACCGGATCCGGAACGGCCGGCGGCGGCACCCACTTCGCTTCCGGACGCTCCCGTGACATACGAGACGCCAGGGAAACCGTCGAGCGTGCACGTGCGGCCGCCCGTGTTGGTGAAGACAACCGGAAGCTCCACGGAACCGGCGGCGCCGTTCGGCTGGCCAAGGGTGACGTTCAGTTCCCCCATGGCGCAGCCTTCGGGATTGGGTGCCGTCGAGGTTGTGGTTTGGGTGTGATCGGTATGGGTCGTCGAGGGTGAAGCGGTACCGGTCGGGGTCGTCGGCGCAGAGGTAGTCGTCGTGGTGGCAGGAGCAGGTGAACTCTCGGCTGTTCCCGTTTCATCCGAGCCGCACCCGCTGAGAAGGGCGAGAGCAGCAAGTGGAGCCGCCAACAAGCCGATGTTGCGCACGCGGTTGGGATTCATCGCTCTGTACTCCTCAAGCTGGTCGACAACTGGCTCCGGAACATCCGTGTCCGGTATATCCGAATCCGAGGCCGGATGTGCGGAAACGAATCAGGCTCGCCGGTGATCAGGACCTACTTCCCGGATGGATTGCCGCTGCGGATCTAGCATGAGAAATGACCTGTCCGGATCGCGACCACCGGGAGTAGCGCATGTTCACCTTCACCAGCGACGACGGAGTGGTCATTCATGTCCACGAATGGCCCACCGAGCAGGAACCTCGAGGGGTTGTTCAACTCGCGCACGGTATGGGTGAGCATGCAAAACGCTACGCACACGTTGCCGAAGCTCTGAATGCTCGCGGCTTCCACGTCTACGCGGCGGACCACCGCGGCCACGGTGAGAGCATGCACGCCGGCCCAGGCAACATCGGCGACGACGGCTGGAACCGCTTGGTGGCAGACATGGTGACCCTCACGGGGATCATCCGCGACAAACACCCCGGCCTGCCCGTCGTACTGCTCAGCCACAGTCTCGGTTCGTTCGCTTCGCAGCAGTACATCCTCGATCATTCGCACCTGATCGACGCCGTCGCACTGTCGGGGACTACCGCCGTCGATCATCTGATCGAGAGCCTCGTCAACGACGGCCCGGACGTCCTCGCCCAGTTCAACGCGGAATTCGAACCGGCCCGAACTCCGCACGACTGGCTCAGCCGTGACGAAGCGCAGGTGGATCTGTACATCAACGATCCGCTGTGTGGTTTCAGCCTGGACGACGCCGGTATGGGCGGACTTATCGCGGCGGGGCCGAGGTTCGCCGACGTCGAGGGTGTGCGACAAGACCTTCCGATCCTGGTCTTCGTCGGCACCTCGGATCCTCTCAACGCCGCGCTGAGCCGTACCGACGTCGCAGTCGAACGGTACAACTCGGCGGGGATCGAAGACGTCACCTACTACACCTATCCGGGCGCCAGGCACGAGATCTTCAACGAGACCAACCGCGACGACGTCATCAACGATCTGACGACGTGGATGGACCGCGTACTCGAAGCGTGACCGCCTCACCGGAAGGGGAACACGATGTCCACAGTTCCGGCCGCACGACCCGATCCAGACCCGCGAGATGTCAAGCGCTGGAGACGATACCTCGCCGACGAACAAGCCGAGGCCGCCGTCTACCGCGACCTCGCGGGTAGGCGCAGCGGCGAGGAGCGCGAAATCCTTCTCGCACTGGCCGACGCGGAGGGCCGACACGAGGCGCACTGGCGAGCGCTACTCGGCGATCACGTCGGCAAACCACTGCGCGGCGATATCCGCACCCGGATACTGGGCTTTCTGGCCAGGCGCTTCGGCTCCGTGTTCGTGCTCGCTCTTGCCCAGCGCGCGGAGACGCGATCCCCGTATCCGAACGACGCCGACGCGACCGCATCGATGGGCGCGGACGAGAAGATCCACGAAGAAGTGGTGCGGGCCTTGGCCACTCGGGGTCGGAACAGACTTTCGGGGACGTTTCGTGCCGCCGTTTTCGGGGCCAACGACGGCCTGGTCAGCAACCTCGCTCTCGTACTCGGCATCAGTGGTAGCGGCGTCTCCAACCAGATCGTTCTGATCACCGGCATGGCCGGGCTTCTGGCCGGCGCCCTGTCGATGGGTGCCGGCGAGTACGTTTCCGTCCGCTCTCAGCGAGAGTTGTTGGAAGCGTCCAATCCTGGTCCCGCCGCCAGCGAAGCTGTCGGCCTGCTCGACGTCGACGCCAACGAATTGGCGCTGGTCTACCGGGCCCGCGGCATGTCCGCCGAGGAAGCGGACCAGCGCGCCGCCGAGGTTCTCGCGAACAGCACCTTCGGCGCCGCGGACGTTGTCGACGACCATGAAGCCGTCGGAACCGGATTGGGCGCAGCGGCGGCAAGTTTCTGCTTCTTCGCCTCGGGCGCAATCATTCCGGTGTTGCCGTATCTGTTCGGCCTGGAAGGCATGACAGCCCTGATCGTCGCGTCCGTACTCGTGGGGATCGCGCTGCTGACCACCGGCGTTGTGGTCGGGTTGCTGTCGGGCGGGCCGCCGTTCAAGCGGGCCCTACGCCAACTTGCGATCGGCTACGGCGCTGCCGGCGCGACGTATCTACTCGGCATGTTGTTCGGGACCTCGCTCTGAGCGTCGGCTCATGCGCGCAGGGCTGGATCGCGGTGAGCCGGATCGATCCGGACCGGGATTTGGCACACCACGGCCTCGGTGTGTTTGCGCAGTGCATGGGCGATTTCATCGGTTCGTTGGCTCGGGAGGAACCGGTGCCATCTGGTCGCCGGGTCGATGGTGGCGACGACGACAAAGGTTTCGCGGTGGGGGAAGTGAGTGCGGATGTATCGAGCGAGGGTGTTCCCCACGGAATTCTCGGTGTCCTCGATGACGATCAAACGCGAATTCGGGTGTCGGGCTTGCCACCGGCGGGTGAAGTCCGTCGTCGATTCGTGGGCCAGGCAGACTCGAATTGCGATGGGCTGTGACGACATCGCCGTTGCCGCGGCCATCGCGCGGGTGGAGAGCGACGTAATTTCGGAGACGGGTACCAGGACCGCTGGTTTGTATCCGATGGACAGAGAATCGTTGTCACTCTGAATAGTTAACCGTGTACCGATATGTGTGTACGCGCCGCGGATGCGTTCCATGCCGAGGACGAGCGCAGGGAGTGCGAGAGCGATCAGCCAGGCGCCCTCGGTGAACTTCATGGCGGTGGTCACCACTGCTGCGATCGAAGTCAACACAGCGCCGAAACCGTTGAGCGCTAGGCGCCACTTCCAGCCCGGTGTGCGTTCGGCGAGCCAGTGGCGCACCATGCCGAACTGCGCGAGCGTGAAACCGATGAACACACTGATGGCGAACAGCGGCACCAAGGTGTTCATGTTTCCGCCGGATCCGATGAGCAGGAGAGCGCCGACGCCGCCGAGCGACAAGACGCCGTACGTGAACACGTCGCGCGTCGACTTCCGACTGAAGCGGTGTGGGAGCACGTTGTCGTCGGCAAGGATCCGCATCAGGTTGGGGAGTCCGCCGTACGAGGTGTTCGCGGCCAACGCCAACAGAATCACGGTGGAGAATTGGACGACGTAGTAACCCACACCATTTCCGAGGGCAGCGGACGTGAGCTGCGACAGGACTGTTGTTCCGGGGATCGGGGCCAGTGAGAACTTTTCGATCAACACGGCGAGGCCGATCAGCATGGTGCCCAACAGGATTCCCAGAGCAACTTCGGCGCGCTGAGCGCTACGCACGCGAGGCTTTTTGAAACTGGGTACCGCGTTGGCGATGGCTTCGACACCGGTCAATGCGGCACAACCACTCGAAAATGCCTTGAGCAGAAGGAGAATGCCGATCGTGTGTGCGTTGTCGGCGACGAAGGGAGCCGTTGCGGCGGCGGGGCTTTCCCGAAGCAGTCCGGCGCCGATCACCGTGAAGATGCTGACGACAAAGATCACGGTGGGCAACATGAATACCCGCGCGGAATCTGCGATGCCACGCAGATTCAGTGCCGTGATGCCGCCGAGTATCGCCAGCGCAATCCAGACCGTGTAGGGAAGAAGCGCGGGGAAGGCGGAGGTCAGGGCCGCGACACCGGCTGCGATCGACACCGCGACGTTGAGTGTGTAGTCGACGATCAACGAGGAGGCGGCGGTCAGGCTCGCACGGGGGCTCAGATGCTTCTTCGCGACGGCGTAGGCGCCACCTCCTTCGGGGAATGCGGCGATCACCTGGCGATACGACGCCACCAGGACGACAAGCAGCACGGCGATGGCGATCGTCACCGGCACGGTGAAGCCGATCCCCGCGCCGCCGGCGAGGGCCAACACCAACACGATGGCCTCTGGACCGTACGACACCGAGGCCATCGCGTCGAGCGACAGGCCCGCCAGTCCGGTTGCGACGGAGAGCTTTTGCTTCTCAGGTTCGCCGCCGGTGCGGGTGGTCGACGATATGACTCCACGGTGTCCGAGTATCACTGCATGTCTCACCGAGCCAGTATCGTCACCTTCCGTAGCTCTGAAGCTGATCTTGACGATGCCTTGACGCGATCACCAACAAATCTGTACGGGTTCACAACGGCGGCTCGCGTCGACGAAACCCGTCGGACATCTGGCTTACCCAACCAGCGCGCGTGGCGAGAACGTCGCGGTTCGGAGACTCCGAGTGAGCGGCGACGTGCGAAAGTAACTCGCGAAGCCGACCCAGAACGAGCGGCGAGTTCGATGCAGAGGCTATGACGTCGTCCAGTCCGGTTCGCACGAAGGTCGTGAAACCGGGCAGCGGAACCACCACGCGCAGTTCACCACGCTGGTCGAGGGCCCGGATCGAATCTGCTCGTACGGAGGCCACGCGCGAGAGGAGGTCCTCGATCTCGTCCAGAGCCTGGACGGCCGTAGCAGGATCGTTGATCGCGGGTGAGAGCGCTCTGAGCGCGATGTCGGCCAATAACCGAAGCGCGAGTAGGGGGTCCTGCGTGAAGGTTCGCTCACTCCCACTGACCAGGGCGTCGAGGATCGCGTCGGCGGGCATGGGTTCGCCGTAGACGTCGGCGAGCGGCAGTCTGCCTCGCAGAGTGCTGCCTGGCGAGACTCGGAAGACCACAAGAGCGTGACAGCCGCGAGCTTTGTGCAGCAGATCTTCGACGAGGATCTGCTGCAGAACGGCGGGCGGCCGATGCCACTCGATCGTCATGATCACCGGAAGCGTTGGTAGAGGCGGTAACTCCCGATCGGTGTCGGGGTATACGGATTCGAAGACTGCTCGTCCACGGCTCGAGATGGAGGCGAGGACCGGAGCCAATTGGATGGCTGAGAAGGCGCGCAGTTGGAGCAGTCTGATCAGCGTCAGCGTGGCCAAGAGTGCCAGCACTGCGAGACTGGGCACGACCACGGACACATCCGTTTCGTTGCTGATGGCGAGCGCTGCCGTGATGTCGAAAACCGACTGGCCTATCGCGAAGGCAAACGTCCGCCACACGATGGGGTCGTCGCGGAACAACAAGAGGCGAGGGGTGAAGGTGGTCGCAGCCCACTGGACGACGAGGAACAGCAGCGAGAAGATCACTGCGACTACACCCAGTAACCCCAGTCCGAGGGCCACGAGCATTTCGCTGACCTGGCGGGCGGGAATCATCGGGCCGCTCCGGATATACGGCATCGCCAGTCCGGCAGCCAGTCCTACGACGACGCACAGGATCTGGGTCAGGCCGGCACGTACACGGCGCCGGGGGACGAGGAAGGCATGCCCGATCGGGGTGGGAGCGAAACGTCCGGGCTGATCCACACTTCAAGCCTCCACGCTGCGGTAATGGTGCGCCTTCACCCGAAACGGATGATGTCGACGTCGTCGTGATCCTGAAACGCTTGAAAGAGCCATGTGAGAGACAGAAGGCGAGACGTCATGACGGATCCGACGGGCCAGAGCCGCGCTGTACTACCGATTCCGGATCGACAACATCTTGGTCTGGTGACGTACGACGCGAAGGATCCGGACACCGAGTTTCCGCCGATCACTCCGTTACTACCACCGACCGGGGCACCCAATGTTCTGGTGGTCCTGTTGGACGACGTGGGATATGGCGCGAGCAGTGCCTTCGGCGGACCGGCGGACACTCCGACTGCTGAGCGGTTGCAAGGTAATGGGCTCACGTACACGCGGTTTCACACGACTGCACTGTGTGCTCCGACCCGTGCCGCTCTTCTGAGCGGGCGCAACCATCATTCGGTCGGCATGGGATCGATCACCGAAACCGCTACCTCGGCTCCTGGTCTTTCCGGCCTGCGGCCGAATACCAAAGCCGCACTGCCGATGACGTTGAAACTCAACGGATACTCGACAGCGCAGTTCGGCAAGTGTCACGAGGTTCCGCCGTGGCAAACATCCCCGGTGGGACCGTTCACGTCGTGGCCGACGGGAGAAGGCGGATTCGAGCATTTCTACGGATTCATCGGCGGGGAGAACAACCAGTATTACCCGGCGCTGTACGAAGGCGTCGCGCCTGTGGAGCCGGACAAGACACCGGAGGAGGGCTACCACCTCACCGAGGACCTGGCCGACCACGCCATCGACTGGGTCCGGATGCAGAAGTCCTTGGCTCCGGACAAGCCGTTCTTCGTCTACTTCGCTCCCGGCGCTACCCATGCGCCGCACCATGTTCCGAAGGAGTGGGCCGACAAGTACGAGGGCCGGTTCGCCGGAGGTTGGGACGCTCAACGCGAGAAGATCCTCGAGCGGCAGAAGCAGCGGGGAGTCGTTCCCACGGATGCGGTTCTCACCCCGCGTCCTGAGGCCATTCCGGCGTGGGACGACATGAGTCAGGAATTGAAGCCTGTCCTCGAACGCCAAATGGAAGTCTATGCAGGATTTCTCGAACACACCGACTTCCATGTCGGCCGGCTTGTCGATGCGATCGAAGAACTCGGAGCTCTCGACAACACCCTCGTGTACTACATCATCGGAGACAACGGAGCGTCCGCAGAGGGGACGATCAACGGAGCCTTCAACGAGATGGCCAATTTCAACGGACTCGCGGCCATCGAGACGCCCGAGTTCATGGCGGAAGTGAAGGACAAGTTCGGTACCAAGGACGCGTACAACCACTATTCCGTGGGGTGGGCGTGGGCAATGTGTACACCGTATCAGTGGACGAAACAGGTTGCGTCGCATTGGGGTGGCACTCGCAACGGGACGATCGTGCACTGGCCGGCGGGGATTCGGACCAAGGGGGAGACGCGGTCGCAGTTCGCCCACGTCATCGACGTTGCACCGACGATCCTCGAGGTCGCGAAACTGCCGGAACCGACCTTTGTCAACGGCGTCCAGCAATCACCCATCGAGGGGACCAGCATGGTCTACACCTTCGACGACGCCGAAGCCCCCGAACGTCACGATCTGCAGTACTTCGAGATGGCCGGCAACCGTGGAATTTATTACAAGGGTTGGAGTGCGGTCACGCGTCACAGCACTCCGTGGCTGTTCGCGGAGGTGCTTCCCGCTCTCGACGACGACGTGTGGGAACTCTACGACGGGTCACAGGATTGGACGCAATCCAATGATCTGGCCGCTGCGATGCCGGAGAAATTGGCTGCACTGCAACGCTTGTGGTTGATCGAAGCGGTCAAGTACAACGTACTTCCGATCGACGATCGTAGATTCGAGAGGTTCAACCCTCACATCGCGGGGCGTCCGCAGTTGGTATCCGGGAACAGGCAAGTTCTGTTTCCCGGAATGAAGCGACTGAGCGAGCACAGCGTGCTGAGTATCAAGAACCGATCATTCAGTGTCACAGCAGCAGTCGACCTCGCGGATGGCGTTACTGCCAACGGTGTGATGATCGCGCAGGGAGGCAGGTTCGGCGGCTGGGCGCTCTACGCGCGGGAAGGCCGCGCGAAATTCGTCTACAACCTGCTCGGCATGACCGAGTTCGTCATCGGTTCCGACGTTGACATACCGGCAGGATCACATCAGATCAGGGCCGAGTTCGCCTACGACGGAGGTGGTCTCGCGAGGGGCGGCGGTGTCACGATCTACCACGACGGTCGCGAAGTGGGTTCGGGTCGCGTCGAGCAGACCCAACCGATGGTCTTCTCCGCGGACGAGACCACCGACATCGGTGACGACTACGGCATGCCTGTCAGTGTCGATTACAGTGGCGCAACCACATTCAACGCACGTATCGACCTCGTGCAGATCGACGTCGGCGACGACGACCATACCCACCTCATCGTTCCGGAGGAGGTGGCGCGAGTGGCGGTGTCCAGACAGTGATTTCACCAGTAGGAGCAGCAGTCACAATCTCCTGAGGGAGGGTCGCAATGCCGACGGTCATCCGCACTGTTCACGATCTGGTTCGCCACGCGCGCGGGCCGACGCATCATCACCACCATCAATCCGTGCACGAGGCACGGCGAATGCGCGCCCATCACATACTGGTCACGCATTCGCTCGCCTGATCTGGGCTACAGGTCGCGCGCCAGTGCTCGTCCGGCTGCGCGGCCGGAGAAGATGCAGCCACCGAGGAAGGTCCCTTCGAGCGCGCTGTAACCGTGGACTCCACCGCCGCCGAAGCCCGCGACCTCGCCGGCCGCGTACAGGCCGTCGAAGACGCTGCCGTCGGCCTTGATGACCTGTGAATCCAGGTTGGTTTCCAAGCCGCCGAGGGTCTTGCGGGTGAGCAGGTGCAACCGGACCGCGATCAGTGGGCCGTTCTTGGGGTCCAAGATCTTGTGCGGTGCAACGACACGCACGATCTTGTCTGCCAACAGATTACGGGCGCCGTGGATGGCGGTGACCTGGAAGTCCTTGCTGTACTTGTTGTCGACTTCGCGGTCGCGGGCGATCATTTCGCGTTCGATGTCCTCGTAGTCGAGGAGCGGTTCGTCGGTGAGGGCGTTCATGCCGTCGACCAGATCGCGAAGGTTGTTGCGCACCACGAAGTCGGCGCCCTTCTGCTTGAACGCTTCTACCGGCCCCGGCGCACCCTTCTTGATTCGTTCGAGGAGGAGTTTGAAGTCGCGATTGGTGAAGTCGGGGTTCTGTTCCGATCCCGAGAGCGCGAACTCCTTCTCGATGATCTTCTGATCGAGGATGAACCACGTGTACTCGTGGCCGCTGTCCAGGATGTACTTGAAGGTCCCCATCGTGTCGAAGCCCGGGAAATTGGGGACGGGCAGACGCTTGCCGGTGGCGTCGAACCACATCGAGGACGGTCCGGGGATGATGCGGATTCCGTGGTTCGGCCAGATCGGATTCCAGTTCTGGATGCCTTCGGTGTAGTGCCACATGCGGTCGCGGTTGACGATGTTTCCGCCCGCGGATTCGGTGATTTCGAGCATGCGTCCGTCGACGTGTGCGGGCACTCCCGTCAGCATGTGCTTCGGTGCCTTGCCGAGTCGCTCGGGCCAGTTCTTCTTCACCAGTTCGTAGTTGCCGCCGATTCCACCGGAGGTGACGACGACGGCCTGTGCGGCGAACTCGAATTCGCCGATGGGAGTGCGGGAGCTCTTCACGCCGCGGAGATCACTGGACGGTTCGAGGACGGTTCCTCGTACACCGGTGACCGTACCGTCGGTGACTACCAACTGATCCACCTGGTGGCGGTGCTTGAACGTGACCAGCCCACGCTTCTGAGCGGCGATGACCTTGGTCAGGAAGACGTCGACCACGCCGGGACCGGTACCCCAGGTGAGGTGGAAGCGCGGAACCGAATTGCCGTGTCCGAGAGCCATTCCGCGACCGCGTTCGGCCCAGCCGACGTTGGGCATCAGGCGAAGACCCAGATCGTGCAGGTACTGACGCTTGTCTCCGGCCGCAAACTCGACGTACGCCTTGGCCCACTGTCGCGGCCAGTGATCTTCGCGGTCGCGGTCGAATCCGGCAGTGCCCATCCAGTCCTGCATTGCCAACTCGAGGGAGTCCTTGATGCCGAGGCGACGCTGCTCGGGGCTGTTCACGAGGAAGAGCCCACCGAGAGACCAGAATGCCTGGGCTCCGAGGTTTGCCGCGTTCTCCTGTTCCACCACAAGGACTTTGCGGCCGGCGCGCGTCAGTTCGTAGGTGGCGACCAGTCCCGCCAGCCCTGCCCCGACAACGATGACGTCAGCTTGTTCGCTCACGACAGCTCCTCTTCAGATTGGTTGTTCTGGATTATTTCGCTGTAGGACAGCAGGATTCGAGTGAAGACATCGCGACGCAGCGCGAAGGCAGCGCTGGTGTCGGTATCGACGAGGCACTGGACGCTCGTGCCGTCGTGCACTGCGACCAATGCTCGTCCCAACGACGTCGGGTCACCGACGATTGTTCGCCCGACGTCGCTGAGTGCGGACTCCACAATGGGCAACAGGGTGCGAAGGATCGCGTCTTCACGGTCGGCAAGCGCTTTGCGAAGTGCCGGGTTGCGGAGCGCGTGGGCTGTGAATTCCGCGTTGATCCGGTACCACTGCGGGTCGACCGGAACCACGGACACGATTCGGGCCACGGCGGAATGGATGTCGACGGCGTTGCCGGCGGTGATCGACTCCGTCGCCAACCGCAGATCGGCGAGCATTGCTGCAGATCGCTGCTCCCACATCGCGAAGAACAGTTCGTCGAGTGAATCGAAGTTGGAGTAGAACGCGCCTCGGGAGTAACCGCCGCGTTCGCAGATCTGCTCGACCGTTGCGTGTCCGAACCCGGATTCGGAGAAGACGTCCGCGGCCGCGTCGAGCAGTCGCTGCCGGGTCTGACCACGGCGTTTGGTGACACGCTTGGCCGGCGAGTTGTCCGTTCCAGTCGTCATCGGCGCCTCCGTCGGGGTGGACCCCAAACGATACACCGATGTATCCGATGCGTAGGCGTATCTCGAGCTGTTCTTCTTCTCAGGTATTTCTATGCATATCTAGTGAATGTGCAATAGATACGGATATTCAGGTGTGATCGCTACAGATGCAGATCACTCTTCCTGATCGCCGCAGTGGCAACGACGCTGATCACCGACGTGGCAACCAGATACCCACAGGCCAGCCACGGTGAACCGCCGCTGGCGCCGATCAGTGCAGTCAGAATCAGGGGAGTGACGCCGGAGGCGTAGATGCCCGAGAACTGGTAAACGACAGACAAGCCGGTGTATCTGATTTCGGTGGGGTAGAGGCTGGCGTAGAGCGTTCCCTGGGCGCCGTAGAACAAGGCATGAATCACTCCGAAGACCACGACCATCGCGACTCCGAAGAGCAGAAGGTTCTCGGTCCCGAACAATGCGAAGGAGGGGAAGATCGCGAGGCCGTACGCGGCGATGCCCACGATGTAGACCCGTTGCGGGCCGAACCGATCGGTGAGCAATCCGGAGAACGGCAGCAAGATCGCCATCACGACCGCGGCGACGGTGACCACGAGAAGTACGGGAACCTTCTCGAAATGCAGAGTCTTGGTTGCATACGTGATTGCGAAGACGCCCCAGGTGTTGAACGCGGCGCCCTCGCCCCAGCGAGACAACATGCCCAGTACGGTGTTTCGGGCGACCTTTCCTTGGAAGACTTCCTTGAGCGGTGCGGAGGAGCGTTGTTCGAGGTCGCGAACGGCCTGAAAGGCGGGCGTCTCGTCCACCTTCAAGCGGACCACCAACCCCACGATCACGAGCACCAAGCTCAGGACGAAGGCGATGCGCCAGCCGAAACGGAGAAACTGTTCGTCGTCGAATACCGTTTGAAGCAACGCGAACATTCCTGTGCCCAATGCCAACCCGAGAGCCAATCCGATCTGCGGGATGCTGCCGAACAGGCCACGCTTCTTCTCCGGGCTGTGCTCCACCGCCAGGAGAACGGCTCCGGCCCACTCGCCACCGAGAGCAAATCCCTGCAGGATACGAAGCAGCAGAAGCAGAATCGGAGCAACAACCCCGATCTGAGCGGCGGTCGGAAGAACACCCATGAGCGCCGTCGCGATACCCATGATGAACATTGTGAGAGCAAGCGTCTTCTTGCGTCCGATGCGATCGCCGATGTGACCGAACACCACTCCACCGATAGGGCGAACGAGAAAGCCGACCGCGAAGGTCGCAAAAGAAAGCATGGTCCCGACGAAGGAACTCTGATTGGGGAAGAACAGTTGGTTGAAGACCAGGCTCGCGGCCGTCGCGTAGAGGAAGAAGTCGTACCACTCGACCGTCGTGCCGAGCAGGCTTGCGGCGACGACGGTTCTCAGTCTGGAACGTCGCTCACCGTCGGTCTCGTTCGAGAATGGTGAATTGTGCTCGACTTCGGCAAACGTGGTCATCGGAGCCCCCGGGTAGCGGTGCAAATTCACGAAAGTATCGCCGGAGCCGAAAGTGGGCACCCATAGCGATCAGGGTGATTTCAACCCTGTTCTTCGAGGTGGAGTGTGGTTGTAATGACAGAAGAGTTCTGCCTGTTCGTCGACGAAAGGAATCACCGTGTCACTGCGCTTCCACTGGTTCTTGCCTACTTACGGTGATTCCCGGAATCTGATGGCGGGTGGGCACGGCAGCTCGATGTCCGGTGATCGTCCGGCGACGCTGAAATACCTCAACCAGATCGGTGCGGCCGCCGAGACGAACGGTTTCGAAGCCGTCCTCACGCCCACCGGCGCGTGGTGTGAAGACGCATGGCTGACTACGGCGATGATGATCGAGACCACCGAGACACTCAAGTTTCTGGTTGCTCTGCGACCGGGATTGCTCAGCCCCACGCTGGCCGCCCAGATGGCCGCAACCTTCCAATGGCAGTCTGGCGGTCGTCTGCTGCTCAACGTCGTGACCGGCGGGGAGGACCACGAGCAGCGCACGTTCGGTGATTTCCTCGACAAGAACCAGCGGTACGCACGATGCGGTGAGTTCCTCGACGTGATCCGCCAGCTGTGGTCCGGTAACGGGCCAGTTGATTTTTCCGGTGAGTATGTCAACGTGGAAAAGGCTACGCTGCAGCGTATTCCGGATCCGGTACCGCCGATCTTCTTCGGCGGATCCTCGCCGGCAGCCGGAACCGTCGCATCGCGTTACGCCGACACCTACCTCACCTGGGGTGAGACGCCGTCCGCTGTCGCCGCCAAGATCGCCTGGATTCGTGACCTCGCGGAAGTTCAAGGTCGTCACCTCGACTACGGAATCCGTTTGCACGTCATAAGCCGGAACACCTCGGAACAGGCATGGGCAGAAGCGGATCGGCTGCTCAGCGCGCTCGACCCGGCGACCGTCGAGCAGGCTCAGGCGAGTCTTGCGCGATCCGGCTCCGAGGGTCAGCGTCGGATGCTGGAATTGCACGGCGGCGGTTCGGCTTACAAGCAGGGCGTCGGAGCAAGGTCGTTGGAAATTGCGCCGAACCTGTGGACCGGCGTCGGGTTGGTCCGAGGGGGAGCGGGCACCGCATTGGTCGGTTCGCACCAAGAAGTGGCTGATCGGATTGCCGAGTACGCGGCGATCGGTCTGGATCACTTCGTACTGTCGGGCTATCCGCATCTCGAAGAGGCGTATCAGTTCGGTGAGGGCGTGCGTCCGATCCTCGAAAAGCGTGGATTGGTGGCACCGCACGGTACGGCCGGCGGACCGGTGCGAACGCCCTTCGTCTCCAGTGGGAACTGAGTCGAACAGCGAACTCTTCGAGAAGGGGACGTTTGTCCCGATCTTTCGGGAATGACCTCGTGGCGGGACAATTGGGCCATTTCGGGCGCTAGATCCGATCTAGGCTGCGCACTGTTGCCGAACTCAAGGCGCAGTACGAAAGGAACCTCGATGAAGCTGGGCACGAGTGGAGTACGTCGCGTAGTGGGAACCGTCGCGGTTGCCGCTGCAACCGCGGCAGGCGTCGCGATGGTCAATCCTGCAACTGCGTCGGCCGAGGTGGTCCCGCCGGTCGTCTCGTACAAGGTGACCGGAAACGATCTGGCACTGACGATCACGAACAACAACACGGGCATTGCCCCGTTGTGTCAGGCGTTTGTCGTCAATGCCGCGGATTCTGCTGCTGTGCTTGATGATCCGCTGAAACTGCTCGATCCGAACCTTGTGGTGTACCCCAAGATCACCGATCCGGCCTCGCTGTTCGACGTGGGCAAGGGGCAGACGGTCACCGACACCGTGACCGATGTTCCGGACGGAACCTACGCCGTGCTCGGTGCCTGCTTCGATCTTCTCGATCTCGAGACGTTGGGCAAGCCGGTTCCTGGCGTACCAAGCCTCGTTGTCATCGGCGGACCGTTCAGCGGCATCAATACCGGCAGCTTGAGCGACCTGTTCGGCAGTGGCAGCGCCGAGGGCCTTTTCGGGTAGCGCACCGTCTGCCTCCCCAATTTTCCGACTGAGCGGTCTATTCTTCATGCATCTGGTGATCTGACCGACTTGCCTGGAGGTTCGGAAAATGCGAAGTCGTGGATTCAAACGCGCCATCGGAAGCGTTGCCGCGGCGTCGGCCGCCGTCGTGGGACTGGTTGTCATGTCTCCGGCGACGGCGTCGGCAGCACCGGCGATTCTCCCGCCTCCGGTGTCGGTGAGCGCAGCGGACAATGCGATCACCTTCACCGTCACCAACCCGAACCCGCGGTTCAGCTTCATCAACTGCACGGTGGCGATCCTCAATGCCAGGGATGTTTCCGACGTGATTCGTGATCCGGCGAAGCTGCTCCAGCCTGGCGTGTTGGTGTATCCGACCGTCAGTAACATCCTCGATCTGTTCGCCGTTTCGCCTGGCCAGACGATCACCCGGACCGTCGGCAATCTGCCGGCCGGCGTCTACGCCGTTGCGGGAGCGTGTGTTCGACTGCTCGATCCGACCAACCCCACTATCGCGATCCCGCAGGCAGTTGTGGTCGGCGGCTGGTTCGAGGGCGCAGGAACCGGAAGTCTCTCAGGATCTTTGGAGGATCTGGGATACACCACGGTTCAGGACTTGATCGACGCGTGGAATCGCATCAACTCGGGAAGCAGCGGCGGTAGCTTTCAGTTCGAGTACCAAGGTGGCTCGGATTTCGAGGTAGTCGGTCCCACGTCGTAGTAGGTGCAGCTCACTTGCGTGCACGATGACGCCGCACCGCGTCGCGATTCGCGCACGTGGGGGAGCAGTACCGCTGATTACCGTTGCGTGAGGTGTCCGCGTAGATGTTGGTGCACTCGTCCAGGGTGCACCGACCTAATCGGTGCATACCGCGGCCGACGAGGTGTAGCGCCGTGCCCACCGAGAAGAGTGCCTTGAGGACCTCGGCGAGTGATTGTTGGGGATCGCGGTAGTGCAGATGCCAGCCGTCGTTCGCGTGGTTGGTCATGCGCGGATACGCCGACGCTTGCTCGAGCATGACGTTCACGAGTTCGGCGCGGGCTGTCTCCTCCGTGACGTCGACGATTTTCGACCACTCGATCAGAAGGTCGAGGGTCTCGTCGAGGTCCTTCTCGGCGATGGGGAAATCGAGAATGATGCCTGCATCGACGCAGCGTTCGACGAGTTCGGCCAAGGTCTCGGGATTTCGATTGGCCAGGTCGGCGGCCAATGTCACCGCATATTCACCGTAAGGGTTGAGATGCACAATGCCATTACATCATGCTCGGTGCATGAAGAAAACAGAGCTCGCGCCGATCGGTTGCATCCACCGCTGGGAGATCGAATCCCGGCATCGGACCAGCGAGGGGACGGTCACCTATCTGCGCTGTCATTGTGGGTCGTGGCAGACCCTGCTCACCGAATGGATGTCGGGCGGGGCGGCCTCGGCCGTTGCCGCACCGATAGTCAGGTCCAGGTAATGATCAGCTAATCGTTCCGTTTCGCCTCGCGTGACATGGAACGTGTTCTAGATTCAGGGTTGTATGCCTCGATATCGCGGCGCAGACTCTGAAAGGGAAGACGATGCAGTTCAACCTCGCTGATGTATTCGAAACCGTCGCCAGCTCGGTACCTGATCGCGTCGCCTTGACTTACGAGGGAGAGAACTTCTCCTACGCTCAGTTGGATGCGGAAGCCAACCGAACCGCCAATCTGCTCGCGAAAGCCGGTATCTCACGTGGCGATCATGTAGCTCTGTTCCTGAAGAACAGCGTCGAACATGTCACGTCGATCCTCGGGTTGATCAAGATCCGCGCGGTCCCGATCAACGTGAACTACCGATACACGCCCGCTGAACTGGAGTACATCTTCACCAACTCCGATTCGGTCGCGGTGGTCGTGGAACTGCCCGAGCATCAGCGTGTCCTTGCTTCCCTCTTCGGTGCATGCCTGAAGGTCAAGACGGTGATCGTGATCGGCGAGATCGACGCAGAACTGGTCGCCGCAGCGAAAGCGCATGAAGTTTCTGTAGTTTCGTTCGACGACGCCCGTGAACAGTCGCCAGTGGGGGAGTTCGACGCTCGTTCTGGCGACGACGTGTACCTCCTCTATACCGGCGGGACCACCGGATACCCGAAGGGCGTCATGTGGCGTCATGACGACTTCTTCCGTAAGCCGCTCTCCGGCGGTAATCCGTACGGTGAGGGAGCGCGACAGGACCTCGCCGAGATTGCCAGTGCTGCAAAGGAATTTCCGGAACTCTCGTTCCTCATTGCCGCCCCGCTGATGCATGGCGCCGCGTTGTACTCGCTGTTCACCTTCCTCACGCTCGGTGCGCGAGTTGTTCTACGGCGCGAGTTCGACGCGGAGAAGGTCGTCGAAGCGATCGAGAAGGATTCGGTACAGGTGATCTTGATCGTCGGCGACGGCATGGGACTCCCGTTGGTCGACGAGATGGAACGACGCAAAGACGAGGTCGATTTCAGCACCCTTTTCTCGATCACGTCGGGTGGCGCGATCTGGTCCACGAGTGTTCGGGATCGCATGCTGGCAGTGAAGCCGGACCTACTGTTGCGCGACAACTTCGGAGCCTCCGAGTCCGGTAACGACGGAGCCTTCTCCATCGACGAGGCGGGCAATCTGCGAATGCCACCCTCACCCAACATGATCCTGGTCGACGAGCGTCTCGAAGAGATCCCCGCCGGCTCCGACGACGTGGGCTACATCGCGCGTATCGGAAACGTCCCGCTCGGGTACTACAAGGACGAAGAGAAGACCGCCCGCACGTTCCCGACCCGTGCCGACGGCACCCGCCTTTCGGTGCTCGGCGACATGGGCAAGGTCGAAGCGGACGGGACGATTGTCTTCCTGGGCCGCGGCTCACAGTGCATCAACACCGGCGGCGAGAAGGTCTTCGCGGAGGAGGTCGAGGCTGCCCTTCACGCGCATCCGGCAATATCGGACGCGCTCGTGGTCCCTGCACCCGACCCGCGCATGGGGCAGCAGGTCGCAGCGGTGATCGCGACCTACCCCGGATCTGACGAGCTGACTCTCGAAGTGGTACAGGAGCATTGCCGCAAGACGTTGGCCGGATACAAGGTGCCGCGCACGATCGTGCTGGTCGATGAAGTCAAGCGAACCCCGGCGGGAAAGGCGGACTACCGCTGGGCGACGACACTGGCGTCGTCCTAGCGGCGTGGGGTGAGCGACGACGACCTTTCACACGGATTTCACCACGGCATAGGGGACATACCGGAAAGATGGCGCAGAGTAAGTCGTTCGCGTCTTGCGCCGTCACTCCACGAAAGGGCCTCAGCTCATGCTCATCATCGGAATACTTCTGTTCGGGATCGTCATCGGAGCGGGAGCCCAGTTGATTCTGGGGCAAAAGGCCGCACGAGTGGATTGGACCTTCGCGTTCATCGCTGGAATCGGTGGTTCGCTGGTGGGTGGACTGCTTGTGAGTTTGATTGCAGGCGACGGAATATCATTGCGCCCCAGCGGCATCCTGGGCTCCCTCGCCGGCGCTGTCATCATCACTGCGGGTTGGCAGTGGTACCGCCGGAAGAACGCAACTACAGCCCCGCGGCCGTCTGATCGCTGATTTCCCCAATTTCGTCAGGGGACGAAGAGTCTCACATCATGAACGAATTGCTCGATGAAGTCCTCACCGCACATGGCGGAGTCGAACGTTGGCAGTCGGTTTCAGCGATCACGGCCCGGGGACGCTTGAGCGGTCTGTTGCCTCAGCGCTTCGCAGGCAACAAGCTGTCGAAGTTCACGGTCGAGGTTCAAGTCGCCGATCAACACACTGTCCTCCATGACTTTCCGCGTGTCGGCGAGCGCGCTGTGTTCGACAAGGGCGTCGTGCGGATCGAAACCCGTGACGGTGAACAGCTGGACGGCCGAACCGACCCGCGTCCGGAGTTCTTCGGGATGAGTGGAATCCGACGCAACTTTCACTGGGATGCGCTCGACACCGCCTACTTCGCCGGATACGCCTTCTGGAATTACTTGAACGCGCCGTTGCTCCTGGCCCGCGACGACATCACTGTCGCCGAAGCCGAACCGTGGCAGGAAGCCGGGCAGCAATGGCGACGATTAGAGGCAACATTTGCGCCGGGACTCGACACCCATTGCCCGCAACAGACCTTCTACGTCGACAACGGAGGCCTCATCCGCCGTCACGACTTCGTTGCCGAACCGGTAGGCAGCTGGGCGAAAGCTGCTCTCTACTGCGACCAGCACCGCCAGTTCGACGGTCTCACCCTTCCCACTCGACGGCGCGTACTTCCGCGAGTCCCAGGCGGCCGCGTTCTCTCGCGGCCGACGCTCCTGGCGCTTGACTTCGACGACATCGAGATCAAGCGATGAACACCGGCATGATTCATCCTTGTCTCGGACGACCCGTCACAGTCGGCTACGCGCGGGATCGCGCCTCGGTCGGTGGCAGCACTATCGCTTGAGCGACGATCACATGCTCACCGTCGAATGTCGCAGCGGGAGAACCATGCAGGACGTATCCGTCGGCGAGAGCCGCGGATACGCGACGGCAGAACTCCGCATCGTCGGGTCCGGTCAACAGCCGATACGGCAAGCGCTCGATCTCAGACACGGATCTGACCTTACCGCCAGTGCTCAGTGCCGGCGTGCGTGCTTGTTCGCTACCTGTTGTCGAGCGTGAACAAGCGGAACACGGTCCGCATGCACAGAACGACGCCGACGAAGCCCAGTACCGCACTCACGAGTGCGTAGCCCGACAGCTGAGGTGTGAGTTGAGGACCGCCGGGTACGAATAGCAGGATCGCCGCAACTATCAGGGCGGTCACTCCAGCCGCCATACCCAGGGCGTTGTTCGCCGACCGTCGGAGCCATCGCCTGTCGTCGGGATGTGCGACGGAGCGGGTTCGAAGTGTGAAGTTTCCCGACGCGATCGAGGTCGCGATCTGGTCGAGCTGACCAGGCAGGCGCCTGACCACCGCGGTTGTGACCGCCGTCGTCGACAAGATCGCCTGCGCGGCTGCAGCCGGGCTCGCGACCTGGGTCAACAGTCGGGGTACTTCGGCCCGAACAGCTGCGACGAGGTCGATCTGCGGATCCAGGAGCCGGAGGGCGCGCTCCAAAGACGCGAGCGAACGGAATGCGGCGGCAATGTCTCCCGGCACTCCAATTCGGTGCTCTCGAAGCACGGTGAACATTCGCGCGAACGATGCCATGGAAACATTGGGTTGGACACTGAGCAGGGTGATCTCTCGGCCTACCTGGTGACGTAGTGCTCCTCGATCCACTTCGGACGGTACGTCGAATGCCATGAGCATCGCGTCGACGGTCGCCACCGGATCACCTGCCAGGGCGGCGTTCAGGAGCACGGCGAACAGGATCCGTGTCTCTCCGTCCAGAACTCCGACAGCCCCGAAGTCGAGTAGCCCGATACGTCCGTCGTCGAGGATCAGGATGTTTCCGGGGTGAAGATCGGCGTGAAATACACCGTGGACGAAGATCCCGTCGAGCAACGACGCAAGAAGCTCGGTGGCAATACTGCTGCGGGCGTCGACATCGACGTCGGTGAGCGCTGCCTCGCCATCGGAAAGTGGTGCGCCGCGAAGACGTTCCATCACGAGCACCCGTCCGCTACTGAGGTTGGGGTAGATGTGAGGAACGACGATATCCGGGCGGTTCGACATGGTGGAAGCAATCGCGCCGGTATTCGCTGCTTCGGTGCGGTAGTCGAGTTCCTCGAGTAGTGACGTGACGAGGCCGCCGGCGAGTCGATAAACGCCGATATCGTGTGCCCAGGGAAAGCGGGTCTCCGCAAGCGATGACACGCGGAGGAAGATATCGCAATCCACGCTCACCTGTGTGCCGGCCTCGGGTCGTTGAACCTTCACCACCACCTCGGTGCCTTCGGTGGTGCGCGCGGAATGAACCTGTGCAACAGAGGCGGCGGCGAACGGCTCCATATCGAACCAAGCGAACACCGCCTCGGGGGTGTCCCCGAGTTCCGATGCCAGTAGCTCCGCAATGCGGTCGGGATCAGCTGGGCGTGCCGAACTTTGCAGTGACGAGAGTGCGCGCGCCAACTCGGGTGGGATGAGGTCGTCTCGCGTCCCGAGGATCTGTCCCAACTTCACGAAAGTGACACCGCATCGGCTGACAATATCCACCAACGCGTCCCCGAACTGAGGTGCGGACGGTCCGGCACGGAGAGCGGACCCGCCTCCCGCTCGCATGAAGATACTCATGATCTGGACGTACCGTTTCGTCCGTCGCCAGGATTTGCGGCTGCGCCGCAAGGCTTCTGACGGGCCAGGTAGGGAACCCGTAGGAATAACGACTTCGAGGAAAACCAATGCGGCCAGGCATACTGCGAACACCCAGAGTGCGACAACTCCGAAGAATATGAGCGCGGTTCCCACGCTCACCAGAAGTTGATCGTCCTGGCTGGCAATTCCTGCAAGTGTTGCGACGTATCCCGACAGTGGAACCCCCACCGAGAGGGCTATCACCGCGACCGCAAGTGTTCGCGGCCATCCGACTCTCGTCCCCAGCGTTCGTCGCATCACGCCCGCAAGTGCCGCTGCTAGAAATGGCGTCGTGACGATCCAGACCATCAAGTCCATTGCGATAGCGTACGGGCTCGCTATCTGCATTTCATCCAGGAAAACCCTGAGCTCACCCCGACCGACGGGTAACAAGACAGCTAGGGCCGAGCGTCGAACATGCTTGGGCACTTCGGCGTTCATTCGCCCCGATGTCGACTCGTCCTGATCGACCGTCCAACACTTCATGCTCGTCAAGCGATGTCCGGGCACTCTTCGAGTGGAGTCGTACCGCCGAAGAACAAGCCGCGATGGACGCCGCGCAGACGTTGGGCCGAGAGTGGACGCCCTTATAGAATGGGGCCGCCGGTGAACAGGTTGACAAGACTCACAGCGAAGAACTGCACGATCGCAATGGCGGTGGCAAAGGGGTCGCCCGCATACGTAGCCTGGTTGACCCATTCGTTGAAGGCGCTGATCGAACCCATTGTGGTTCCTTTCGTGAAATGTGTTTTTGCATAAAAGTTTTCAATGTCGGAGCTACGCGCAGCGACAGTGCGATCAGGGCAGGTTCGTTACGAGTACCCCGCGATGGACGTCATCGTCAAAATTACGATGTCGGCAACAAGCGCGACGACGGCACCGATCGGATTCTGGATAATCCACGAAATTACATCAGCCATGTTCTCAGTCCTCCTGCAGTGAGACGTAGAGTCGAATATGTAACGGGTACTGGTGATATCCGCGATACGGGTTCTATTTCTTGTTGACATCCTCCGACTGGCAAGTCACCAGCGCCATTGATCTTCGGTGCCCGGCGTGTGAAGTCGTTCCTTCGTGAACAGTTGCCCAGCGAGATTCGCTTTCCGGATTTGACACTACCGCCCCCCTCCGCCTGATCCGCCTTCCTTTCGGAGATCGATGGCTGTCCTTCGTATACTTGTTACGCAATCGACGGAATCGCGTGTGGGAACGGCGATGCGCAGTGCAATTCCTGAAACTAGACTCTTGCAACATATTTCGGACATCTCGTCCATCCGTGAATCGTTTCTTGACCGTTACCGTGCCGCGCCATGAGGGCACCTGTGGCGACGAACTGGCACTATGTATCCCGAAACTACATTCATTCATCGGAATGTGTAGTGCTACTGATGCTTTAGGGGGCTGAAGGCGCCGGCACGGTATCGGCGCAACCAACAGCGTCGAAATCCTCTTCGTGCGACCCTGCACCAAAAGAGTCTTGTCGGTCGGTTAGTGTTGACGGTGAACCACTACGTGGAGGTAACTGTGCAGATCTGGAATTGGTTGATGCTCAAGCTTTCAGCAATCGGCGGGTCGCCGAAGTTTCGGAAGATAGCCGACAGCCCGATTTGGGCGGGCAGCAACGACCGCAAGCTCTGACTGTGCGAGGGTCGGACGCTCACCGCCGGTCGCGACCGTAGCGCGGTTGTCGACCGGAAAATTCACTGTCGACCTGAAATATCCACGATCGATACGGGAGGGCTTGTGGGAGTCTGGGGTCCGGGGAACTTCGACAGTGACACTGTCGCGGATGGGTTGGGGGTACTGACCGGCCGAATCGTGGACGACATCACCGCCGAGTTCGAAGACGATTCGAGTCTGGAGCCGGACGAATGGGGTGGGGAGATGGTGCCGGCCTGGCTCGAGATCCTCACCGATATTGCCCAGACGAAACGAGTCGGTGTGACCTTTCCGTCGACGCAAGTGCTGATCGACTGGCGCGATCGATACCTGCGCGTGTGGGATGGCTACATCGATGAACTCGAACCGGACGACGATCACAAGGTCGCTCGACGCGCAGTGTTCGTCCACACCTTCGAGCGGGCGGTTGCCCTCGCCGCCGAGCGGGAACAGGCTTGAACCTGGCGCGGCCGCGCTACTGAACATAGATCCGTCAGTTCCCCGGTGGAACGACGGTGCACGTGAACCCTCCGGAAGTCATTGCGTTGGCTTCTCCGACGATCGAACAGAGAGCTTCGGCGGCGTCGGTCGCCAATGCTCGGGCGGCGCTGGGGGTTCGACCTCGGGCAGTCACCGCGAGCCCAGGTGCATCCGCATCCGTGATCGTCAGATCGGACTCGTAGTCGGAAGCTCTGCCACCGAGTATCTGCGCGAGTTTTTCAGCAGGAACAGGCATGCCATCGGAGGCTTCCCGATTGCCGATGTACGCATCGCGCGGGGACCCGTCGTAGAGTCCGGTTCGATTACTACTGAACTGAACTACCGCAGATGCGGTGAAGGAGATGGTCTTCGTCCACCACAGACCTCCCGCCACGACCAAAACGGCGGAGGCAACGGCCACCACTAGCTGACCGCGGCGGTCGGAGAGGAATGTTCGCATCAATCAGTTGTACCGCCTTGGTCAGCTGATTGACCGGCTTCATCACCACGCTGTCGGCCGCTTGTCCACGAGATCACGTTCGCTTCGCGTCGTCATGATTGCGGATGAACTTCATGAGTCGGTGAATTACCCGATCAGGTATGTGACCCAGGATTCCGTGACCGGTTCCGGCAAAAATCTCCACCTCGGCTTCAGGTGCAAGATCAGCCAGCCTCGCGGCTACCTGCTCGGGGTTGGAGACCACCGTCTCAGCACCGGAGATTACGAGCACGGGAACTGAAATCGACTGCACTTCTGCATCCTTGAGCATTCGTGCCCACCCGATACCGGGCCGGTAGTTCAGCGCTTCCTTGGCGAGGGCGAACTCGAGGTCGCCGAGAACGTACCCGGGGGACAGCCAATCGTTGAGCTTGCGAATATTCTTGTCGGTGCGGCGCATACCGGCGCGGACCATCTTCAGCAGCACACGCCACGAGGGCTTGTCGAAGACTCCACCCGGTTCGATGAGCGTCACACTCGCCAGTCGTTCAGGGGCGTGCAGTGCTACGAGAACGGCATGCCACGCGCCCTGCGAGTAGCCGACCAGGTGGACGCGATCGACCTCGAGTTCGTTCAATACCTCGCTGATCCAGGTGGCGAAGTCGGACTCCCCGGTCAATGGAGAAGTCTGGACACTGAGGCCTGGTGTGCCGATCGTGTCCAGTGCGAACACGACTCGGTCTCGGCACAGGTCCTCGATGACGATGTGCCATTGCAGACAGTTGGCCCCGAGAGAGTGCACCAGGACGATAGGCGTCTCCGTGCCGGTCCCCGACCTGCGAACATGGGTGGTTCCGAACGATGTCGGCACGTCGAGTTGTGTCGACGGAACCGGCCAGTTGCCCTCCAGTTCTCGGTAGATGCTCTCGTACGCCTGCTTTGATGCCTCGTTCTTGAATCGTCCGATCTTCGGCATGAGCCTCCCTCTCGCTGCTTTCAATTTTGATGGTATGACCGTATCACTAATGCGGTACGTGCGTATCATTAACGAGTCAAAGTCATCCATTCGAAAGGGGAAGGACAGCCTCATGCCGCGACTGGTCGACCATGAAGTGAGGCAACGGGAGATTACCGATGCGGTGCGGCGAGTGATTGTCGACGGTGGGCTCGCGGCGGTGACATTTCAGTCCGTTGCTGCCGAGGCCGGGATTTCGGTGCGACTCGTGCAGTACTACTTCGGCACGAAGCGGGAATTCCTTCTCGCGACGCATCAAGCTGTGCGTCAGGATGCGGGTGCTCGCTTGATGCAGGAGTTGTCTGTTCTTGGCGCGGAAGCGACACCTCGCGAGGTTATTTCAGCGTTCCTTGTTGGCATGCTCCCACTCGATCGACAACGTCGAGAGGAAGCGATTGTTCTCGGCGCCTTCCACGCTGCCGCACTGACCGGACAAGGAATCGCCGCCGAGGAAACCCTCACTGCCCCAAGAGAGTTGACAGCGCTCATTTCCGGCCAGCTTCAACGAGTGACCAATCGGGACGCGGTTGCGCCGTCAATGGATCCCGACCTCGACGCCGAGCTCATTCTGGCGGCTGTCGCCGGGCTCGCCCAGGGGATGCTTCCCGGCTACGCCACAGCAGAATTGGCGGTCCAGTTGGTTGAGCGTCTCCTCGATCGCATTCTCGGGCTGACGAGACCTCAGGCCACGAATCAACCCGAAGTCGGCCGCCGTTAGTATTCCGGGATGTCTCCTGTGAACCCAGCGCTCGCCGGCCGGGTGTTTCCCTCGTCTTCGTACCTTGTCGGGCGCGAGAAGATTCGCGAGTTCGCTCTGGCGGTGCGTTCGAGCAATCCCTTGCACCATGATGTCGGTGTCGCCAGGGAGGCCGGGTTCGTCGATGTCATCGCGCCGACAACATTCACAACCGTTGTCCAGCAACGAGCGATCATGGCACTGCTGCGCACGCCGGATACTGGGCTCGATCCGACTCGTGTGGTCCATACTTCCGAGAAGATCGAGCATCAGCGTCCGATAGTCGCCGGCGATGACCTGTCTACGACACTGACGATTACAGGGGTGACAGTGCGAGCAGGCAGTGCGATCCTGTCGACAGTTTCCGAGATCCACGACGCGACCGAGGCATTGGTCGCGACGGTCACCTCGACCCTGCTGGCGAGAGGAGAAGAGGCATGACCATTCCCGCCGTGCCGGTCTTCGAGAACCTCGTCCTCGGTGACATCGTCGCGAAGGTCGATCTGGTCCTCACTCGTGATGACCTAGTTCGCTACGCCGGTGCCTCCGGCGACATGAACCCGATCCATTTCAACGACGCAATCGCTACTGCGGCTGGGCTACCGGGAGTTCTGGCGCACGGAATGCTCACCGCCGGAATTGCTTTGCAGGCCATCGTCGACTGGGTTGGTGACCCGAGCGGTGTGATCTCGTATGAAACTCGCTTTACTCGGCCCGTCGTAGTCGATGCCGTCGATGGTGCTGATCTCTCCATCGCTGCGAAGATCGCGCGGATCGACTCCACAACGCGGACTGTACGTATCGATGTCACCGTCATGCACAAGAGCCAGACGGTTCTGGGAAAGACCCAAGCGCACCTTCAGTTCCCGGGCGCCTGACAGGATTGCGGGCTGTCGCTGGTCACATCGGGACCTACGCATCCGGGCGGGAGATCAACTGCCATTGTGGCGCAGCACTACCGGAAGGACGCCAACAGCTCGCCCGACGCTTGCATCGGCGCGTATCCGTCGGCGATGACGCGCCGACAGCCGTCGAGCTCGACGGTGAGCAATCGTTCCTCGTTCGTAGGACGGTCCACGTAGAGCGTCGATGCCACCTCGGTGGCCAACGCGCCACAGTCGGGAGCGGGTGGAAGTCCGTCGAAGGTTTCCGTCGTAGACGATGTGCCTACGAATTCGGTGGAGGAGAATCGGCAGAAAACGCTGCCCGCCGACAGCGACGTCAGCGCCGCGGTACCTGTTGTGGCTGGTCGGTAGGCCGGCCGGCAATGCGACAGTTCGTAGATCTGGTCGTCGGACAACGCTATTCGGTGTTCGGTACTGCCGACCGGTGTCAGTTCCTTGATGGCGGCCAGGCCACCGGGTTTCGGTAGTCCACACGAGTCGGAGGGGTGCCCCGGCCGAGTTGCTCGGCCTCGATCGTCGACCAACCAGAATTGGTCCAGGACAGCCAGGCTGTAGTTGTCACCGCAGCTTCCGGGGAACCAAGTCTTGTGCGCGGACGAGCGGTTCAGCATTTTCACTGCCCGACTGAAATCGCCCTCCCAACGGTGAGCATAGAAGCTGACGGTTCGGTCGGCTGCCACGTTGTCGCTGATGTACGGGTCGCACGTGACGGCGGCGACCGGTACGAAATCGTCTGGAACCGTCGCAGTTGGTGTCGTCTGGAGCGGGCCGATCGGATACGGGGTCGCGCACCCCAGCGTCTCGGCGTCGACTATTACGGCAACAGAACGGTCGGGGATGGTCACGTGCCACATGCCGGCAACAGCGAGGATGACGATCACGACTGCGAACCAACGCCAGAGCATGAGCACACCGTATCGTTCCCGATGTGCGCCGAGCGGGAACAGGCCTAGTCCTTCGCTAACCGCCGACGTCCTTGCATCCAAATTGAGTGGATCCAGGTTGCGGCTCGAAGATATGGTCCACTGGTGACGGAACCAAATGGTCGAAACGACAGTCCGATCCTGGTGATTGGTGCCGGTGTCGTCGGCGCGTCGATCGCGTATCACCTGGCGCGCGTTGGTCTCAGAGTCACCGTGCTGGAGCACGGCTCGGTGGCCGGAGGGGTGACCGGCAACTCCTTTGCCTGGGTCGGCCTCTCGAAGAGTGCCGCAGAAACTTACTCAGATCCGTTCCGGCAAGGCGCCGCAGTCGAATTCGACCGCCTGGAGCGCGAACTCGCCGAGCCAATCGGTTTGCGCCGCAGAGGCGCGATCACCTGGGAAGAGACGGAAGCGGAGACCCGAGCGTTCGTAGATACACATCGAGCACTCGGCCATCCCGTCGACCTCATCGGTAAAGAAGAAATCCTTGCTCGTGAGCCGGGATTACGGAGGGCCCCGGTGGTGGCAGCGTCCGCGCCTGATGACGGCGGCGTTGACCCGGTTGCGTTCGCTCGATCGCTCCTGCGAGGTGCCGAAGAGTACGGTGCCACAGTGCATTCCGGTGTCAGTGCGCTCGGGGTGCTCACGGAGGGCGCGAGAGTGTGCGGAGTAGTGACTGCCGACGGTCCCGTCTACGGATCGACCACCGTGCTCGCTGCAGGTACCGCGATCCCCGAGCTCGCGGCGTCGGCGGGAGTCGACGTCGAGGTCGACGCCTCCCCGTGTTGCCTCATCAGATTCTCGACGCCCCACCCATTGGTGAACGGAATACTCTCCACTCCGGATTTCGAGATCCGGCAATTGGACGACACGACACTGATTGCGGCTGAAGATGTTCCGGTCGGGTTCTCCGGAGATGCTCGCGAGCTGGCCGAGCCGACGCTGCAGGCAGTCCGCAGTCAGCTCGTTGACGGTGACCACGTCGAACTGATCGAGGCGGTAGTCGCTGACCGTCCCATCCCGCGTGGTGCCCGCCCATTGTTGGGCTTCGCCGAAGGCGTGTCTGGGCTCTATCTGGCCGCGGCGCATCCCGCGATCATTCTGGCCGGAGCAATCGGAGCCCACGTGGCCGGGGACTTCGCCCGAGCGTCGAGCCTGGACGGTTAGACGACGATGCCGGAGCCCGGTTCGACAAGGTCGAGCCGATATTGCTGTTCCTAGTTCTCTCTAGGACACGCGCTAGATAGCGGGATATTCGTCTACTCGGCTTGTACCGTCGATGGGCATGGACCCCGTGCGCAACCCGTATGCCCCCGGTGCCGGTCAGCGACCGCCGGAACTCGCCGGGCGTGACAAGCAGATCGACGCCTTCGACGTCGTGCTCGAGCGGATTGCGCGTGGCCGCCCGGAACGAAGTGTTGTCCTCACCGGATTGCGTGGCGTCGGCAAGACCGTCCTGCTCAATCAGTTGCGTTCGGCGGCGATCTCCCGCAGCTGGGGGACCGGAAAGATCGAGGCACGACCCGATCAGGATTTGCGACGCCCACTTTCGTCGGCGCTCCACATGGCGGTCCGAGAGATCGCGGTCTCGCATCGCGATCCGGAACGGGTCGAGCAGTTCCTCGGAGTCCTCAAGTCGTTTGCCCTGCGCGCCACCGCGGACAAGGGAATGCGTGAGCGTTGGCAACCAGGCATCGACGCACCTGCGATCAAAGGTCGCGCAGACAGTGGCGACATCGAGATCGACCTGGTCGAGTTGCTGCTCGACGCGTCGTCGCTGGCCAGGGATGTCGGTGTCGGGATCGCCATCTTCATCGACGAGATGCAGGACCTCGGGGCTTCGGATGTCTCGGCGATCTGCGGGGCCTGCCACGAGTTGAGTCAGGACGCGGCGCCGCTGATCGTGGTCGGGGCAGGGCTTCCACATCTGCCTGCTGTGCTGTCGGCGTCGAAAAGCTACTCGGAGCGCCTGTTCAGCTACCACCGGATCGACCGCCTCGAGAGGGAAGCGGCGGATCAGGCACTGATCGCACCTGCCGAGCGTGAGGACGTCGAGTTCACCGAATCTGTGCTCGATGCCCTCTACGAAGCGGCTGACGGGTACCCGTACTTCGTTCAGGCCTACGGGAAAGCCACGTGGGATGTGGCGGCGTCGAGTCCGATCACGGCAGACGATGTGCGCGTCGGGGCGCCGACGGCGGAGGAAGAACTCGCTGTCGGTTTCTTCGGGTCACGGTACGAGCGAGCAACGCCCGCGGAACGCGAGTACATGCGGGCCATGGCCGATCTCGCCGGGGACGACGGACCGGTCGCGACCGCGAAGATCGCCGTCGAGTTGGGGCGCAAGCCGGCTTCCCTGTCGCCGGCACGCGATGGACTGATCAAGAAGGGGCTGATTTACTCGGCAGAACGTGGGTCCATCGGATTCACAGTCCCGCACTTCGGCCGATACCTGCGCGGGCAAGCGGAGTGAACGCTCTCGAAACCGCGTGGGATCGGGTGGCGGCGCTCAGTCCCAATCCGCCGGCGTGGGTGGTTCAGCTGGCCGCGTTGATCGCCGTGATCATCGTTCTCGAACCGCACCTGTGGCGGATCGCCCGCAACGTCGTCACCATCGCGCACGAGGGCGCTCATCTGATCGTCGCCGTCCTGGTCGGTCGACGCTTGAAAGGTCTTCGCCTGCATTCGGATACGTCGGGAGTTGCGATTTCGTCCGGCAAGCCGACCGGCTTCGGCGTCATTCTGATGACGTTCGCGGGTTACGTGGGGCCGTCGATTCTCGGCCTGGGCGCGGCCGGTTTGTTGGGTGCGCAGCGTGCGGTCTCGGTGCTGTGGATCGGCGTATTCGTCATCGCGGTGATGATGGTTCTGATCCGAAACCTCTACGGAGTCTTCTCACTTGCCGTCGTGGGCGCAGTGTTGTTCGGTCTCGTCTGGTGGGGGACCCAGGAGCAGCAAGTTGCTGCAGCGTACTTCTTGACGCTCTTTCTGCTCTTTGCCGGGCCTCGCCCCGTCGTGGAACTTCAACGGCAGCGAATGCGACGCGGTGGAGCGCCGGATTCGGATGCCGATCAATTGGCCAGGCTCTCACCGATACCCGCGATCGTCTGGGTAGGTTTGTTTCTGCTCGTGAACGTCGCGGTGCTCGTGCTCGGCGGATGGTGGATCCTGCGCCCGGTGGGTGGCTGACCGAATCGATCCGTTGTCCTGACGGGACAAGGGATCAACGATTCTTGATGCTCAGCGGACGTAGTCATCGCGGTGAGGCGCTCATATCGTGGAAGTCGACGAGTGGTCGTGTCGGGACTTCCCTCGGCCACATCCGCAGCGACGATGACCGTCGACGATGACAAGGATTCGTTTTGGACGACAAAAACTTCCGGGGACGAACCGCAATCATGTCCGGCGGGAGCCGTGGTATCGGACTTGCCATAGCCCGTGCGATAGCGCGCCGCGGCGGGAACATCGTGTTGCTCGCCAAGACCGATACTCCGGATCCCAGGCTGCCCGGAACCATCCACACGGCTGTGGACGAGTTGAACGGGCTTGGGGGTCATGCCATTCCCGTCGTCGGTGACGTGAGGAGCGACGACGACATCGCACGGGCAGTGGCTGCAGCGGTAGAGCACTTCGGTGGCATCGACATCGTGGTCAACAATGCGAGCGTCCTCGACATTTCGAAAACCGAAGACCTCGCGATGAAGCGGTTCGATCTGATGCAGCAGGTCAACGTCCGTGGAACTTTCGCGCTCACCCGCGCGTGCCTTCCGTACCTTCGGGTGTCGGCCAACGCGCACGTGTTGACGCTGTCGCCGCCGCTCAACTTTTCGCCGCACTGGTTGGGTGCCCATCCGGGCTACATGCTGGCGAAATACGGAATGACGTTGGCGGCCTTGGGTATCGCCGCCGAGTATTCAGGTGCACCGATTTCGAGTAATTGCCTGTGGCCGGAGACCATGATCGCCACGGCCGCTGTCGGAAACCTGCTCGGGGGAGATGACAGCATCGATCACTCGCGTTCACCCGAGATCATGGCCGATGCGGCGGTCGAGATTCTCGGGCGTCCCGCCGGCACGGATACCGGTCGCACGGTGCTCGACGTCGAGATCCTGCGCGAGGCGGGGATCTCGGATTTCTCGCAGTACGGCGGTCGGTCACCGCTGGCGATCGACATCTTCGTCGACGCTCCATCTCACTGATCTCGGGCGATCTACAGGTATCTAGCCAAATTGCTAGATATCTGTAGAACTTCCTCACGCCACCTCGTGCTCGCCGCCTGGAGCAACTTTCTGAAGCCCGCGATACGCGTCGCTGGCACTTTGACGGCCACCGATGACGGCCTCGACCTCCGCGGCGATCGGCATGTCGACGCCGTATTCGCGGGCCAGATCCATGACGGTGGGGGCGGTCTTGACGCCCTCTGCGACCTGACCGAGCTTGGCGACAGCCTCCTCGACGGTCAGGCCCTGCGCCAGAGCTTCGCCGACGCGACGGTTACGAGAAGTCGGAGCCATGCAGGTGGCAATCAAATCGCCGACGCCCGTCAAGCCGGCAAAGGTACGCGGGTTGGCGCCCATCGCTTCACCGAGGCGGGTCATCTCGGCGAGGCCGCGTGCGAGCACCATCGCGCGGGTGTTGTCACCGACGCCCAAGCCGTCCGCCATGCCAGAGGCGATGGCGACGATGTTCTTGAGGATGCCGCCGAGTTCGCAGCCGAGCACGTCGGTGTTGCGGTAGACACGGAAGACCGACGACGCGAACAGGGGTTGCAGCGCGGCGGCGACGCGATCGTCCTGGGTGGCCACGACCGATGCCGCGGCCATGCCGTCGACGATCTCCTTGGCGATGTTGGGGCCCGCGAGCAGTCCGACGGGATGGCCGGGCAGGCACTCGGCGATCACTTCGGTGGGACGCTGCCGGGTGCCGGGTTCGAGGCCCTTGGACAGTGACAACACCGGCACCCAGGCCCGAACCTCGTTGGCGATCTCGGCGAGGGTGGCGCGAACGGCGTGCGACGGCACTCCGCAGACGAGGACGTCCGCTTCGCGAGCGGCTTCGACCAGATCCGAGGTTGCCTTGAGTCCCTTGGGAAGTTTGCGCTCACCAAGGTATTTGGAGTTGGTCCGTTGCGAATTGATCTCGTCGGCCGCTTCGGAATTTCGTGCCCACAACAGGGTGGGAGTGTTGCGGGCAGCGAGGCCGGCCACCGTGGTTCCCCACGATCCGGCACCGAGGACGACGACGCGTACCGGGCGGGCCATCAGAGTGCGCTGTTCTGGGTAGCGAGTGCTGTCATGGCGCCAAGCGTTCCACTTGCGGAGCAGTTGCGGGCCAATTCCGCCGAGTCTGTGGCTCGACTTACAGATGAGGCGGCGGTTCGGGGCTTTCGCGCATTGTTTCGACCGCTTCTGCGGATTCCGCGACGATCGAACGCATCGCGGCTTCTGCAGCGTCGGCGTCCCCGGCCTGAATGGCGGACGCGACCACTCCGTGCAGGTGAATAGCTTCGGGGTCGGCTTCGTGGGGCATCAGCGAGTGGCGGGTGCGGCCTTCGAGTATCTCGACGACGATCTGCGACATCGCACGCAGCATCGGGTTGCCGGAGGCGGCGAGCAGTGTGCGGTGGAAGTCGGAGTCATGGCCGAGATAGGCATCGGTATCGGCAGCGCGAGAGGTAGCTGACATGCCGATGACGGCTGCGGTGAGAGCGCCGCACTGCTCGGGTGTTGCTCGCGTTGCGGCCAGTCGTGCAGCCAAGGGTTCGATACCGGAACGGAGTTCACTCAGGATCGACAGCTGCTCGAACCGATCCGGACCGGCCAGTTGCCAGCGGATGACATTGGGGTCGAGTGAGTTCCAGTGCTCGGAGCCGAGGATGGTGATTCCGACGCGTCGACGAACCGAGGCCAATCCGAGGGATTCGAGAACGCGGACGACTTCGCGGATGACGGTTCGTGACACGTCGTAGCGCGTTGCGACCTCGTCGGCCGAGATCGTGGTTCCCGGGGCGAGAACGCCACCGACTATGTCTTGGCCGAGCTGTTCCAGCATCGAGTCGTGTAACTGCTGAAACGGGACAGAAGGCATATGTAGATCGTCCCATGCGTATGGAGTAAGCCCGGTGGAAGCCGGATAAATACTACAAATTAGTGTCTGCTCTTGAAATTGTAGGTTAATTAAGGAACAGTGACCTCAATCACTCATCGGACTGGGAGTCCCTATGAACACCACAGCATTGCTGGCGGCCGAGGTCGTCCCCGCTGGTAGCGACGCACGATTGATCATCGCTGCGGTCGCCGGCGTCGCGGTCATCATCGCGCTGATCACCTGGCTGGACCTGCATCCCTTCCTCGCGCTGTCCATCGGCGCGGTGGGCGTCGGACTGGCGGCAGGCCTCGGTTCGGCCGAGTCGGTCGCGGCGTTCGCCACCGGCTTCGGGTCGACCATGGGAAGCGTCGGAATCCTGATCGGTTTCGGCGCGATGTTCGGCAAACTCCTCGCCGATTCCGGCGGTGCCGACCGCGTGGTCGACACACTGGTCGGCCGATCCAGCACCAAAGCACTCCCGTGGACCATGGCTCTGGTCGGCGCGGTCATCGGTCTGCCGATGTTCTTCGAGATCGGTCTCGTGCTGTTGATGCCGGTCATCATCCTCGTCGCGCGGCGCTCCGGCTTGTCCCTGATGCGTATCGCGATCCCCACCCTCGCGGGCCTCTCGGCCATGCACGGGTTGGTTCCCCCTCACCCCGGCCCGCTGGTTGCAGTCTCGGCATTGAACGCGAACCTCGGCCTCACCCTCGCGCTCGGTGTCCTCGTCGCGATCCCCACTGTTGTTCTCGCCGGACCGGTCTTCAGCAAGTACGCCGCGCGGTGGGTCGACGTGAAGGTTCCGGATCTCTTTGTCACAGGGGAAGATCGAGGCGAGGAAGAGAAGCAGCAGCGCCCCTCGTTCGCGGCGACTCTCGCAGCGATCCTCCTTCCGGTTGTTCTCATGCTGGGCAAAGCGTTCGCCGACGTGATCGCTCCCGATTCCGAGGCGCTCCCCAAGTCCGTCCTCGACTTCCTCGGAACACCCGTCGTCGCTTTGGGTCTCGCTGTTCTGGTCGGAATGGTGCTTCTGGGTCGCGGCGGCGGGATGGACCGCAAGGCCATCTCGAAGTCACTCGAAAGTTCCCTACCTCCCATCGCAGGCATCTTGTTGATCGTCGGTGCCGGAGGCGGTTTCAAGCAGGTCCTGATCGACACCGGTATCGCCGGGGTGATCGCCGACGCGATCAAGGGCAGCAGCCTTCCCGTGCTGTTCCTGGCCTGGCTGGTGGCGGTATTGATCCGCGTCGCAACGGGTTCGGCAACGGTGGCGACGGTAACGGCGTCGGGCATCCTCGCTCCGGTTGCGGCAGACCTCTCGTCGGCGCACGTCTCGCTGATGGTGTTGGCGATCGGTGCAGGCTCGCTCTTCCTCTCGCACGTCAACGACGCCGGATTCTGGTTGGTGAAGGAGTATCTGGGCGTCAGCGTGGTACAGAACCTCAAGACCTGGACCGTGATGGAATGCATCATCTCGGTATCGGGCCTGGCCGGAGTGCTCGTGTTGAGCGCATTCATCTAGGTAGGCGAGCACATGAACAGCGAAGCGGCACAGCAGAAGCAGTATCCCGTGCTCGTCCTGATGGGTGTCTCGGGTTCGGGAAAGTCGACGGTCGGCGGCATGCTCGCCGGCGCGATGGGTTGGGACCTTCAAGAAGGCGACGATCTGCACCCGCAGGCGAACATCGACAAGATGGCCACCGGGCATCCGTTGAACGACGAAGATCGCTGGCCCTGGCTCGACAAGATCGCCGTCTGGATCAAGAGCCATACCGACGCCGGTCAGCCGGGCATCGTCACGTGTTCGGCGCTCAAGCGGAGTTACCGCGACGTTCTTCGCGGTGAGCACGTCGTATTCGTGCACCTCGCCGGTTCGCGGGATCAGATCGGCCAGCGATTGACCGCCCGCCTCGATCACTACATGCCCGCCTCACTTCTCGACTCCCAGATCTCGACGCTCGAGGCCGTCGACCCGGACGAACAGGCCATCGTCGTCGACGTGGGTGGAAGTCCCGCCAAGATCGCGGAGGAGATCCTGCGACGGGTGGAGACGTTCGAATACTGAGCAAGCCAGGTGTGTGGGCAGCCGCGGTTCGGGTTACGGTGCAAGGGTGACTGCTGCTGCGCAGACAGACTGACCCGTGACCGACTTCGACTTCCACAGCGTCTGGACGCTCCCTGCCTCTGCCGACCGTGTCTACGACGTTCTCGCGAACGCCGAGAGGTATTCGCAGTGGTGGCCTCAGATTCGCCGAGTCCGGACGATCGACGAGCACTCAGGCTCCATGTCCATCCGCAGCGCTGTCCCTCTGACGCTGCTGGTCTTCGGGCGGCGCGAGGTCGAAGATTCAGTTGCCCGCTATCTGAAAGTGCGTCTCTCCGGGGCGATGACCGGGTGGAGTAGCTGGGCGGTGCGACCTGCTGGATCTGGTTGCATAGCCGAATTTCGGCAACAAGTGGCGGTGTCCGGAGCGCTCGGTCTGGCCTCGAAGATCGCGAAGCCGGTGTTCGAGTGGAATCATGAAGCGATGATGCGTGGCGGGCACCGCGGACTGTCCGCGTATCTCTCCCGGCCGTGATGGCGAGCCGAACTTGCACACGCTCGAGCAATTGAGGTCCACCCGTCGTGTCATTTTGACGCAGCGTCAGTTATCGTTCACATCAGCAGCCGACAAGTATGTGTAACTCACATGCACAAAACGGCTTGACCTGGGAGGACGCTATGCGGACGCGAGATTCGACGGTATGGCATTGGAACGTGAGCCCGCGAGCACGGGTTATCTTCTGCCTGACCAGGACGTTCGTGAAGCCCATGTTCACCCTCTGGCCGACCACCGAACGCGGTATCCGCCAACTCGAGCGACTCGACGCGATGGCGGACAAACTGCCGAAGCCGAAGAACCTCGACATCGAGCCTTTCACGCTGGGTGGTGTGCCCAGTGAGAAGGTGCAGCATCCACGCAAAGCGCAGGGCGAATTGGCCGGCGCCACAATCCTCTACTTCCACGGCGGTGGGTTCGTCTTCTGCGGTCTGGCAACGCACCGCGCGCTGTGCGGCCTGCTCTCGGCGAAGGCCGGCGTACCGGTGATCTCCGTGCGCTACCGACAGTTGCCGGAAGGTTCCATCGGCACCTCCGTCAAAGACGCGATGGCCGCATACACCGCGTTGCTCGAGACAGCGGAAGATCCGAACAAGATTGTGGTCGCCGGTGACTCGGCGGGCGGTTACCTGGCCATGAAGGTCGCCGAAATTACCGCACTGCGCGGAATCACGCGGCCCGCAGCCGTCGTCGGATACTCGCCGCTTCTCAACGTGAACCTCGAGGACCATGATCCCGATTTCATGAAACGTGACGCCTACCTACCGATGTCACAGGTGGAAAAGCTCAAGGACCGGTGGCTCGAGGGTCCGGACGAGATTCCTGGTGCGCAGTCGCCGATCAACGCCGACGCCAGTCTGATTCCGCCGTCGTTCCTGGTGTCCGCCGAATACGAATTGATGCGTCCGGACGTCGAGATCATGACCGAAAACTTGATCAAGGCAGGACAAGCCGTCGAAACGCACATCTGGAGTGGGCAGATCCATGCCTTCCCGGTGATCGGCAAAGCGCTCCGCGAGGGCAAAGCGATCGTCGATCTCACGGTCAAGTTCCTCGAGCGAACGATGGCCTCGCAGAACCAGATCAGCGCCTGACGCTGCTCTTCATCCGATGGACGTCAGTGTCGCGTAGTCGTCGTTGTCGAGAACGCCGTCGACGACTGCGCGAACTTCCGAGGCATGCAAAGTGATCGAACCGCCGTGATTATCGAGGAAGGCTGTGTCCGCGGCGTCTCGGCCGGTCGAGATGCGCACAAGATTGCTGCGCGGGGCCAATTGCGTTGCATCGACCACGCGCCACACGTTGTCGATACTGGCTTCGACGACGGCGTGAAAATCCATCGGATCGCACCCCGGCGCGTAGACGGCCACAAGGCGAGCGGGAATCCCCACCGCGCGTAGCAGTGAGATGGTCAGGTGCGAGTAGTCGCGGCACACTCCGGCACCTGCGAGCAGGGTCTCGACCGCACTGTCGGTGCCACGACTGGTGCCCGGAACATAACTCAAATGTGTACTCACCCAGCGCGTGACTTCGAGGAGGAGTTCGGCCGGGGGAGTGGCGAGATCGAATTGCCCGGCGACAAAACCGAAGAACTTGTCGGCCTCGGCATACCGGCTGGGGCGCAGATATTTCGACACGTCGTAGTCGCTGACCGACGCCGGTTCTGCGCGGCCGATGACGGTTGCGTCGTAGCTGACGATCAGTTTGCCTGGGGCACAGTCGAGTAGATGAATCCGGGTGCCGTGTTCGGCGATAATCTCACGGGGTTCGATCGGATTGCCGTCATGAACGAACGACATCGTTTCCAGTAGCTCGACCCCCGGTGCGCGCGTCACCGCGATCTTGAACTCCAGGTTGGTCGCCTCGTCGATCTCGATGTCGAGCAGGGCGGCGACGGTACGTTTCATCGGGTCATCTTTACACCGAATTCGGACACCCACCACCTGGGAGGATTGTGACAGTGCGATCAGGCTTCGGGATAGTCGATGTCGACGCCGCTGCTGAGGTCGCTGCACTCCACCAACTCGACCCCGTGTTCGCGTAGGTAGGCGTTGGCGCCCCCGTCCCCGGTGAGTGACTTCGCAAGCGTCGGCCAGTGGTCGCGTCCGATCAGGACAGGATGGCCGGGCCTGCCGTGAAAGACAGCTCTTCGCAGTATGTTTCGTGAGCGGGAGCTCTGGCCCACGATACGAGTCACGGTTTCGGCGTTGAGGTCCGGGACGTCGACCAGGGAGATCGCTGCCGCCTCGGCGCCCTCGATCTGCATGGCCGCCTCGAGTCCGCAGCGCAGTGACGCGCTCATTCCGTGTTGCCAATCCGATATCACCACAATGACATCGGTGGTGGGCAGTAGCTCGACGGCGGCCTCGGCTTGGGCGCCGAGGACCACGATGACCGGCGAGAGGCCGGCGGACTGCAGTGTCGTCACCCCGTGGTGGAGCCACGACTGACCGTCGGCGTCTGTGACGAGAGCTTTCGGTTTGCCCATGCGGGATCCCGCCCCGGCAGCCAGCAGGATCCCGCACGTCGACATGACTACGCTCCGGTGACCCGCGGACGCAGCCACTCGATCAGATCGTTCAGAACCTCTTCCTGCTCAGGCTCATTGAAGATCTCGTGGTACAAGCCGTCGTACACCTTCAAGGTGACATCCGAAGAGCCGGCCAGATCTGCGACGAGCTTGCTGCCGGCGGGGTCCGTCAATCGGTCGTCCGAGCCGTGTTGAAGCAGTACGGGAATGGTGAGCGAGGGTAGGCGTGCCGGGAATCCTTCCGCGGCGGTGATCATGCCGCGCGCGATTCCGGCAGGAACCTTGCCGTGGTGAACCAGCGGGTCGGCGTTGTACTTGTCCACGACCTTTTGATCACGCGATACGGCAGCTGCTTCCAGATTCTCGACGGGCACGTCGGGGAGATATTTGCCGACGATCTTGCCCAACTGCATCACGATCTTCGGAGTACCGGTTGCGATGATCACGGCAGGTCCGGACAGGGCGAGGGCTTTGAGATCGGCCTGATGGTCGAGGGCGTAGGAAAGGGCGATCGCGCCGCCCATGCTGTGCCCGAGCAGGAACTTGTCCTTGCCGGGATGAGCCGCCGTCACGATCGAGAACAACGTGTGGACGTCGTCGGTGAAGTCGGAGAATTCCTTCAGGTGAACGCGCTTGCCGCCAGAACGCCCGTGCCCGCGATGGTCGGGTGCGTACACGATGAGCCCGAGTTCCCCGAGACGGGCAGCAACATGGTCGTAGCGCCTCGCGTGTTCGCCGAGGCCGTGGCAGAGGACGAGAACCCCGGTGGGTTCGCGGTCCGGAGTCCACACGTCGTAGACGATCTTGGTGCCGGCCACTCCGGTGAACGACGACTCTTCGTGCTGCATTGTTGCGCCCTCTCTGCGACCGGTTCCGGTACGCGGATTCTCACATGCTATTCGTCCCGTGCGCAGGGCGCGGGTGTTCAGGGTGTGCGGTCGACGAGGAAACTTCGACACTTGTTTGTTACGGCTGGTTACATTAACTTGGGGGCGTGACCGGACAAACTGTTGATCGTTCCCACACTGCCTCCGCCACCCGCTCGCGGCGGTTGTGGCGACCCGCGGTTCGGGCATTGCTGGACGGCGCGTTTCCGTTGATCGACAAGCGGATGGCCGAATCGGTACGCCCGTTCGACCGTCCGGAGATGATGCGCCCGCATCTAGCCTCGCGAAAATTCGCCTGGACGCACTACGGGATCTTCGTTCCCCGATTGCCAGGACCTTTCCGTTACCTCAACACCATGACGCTGATCGGTGCCACCGGGACGATGGTGTTCGACAACGACTATCTCGCTGTACCAGACGCGCGAAACACCGCGACCGTGCTGAGTTCCACCGCTGCGCCGGGGCATCACTTCTATCAGGCGTACGACGCTGCCGATGAGTGTGCGTTCGAAGAAGATGGTTCGCGAATCGCCTTCGGTGACAACCTGATCATCGAGAACAGCTATCCGAACTTCCGTGTCACCGGGCGATACGACTCTTTCGACGTCGATCTCGAGATCGTGGCAACGGATCAAGCGTCGTGGTTCGTGCGCAATCCCGTCTACGACCATGTCAGTCTGCTGGCGCAGTGTTCCGGGACGATCTCGAGTCCGGATGGACCGGTGAGTATTTCGGCTCCGTGCACCGTCGAATACGCGCGGTGCATGACACCGCAATCGTTGACTCGCCGCGCACTTCCCGAGTCGTGGAAGCTTCCGGCCGACTTCTTCACCTACCAGATCGTTCAACTGGACGACCGGCATCAGTTGTTGCTCACCGATGTTCGAGCGTCAGGGGTTACGGCGTGCAAGCTCGCCTACATTCGGACTGTTGACGGCAGTGCGAAGGTCTTCGACGACGTGGTGTTCGACGTACTCGAGTACGCCGACGCATTGCATGTCGACCCGGAGGGACGTGAGATGCGTGTGCCGCGCGTACTACGTTGGCAGGTACGCGATTACGGCAGGACGATCGTGGAGTTCGAGGCCGAGATCGACTCGGAGTGGCGCTATGGCCACGGTAAGGGGTACGTCGGCGCGTACACCTACCGGGGAAGTTTCGACGGTGCGTCGATCAACGGCACCGGTTACATCGAATGGGTGGACTGCGAAGCCTAAGGCCCCTAGTGTGTATCGGTGCCTTTCGTCGACCCTGCCGAGCTGACGGTTCGTCCGCAGAAGATCCTTGTCGCGGGGACCTCAGGTGCCGGAAAGACGACTCTCGCCGGTCGAATCGGTCGGCTTCTCGAGATCGAACACACCGAGTTGGACTCTCTCTTCCACGGGCCCGACTGGATTCCGCTCGAGAGTTTCGAACCCGAAGTACGACGCTTTTCCAGCGAGCCGGCCTGGGTGACCGAGTGGCAGTACGGTGCAGTACGTCGGCTACTGGCCGAGCGTGCGGACCTGATGCTGTGGTTGGATCTGCCTCGGCGGACGGTGATGCGCCAGGTGATCACACGAACCGTGCGTCGGCGATTGCAGCGAGAGATGTTGTGGAACCGCAACATGGAGCCGCCACTGCACACCATTCTGTTCGATCCGGATCATGTGGTTCGGTGGGCCTGGCGGACCGACGGACACAACGCGGAGCGAATGGCCGCGGTCCTTGTCGATGTGCCGTCGTTGCCGATAGTTCGGCTGCGCAGTCGAGAAGAGATCGAGGCTGCGCTCGAAGTCCTCGGTCGTCTGCCCTCAGATCGTCTGAGCTAGGCGAAATCCCAGGTCGTCGATAGCGAACGTCGGGTGGCTTCGCCTCCGTACAGTAGCGCCGCAACCGCGTTCACTTTCGGCCCAACTGCCGCCGCGAAAGATCCGGTACGTGCCGTACACCTCGGGGTCGTAGAGATCCCAGCACCATTCCCAGACATTGCCGATCATGTCGTACAGGCCCCAATTGTTGGGCGCCTTCATCCCGACGTCATGTGCCCGTCCCCCTGAATTGTCGCTGTACCAGGCAATCTCGTCGATTTCGCCGTAGCGGTAGCCGGAGGTGCCGGCTTTGCACGCGTACTGCCACTCGGCCTCGGTGGCGAGCCGGTAGCCAGTTGCCGCCCGGTCCCACCGCGGAGAATCGGTGTCGACGTCTTGATATGCGGGTGTCAGACCGTCCGCGACTGACAGCGAGTTGCAGGTTGCGATGACGTCTTTCCACGAAAGGTCGACCGCGGGTTTGCTCGAATCGCCCGACGAATTTCCGTGAAGCAGTGCCCTGGTGGTGAGATGGCGTGCGAGGCGGAAGGATTCGACTTTCGAGGTCCATGCAGTGCCTTTGCGGTCGTCCCGAAGGTGCACCTCGCCGGCAGGGATCTCGATCAAAAACTCCGCTGCTCCGGTCATACGTCCATCATCGCAGAAGCTCGGTTGCTCACCCGGGGAGACGCTCGAACGCTGCTTGTGGATCAAGGCCGGTGCGCATGCGCCATGCGGTCAGCGCAAGCCCGAGACACACCACCTGTGCCGGATCGTCGAGGGAAACACCCATCAGCTTCTCGATGCGCGTGAGCCGTGCATAAAGCGACTGACGCCGGATGCCGAGGAACTCCGCGGTTCTCGCCTTGCCGCCCCGATGTGCGAGGTACGCGTCGAGTGTTCGGACGAGGTCGGCGGAATGTGCTGTGTCGTAGGCGATCAGCGAACCGAGTTGTTCCGTGACGAACGAGGACAGGGAAGCGGGCGTCGTGCCGGCGGCGAGGAGTCGTTGGACGCCGACGTCCCTCGCGAGGATCACGCCGGTCCGGGTGCCGAAGCGTCGCGCGATCTGGACGACCTCGCGAGCTTGCGCGACCGCCGCCCCGACGCCGGACAGATCCTCGGCCGGCGTCGCAACTCCGAGCGTGCGTACTGCGGAACCGCCCGACCCGCGGCGTAGCAGTTCGTCGGCTTCGGTGAAGGTGGCCCGAACTCGTGCCGGGGATGCGGACGCCCACCCGTGCGCGAGCACGATGACGTGATTGGCCGCAGTCCCGACGACGCAGGAACCGAGCACGGCCCGCACGGCGTCGCGTACTTGGTCAGCGAGCTCTCGAACTGGCGTTTGCCGATCGACGTCGACAGCGGCGACGAGGACATGGTGCCCCTCCGACAACGGCGTCCACCCGGCCGCTGTCAGTCGCTCGGACAAGTCGCCGTGTGATGTGAGCACACCGCCCACCACGTCGGTGATCACCGATTGCGCGAGTGACTGTCGTGGGCCGAGATCGCCGTGACGTCCGAGTTCCAGAGCCACGGCGACGGCGGCGCAGTTTGCGACGGCGGTTCGGCGTGTGGTTGCGCGCCCGCACAGGACAAGTCGGCCGAGCGAGTTCGTCGGGCCGCGTACGTCGTGGATCGTGCGCTCGGTCTCGGATCGCTCTGCTCCGGTTGTGCTGCGCTCGACGGTTCTGCCATCCGCGTCGAGCAGATCGACGGCGCACCCCGCGAGTCGTGACACCTTGTCGAGCAGCGCGGTCATGCCCTGGCCTGCGACCACGAGACTCAGAAGTTCTTGCCAGACAGGCTCGCCCGCTTGCGCCGAACCGAGAGTGCGGCGGAGCATCAGGTCGTGAAAGTCTTCGACCATCCGCTCGAAGGGCACTACCGCGTGCAGGGCCAAGAACGCGAGCCCGCGTCGGCGCGAAGCTTCGACGAGTTCGGGAGGGGCCGTGAGGAACGAGCGACCGACTTCCATCGCGAGCGCGACGCATCCTGCGTCCGCCAACTGGTCGATGTAGGCGGTGAGCTGCTCGGGAGACCGCCCGTGGAGACCGAGGCCCGTGGTCAGAAGGACCTCACCCCCGGACAGCAGCCCACCCATCTCGTACACCTCGGAAGAATGGACCCAGCGGACCACCGCGGTATCGACGTCGCCCGCGAGCACCTCGATTGCGGCGGCCTTGAACGAGGGCATCGCAAGAACTTGTCGCAGAGTCGGGAGCATTTCTATATCGTCCGCCGAGGGGGCACTTCGTCATAGAGCTAGTTCTGCCGAACTGACAGGTTGTCCCTTGTCGGGCTGTTACCACCGTGGTCGGATTGTGACACGAGCCACAATCGACGATTTTGGTCAGACTCCAGGAGCGCACATGAATCACCCGGCACACACCGATGAGTATTTTCTCGGACTTGCGATCGAACAGGCGAAGATCGGTTGGGAGGAGGGCGGCGTGCCGATCGGCGCGGCGCTGATTCACCGTGGCGAGGTTCTCGCAGTCGGACGTAACCGTCGGGTCCAGATGAACAGCGCCATCCGTCATGGAGAGACCGACTGCATCGAGCGTGCCGGACGACTGCCGGCCTCGGTGTATCGCGAGTGTGTCCTCTACACGACTTTGTCGCCGTGCTTCATGTGCGCCGGAACTGCGCGCCTGTACGAGATCCCTCGAATCGTGGTCGGCGAAAATCGTTCCTTCGAAGCGTCGGAAGAATGGTTGCGCAGCAGCGGAATTCAGGTCGACGTCGTCGACGACGCGGAGTGTGTGGCACTGATGGACCGCATGCTGGCCGAGCGCCCGAGCCTGTGGCTCGAAGACATCGGCGAAGTTGTATGAGCAGCGCCGTCGAACCTGCCACGGTCGCAGGCGATTCGGAGAGCGCAGGCCCTCCGGTCGACCCTGACTATCCCGTTACTCCGGTTCCGCTTCATGCACGAAAGCCGTTCTTCTCACTCGCGGTGGTGTTGTTGGGGTTCACCATCTTCACACCGACGATGTTGGCCGGAGCAGCGCTCGGTACCGCGTTCTCGTTCTGGAAACTGATGGTGGTGATCGCCGCCGGATCCGCCATCTTGGGGGTGTACGTCGCCATGATGGGGTTCGTGGGAGCCCGAACCGGACTCACAACAGTTGTGATGGCGCGCTACAGTTTCGGCACTCGCGGGTCCAAGCTCGCTTCGATCCTGCTGGGCGGTACCCAGATCGGCTGGTACGGAGTGATCATCGGCACGATCGGCGATCTCACCGCGCAGGCATTGGGCTGGGATTCCTATCTCGCGCGAGCGTCGGTGATGATCGCGGCGAGCATCTTGATGTGCATCACTGCCTGCTACGGCTACCGCGGAATGTATTGGGTCTCGCTCGTCTCGACGCCCTTGATCCTGGCGTTGGCCTGCTGGGTCGTGTTCCGGTCCCTCGAGGAAGTCGGTGGATTCTCCGGCCTGGTCTCGGTTCAACCACAGACGACCATGACGATCGCGCTCGCAATCACCACTGTGGTCGGCACATTTGTATCGGCGGGAACGCAAGCGCCCAACTGGACCAGGTTTGCCCGTTCCGGATCACAAGCGGTGTGGGCCTGCGTTATCGGGTTCCTGCTCGGAAACGGATTGATGATCCTGTTCGGTGCCATCGGAGCCATCACGTTCCACGAGGGTGACTTCGTGCTGATTCTCTACAACCTCGGGCTTGTCGGCTGGGGCCTGGTCTTGCTGTTCGGGAATCTCTGGAAGAGCAACGCCGACACCGCTTACGCCTTCGGGGTGGCCGGTGCCGAATTGTTCAGAAAGCCCCGCAAGACCCCGTTCGTCATCGGTGGATGTGTGATCGGAACGGCACTCGCCCTGACCGGTGTGCACAACCATCTAGTCGACTACCTGAGCCTTCTCGGAACGTTCATCCCGCCATTGGGCGGTGTGATCATCGCGGACTTCCTGTGCCGCTGGCGGCGCGGCATTCCCGAGGGTTACACCCCGCAGCCGGTCCACTGGCGAAACCTCGCCGTCTATGCCGTCGCAGCGTTCCTCGCATGGCTTTCCGGTGAGTTCGAAGTGGGAATCCCGCCGCTGATCGGCATCGTCGCAGCGATTGCGCTGACGATGTTCCTGCACAGGGTTTTCGGTAACACCTCGGCAAACCGGGAGGTCTCGACCTCCATCGTCTGAAGCACGCTTCAAACACCGGCGAGCCCCCGGCGGTATCGACCCCGCCGGGGGCTCGCGTAGTTGATGAAAAGGGCAGACGCTTCCGTCTCAACCGTCATCGCAGAACAGGCAGGTACGGTGCCTCGATTCCCTGCTCTTCGAACGCAGTCAGCGCCGAGCGCGCAAATGCGCGCTGGACTGCCCACTGGCGTCCAGGCTTGACCTGCGCCGTCACTCTAATGGTAATTGCCTCGGCAGTAACCGAATTGACTCCCAGCATCTCCGGCTTGTCGATCATGTCCGCCCTGATCGGTTCGGACTCCGCCGCCTCGAGGACAGCTCGCGTTGCCACCTCACATGCTTTGTGCACGTTCGCGTTGTGGGCGATCGGGAGATCGAGAACTGCAGTGGCGTAACCCTGACTCATGTTGCCGACTCGCAGGATTTCGCCGTTGCGGCAGTACCACAAGGTGCCGTTGACATCTCGAATCGTGGTAACTCGCAGGCCCACGGTTTCGACGGTCCCGACCGCGTCGCCGAGATCGACGACGTCGCCGACACCGTACTGATCCTCGAGCAACATGAAGATGCCGGAGAGGAAGTCACGCACCAGGTTTTGTGCACCGAAACCGATGGCAAGACCGATGACTCCGGCGGATGCGATGAACGGCGCGACGTTGATCCCGAGAATTCCGAGGATCTGCAGCACACACCAGACGAGGATGACGATGGACACCGTCGACTTGAGTACCGAACCGATGGTCCGGGCTCTCTGCGATCTGCGCTCGTTCACCTTGGCATTCGGAGACTTACGGGGCTTCGACATTCGATCGATCCCGCGGTGCAGCGCGAAGCGCAGTACGACTGCGAGCGCCACGTAGATCGCGATCTCGACAGGTCGGTGTATCAGCCAGTCTCGGTTGGTGTCGGTCAGTTCCCATGCTTGTATTTCGGAAATCATCCCCATGCAGTCTACGGATTTCGGCCGATCCGGGCATCGGTGCAGGGCAGGCGGTCCAAAGCCGAACAGGCAGCTAGGCTTATGCCATGGCTGCGTTCACTGGCATACCCGTTGCTGCACTCGACTTCTACGAAGACCTGGAAGCCGACAACAGCAAAACCTGGTGGGCAGCGCACAAGGAGACGTACGACGAGGTGGTTCGTCGTCCGATGGCGTCGTTGACCGCGGCGTTGGAGGACGAATTCGGCACGGCCAAGCTCTTTCGGCCATATCGAGACGTTCGATTCTCGAAGGACAAGATTCCGTACAAGACACATCAGGGCGCGTTCGTCGGTCTCGCCGAGAGCTGTGGCTACTACGTGCAGATCGACGCGGTAGGGTTGATGGTGGCCGGCGGTTTCTACGCCAGCAGTTCGGAGACTATCGCGCGTTATCGTGCGGCTGTCGACGACGACGTTCGAGGGCCGGAGCTCGAGAAGATCCTGGCCTCCGTCGAGAAGGCCGGATTCACGATCGGCGGCGACAAGCTCAAGACGGCGCCTCGCGGATACACGGTTGACCACCCGCGGATCGAATTGCTGCGTCACAAGTCGCTGACTGCTGGTCGCAGTTACCCAAGCCCCTCGTGGCTGGACAGCGCCAGGACGTTGAAGGAAGTTCGCACAGCGTGGCGCGCATTGACGCCTCTGGTCGAATGGTCCGGACAGGTGCTCGGACCGAACTGACCGTCCGACAGAAAAGTGTGACGTAGCCGTCGGAGAGTTCACCTCGAGTTCATCGAAACTCGAGACGCCTGGGGCTAGCGTGGTGTGTGTAACCGAAAGTTTCGGCCCCGCTTCGAGTCGCAGCGCCGCAGTTCGAAGCCATTTTCTCTCGATCGACATCGTGAACAACCCGTGTCAGTGGAGACCATCATGGCTATGTTTCTCGCTCTCGTCCTGATCATCTCGGTCCTCGGAATCGTCGGCACCTACCTCGCGTTCAGCGCGGTCTACTTCGTCGAGATGCGCAAACTCGAAAAGTAAGGAGCTCGATTTGGCCTGATCCGACTATTTCTGGGCCGATCGCGACGACCCTCCCTGCGTACGCTGTTAGGGCATCCTTATCCGCTCGCAACAGTGGATGATTCATTTCTTCTGGAGGTTCGACACGCATGCCCGCTCAATCCACGCTCTTGCTTCCCGAGGGCTACTCCGACAACCGCCTCGTTTCGGACCTCACGCGTCGGCAGTTCGGCTTCGGTGCCGGCATCGCCGGACTGGGCGCGTTCCTGGCGGCCTGCGGTGACAGCGGGAGCAGTTCGGGTGAAACCGAAATGCGTTCTGTGACGACACCTCTCGGAACGTACGACATTCCTGTCAATCCCAAGAGGGTTGTCGCGATCGACTCTCGACTCGACCTGGAACCTGCTGTAGCGCTGGAACTTCCGCTCGTCGGCTACACGTACGCCCAGGCGACACCGTGGGTGCCTATCGATTCGTCGGTACCGTTCCTGTCGGAGATCCCCAACCGCGAACAGATCTTGGCACTCGAGCCCGACCTGATCGTGTGCCTCAACTACGAGAGCGAGTGGTGGCCGGTAGCCGAGATGTCCACCATCGCACCGGTTCTGACGACCGAGTTCACCGACGACTGGCGTACCAACCTCTCGCGGCTGTCGGGCTGGCTCGGTCGAACGGCCACACTCGATCGATTGACGCTCGACTACGACAATCTGATTTCCGACATCCGCAGTCGTCATGCCGAGAAGATTGCGTCCAAGACCGTCGCCAGTGTCTCGTTCATGCCCGACACGAACACGCTGTACGTCACGAGCATCCGTACGTCCGAGAAGGGCGACAAGCCCAGCGACATGACGCTCGGCGACATCGGCGGCAAAACTGCCACCTCGGAGGGCCTCGATCCCGAGGGTGGCGTCAGCCTCGAAGGCCTCGATGTGCTGGCCGGCGTCGACGGCTTCATGATCACCGAAAACGAGGACAGTGCCGCGTACCAGGCATTGGTGGCGAGCAAGCTGTGGCAGCGACTCCCGGCAGTGCAGGCGGGCAACGTCACCAGTCTGGGTGGCTCCACGTTCTACGGTTCGATCTACACGATTTCGTACGTGGCACAGGGTTGGGATGCGCTCTACAACAAGATCAGCTGAAGCCTCTGCCGACTGGACCGATGAGTTTCGGTAGCGCGGGCGGTCTAATCAGGTAGGCATTGACCAAACCTGAGGAGATCGACGTGCAAACAGAGCAATCCCCAGAGGTAGTGCAATCCCGCGACGGTACGACCATCGCATACGAACGCTCCGGTGCCGGACCAGCGGTGGTCCTGGTTGCCGGAGCGTTCTGCGATCGAGGATGGTTCGATTCTCTCGCTGCAGAGTTGGCGGCGGGTTTCACGGTGTATTCGTACGACCGGCGCGGACGCGGGGACAGCGGTGACAGTCGTGCATTCTCGATCGACGCCGAGGTAGAGGACTTGCGGGCGGTCGTCGCTGCCACCGGTGAAACGCCGCTGGTTTACGGATTGTCGTCGGGTGCTGCGCTGGCTTTGGAAGCTGCCGCGCAGGCCGTGCCGATGCGCAAGCTCGCCGTTTACGAGGCGCCGTACATGGACGACGACCAGCGTGACGTGACTGCCCAAAGCGATCTCGAGCGGTTGATCGCTGCCGGTGACAGGGAGGGGGCTGTGACCCGTTTTCTGGACCTGACCGGCGCGTCTCCGGAGATGGTCGACGAGATCAAGCGGAGTACCGATTGGCCCGAAATGTGCGCCATCGCGCACACCTTGCCCTACGACGTCGCCGTGTGCGATCACGGCTGCGAGTCGCTCGACTGGCTGGCCTCGATTACCGTCCCCACGTTGGTCATGTACGGCGGTGAGAGTGGCCGATGGGCACCTGCCTCGGCGTCGCGAATCGCTGCAAAAGTCTCGGGGACAAAAACTTTGGAGATCCCCGGTCAGGGTCACGGCGTTGCCGACGACGCTATTGTCCCGGCTCTGCGTGAATTCTTTTCCGGCTGATCACTGGGCGGCGAGAACGATCGTCAACCTAGGGTTGACGTTTTCGATTTCGTCAACCTATGGTTGACGCATGAGCAAGCCAGTGGAAATGACCAACAAGGTTCGACTCGACGACCTCATCGACGCGATCAAGAAGGTGCACACCGACGCGCTCGATCAACTGTCCGACGCGGTGATCGCCGCTGATCATCTCGGTGACGTTGCAGATCATCTGATCGGTCACTTCGTCGACCAGGCGCGCAGGTCGGGAGCGTCGTGGACGGAGATCGGCGCGAGCATGGGTGTCTCGAAGCAGGCCGCACAGAAGCGTTTTGTTCCCAAGGCGCCGAATGATCAGAAGCCGATGGATCCGAACGAAGGATTCAGCCGGTTCACTCCCCGGGCGAAGAACGTCGTCATGGCCTCGCAGAACGAAGCCCGCGCCGCCGGTAATGCACAGATCCAGCCTGAGCACCTGATCCTGGGGCTTGTCGAGGAGCCTGCCGGGTTGGCTGCGAAGGCGATAGTGGCGCAGGGGGTGGACCTCGGGTCCGTCCGGGATTCAGTGGCGGGTGTACTACCGGCTCCGACTTCCGAACTGCCAGAACTCATTCCGTACGACGCTCGTGCGCGCAAGGTCCTGGAACTGACGTTCCGTGAGGCTCTTCGCCTGGGCCACAACTACATCGGAACTGAACATATCCTGCTCGCGCTGCTCGAACTCGAAGACGGATCAGGTGTTCTGGCCGATCTCGGAATCTCGAAGTCGGTGGCGGAGTCGAACATCGTGGGCGCGCTGGCCGTCATTCAGGATCAGTGATTCAGGGGCGAACCTGATGCAGAAGAGGGCCGCACCCTTGCGGGTGCGGCCCTCTTCTTGTGTCACTGATTAGACAGCGCGCACATTGGTGGCCTGAGGACCCTTCTGGCCCTGGCCAACCTCGAACTCCACACGCTGGTTCTCGTCGAGCGACTTGTAGCCGTTGCCCGAGATTTCAGAGTAATGAACGAACACGTCCGGTGTTCCGTCGTCGGGAGCGATGAAACCAAAGCCCTTTTCGCCGTTGAACCACTTCACGATGCCCTGTGCCATACCGATACTCCCTACAAACTCGATCCGGGCCCTCACATCGAAGTCCCGATCTCGATATGTCTATCCTCCCACGCCGCGCAAGTCGAAGGGTGGGCGACGTGCAGAAAACGGTTTGTCAGCATGATCAGAGGTGGCCGCGCTACTGATCTTCGACGCTGGTTCTGACCAATTCGCGGAAGGCGAGGACCAGTGGTTCGCGTGCCCGTCCACGGCGATAGATCAGGGAGAACGGTGCCTGATAGCCGAAGGAGGCGGGCAGTAGGGGGCGCAGTCGTTGCTGGTCGACCCAGTATCCGGCGTAGTGCTCGGGTAAATATCCGATGTATCCGCCCGAGAGGATGAGAATGAGTTGCCCCTCCATGTTCTCGACGGTGGCCGATCTCTCGGTGAATCCTTGGCGAGCCAATTCGGCTTCGCTCCAATAACCCCTGGTGACCATTCGTTGACGGGTGATGACGTCCGGGTGCACCCGCTTGCTCGCGAAGAGTGGATGTTTGTCGCTGCAGTAGAGCCAGTGCTGCTCGCGGTGTAGGGCCTGTGCGGTCAGACCGTTCATCGGCGAGGCGAATGCGCCGATCGCCACGTCGATACGGTCGTCGAGGACGCCTACTTGAAGCTCGTGCGGAGTTTGGACCTTGAGGTCGAGATAGACGCCGGGGTGTGTTCGGCTGAATTCGCCGATGACGTCGGCGAGCGGGAGCGTCGAGTCCGTGACAGTCGAATCCAGCACCCCGACGGTCATCGTTCCCCGCAGTTCGCCTTGGAGTGCGGTGGCATACCGCTCGAACCCCTCCAGTTCGCCGAGGATGCGGACGCACTCCTGGTGGTAGAGCTCGCCCTTGCTGGTCAGGCTGAACCCACTGCGGCCGCGGTGGCACAGGACGATGCCGAGCTGGCGTTCGAGCTGGCTCATGTAGGTGCTGATCGCCGAGGCGGACAGGCCGAGGTCCTGTTGCGCCGGCGCGAAGCCCTGGTGGCGCACCACGGAGGTGAAGATCCGAAGCAGTTTCAGATCGGGAAGTGAGCTGCGCATCGGGTACCTCGGCAGAGTCGCGAACAGATACATCAGAAATTTCTGAAGTGATTATTTGTATCAAGTGATTTATTTCACGTCAATCGTCTTCTACGGTTTCCTCAGGCGGTCTGACGAGACCGGCGTCTGCACTCGGACCTGCTGGTACTTCACGAAGGAATCGTCACCATGGACATAGCCATAATCCTGACCTACCTGGCCGCAATGCTGGCGTTCGGTTGGTGGGGCAAACGCCGCGCGAGCAACTCCAGCGAGTACCTCGTGGCCGGTCGAAGGCTCGGCGGAGTTCTCTACACGAGCACGATGGCCGCCGTCGTCATCGGCGGAGCGTCCACGGTCGGCGGGGTCGGTCTCGGCTACAAATACGGAATCTCCGGTATGTGGTTGGTGGTCTCCATCGCCGCTGGTGTGCTCCTGCTGAGTCTGTTGTTCGCCTCCCGGATTCAGCGTCTGAAGGTATACACGGTTTCGGGAATGCTGAAGTTGCGCTACGGAATCGACGCAACCGGCGCGTCCGGCATCGTGATGATGGCCTACACGTTGATGCTCACCGTTACGTCCACCATTGCCTACGCCACTATCTTCAACGTGCTCTTCGGGTTCGACCGGACGCTCTCCGTAGTCCTCGGTGGATTGATCGTCGTCGCGTACTCCGCGATGGGCGGCATGTGGTCGATCACCCTGACCGACGTCGTTCAGTTCGTCATCAAGACCATCGGAATCTTCTTCCTGCTGCTCCCGTTCGCATGGTCGAAAGCCGGTGGGTACGACGGGATCAAGGAGCGTGTGGGCGACGCAGCGTTCTCGCTCGGCACCATCGGCACCGGCACGATCATCACCTTCTTCGTCGTGTACACGCTCGGAATCCTTATCGGGCAGGACATCTGGCAGCGTGTGTTCACGGCCAAATCGCCCGAAGTTGCGCGCTGGGGCGGCGTCGCAGCGGGCGTCTACTGCCTGCTTTACGGTGTGGCAGGTGCACTGATCGGTCTGGCGGCCTCGGCTCTGATGCCTGACATCGGATCTTCCGACGACGTCTACGCCGACGTGGCAGTCCACGTTCTCCCGATCGGTCTCAGCGGCATTGTCCTTGCAGCGGCCGTCGCAGCGATGATGTCGACTGCTTCGGGCGCGCTGATCGCTACCGCCACCGTGGCGCGGCAAGACGTCTTGCCACTCGTCTCGAAGATCTTCGGGCGTACACAGCCTGGCCTGGATACGTCCGATCCGGAAGCAGATGTGCGCGGAAACCGTCTGTACGTCATCGTGATCGGCCTCGTCAGTATCGTCCTCGCCGCCCTGATCAACGACATCGTCGCGGCGCTCACGATTGCGTACGACATCCTCGTGGGCGGCCTGCTCGTCCCGATCCTCGGTGGTCTGGTGTGGAAGAGGGCCACCGGAACCGCAGCGATGGCATCGATGGCGGTGGGAACGGCAGCGACTCTGATCACGATGTTCGTCGTCGGCGACGTGCTGGCCAACGAACCGGTGTACGTCGGTCTGGTGAGTGCACTCGTTGTCTTCGTTGCGCTGAGTCTGACCACGGCGCCGACTCCGCCCGCAGTCATGAAGATCTGGAACGAGCGAGTTTCCGGAAAGGGCACGGAGACGGCCGAACCCGAAGTCGCCCCGATAGCCTGAAGGTCGGTGCGTGCAGGAGTGCACGCCACAAGGAGGTAGATCGTGCCCAAGGTCGTTGATCACGACGAGCGACGGTTGGTGCTGGCCGACGCTGTTCTCAGCCTGATCGCCCGCGAGGGTATCTCGGCGGTGACCACCAGGGCGGTTGCCGAGGAGAGTGGATGGTCGACCGGAGTGTTGAACCACTACTTCAATTCTCGACACGAACTTCTCCTCGCCGCGCTGCGCCGGGCCGCGGACATCCAAGGTGATCAGTATCAGGTCATCTTGGATCAGGTCGACAACTCGGCGCTCGAAAAGTTGCGGGGAATCACCGCCAGTGTTTTGCCACTCGACGATCGACGCCTGGCGATGACGCGCGTGTTCCTCTTCTTCTATGCCGAAGGCGCACAGGAAGAGAAAGCTCGCAGTGAGATCGCGGGCTTTCTCGCTCGGTGGCGCCGGATCGTTCGCGAGACGGTTCTGGAGGCGCAACAGGAGGGGGCGGTGCCGGCAGATGTCGACCCCGACCTCGTGACGATCAGGTTGGTCGGACTCACCGACGGCCTTGCCATGCAGTCGATTCTTGATCCCTTCATGATGGACGCCATTCGGGCTCCCGGCGCGGTGGCCCGAGGCGTCGACGCAGTCCTGCAAGCGATATCCGCGGAGGCTCGGACGTGACGGATCGAATCGTGGTGCTCGACGATTTCATCGACCTCGGCACTCTGCGAGAAACTCTCGGCGCCGCCGGGATCGACGTCGGCGTCGAGTTCAGTTCCGAGATCCCGAGCGGCGCAGGCATAATCGCGCTACTGGTGGGGCCGGAGACCGTAGGGCTCGACGCACATCATCTCGACTCCTTGCCGGATCTGCGTCTCCTCGCGGCCACCTCGGCCGGGTTCGATCACCTGCCGGTGGGCGCGGCCCATGATCGGGGCGTCACCGTCACTCGCGCGGTCGACTACTGCACCGAGGAGGTGGCCGATCATGCGCTGGCGTCGATCCTGTCCTTGCTGCGCTCCATCGGTCCGCTCGATGCCGCAGTGCACCAAGGTCGTTGGAGTGTCGTGGAGTATCCGCCACGTCGGATCGCAGGAACAGTTCTGGGCCTCTATGGATTCGGACTGATCGCTCAGGCACTTGCCAGCCGTGCAGCAGCGCTGGGGATGACGGTCTTGGCAGCGGGGCGTTCACTCTCGGCCGGAGCGCCCGGCGTCGAGGTCGTGGAGTGGGACGAGCTTCTGCGTCGATCGGACGTGTTGAGCGTGCATGTTCCGTTGACTGCGGAGACTGCGGGCATCGTGGACGCTCAGGCTTTGGCGTCGATGAAGCCGGGATCGTTCCTGGTCAACGTCTCGCGCGGAGGCCTCGTCGATCACGAAGCGCTCGGAAGTGCTTTGCGTAGCGGCAGATTGGCCGGCGCTGCGGTCGACGTGCTACCGACAGAACCGCCGACTGCTGATGATCCGATACTGCAGATTCCGAACCTGACGATCACTCCTCATGCCGCCTGGTATTCGTCGGCGGTCTCGGGGACTCTGGCCAGGCAGTCCGCACTCAACGTCGTTGCGGTGCTGACGGGAAAGTCCCCGGTGGGCGTTGTAGCCGCACCGGGGTCCTGAGGGGCGCTCGCCTCAGTTCTTGTATTCCGGATCGATTCGATCGAGAAGGCGAAGTAGTGCAGCCCAGGCTAATTCGTAAGCCTGGTCGTCACTGAACTCGTCTTTCACCTCGCCCGCGAATTGTCTGGCGGTGTACTCCGCCAGTTCAGGGGAGGGTAGGCGCAGACTGCCGGAAGCCTGTGCGGCGATCTGGATGTCGCATGCTTTCTCCAGGTAGAACATTCGCAGAAATGCTTCCGACGCAGTCTCGCCGACAGTCAGCAGGCCGTGATTGCGGAGAATCAGCGCGGGGTGGGTGCCGAGATCCTTCACCAACCGCTCACGCTCGACGGTGTTGAGAGCGATGCCCTCGTAGTCGTGGTAGCCGACCCGATTGTAGAACTCCATCGAGATCTGGTTGAGCGGCAGCAGACCGTCTTCCTGTGCTGCGACGGCGCAGCCGGCCTTGGTGTGCGTATGAAGGACGCACTGTGCGTCTGACCGCGCGGAGTGCACTGCCCCATGGATTACGAATCCTGCTGGGTTGACCTGATATTCGGACGGCTCGACGAGGTTCCCGTCGAGATCGATCTTGACCAGGTTGGATGCTGTGATCTCTTCGAAGAGAAGGCCGTACGGATTGATGAGGAAATGATGTTCGGGCCCCGGAACGCGCACCGAGACGTGCGTGAAGATGAGGTCCGTCATCTTGAAGTGGGCGAGCAACCGGTAGACGGCGGCGAGTTCGCGGCGAAGTTCCAGTTCGGACTTGGCAATTGTTGGCGGGGTGGTGGCCGGCGCGCTCATGCGGTCTCCGTTTCTATGAGCAGTACAACTTTCGTTTAAATATATCAATCGATATATTTAAACGTCAATGGTTGCCGTACACCGAAACGTAGGAGCCCCACGCGTGCTCAGGGTGGGCTAATCTCGCATTCGCTGTGCCCTCGGCGCGCGCAGCAGACGCCGAGAAGGAGAGTGCACACGTGTACGGAACGATTCGCGAATCACCGACGACCGCTGAACTCGTGGACCAGCTCAGCCGCCGTGGGTTCTTCGGCGTCGGCGCGGCGGCAGCGGCCGCCATCCTTGCGGGGTGTTCGACGACGTCAGATGCCGCAGACGCCGGTGAGCAACGCCAAGTCGTCAATGCGCTCGGAACCACCACGATCTCGGGAAAGCCGGAAAGGATCGTTGTTGCCAGCGACTTCACGGATCTGGAATTCCTGCTCTCGCTCGGCGTTCACCCAGTCGCCTACGGCAACACAGGATCGTGGGACCGCGGTTCACTGCCGTGGCAGAGCGCCGCGGGAATAGCCGATCTCGAAAGCTTCGGCACCACAGGCGAAATCAATCCGGAAATCATCGCGCGTTACTCGCCGGACCTCATCATCGGTATGAAGACTTATCTCGAACCGGCAGCCGAGAGGCTCAGTCAGATCGCGCCGGTCGTAGCGCTGGACTGGACCACGTCGTGGCGTGACGGCGTTGCCACGGTCGGCCGGGCCGCTTTTGTCGACGAGGCCGCTACTGCCGCGATCGCCCGGACCGATGCCCTGATCTCCGACACGGCAGCTTCACTCAACGGTCTGGGCGGCAAGGCGATCATGATCGGCTCGATGTACGGCGATCAGTTGTATGTGCAAGGGGATGCCAGTGCACCCGGGGTTCTGCTGCGAGAACTCGGACTCAACTATCGCGGATACAACGCCGAGCAGATGACTGCGCTGTCGATGGAACAGGCGGAGGTACTCGCGCCCGCAGACATTCTGCTCAGCCTAGCTTCTGACCAGGAAGCCACGACGAGGTTCGAGAACTTCGCAGTTTTCCAGAACCTCCCCGCGGTGAAGGCGCGAGCCTATGCGCCGGTGGAACTTCTGCTCTCGAGTGCTTTCGTCGACAATTTCGGTCCGCTGAGCGCGCCGTACGCCTTGCCGCAGCTCGCCGAGCTCTTGTCCGGACTTGCGGCGGGCCAGGGAAAACAGCTTCCCTGACCTCGCTTGCGAGCCTGTGGACGCCGTGTCGGCCTAGCATCGAGACATGGTGGACATAGATCTGACGGGCCGCGCCGCAGTAGTCGGCGGATCACAACCGCTGCGAGCGATACTCGAAACCCCCACTACCCCCGGCCCGTGGCCGGGGGTAGTGATGATTCACGAGGCCTTCGGGCTCGAAGAGGTGATGCAGCGTCAAGCCAAGCGGCTGGCCGCTGCGGGATTCCTGACGCTTGCCGTCGACCTCTACAGCGCGGGCGGGGCGAAGCGGTGCCTCGTGCCCACCATGACGTCGATGCTTCGAGGCCACGGCAAGGCGTTTACCGACATCGAAGTCGCTCGCAGTTGGTTGGTGGAATCCCCGGACTGCACGGGAAAGATCGGTGTCATCGGATTCTGTATGGGCGGCGGCTTCGCGATGGTCAGCGCCGGAGATTTCGATGCTGCATCGGTCAATTACGGTCAGCTTCCACGCAAACTCGATGAGGCCGTGGTGGATTCGTGCCCGATCGTCGGGAGTTTCGGAGGCAAGGACTTTTCGCTCCGGGGCGCGGCAGCGAAACTGGAGACGGCGCTCGACAATGCCGGTATCGAGAACGACGTCAAGGAGTACCCCACCGCCGGCCATGCGTTCCTCAACGACGCGGAGGCCGGACCCAAGGTGCTTCGTCCGTTGGAGCGCATCGTCGGAATCGGTCCCGATCCTGTTGCAGCGCAGGATGCCTGGAAGCGAATCGACTCGTTCTTCGAGCGCCACCTGGCATGATCAGCGACTGGTTCTCTCACCCCCGTTGACTGCCAATACCTGGCCGGTGATCTGCCGGGCGCCAGGTGAGGCCAAGAAGTGGACGGCCGACGCGATGTCGTCCGGCGTTCCGGCGCGCTTGGTGCTGGTGGATTCGATCAGCATCGCGCGACGCTCGTCCGTCAGAAAGTCTCGGAAGAACTCCGTGTCGGCGATGTAACCGGGGGAGACGATGTTCGCCGTGATGCCTTCGGGGCCCAGTTCGGCGGCCAGATCGACATTCCACGTCGCAACTGCCGCTTTGGCAGCGCCGTACGCTCCCGCGCCCTTGTCGGCGGCAATCGATCCGATGGTGATGACGGCACCGCCACTGGGGATTCGATCTCGAACTGCAGCTGTGGTCAACACTGCGGAGATGAGGTTGGAGTCCAGATTGGCACGCCACCCGGCGGCCAGGGATTCCAGATCTGACGGCGCTTCGCGATCGAAGTCCGTGTTACCGCCGGCGCAGTGCACCACGACGTCGACGGTTCCCGGAAGCGAATCCTGCAACCGCTTCAGGTCTTTCGGGTCGGAGTTGTCACACGTCAAGGCGTGAACAGCGTCGCCCAACTCCTCCGCGGTCTTTTCGAGTGTTTCCGTGCGTCGGCCGGTGACGAAAACTGTGTCTCCGTCTCGGGCGAACGCTGCTGCAACTGCGCGCCCGATCCCTGTTCCGCCGCCGGTGACCAGAACTGTGCGTGTCATGCCTACCTCCGTGAGCTACGTTTAGACCTATACGAAGAACGTATCATTTAGAGCTGAACGAGGTGTGCAGTGGTGGGCGACTACAACCCGGACGACGCGGTGGACGCGGTCGCGTTGGCCTGGCTTCGCGAAAGGCCGGGCACGCCGGTAGAGGGCATCGGCATCGTGACCAGGCTGTGGATGTGCGCCAAGCTGCTCGGTGAGGATCGCCGACGGGTACTCGCCTCGGCCGGTGCGGACACGGCGACTCTGGACCTGCTCAGTGTCCTGCGGCGATCCGGCGAGCCGTATCAGTTGACGACTCGCCAGATCACCGAGCAGACCGGAGTCACGGCCGGTGCGATCTCGCAGCGACTCGCGCGCGCGGAGAACGCAGGCCTGGTGGAGCGGTCTGCAACCGAGGGCTCACGAATCGTTCTCGTGACGCTCACTGCCGCCGGTCACGAGCTGGTGGAGCAACTGGTGGACCGAGTCCTCGGCCGTGAAGCCGAACTGACGTCGATTCTCACCGAGCAGCAGCAGGCCGAACTGACCGAACTGTTGCGTGTCTTTCTCGACGGTCTACGCGGCGAACTCGGTGACCCCGGCGTCGCGCACGTCGGAGCTTGATCAGGACAGGCGCTCGAAGACCGCAGCCAGGCCCTGCCCGCCGCCGATGCACATCGTCTCGAGGCCGTAACGCGCTTCGCGACGGTCCATCTCGCGCAACAGGGTGGCCAGGATTCGTCCACCCGTGGCGCCGACCGGATGGCCGAGGGAGATGCCGGAGCCGTTGGGGTTGATGCGTGGGTCGTCGGCCTCGAGCTTCCAACTCTGCAGGACTGCGAGTGCTTGTGCCGCGAAGGCTTCGTTGAGTTCGATGACATCCATGTCCGCCAGGGTCAATCCGAGGCGGCCGAGTGCCTTCTCCGACGCCGGGACGGGACCGATGCCCATGGTGCGCGGGGGAACGCCCGCGACACTCCAACTTGCCAAGCGCGCGAGGGGGCGCAGTCCGAGTGCGCGGGCCTTGTCTGCGGTGGTGACGATCGCCAGTGCTGCGCCGTCGTTCTGGCCGCTGGCATTACCTGCGGTCACGGTGGAGTCGGGGTCGATCTTTGCGCGCATGGGACGAAGGCGCGCAAGCGATTCCATCGAGGTGTCGGCCCGCGGATGCTCGTCGGTGTCGACGATCAGGGCCTCACCCTTGCGCTGCGGAACGGATACCGGAACGATTTCCTCGGCGAAGACGCCGTTCTTCTGGGCGGCGACTGCACGCTGATGCGACTGCACCGCGAGTGCGTCCTGATCCTCTCGGCTGATGGAGAACTCGGCACGCAGGTTCTCTGCCGTTTCGATCATTCCGCCGGGAACCGGGAATTCGCGTCCACCGGCTGTGACGCGGGCACGAGCGAGACGATCGCTGAGCGCAACACCCTCACCCTTGACGCCCCAACGCATTCCGGTTGCGTAGAACTCGGCTTGGCTCATCGACTCGGCACCGCCCGCGAGGACCAGGTCACTGCCACCGGACTGAACCTGCATGACGGCCTGGATGATTGCCTGCAATCCCGACCCGCACCGGCGATCCACCTGCATGCCGGGAACGTCGACACCCAGACCGGCGTTCAGCGCCGCGATGCGTCCGATCGCCGGAGCCTCACCGTTCGGCGAAGCCTGGCCGAGAATGACGTCGTCGATCTCTGCGCCGGAAATGCCGGTACGCGTGACGAGTTCGGTGATCAGCGTCGAGGCGAGATCTTCCGGAGCTACGTCACGGAATACGCCGCCGAAGCGGCCGACAGGGGTGCGGAGGGGCTCACAGATGACAACGTCAGGCATTGGTTCTTCCTTGGGTATGCCCGGTCAGCGAGTAGCTGCCGAGTGATTGTTGGACGACTGAGTACGTCCGAGATCGACGGAGATAGCGTCCGCGGTGGCGACTGCGGCCGGAACCAGTTCACCGCGAACAGCTTCGGCGCTGTAGCGGGCGGCTTGGGTGGAGATGTTGACGGCCGCGACCACGTCACCGGTTGCGTCCCGGATCGGTGCGGCGAGCGAGCGCAGACCTTCTTCGAGTTCCTGGTCGACTATCGCGAACCCGTCGGCGCGAATCTTCTCGAGTTCGGCGCGCAGTCCGTCGGCGGTGGAGATGGTCTTGCCGGTCAGGCGGGCGAAGGACACGCGGGCGAGGTAGGCGTCCAGTGCGTCGTTCGGCAGGCCGGCGAGCAGAACCCTGCCCATGGACGTGGCGTACGCGGGAAAGCGTGTGCCGATGGTGATGGACACCGTCATGATGCGGCTGACCGGAACACGGGCTACGTACACGACGTCGTCGCCGTCGAGGATCGACACGGAGGTGGATTCACGGACCTTGGCGGACAGGGCTTCCAGATGCGGCCCGGCGATCTCGGGAAGGGACAGACTGGAGAGGTAGCTGTAGCCGAGTTCGAGGACTCGCGGCGTCAACCAGAACACCGAACCGTCCGTACGTACGTATTCGAGTTCGACGAGTGTGAGCAGGAAGCGGCGAGCAGTCGCACGCGTGAGATCGGTGTGCCTGGCAACCTCGCTGAGGGTGCGACGCGGGTGCTCACCGTCGAAAGCCTTGATGACGGAAAGCCCACGGGCCAGCGACTGCACGTAGTCCGGGGACGGTCCCGGCGACTGCTCGCTGCTGTTCTCGCTCATGTTGTCTCGTTCTCCTCAGGTTCGGCCGAGAGGTCCGCGAGTGCTTGCTTTCCCAGCGCAAAAGCCAAGTTGCTGTTCGGCACACCCGCATAGACCGCGGTATGGAGAAATACTTCCACGAGTTCGTCGGGATCGATCCCGGCACGCAGTGCAGCACGAATATGCATGTCGAGTTCGTGTTCGTTGCCGACGGCGGTGAGGATCGCGAGAGTGAGGAGTCGGCGAGTGTGGTGATCGAGGCCGGGGCGTGACCAGATGTCGCCCCACGCCGTGCGAGTGATGAAATCCTGGAACGGGGCCGTGAACTCGGTGGCACCGGCGATGGAACGGTCGACGTGGGCGTCGCCGAGCACCTGACGTCGTACGGTCATGCCTGCCGACACCGCGGCGCTCCGTTGGGCGAGCGCAGATATGTGCGAGGCAATATGCGTTGCAAGCAGTTTGGTGACGCGCCCGGCCTGTTCGACGTTGGCCAGGTGTGCGCCGGGATCAACGACGTGTAGTACCGCATCGGCGATACCGTCGGCGATCGCGCTCAGCGTCGCCGGAGGTGTGGACGGATCCTGCTCACCCGCGACGAGGAGCGTCGGAGCGACGATGCGGGCCAGGTCGGCGCGGCCGTCCCACACCGAAAGTGCCTCGCAGCAGGCGGCATAGCCCTCGTCGGGTGTGGCTTCGACCATCGCGACGTGGCGGGCGACAAGTTCCGGATCGTTGTCGGCCAGTCCCGGGGTGAACCAGCGTCCGACCACGGCGGCCGCGATGGATGCAATACCGTCCGCACGGACAGCCTGCGCACGATCGATCCACGGCTGAGCCGGGGCGAACTGCGAGGACGTGCACATCAAGGTCAAGGTCTCCACGCGAGTGGGGTGGTGCGCGGCGATCCACTGGCTGACAGCGCCGCCGAGGGAGAGCCCGACCAGATGTACGGACTCGAGTTCGAGCGAATCGAGGAGAGCGATGACATCGCCGCCGAGATCGGCAATGGAGTATGGGCCGGCGGGAACCGGCGACTTGCCGTGGCCGCGATGGTCGACGGCGATGACGCGGTAGCGATTCGACAGCGCGTGAATCTGCGGCTGCCACATGGACAGATCGGATCCGAGTGACCCCAGGAGCACCACTGCGGGAGCATCAGGATTGCCGGTCTGTTGAAAGTTGAGCGCGACGCTCATCGAGATCCTCCTGTAGGGCGTTCGGCGAGGGCGCGGTCGACCAGATCGGTGGCGTGGCCCAGATAGTGTGCGGGGTCGAGCAATTCGGCGATCTCGGTTTCGCTCAGGTGTTCTGCGACAGCGGGATCTCGATCCAGTCCGACCCCGGAAGTGGCTGCCGCTGTGACGATGTCGCGCGCTCGATCAGTGTGTGCGGACAGAGCCTTGGTGACACGCTCGGCAAGAATCAGGCCACCGGTGATGTCGAGATTGCGAGCCATCGACTCGGTGTGTACGTGCAGACCGGTGAGGCTGACGGAAAGCTGGTGCGCCGCTCCGCCGGCCAGGCGCAGGAGATCGGTGACTGTTTCCCACTCGGCGTGCCAGGGGCCTGCAGCGCGAGCGAATTCGTGATCCATGTTCGACAGAGCTGTGGCCACCAGTGCGGGAGTGCGTCGCGCTGCTGCGCGGGCGGTGATCGCGGCAACCGGATTCTGCTTGTGGGGCATGGCCGATGAGCCGCCCGGAGCGCTCTCGGCGACCTCGGACAGCTCGGTGGACGCCATGACGGTGATGTCGGTGGCTGGCTTGGAAACGGCGCCGGCGACGATACCGAGTGTGGTCGCGAGTTCTGCGATGGTCACGCGGTCGGTGTGCCACGGAGTGACCTGCCTGGCCAGGCCGAGTTCGTCGGCCAGCGCATCGGCGATCCTGAGCCCGTCGGGATACAGAGCAGCGAGTGTTCCCGCGGCTCCGCCGAATTGAACCGGCAACGTGGACAGCACGATCTCGAGTCGGATCGCCGCGGCGTCGAGTGCGGTGAACCAACTCGAGGCCAGTAGCCCGAAGGTGGTCGGAAGTGCTTGTTGGCCCAGGGTTCTGGCGACCATCGGAGTGGCGCGATGGATGCGAGCGAGGTGGGCGGCGGAATCGGCGGCGCGGGTCAGATCGGCCAGAACCACCGCGCCTGCGCGTCGCGTCAACAGCATCAGCGCACAGTCCATGATGTCCTGGCTGGTGGCGCCCGGGTGCACCACGGAGGCAGGCACACCTTCCAGTCCGACCCTTTCACGCAGCATCTTCACCAGTGGGATGACGGGATTTCCGCCGGCGGCCGACGCACGGCCGAGCGCCACGATGTCGAGACCGCCCGGTTGTGAGAGTTCAGCTGCAGCAGCCGCCACCGCGGCGCAATGTTCCCCATCTGCCAACCCGACTGTGGCCATGGCACAACTCAGTGCGGCCTCCACGTCGAGCAACGCGGTGACCCACGCCTGGTCGGACAGGTGCTCCGATACTCGGGTGGCCCCGAACACCGGGTCGAACAGTGCGCCGCGAGTGGGCATGTGTACTCCTCTTACAGCTCGAAGAAGGGCGTCTCGACGCCGTTCGCGTCCTCGTCCTGAACATAGACCGTCCAGGAGTACCCACCGTCGACCTTGGTTGCAACCAACTTCGCGCGTTCGGTTTCGCTCAGTGAGGACAGCACCGGATCTGTTGCGTGTGCGTCGGCGTCTTCGGGGAAGTACAAGCGGGTGACCAGACGGTCGAGCATGCCGCGAGCAAATACCGACACGTCGACGTGTGGCGCCTCGTTCACGTCAGCTTCGGTGGGAAGAGCTCCGGGCTTGACTGTGTGGACGAGAGCTGTGCCCGTGGGATCCGCTGCGCTGCGGGCGAATCCGCGGAAACCGGCGGGAGTGAGCTCCACTGCGCCGCGGGGATCGTCCGGATGGTTGAAGCGTCCGAGCGTATCGGCCTGCCACGTTTCGATCATCGCGTCGGCGACGGGTGTGCGGGCGCCGTCGATCACCGTGATGGCCAGCGTGATTCGTCCGGGGGCATCGGCGGGGGCGGCGTCGGGGCCGTCCGTCCAGGGGAGACCGATGTGCCAGTACGGTCCGACGGTCTGAGAGGGCGTGACACCGAAGGGGGCAGTGGTGAAGTCTCCGGGGACGACCGGATAAGTGGGTGCGGGCTTCGCGGTGTGATCAGTCATCGTGGTCTTCCTCGTTCTCGAATACGGAGGCATTACGGCCGCGCAGGACGATGTCGAAGCGGAACCCGAGCGCCCAGTTGGGGACTGTGGCGTCGTAGTCGAAGACGCTGACCATGCGGTGACGGGCTTCTTCGGGTACCGCGTTGTAGATCGGGTCCTGGAAGAACATCGGATCTTCGGGGAAGTACATCTGCGTCACGAGGCGCTGCGTGAATGCCGTGCCGAACAGCGAGAAATGGATGTGGGCCGGTCGCCAGGCGTTGTCGTGGTTCATCCACGGATAGGCGCCCGGCTTGATCGTGGTGAAGCTGTAGTGGCCGTTCGCGTCGGTGACGCAGCGACCCAGGCCGTTGAAGAACGGATCCAGCGGCGCGGGCCAGTTGTCGCCGGTGTGGCGGTAGCGTCCACCGGCGTTGGCCTGCCACACCTCGAGCAGTGTGTGGGGGACTGGCTTTCCGTCGCCGTCGAGTACGCGGCCGTGAACGACGATGCGCTGTCCCTGTGCTTCGCCGCCGTTGGCAATGGTCAGGTCGTTTTCGCCGGCGCCGACGCGATCCTCGCCGAATACCGGCCCGGTGAGCTCCGTGAGCCGCTGGGGGAGCAGCTTCAGCGGCTGCTTCGGGTGGCGAAGAGAAGTCGTCTTGTAGTCCGCGAAATCGGCCGGGGCGTTGACGCCAGTCGGCCGCTGGTACCTCGGCGGTAGATGCAGCATAGGGAACCTCGTCGTTCGGTTACGTGAAGTTGTTCGCAATGTGTACATGTGTTGCGCTCTGCGAACAGAATAGGTCGTCGACGTGACCCAGGCAATGCCGGGGGTGAAAAATGTTCGTGATGCGGACGGGGGTTCACAATACGTACGCGTCGCGCTACTGTGATCGACATGATGGACAAAGTCATTCCCACTGCTGCCGAGGCCGTCGCCGACGTGCCGGACGGCGTCACGATCGCTGTCGGAGGATTCGGGCTCGTCGGAGTGCCGGAGATCCTCATCGATGCGCTCCTCGAGCAGGGCGCGACGTCACTCGAAACGGTGAGCAACAACTGCGGCACCGACGGGTTCGGGCTCGGAGTGCTCCTGGAGAAGGGGCGTATCCGTCGTACCGTCAGCTCGTACGTCGGCTCCAACAAGGAGTTCGCGCGTCAGTACCTCTCCGGTGAGCTGGAAGTCGAACTCACGCCCCAGGGCACGCTCGCCGAGCGCATGCGTGCCGGGGGAGCGGGCATCCCCGCGTTCTTCACCCCGGCCGGTGTCGGCACCCAGGTTGCCGACGGCGGCCTGCCACTGCGCTACGACGGCAACGGCGGCATCGCAGTTGCCAGCCCGCCCAAGGAAACTCGTGACTTCGACGGCGTCACCTACGTGATGGAACGCGGCATCGTCGCCGACTACGCACTGGTCCATGCCTGGAAAGGTGACCGGCACGGCAACCTCGTCTACCGCGCGAGTACCCAGAACTTCAATCCGGCAGCAGCAACGTCGGGACGCATCACCATTGCGCAGGTCGAGCACCTCGTCGAGCCGGGTGAGCTCGACCCCGCCGAGATCCACACGCCCGGCATTCACGTTCAGCGCGTTGTCCACGTCGGCCCCGTGACGGTCGGCATCGAGAATCGGACGGTACGAGCATGACTTCTGTACTACCCACCAAGCTCACCCGTGAAGAGATGGCGGCGCGCGTTGCGCGCGAACTCGAGGACGGACAGTACGTGAACCTCGGCATCGGTATGCCGACGCTGGTTCCGAACTACCTCCCGACCGACATCACCGTCGTATTGCACTCGGAGAACGGCGTTCTGGGCGTGGGGCCGTACCCCACCGAGGACGAACTCGATCGCGAGCTGATCAATGCGGGCAAGGAGACCATCACCGTTCTTCCCGGTGCGTCGTTCTTCGACTCCTCTGCGTCGTTCGGCATGATCCGCGGTGGTCAGGTCGACGTTGCCGTGCTCGGTGCCATGCAGGTCAGTGCCACCGGGGATCTCGCGAACTGGATGATCCCGGGTCACATGGTCAAGGGCATGGGCGGCGCGATGGATCTGGTCCACGGCGCAAAGCGCGTCATCGTGATGATGGAGCACGTCTCGAAGAAGGGCGAGCACAAGATCGTCGAGGAGTGCTCGCTTCCGCTGACCGGTAAGGGTTGCGTCCAGCGAATCATCACCGACATGGCCGTGATCGACGTGACTGACGAAGGACTCCGTCTGGTGGAGACGGCGCCGGGCATCGGTGTCGACGACGTGGTTGCTGCCACCGGAGCGAAACTGATTCTCTGACAGTCTGTTTAATCTGAAGGCTCAGCCGCCGGGTCGTGACTTCCATCCGACCCGGCGGCTGCTTTACGCGCCGTCGTCGTTCAATTCGCTCTCGACCGGAATCCAGAGCTCGAACCGGGCGACTGTGAAATCGTCGTTGTATTCGGTACGCATGATCTCGGGACCAGGTACGGAGCGAAAAGGGTTGGCCGGGAACCATTCCGTGTAGATATCTCGCCACAAGTACTGCACAGATTCGATTGCCGACCCGTCGGCGGTGAACACGGCCCACGTGTGTGCGTCGACCGTCAGTACGTCGAAACCCGTGGGTGAAGGTTTGCCGGTGACCACCCCCAAGTAGTAATCCAGTTCTGTGCCTTCGGTTCTGGGATGCGCCACATTGTCGACAACACTGACGATTCCCGCCGGTTCCTGATCGGACAGCTCGCGCAAACCGCGCAGCGCAACCTTGTCGACGGAGCGGGTGAAATCTTCGATCGCAGAATTGGGACCTTCGTGAACCAGCGGAACCCGGGCTTTGAATCCGACGACGGTCAGGGCAGGTTTTTCCACAAGCATGTAGTCCATCGGTGTGGCTCCTTCCAATGTCACGTGAATGACAAGTTTCGGTTGTGATTTGAGAACGGCGGGAGCACGTTTGACCGCGCCGGGGCTCACTCCGTGAAATGCGGTGAACGCTCGTGTGAAGGCTTCCGCGGACGAGTAGCCGTACTTCACGGCGGTCTCCAACACCCCTGATCTGCTGACGGACAACTCGGCGCCGGCCACGGTGAGTCGACGTCGACGGATGTATTCGGATACGGGAATGCCGGCAAGGGCCGAGAACATCCTCCGAAAGTGATACTCCGAGGTGGTTGCCAGCCTTGCCATCTCGGCTGTGTCGATCTCGCCGCGCAGATTGCTCTCGATGTACTCGAGTGCGCGGTTCAGTCCGTCGATCATCGTGTCTTCCTGTTCACGGGTTTCACGCTACGCAGATCGCTTGGGTCGTACCCGACTATCCGTGCCCGAAAAAGTAGGGCAGGAAATGCATCTGGACAACTCAGTTAATCATCATTATCTTGAATCGAACATCGTTGGTTGACCAGGAGGCACAGTGAGCACCCGTTTTCCGCAGGCCGAATTGACCGAGGTGCCCGAGGACATCGCCACCAAGATTCTCGAGATCCAGGAGAAGTCGGGGTTCGTGCCCAACGTCTTCCTGATGTTCGCTCGGCGCCCGGCCGAGTTCCGGGCATTCTTCGCGTACCACGACGCGATCATGCTCAAGGAAGATTCCGCGCTCACCAAGGGTGATCGCGAAATGATCGTCACCACGATCTCTGCGGCCAACAAATGTACGTACTGTGTCGTCGCGCATGGCGCGATTCTGCGGATTTACGAGAAGAAGCCGCTGGTCGCCGATCAGGTTGCGGTCAACTATCGCACCGCAGAGATCTCCGATCGTCAGCGCGCGATGCTCGACTTCGCCACGAAGGTGAACTCCGCCTCGCACGAAATCGCCGACGCCGACTTCGATGCCCTCCGTGAGCACGGCTTCGGTGACGAGGACGCGTGGGACATCGCCGCGATCACCGCCTTTTTCGGCCTGAGCAACCGAATGGCGAGCTTCTCCGGCATGCTGCCCAATCCGGAGTTCTACCTGATGGGGCGCATTCCGCGATCCTGATTCCCGCGCGTCGAACAGCAGCTCTCAATTTTTCGGACCGACCGGTCGTAACGTCTGGGGTTCAGTTGACGAAGTAAAGGCTGTCCACGCCGGAATTGCCGTCTTCGTAAAGAAGGCCGAAAGGTTGAGCGCTATGTCGGAGAAGTCCATCGCCCATTCTCGGAGGGTCCGCTCTGCGGCCGCCGGTGCCGTTCTAGCTCTCGGATTGGCGGTGGGCGGCACGGGAATTGCATCGGCAGAGCCGGAAACCGTGTGTACCCCGAGCGCTGATCCGCTGGTGACCTGCTCCGAGGAAGAGGCAGCTGCCACCACCGACGCCGACCCGGCGACGAGTACCGAGACCACACCCGAGAAGGTTGAAGCCGGGGTCGCGGGCGCGGGCAGTGTCGAAACCGCAGGTACGGACGCCGCAGCACTGGCCGAAGCCGAAGCAAAAGCCAAAGCAGCAGCCGACGCGGCAGCAAAGGCAGCCGAAGCAGCCGCGACGGCGGGGGTCGACTCGTCCGCAGCGACAGACACTTCGGTGAAGGCGACCGAGGCAATGACTCAGGCGAGCGTCGAGGCAACCAAGGCGGCGGTCGAATCGACCAAGGCCAAGGCGGAGGCTGGGGCCGCGGAACAGTCTGCCAAGGAAGCCGAAGAGGCGGCCAAGGTTGCGGAGTCCGCTGCGGCCGATGCGAAAGAGGTAGCAAAAACAGCTCAGGCAGAAGCAGACGCTGCCGCAGCCAAGGCTGCGGAACTCGAGGAGGCTGCAAAGGCCGCCGGTTCGGGGCCCAAGACCGAAGAGGCCGCAAAGGCGCGCGCCGAGGCTAATGCTCTGCAGGCCAAGGCCGACGAGGCGAAGGCCGCCGCGGATGCAAACGCCAAGCTGGTTGCGGACAAGAACAAGGAGGCTGAGGAAGCCTTCAAGAACTGGGATTTCGCGAAGGCAGCCGTCGCCAAGGCTCAGGCGCTGGCCGCAGCGTGGAATGCCAAGCAACTCGCGATCACCGTCAAGGAAACTCAGAAGGTGGCCGCCGCCGCCGAAACCACGGCCAAGGCAGCCGAGTCCGCAGCTGCAACCGAGGTAGAAGCTGCCACCGCCGCCCGTAAGGCTGCTGATGAAGCGGCAGCTGCCGCAGCTTCCGCACAGAAGGACGCCGAGGCTGCACAGAAGGCCGCGGAGGCGGCACAGGCCGAGGCCGATGCTGCGGGCGAGGCTGCCACCGACAAGCGAGCCATCGCCGACGAAAAGGCCGCCGAAGCCGCCAAGAAAGCCGAAGCTGCCGAGGTGGCGAGCAAGAAGGCGCAGGATCTTTACCTGGCCGCCGAAGACGCGAAGGCCGCAGCCGACGCCGCAGCAGCAAAGGCCAAGGAAGCTCAGGCCGCCGCGGCCGCAGCAAAGGCCGAAGCGGATGCAGCGCAGAAGATCGTCGACGAGCTCAAGGCAAAGGGCGAGAAGGAGATCGACAACGGAACAGGCGTCGGCGGTGAGGTGATCATCGGTGAGCACACCGACGACGGCTCCGGAGTCACGAAGGTCGACGAGACCACCGCTGTAGTGAACAAGACCGGCGTCAAGCTGGTCGGCTACTACAACAACAAGGGAGCCTTCAACGTTGTCGACTACTACGTCACCGATGCCGACGGCGATGCGGCACTCGCCGGAAGCCTGCCCCCGGTAGACCTTGCTCTCGGCGACACTGCAAGCAGCACCAGCGGTAGCAGCAGCTCCAACCTGCCGGCTGTACTGATCGGCGTCGGAGTCGTAGGCGCTGCCGCCGCAGCAGCTACGACGGTGGTTGTTCGTCGCAAGCGTCATGACGGTACAGGCAACACGTCTGCGTAGCGCCGGCCTCTCGGCGGTAGCGATCCTCGCACTCCTCGTTTCCGGATGTTCGGGCGAGAACGCGGGATCGCTACCCGATCGCTCGCCGGTGCAGTCGCACATCGCGGCTGCACCGGCTTCGGTGACCGTCGATCCGGCAGAACCTGAGCGGATCGAGTTGAGGTCTGCGTCCGGGGTCACGTACCTGAGCAGTCCGTTGCACTCGGAAAAACTGATGCGCGGCGGCGAGAGTGGGCAGCAGCTGAATCCGGTCGACGAGCTGCCGGTGTGGTGGGGTGAGAGCGGAATGCCGGGAACGTCGACCACACAGACCGTTGTTGTCGTCGGCCACAACTTCACCACTCGCGAAGCACCGTTCCGGGCGCTCCGGGTGGTGGAGCCAGGAGATCACGTCCTGCTGAGCACACCGAACGGGGTGCTCGAGTACGACGTCGAAACCGTCGGGCCGCTGCACAAAGGTTCGCTGCTGGGCACTCACGAGTTGCGTGAATCGGTTCCCGGGCGGTTGATCCTCGCCAATTGTGATGTGGTCGAAGGAGAGTCGACCGACGATAATTACGTTGTCATCGCCCAGCTGGCAGCGCACTGAATCCGTGGGAGTGCAAGAATGGGTTCATGGATTCCCTCGGACTTCTCTCGGAACTGGTGGCTCTCGACACGGTCTCGGGGAAGGCCGCTCCTCAACGACGGGCGATGGATTCGATTGTCTCGTTGGTTCTCTCACGTGTGCCACAGGCGAAGGTGGAGTCAGACCTGACCGGCAATCATCCCTGGGCCTTGATCACCAACGAAGCAGCACCCTCGGCGGCAAGACTGTTGTTCGCCTGCCACGTCGACACGGTGCCGGTGGGCACTGTCTCGGACTGGGAATTCGACCCGTATGCCGCGCAGGTCGACGGTGAATTGTTCCTCGGCAGAGGGACATCGGACATGAAAGCCGGCCTTGTCGCCGCTACTGCCGCGGTTATCGACGCCTTCGAACGTGGAGTCCCGGTCGCACTACTGCTGACGAGCGACGAGGAAATCGGGTCGCTCGGGGCCGTTCGTTCGGCCGACGCCGTAGCGAATCTCGAGGTCGGGGCCGTCATCGTTCCCGAGGCGACAGGAAATCAGATCAACCTCGGGCACCGTGGTGCACTGTGGCTCGACGTGTCTGTCAAAGGGAAAGCCGCGCACGGGAGTACGCCGCAGCGCGGAACAAACGCCGTCCTCAAACTGCTCGACGTCGTCGACCGAGCTCGACGTGAGCTTCCGCTGTCGTCCGACGCGTTTCTGGGCGCAGAAACCTGGAACCTCGGCTTGGTCGGTGGGGGTTCGGCTCCGAACATCGTGCCGGACAGTGCCCATGCGGTGATCGATCATCGCACGGTGGGAGACGGAACCGACCTGCTCGCTTGGTGGCGCGCCCAACCGGAAGTCGACTCGGTGGAGACGTCGATTCACCTGGGAGGTGTGCGTACCGACGCATCGGACTCGTGGTTGGCCACCCTGCCGTTCCCCGTTGCAACCGAACCGGTTTCGTACTTCACCGATGCTTCGGTACTGGCCGCGGCCGCCCCCGGAGCTCCCGTCGTGATCTGGGGCCCTGGCACTCCCTCGTTGATGCATGCGGCGAACGAAAGCGTCAAGGTGTCCGAACTGGACGATGCGATTGCGGCCTACGTTGCGGTTGCCGCTGCTTGGCCGACGGTGGACTGACGGACAATCAGTTCAGGAGCAAGCGCAATGTGGGCTGTCGACTCGGAAGAGTTGTTCATCGCCTGATCCAGAAGTCGCACAGCTTCTTCCGCGATTCTCTCCTGCGGCTGCCCGACGGTGGTCAACGGAGGGTTGCACAACTCGGAGAAGGGAATGTTGTCGAAACCCGTGACCAGAACGTCGCCGGGAACGTCGATGCCCAATGAGTGGCAGGTCTGCAACACGCCGAGTGCGATCAAGTCGTCGGCGCAGACCAGAGCGTCGGGACGAGTTCTGCCGGTCAGGATGGTGTTGGAAGCCGTGCGCCCCCACTCGATCGAGTACTCGCCGAGTTGTGTCCACTCGTCACGAGTTTCGATCCCCATTCGATCCGCGTGGCGGAAGAAGCCGGCCCGGCGAAGTTCTGTTGACGAATTGGTCAGCTCGGAACTGATGAAGGCGGCCGATCGCGCGCCACGCTCCGACAGATGCTCCATCACCAGGGATTGAGCGGCGTCGTCGTCGACACCGACCCAGTCCGTCTGGGTATCCATGGCAAACCGGTCGAGTTGAACGACCGGAAGCGTTGCCGCGCTGGCTCGGACCGCTTCGGAACTCAATTCGCCGTGGCACGGGCTGATGATGATTCCGTCGACTTGACGGGAGACGAGCGACTTGAGCCGCTGCGCTTCCACGTCGGGGTCGGAACGAGAATCGCACAGGAACAGTTGTAGTCCGCGCTGAGCGAGGACGTGTTCGACGTTGACCACCAGCGAGGTGAAGAAGGGGTTCGCGATACTCGGAACCACCATTCCGACAGTGTCCGTCCGATTACGACGCAGTGAGCTGGCGATGATGTTTCCCGAGTATCCGAGAGAATCCGCGGCTCGTTTGATCGTCGCCGCAAGCTCGTCCGAGACAGGACGGGAGCCGGACAGTGCCCGCGAGACGGTGGCAGTCGACACCCCGGCCAGTTCCGCGACATCGCGAATGGTCGCCTTGCGCATGCGTCCCCCGTTTTCTGCTCGATTCGGGTCCGAGGTTATCGAACCGCACGGTCCAGTGTCCCGCATGTAACGCGATTGAGGCAATCGTTTACAAATTCGAATTGTGAAAACCTTGACATAACCCGGTGTTGATCGCATAACCTGCTAATTCATCAAGGCAATCGATTACATCGTGTGCAGATCTTGTGCATGGACATACAGCGCAAATCTTGCGCATGGAATGGGGTAGCTGAAGTGACCGCATCACCGCTCGGAGTCTTTCCGCCCAAGCCCTCGGCGTTGGCAGAGATGTTCACCGGCACGCCTTCTCTCATCGGGGCCATTCACCTCCCAGCCCTGCCGGGCAGCCCGCACTACACCGGGCAGCCGGTTTCGGAGATTGCCCGCTTCGCCGTGGAGGAAGCACACGCGTACATCGACAACGGTTTCGACGGCGTGATCGTCGAAAATCACTGGGACATACCGTTCCTCAAACCCGGCGAACACGGCTACGAAACCGCCGCCAGCATGGGAGTCATCACGGCAGCGGTGGTCGGCGAGTTCGGCAAGGCCGTCGGCGTCAGCATCCTGTCCAACGCCGGCGAGTGCGGAGTGGCCGCAGCGTGGGCGGCAGGCGCGAGTTTTGTGCGCGTCAATCAGTGGGCCAATGCCTATATTGCCAATGAGGGTTTCATCGAGGGTCAGGCTGCCAAGACGACGCGCTTCCGTCATCGCATCGGCGCCGACCCGGTCCGGATCTTCGCTGACGTGCACGTCAAGCACGGTGCGCATGCCATCGTCGCGGACCGCACCGTCGCGGAACAGACCGAAGACGCCGAGTTCTTCGACGCGGACGTCCTGATCGCGACGGGTTCGCGCACCGGTGACGCCGCTTCGGTCGACGAGGTTTCCGTGATCCGAGACAACACCGTTCTTCCGGTGATCATCGGATCCGGCATCACGGCTGCCAATGTCGCAGCGCTGATGAAGGAATGCGACGGCGCGATAGTTGCATCCTCGGTGAAGGACAATGGACGCTGGTGGGGACGGGTCGCAGGCGAGAAGGTCCGCGAACTGTCCCGGGCCGCAGGAAAGTAACCATGATTGTCTTCTGTGGATACGCCAACAACGATGTGACGGTACATGTCCCACACGTACCGGTACTCGGGGAGCGCGTTCAGGCAACGGCCATCAGTCAGATCGACGGTGGAATGAATGCAAATGCTGCGGTATCCGCGGCCAGAATGGGCGCGCAGGTGATCTTTGCCGGTGCCGTGGGCCCGGACGCGCGGTCCACCGAGTTTCTCGAAGCCCTCGAGGCAGATGGCGTCGACACCAGTTGGTCGCCGCGAGATGCGTTCCTGTCGACGGCAGTAGTTCTCATCGCGCAGGACGGCGATCGCTCCATCATCAGCCAGGACGACCCGAACGATGCCGAACGCATCGGTGTTGTGGTCACCAGATTGGCCGCTGCCGGCGGTGGACGGCTGTTCCTCGACGGATACCGGGCGGAGTTTCTGCCTGACGTACTGCCGGGAAGCGTAAGTCTGGTAATCGATCTGGACGGTTGTGAAAACAAGGCCGCGGCGCTGCGCGCGTTCGCGCTCGCCGACCACGTCGTGGTAGGGCGTGCCCTGTGGGAAGGCGAGTTCGGAATCGCTTTCGATCAGTGGCAGACGCTGGCCGCCGAGCACAACACCCACCTGCTGGTGACCGACGGCTCGCGAGGTTGGACACTGGCCACACCGGACGGCGAGGTGACGAGCGAACCGGCAGTAGTGGTCGACGTCGTCGATGCAGTCGGGGCCGGTGATTGCTTCGGCGGTACGTACATCGCTTTTGTTGACGCCGGGCGCTCACCGGTGGACGCCGCACGACTCGCTGGGGCATCGGCTGCATTGGCGTGCGCCACCGCCGGCCCCCGCGGATGCCCCACCCGAGATGAATTGGACAGCTTCACAGCAACATTGACCCCTCACACCCTTTTGGAGACTCGATGATGAAACGTGCATTGCCTCTGGCGCTGGGAGCTGCAGTCGCGCTCACGCTCACCGCTTGTGACTCGGCTTCGTCGAGTGACTCGAAGGACGCATCGGGTGGCTCGTCCGTCCCGCAGCCGACCCGGGTCGCCGAAAGCTGTGACGGGACGAACGGCAAGCTCAAGGTCGGTCTGGTGACCATCAACCTTCAGGCGCTGTACTTCAACCAGATCAACAATGCCGCGAAAAACGTCGCGGACAAGGCAGGCGTCGACCTGCAGATCATCAGTGGCAACGACGATTCCGTCGCGCAGGCCAACGCCTTCGACAATCTGATCGCCGCCGGAGTCGACGCGATCATCGTCGATGCAATCGACACGGACGGAATCAAGCCGTCGGTGGTCAAGGCCAAGAACGCGGGCATCCCCGTCGTCGCTGTCGACGCGACCATCGACGATCCGGCACTGTCGACTCAGGTCGGTACGGCAAATGCCGAGGGAGGTGCCAAGATCGGAAACACCTTGGCCGACGTCGCGAACAACACCGGAACGGTCGGTATCGTCGGTGCGCTCAACAGCACTGTCCAGTTGGAGCGGCAGAAGGGCTTCACGGAGACCGTGACCGGCCGCGGAATGACCGTCGGCACCGTCGTGGACGGACGTAACATTCAGGAGAACGCGCAGACTGCAGCGGAGAACCTGCTGACCGGCGGTGGCGACATGAAGTACGTCTACGCAACCGGTGAGCCGGCGTTGATCGGACTCGTCGCGGCGGTCAACAGTCAGAAGGCGCAGGATCGCATCGAAGCAGTCGGTTGGGATCTTTCGGATCAGGCGGTAGGCGGACTCAAAGCCGGCTGGCTTAAAGGCGTGGTCCAGCAGAACACCTTCGAATTCGGCCACGAGGCAATGAATTCGGCAATCGACCTGGCTTGTGGTCGCGGCGCTCCGGCGAACATCCCCGTCCCCACCCAGATCGTGACCCCGGAGAACGTAGCCGACTACATGTACTACTTGGAGAAGTAATCATGGCACCTCCACTGATCGAACTCTCGGGCATCACCAAGTCGTACGGACCGGTGAAGTCCCTTCAAGGAGTTGACCTTCGGCTGGCGAAGGGTGAAGTACTCGGAGTGGTCGGCGACAACGGCGCCGGTAAGTCCACGCTGATGAAGATTCTCGCCGGTGCAGTTCAGCACGACGGCGGCGAAATGCGTGTCAACGGTGAACCGGTACGCTTTTCGACGCCGCTCGACGCGCAGCAGAAGAAGATCGGAATCGTCTACCAGGATCTGGCTCTGTGCGACACGCTCGACGTCGCCAGCAACCTGTTCCTCGGCAGAGAACCGCGAAAAGGTCCGTTCCTCGACCGGCACGCCATGCACGAGAAGGCGGCTCACATTCTCGCCGACCTGCATGTCAAGGTGAAATCGACCTACCAGGAGATCGGGCAACTGTCCGGCGGGCAGCGGCAAACCGTCGCGATCGCCCGCGCAGTCTCCTTCCGACCCGACGTACTGATCCTCGACGAGCCCACCGCGGCGCTCGCCGTCGCAGAGGTCGAGTCGGTACTCAAGCTGATCACGGACGTGGCAGCGGCCGGGGTGGGCGTCATTCTCGTGACGCACCGCTTGCAGGATCTGTTCCGCGTGTGTGACCGAATCACGGTCATGTACGAGGGGCAGAGCGTCGACGACGTTCCGATCGGCGACCTGAACATCGAGTCCCTCGTCGGACTCATCACTCGAACTCCGGTGCCGCAACGGACATCGGCAGCAACACAGGGAGCCACGGCATGACCACTCTCGAGAAGACCCAGGCGCCGATCGAGCGCAAGCTCGCCGCGAAACCCTCTTTGTGGGACAGCGTCAACAAACCGACGCTCGCGATGCTGGCGGTGACAGTTGCTGTCGCAGCCGTCTTCTCGGCAACCACGTCGTCATTCCTGACGTTCACGAACCTGTCGAACTTGGCGACCCAGATCGCTCCGGTTCTGATCATCGCGGTGGCAATGACTTTCGTGATCACGGCCGGTCAGATCGACCTGTCCGTCGGTGCGATCGTCGCGTTCGTCGCGGCAATGAGTGCCGAGCTGATCCAGGCCGGCGTCGATTCGTCCCTGGTCTTCGTCGCCGCCCCGGTGATGGGTGCGGCCTGGGGCCTGGTCAACGGGTGGCTCGCCGCCTATCAGGGCATTCCGCCGTTCATCGTGACTCTGGCGACGATGTCCGTCATCCGCGGTATCGCGCTGTACCGGACCGAAGGGTTCTCCGTTCCGGTCCCGGCCGACACCTACTTCGCGAAGCTCGGAACTGCGGAGTTCCTCGGGTTCTCCGCCAGCGCCTGGATTGCTCTCGTCGTCGTGGTCATCGGAGCAATTGCGCTCAACCGCATGCGTTTCGGACGTTACGTCACCGGCATCGGCTCCAACGTCGAATCGGTACGACGGTCCGGCGTCAACACGCGTCGCGTGCTCATGATGACGCTCGTCTTCACCGGCCTGGCTGCCGGCATCGCGGGACTGCTGATCGCGGCTCGACTGGGCTCGGGATCGGCCAACTCCGCAACGGGATTCGAGCTCACCGTGATCACCGCGGTGGTTCTCGGTGGCACCAACCTCTTCGGCGGTCGCGGCACGGTGATCGGTACCGTCATCGGCGCCGTCCTGACCGGCATCATCGCCAACGGGCTGACCTTGCTCGGCGTGAGCCCGTTCCTGACGCCGATCATCACCGGTGTCGTTCTGCTTCTGGCCATCTGGATCAACATGCGCGGACACACACTGAGTGCGCTGTGGCGACACCTGCAGTCTGCACCCTCGGGGCCTGCACGCTCATGAGCAAGGTTCGTACCGTCACGGGAACTGTGGACAGCTCGGAACTCGGACTGGTTCTCCCACACGAACATCTGCACAACGACGTCACCGGTGCGTACACCGAGGCCCCGGATCCGGTTGTGGCGCAGCGGTTGGCCGGTCCGGTACGCGCCGAGGATGCCTGGCTTCTTCACGACAATCCGTACTACAGTCTCGACAATTGTCGAGTCGACGACGCAGCGGCCGTGGTGGAAGACCTTGCGGACTTCGCCCGCCTCGGTGGTCGGACGATCGTCGATCTGACGCCGCCGGGACTGGGCCGGGCGCCGGAGAAGTTGGCGGAGTTCTCGCGCACGTCAGACGTGCGAGTGATCATGGGTTCTGGCTGGTACCTCGAGACGACCCATCCGGTCGAGGTTCACGAACTCGGTGTCGACGATCTGGCGGGCTCGCTCGTCGCGGATTTCGATCCGGCAAAGGAATTGGCTCCGGGAGTGATCGGGGAGATCGGTATCTCGCCGCTCTTCACTCAGAACGAGGCGAAGGCCTTGCGTGCGGCGTGCATCGCTCAGCGTGAGGTGGACGTGCCCCCTGTTCGTCCACCTTCCAGGCTGGCAGCGCGTCGGACATCACGTTGTCGACATCGTGGTCGACGAGATGGGCGTCGATCCGCAGGCCGTAGTTCTGTGCCACATGGACCCGTCGGGGCACGACGCCGACTACCAACGATCGCTCGCCGACCGCGGAGTCTTTCTCGAGTTCGACATGATCGGGATGCCTTTCGATTTCCCCGGCGAGGGTCTCTCTCCGCATCCGGCGGAAACAGCCAGTGCGGTAGCCGGATTGGTCACCTCCGGTCACGCATCACAACTCTTGCTCAGTCACGACCTCTTCCTCAAATCAATGCTCAGAAAGCACGGCGGAAACGGATTCTCCTACGTACCACTCGCCTTCGCCGCCCGGTTGGTGCGCGCAGGCGTAGATCCCCAGCAAGTGTCCGCACTGATGCGAGACAACCCGAGGTCGCTCTTCGAGCAGGCCGCGAAAGGAAACAGAAGCAGTCATGGGTAAACGAGTACTGATCGCCGGCGAGAGCTGGATGACGACGTCGACGCACGTCAAGGGCGTCGACGAGTTCAGTGTCCATTCCTACGTCGAGGGAGTCGGTCCGCTTCGGGATGCGCTCACCTCACGTGGCCACGACGTGACACACATGCCCGCACACCTGGTGCCGACGCAGTTCCCCGGCACCGCAGAAGCGTTGTCCCAGTTCGACGTCGTCATTCTCTCCGACATCGGAGCGAACTCGCTGCAGTTGGCTCCCGGTGTGTTCGACCAGTTCCGCGCCGGCGAGGATCGCCTTGTCGCGCTTCGTGACTGGGTCGGTGCGGGTGGCTCGCTGATGATGATCGGTGGCTACCTCTCGTTCTCCGGATTCCAGGCGCGAGCAGCTTTCCGGCAGACCGCGATCGCCGAGGTATTGCCTGTGACGATGCTGGCCGAGGACGATCGCGTCGAGACACCGGCCGGGATCGTTCCCACCGTCGTCGATGCTGCTCACCCGGCTCTCGGTGGTGCCGGGGATTCGTGGCCGGCGCTCCTGGGATACAACCGCGTCGTCGCAAAAGACGGTGCTGCGGTTCCCGCCACCATCAACGGCGATCCGCTTGTCGCTGCGGGTGAATACGGCGCCGGACGGTCGATCGTCTTCACCTCGGACTGCTCTCCGCACTGGGCTCCGCCGGAGTTCTGTGAGCAGTGGCCCGGATACACCGACCTGTTCGACGGCTTGATCAGTTGGGTCGCCGGCGAATGAGTCGGTCCTCAGACCTGCTCGCGCGGCAGCAGAGCAACCTCGCTGCCGCGCGGGCGGTTCCATTCATCGAGGACACCATCGGCGGGACGTTGAGTGATGAGGGATTTCGCCGGTACCTCGTGATCGAAGAGGCATTCGTACTGACGGCCGTCAAGGTGCTGGGGTTGGTGGTCGCCGAATCCCCGACGCTCGACGACGCGCTCGACCACGTGACGTCGATGTCCAACCTGGTCGGCGAACAGCGCGAGTATTTCGCGCAGTTGCGTTCCCGCTTCCCCTACGAGGGGGACGCAGCGGCTCTGGTCGAGGAGTCGGCCGTGCTGTCCACCCACGCCTTGACGCTGGCTCGCGAAGAGGGCAGGGCGGCGGCCCTGGTGGGCATGTACGCCGCGGAAACCTTGTATCTGTCGTGGTGCCGGGAGGCGGCGGCAGTGAAGGTAGAGCGCGAACCAGCGTTGCAGGACTGGGTGGACATGCATGTCGCTCCGCCGTTCGTGTCCCAGGTGGCGGTACTGGCGTGCGAAGTCGACGCCATGCCCGAGTCCGTCACTGACGAGGACCTGGATCGGTGGTTCTCCGGCATGCTCGCCGCGGAGATCGATTTTCACAACGTGGCGGTGTGAACCACTGCTGTGCGCCTTTATTAACCCCCGGCGGTTAATAAAGGCGCACAGCAAAAGGCCCGTAGGTCGCTTTCGCAACCTACGGGCCTCTTCTTTGTAGCGGGGACAGGATTTGAACCTGCGACCTCTGGGTTATGAGCCCAGCGAGCTACCGAGCTGCTCCACCCCGCGTCGGTGTGAAACCAACAGTACACGACTTCTGGAGGTGCAATTACCACCCCCTGTCACCGGCTGGAGTGAGCGCTTTCCGAGTAGTAACCGTGGATGTGGCCGACTATGCGCTGACGTGCGAGTTCGCCGTCACCCGCGTTGACCGCATCGATCAATCCTCGGTGTTCGTGACGTAGTCGCGTGCAGGTGCTCGGCCAGCTGTCGATCTGGACGCCCGCGAGAACGTAGGCCTCGATGGACTCGCGCAGGCCGGTCATCATTGCTGCGATCACCTGATTGCCCGCCGCGTCGGCGAGCGCCACGTGGAACTGCGCGTCGAGTAGCAGGAATTCCTCGGCCGAGAGAGCTGCGTCGTCCATCGAGTCGAGCAGTTCGACAGCGGCGCTGAGGTCAGGTGTCGGGGTTCGCGATGCCAGGGACTGCATCACCTCGGATTCGAGCACGAGTCGTGTCTTCACCACGTCCGAGACCGGAAACCCTTGTGCTGCAACCTGCATTCGCATCAGCATGGTCATGCCGCCGGTCGGTTTGGCCACGATCATCGCTCCGGACGTCGGGCCGGATCCCGTCTGCGCTTTCAGCAGGCCGAGAGCTTCCATAACGCGCAGGGCCTCGCGGACCGATGACCGTCCGACGCCCAGTTCGGCCGCCAGAATTCTCTCTCCCGGAAGCCGCTGGCCTGGAGAGACCTCGCCTGAAACGAGCCGACGTTCGAGATGGCTCAGTACTTGTTCCCACGCTCGCGGGCCCGGCTCGGTCGGCATGAGGCAAGAGCATAACCGGGTGGGCGTCGTTTATGGGGTGGCCTGTCCAGGGATGTATTACTGTGGTCAGACCACACCGACAGATTGCGGGGATCCACATGCGCGTAGCGCTGTTCGCCACCTGCATCGGGGACACGATGTTTCCCGACGCCGCCAAGGCCACCGCCCTCCTGCTGACCCGTCTCGGGCACGACGTCGTGTTTCCGTCCGGGCAGACCTGCTGCGGGCAGATGCACGTGAACACCGGCTACCAGCCAGGTGCGCTGCCGCTGGTCGCGAACTACGCCGACACCTTCGGTGACACGTCGATCGACGCCGTTGTCGCACCGTCGGGATCGTGCGTCGGTTCGATCCGCCATCAACACGAGATCGTCGCCGAGCGTTACGGCACCGCGTCGCTGTGTGGACAGGTGCAGACCGTGAAGGCAAAGACGTACGAGCTTTCCGAATTCCTCGTGGACGTTCTCGAGGTCACCGATGTGGGCGCGTACTTCCCGCACCGGGTCACCTATCACCCGACCTGTCACTCACTGCGCATGCTGAGGGTGGGAGACAAACCACTTCAGTTGCTGCGCAACGTCCGCGACATCGATCTGGTCGAACTCCCCGAAGCAGATTCCTGCTGCGGCTTCGGTGGCACGTTCGCCATCAAGAATGCCGAAACGTCGACGGCCATGCTGGCGGACAAGATTCGCCACGTCGCGGACACCGGCGCCGAATTCTGCAGCGCCGGAGATTCCTCCTGCCTCATGCACATCGGCGGCGGGATGTCGCGACTGCAGATGGGCGTCAAGACCATTCACCTCGCGGAGATTCTGGCGTCGGTGGAAAGCCGGGTGCACGCATGAGCGCTGTGACGCTGGGTCTGCCCAGCTTCCCGCCGAGGTCACCCGAAGGTGCAGGATTCCTGCGAGGTACTGAGAAGTTTCCCGCCGCAGCACATCACGAGCTGGCCAACGCGCAACTGCGACGCAATATCGGCAAGGCGACGCACACCATCCGTGCCAAGCGCATCAACGTGACCGGCGAGCTTCCCGATTGGGAAGAGCTGCGTGACGCGGGTGCGGCGATCAAGGCCGACGTCATGGCGCGGTTGCCGGAACTGCTCGAACAGTTCGAATCCGCAGTAATCGCTCGTGGTGGGAAAGTGCATTGGGCAGCGGATGCCAACGAGGCCAACGCCATTGTGACCGAACTTGTCAAAGCCACCGGCACCGACGAGGTCATCAAGGTCAAGTCGATGGCAACGCAGGAGATCGGGCTCAACGAGCATCTCGAAACCCAGGGCATCACCGCCTACGAGACCGATCTCGCGGAATTGATCGTCCAGCTCGGCCACGACAAACCGTCGCACATTCTGGTTCCCGCCATCCATCGCAACAGGTCCGAGATTCGAGAGATCTTCCTTCGTGAGATGCCAGATGTCGATCCGAACCTCGGGGAGAATCCGGCCGAGCTCGCCGCAGCCGCGCGAAAATTCTTACGCCACAAGTTCATGACGACGCCGGTCGCAGTCTCCGGCGCCAACTTCGGTATCGCGGACACGGGAACACTGACCGTCGTGGAGTCGGAGGGCAATGGGCGAATGTGCCTGACGCTGCCGAAAACGCTGATCACCGTGATGGGCATCGAGAAGATTCTGCCGACGTATCAGGATCTGGAGGTCTTCCTTCAATTGTTGCCGCGGTCGTCGACAGGGGAGCGGATGAACCCGTACACCTCCATGTGGACCGGAGTGACGCCCGACGACGGTCCACAGGAGTTCCACCTGATCCTCCTCGACAACGGCCGGACTGCCGCGCTTGCCGACAAGATCGGACGGGAAGCCCTGAGCTGCATACGGTGCTCGGCGTGCCTGAACGTGTGCCCGGTCTACGAGCGCACCGGTGGTCACGCTTACGGATCGACCTATCCGGGGCCGATCGGCGCGGTGCTGACTCCGCAGCTCGCGGGCATGCATGGCAAAGACGATCCCAACTCGACGCTTCCTTTTGCCTCGAGTCTGTGCGGTGCGTGCTTCGACGCCTGCCCGGTCAAGATCGACATACCGTCTCTTCTGGTCGAATTGCGCCACCAGAAGGTCGAGCAATCCGGTGTCACGGCAGAGTCTTTGGCGATGAAAGCCGCCTCTATTGCGATGTCGACCGAGGGCCGATGGACCCTCGCGCAGAAAGCCGCCGGGATCGGACGCGTCATGGCCGGCAAGAAGGCGAAGATCTCCACCTTGCCACCTCTACTGAACGGTTGGACTGCTGCCAGAGACATTCCCGCGCCGCCCAAGCAGACCTTCCGATCCTGGTGGGACTCCGACGAAGGCCGCGCGGCATTGGACGAGGCTCGTCGCGACGGGAAGGCAGACAGATGAATTCACGCGAGTTGGTACTCGGACGCATTCGTGATGCCATCACCTTGGCGCCCGCCCGTGAGAGCGAGATACCGCGAAACTACCGGACTGGCAGAACCATGTCCGCCGACGCCCGCATGGATCTGTTCGTCGATCGCCTCGAGGACTACAAGGCGCATGTCCACCGTTGCACTGCAACAGAAATCGCCGAGGTCGTCACCTCGATACTGACGGCACAGGGGCTACGCACATTGGGAATCCCCGCCGGCCTCGACCGATCGTGGGTAGCCGGATTCGACGGAACGCTGGTGGTGGACGGCCCTGACGTACCGGCTCCTGAACTCGAGAACCTCGACGCCGTTGTCACCGGCTCGAAGGTATCGTGCGCCGAAACCGGCACCATCTTCCTCGACGCCGGTCCATCGCAGGGCCGCCGTGCGTTGACGCTGGTACCGGACACACACATCTGCGTCGTGTATCGCAGCAGTGTGGAAGTGGGAGTGCCGGAGGCGATTGCGAAGTTGACGCCGGAGCGCCCCACCACCATGATCAGCGGCCCGTCGGCGACCTCCGACATCGAACTCGAACGCGTCGAAGGTGTCCATGGTCCGAGGAATCTTCACGTCGTCATCGTGGAGGACTGATTCCCGTCGAGCGGGAACGCGGAGGCAGCGGGCTACATCAGCGTCTAACGTCCCGGCCATGACACAACTCTTGGCAGGCAAGGTCGTTTTCATCACCGGTGCAGCGCGGGGTCAGGGACGCAATCACGCGATCCGACTCGCGCAGGAAGGTGCACACGTCATCGCTGTCGACGTGTGCGCGTCGGTGTCCGAAGACGTGGGTTACGCGGCCGCGACTGAAGCCGACCTCGAAGAAACGGCTCGTCTCGTACGAGCGGAGGGGCGCGAGATCGTCACCGCCGTAGCGGACGTCCGTGACCTCGAGGCGCTGCGGGCGGCGGTGGCGTCGGGCGTCGACAGGTTCGGTCGCCTCGACGTCGTGATCGCCAATGCGGGCATCGCAACGTGGAACCGTTTCTGGGAGATGCCGGAAGAGCAGTGGTCGACGCTGGTGGATATCAATCTCAATGGTGTCTGGCGCACGATGGCGGCCGCAGTTCCTGCAATGATCGAAGCCGGCAACGGCGGTTCCATAGTGATTGTGAGCAGTGCCGCCGGCGTTGCCGAAGCGCCCGGCTGCGCGCACTACTCGGCGGCCAAGCACGGCCTCGTTGGTTTGGCACGCACCGCGGCAACGGAATTGGGCGGCTTCGACATTCGAGTCAACAGCATCCACCCTGGAGCGGTGGAGACCGAGATGGGCAACGATCCCAACGTCGGTAAGGTACTCACCGCTCATCCGGAGTACATGAACTCGTACAAGTGGCCGCTCACGTCCGTCCCGCGCACCACCGTCGAGGACATCTCCAACGCCGTGGTCTATCTCGCGACAGATCTCTCAAGAGCGGTCACCGGGACGAAGATCGTCATCGACATGGGCCAGACGATGGCGTAGTCGCGCTCAGAGCAGATTGAACTGCGCTACCTCGATGGTGTTCTCGACTGCCTCCGAGAGTGTGCGGATACGTTCGTCGGCGCCTGGCGCGGTCAGTACAGCCAGACGATCGGCGTCACCCATCGGAATACTTCGTGCCAGGGCGTACAGCCGAGAACCCAACGGATCCAAGGGATCAGGTGGGACGGGCATTCGCGGGGTCTGTTCGCCGGCTCGTAGTGCGAGCTTTCCCAACATGCCGTACATGAACTCGATGCGCTCGAGCAAAGAGTCGTATTCGTAAGCGGTGACGGGTGTTCCGTTGTTCTCGTCCGGCCACAGTTCGACCTCGGCAAGCGGGTAGGGATCGTCCGGCAGCCAGCGATTGACCCGGATGCGATCCTCGGTCCGGCAGTACAGCTGATACCGTCCGGCACCCATGGCGACATGAGACTCGATCCGAGCCAGACTGCCGACGTCGTGACGTGATTCGCCGCCGCCGACCTCGTGGCCACGAGCGATGAGCACTACCCCGAACAGTGGGCCGTCGGCAGCTTCGAGAACGTTCTCGACCAGCGCGCGGTACCGAGGCTCGAAGATGTTCAGCGGCAACACCTCGCCCGGTAGCAATGCGGAGCCGAGCGGAAACATGGGGAAGATGGGCATCAGGGGATTCTCAACCTCGGAATCGGAGGGGCGGGGAAATCGCCGGGGCGATCGATTTCGGCGAGCAGGTGTTCGGACCACGTCAGAAGACCAGGGATGTCGAGGTCGTGCGGGCTTTCCACTTCGTAGTGCCTGAGGCGGTCGTGACCCTGGCCGAGGAGTGAGACGGCGCCGGTGTTGTTGCCCCGAAGCAGATGGGTGAGCCCGACGGCCAGCTGAGCCAGTCCCTGCCACAGGTCACGTTCCTCGGGCGGCGCGCTTTTCCACGTTCCTTCGAGAATCTCGTGTGCGTGAAAAGGCATGCCGTGGTCGAGGAGGCGCTGAGCCTCGGTGATGGACTCGTCTGGTGGCAGGCGTACATCGTCCGGAATGCGCGGAACGCCGCCCGGCGCGTCGCGTGGCAGTGGACGGCCGAGTCCGTCGCGGGGCCGCGAATTGAGGGGTTTCCCAGCGGCGTCCCGGTCGCGTTCGGTCATACACTCAGCCTAACGGCAGCACCTCGGACGAACCCGCCAAAAGTTTTTTCGAGTCGCCTGTCGATTCCGGGGAGAACCGTTCGTCGTCATGTTGTAAGGCAAGAAAGCCGGAAGAGAAACAACAGACCAAGGAGTCAGTCATGAAGTACATGTTGCTCATCTACACCGCGCCCGGCGGAGACAACGAACCCCAGTGCACGTTCGAGGACTGGCAGCAATACGACAAGGAAATGAAGGATGCCGGTATCTGGGTGTCCGGCGATGCCCTCGCCGACCTGACGACTACGACAACGGTTCGAGTCTCGCAGTCCGGAGAAAAGACCGTCACCGACGGACCCTTCGCAGAAACACGTGAGATCCTCGGCGGCTACGACGTCATCGACGTTCCCGATCTGGATGCGGCGCTGGCCTGGGCCGCGCGGTGCCCCGGCGCGCGCGACGGTGGCAGCGTCGAGGTGCGTCCGCTGGCCGGATTCGGGGACTGATTCGCCGTGGACGAGCAGGCCGAGAACTCCATCGAGTCAGTGTTCCGGGAGGAACGTGGACGGCTCTTGGCCTCGCTCGTCCGCCGTTTCGGTGACCTCGATCTGGCCGAGGAAGTCACGTCCGAAGCCGTCGAGGCCGCGTTGGTGCACTGGCCCGTGGACGGAGTTCCGGAAAAACCCGGTGCCTGGCTGCTGACCACGGCGCGTCGTAAAGCCGTCGACAGGCTTCGTCGTGATCAGGCCTACGCGGCGCGATTGGCCGTGATGCAGGTGGACGCCGACCGTGCCGACTCGGCGCCTCGCGTCGTCGAGGGGGAACTTCCCGACGAGCGGTTGCAGCTGTTCTTCACCTGCTCGCACCCGGCGCTCGCCGAGGACGACCGAATCGCACTCACCTTGCGTTGCCTCGGCGGGTTGACGACGCCCGAAGTAGCTCGGGCCTTCCTCGTGCCCTCGGCGACGATGGCGCAGCGGATCGTGCGTGCGAAGAAGAAGATCCGTCAGGCTCGGATTCCCTTCCGAACTCCCAGCGCCGAAGAACTCCCGGAACGTCTGCCTGGTGTTCTGCAGGTGATCTATTCGGTGTTCACCGAGGGGTACGCAGCGAGTTCGGGTCCAGATCTGCAACGCGTCGACTTAGCAGTAGAGGCGATCAGGCTGGCGAGGATCTTGCGCGCTTTGCTTCCCGAGGAGCGCGAGATCGCCGGGTTGCTCGCGTTGATGCTTCTCGTCCATGCGCGCCGGGGTGCCCGTACCGACGCCGGTGGCGCGATCGTGCTCCTCGAAGATCAGGATCGCGGGTGCTGGGATACGCCGATGATCGAGGAAGGAAGCGACCTGGTCGTGGTCGCGTTGACCGGGGGAGCGCCGGGGCCGTACGGGGTCCAGGCGGCTATCGCCGCATTGCACGACGAGGCCGCCGATGTGCAGAGCACCGATTGGCCGCAGATCTGCGCGCTCTACGGAGTGCTCCTCACGTTGACGCCTTCGCCTGTCGTCGCAGTCAACAGGGCAGTGGCGCTGGCGATGCGCGACGGCGAGGAGGTTGGGCTGGCAGCGTTGGAAGAACTGGCAGCGGAGCCCAAACTTGCCGACTACCACCCGTATCACCTGGCGCGCGCCGAACTGCTCGCGAGGTTGGGGCGTGCCGACGCGGCAGCATCTGCGTATCGGCAAGCTCTGAAACTCGTTGGTACGGAACCGGAGAGGGCCTACCTGGAGCGGCGGCTGGGTGAGGTTTCAGGCTGAGCGCCGCCTCAGACCAATTCGAGCCTTCGGGCCATGTCGGACACGAAAACACCTGTCGGATCGATGTTTCTGCGCATCTGGATCCACTCGTCGATGCGCGGATACATCGAGTGGAAGCTTGCTGCGGTAGTCCGAGAGTCCTTCGCGGTATAGAGGCGACCGCCGAATTCGAGTACCCGTTTGTCGAGGGAAGCGACGAACTCACCCAGTCCGGCCTTGATCGGGAAGTCGAAGGCCACGTTCCACCCGGACATCGGAAAGCTCAGTGGCGCTGCGTTTCCCTCGCCGAATAGTTTGAAGACGTTGAGCGCTGAGTAGTGTCCCGAACGCTGGATATCGCGGATGATGCTCTTGAATTCGTCCACCGCGTCGACGGGTACCACGAACTGGTATTGCAGGAATCCCTTGGACCCGTAGGCGCGGTTCCACTCACCGATGAGGTCGAGCGGATGGTAGAACTGCGTCAGATTTTGGACCTTTCCGACGTAGTTGCCGCCGGTGCGGTAGTAGAACTCGCCGATCGCAGAGGCCGAAAGCTTGTTCATCAAGCCGTTGGGAAAAACATCCGGAGTCGTGAACAGTTGTGGTGCATCGAATTTCAACGGATTCTTCTGCAATTTCAGCGGAAGCTGGTCGACGGTCGCCAACGAACCACGCGTGATCGAGGCCCGGCCGAGCTTCGGCGGCGCCCTGACTGCATCGAACCAGGCGCTCGAATACGTGTAGTCGGCTTCGCTGCCGTCGCTGTGAAAAGCGACGGTTTCATCAAGACTCGCGGTCAGAGCGCCGTCGTTGACGAAATACGCCGTTTCGGTCGGCGTCATCTCGAGGGTGACGCGCAGGATGATCCCGGTCAGGCCGATTCCGCCGACGGTAGCCCAGAAGAGCTCGGATGTCGGGCCATGCGGCTCCAAGGTTCGGATACTGCCGTCGCCAGTGAGCAGATCCATCGAGCGGACATGATTTCCGAAGCTGCCTTCGGTGTGGTGGTTCTTGCCGTGGATATCGCAGGCGATCGCTCCGCCGATGGTTACCTGGCGTGTTCCGGGGAGAACCGGGACCCAGAGGCCGAACGGTAGTGCCGCCCGCATCAGCTGATCGAGGGAAACTCCGGCGTCCATCTCCACCAGTCGGGTCTGGGCATCGATCTTGTGAATTCGACGGAAGGCAGTCATGTCGATGACCAAGCCGCCGGTGTTCTGCGCGTTGTCTCCGTAAGACCGACCCAGACCGCGGGCGATGACTCCGCGTCGGAGGTGCATGGGCTTGTCTGCATTGTCGTCTGCGACGCGGGCGACGGCCTCAGCGATCGCCTCTACATCAGGGGTCGAAACGACGTGCGAGGTCGATCGGGCTGTGCGACCCCAACCGCCGAGGACGGTGGACGCAGTGGTTGGTAGATCGGTGGAGTTGTCGGGCACGAAATCCGAGGGTACCTGTTTGCGGACCAACTGGTCTGAAACCGATGGCTGTGCCGGTTCGGCTATCTCGGGAGGTCGAAATCGAAGTACAGGGTCTCGGACCAGTAACCGAGGCCGAGTTCGCGTAGCGGTTCCTCGACGCTCTCCTGCGTCGGTGTGAACAGTCTCTCCCAGAACTTCGGCTTGGTGGGTGCGAGCGTGGCCAGAGCCGCCTCCATCTCCACATCGATGTTCGCCAGACCGGCCATCAGGGCCGCGCCCTGTTCGGCGAACGGTTCGTCGTCCATGTCGAAGATCTCGCCGCACTCGAGGACGAAGTAGTGGTCGGGTTCGGTGTGGCTGCGCAGGAAACGCAGCGCATCGCCGGCCATCGTGCCGAGTTCGGGGTGATCGATGCGGCCGAGGAAGTCTTCGAGCCGGGCGATACCAGGACCACAGGGCGCGGTGACCGCGATCAGGTCGGGGGTGTCGTCCCAGATGATCGACTGGCGGGCGAGCGGATTCACGGACACAAGGATCCTCGGGACCAGCGGTATCGCGTACGACCACTCCGAGATTCCTTTGAGTCCACGGGTGCGAGCGGCAGCCGGATTCTCATGCGGAGCAACAGGGGTCGAGTAGAGATAGGTGCGGTTGGCCACTGGCCGAGTCCTTTCTGCGGTCGGCGTCACCTGATTCAGGCGGCGCCCACCATCCTCAATGCCAGGTCTCCGTACAGTTTTCCGATGTCTTCCGGATTCGTGTAGTTGCCGGCAGGGAACCAGCGGCACACGTCGACGCACAGGGACATCAAGGCGAGGGTGACGCCTTCGGCATCGGGGATCGTGAAATCGCCCGACTGCACGCCGGCATCGACAACCTCCCGGACCACCCGCGTCGTGCTGCGGCGAAGCGCGACGACGGTTCGGTAGTGCTCTGGTGTGAGGGCAGTGAGTTCGTACTGGACAACGCGAGCGAGTGAATGGTGCCCCGCCTGCCAACTGGCGAACGTGCTGATCAGTTCCTGCAAGCGAACGGATGGTTCTTCACCCGGTCGGTCGGCGCCCTCGACCACCTTCAACGCTTCGGTGTGCCCTTCGTAGCTGATCGCGAAAAGCAACTCTTCTTTCGAGCGGTAGTGCGGGTACATGGCGGCGGGACTCATGTCGAGGCGCGCAGCGATGTCACGGGTGGTGGTGCCGCCGTAGCCCGCGGAGGCAAAAGCGTCCACGGCTGCCGCGCGGATACGGGCCGCGGCTTTGGAGGGGCTGATCACCACGTCAGGTGAGTCGCTCACGGTTTCCTCCAGGTGTGACGGATTTCGATGTTGACAATATCCCGCTCTCGATTCACTATAAGCAGGTGCTTAGATTCTAAGCGAATGCTTAGAAACATCGTTACGTGTGGCCTTGCCACGCCGAAAGGAAGCAACTCGTCATGCGTCGCACTCTGTACGGACCCGATCACGAGGCATTTCGCGAATCTGCCCGCGAATTCGTCAACCGGAACATCCTTCCGGTCGCAGAGAAGCTGATCGACCAGCGCTTCATCGATCGTGAAATCTGGCTCGAAGCGGGACGTAACGGTTTCCTCGGGCTCGAGGTTCCGGAGGCGTACGGCGGAAGCGAAGCCGGCGACTACCGCTTCAACGCGGTTCTGGCAGAAGAGCTCTCGCGCGCCAGTGCAGCTGTTGCCTCGAGCTTCGGTATCCACGCCGACGTCGTAGCTCCCTACCTCGTTCAGCTCACCACCGAAGAGCAGAAGCAGCGTTGGCTGCCCAAGTTCTGCACCGGTGAGATGCTGACGGCCATCGGAATGACCGAGCCTTCCGGTGGATCCGACCTCGCCTCGCTCAAGACCACCGCGGTCAAGGACGGCGACGACTGGATCATCAACGGCTCCAAGACCTTCATCACCAACGGCTACAACGCCGATCTCGTGATCGTGGCGGCACGGACCAGCCCCGAGAAGAAGTCCAAGGGCATCACGCTCTTTGCCGTCGAAACCGGCATGGAAGGCTTCGAGCGCGGACGCAAGCTCGACAAGGTCGGCCAGCACGAGTCCGATACCGCCGAACTGTTCTTCGAGAACGTTCGCGTGCCGTCCACCAACATCATCGGTGAGATCGACCGCGGCTTCATCCACATGATGGAAATGCTCCCGCAGGAGCGCGTCGGCGCTGCGGTGTCCAACATCGCGCACGCTGCTCCGATCCTCGAAGAGACGCTGCAATATGCCAAGGACCGCAAGGCTTTCGGTCAGCCGATCGGCTCGCTGCAGTGGAACAAATTCCTTCTCGCGGATCTCGTGACCCGCATCGAGGTCACTCAGGCCTACGTCGACAACTGCGTCGCGGCACACGCTGCCGGCGAGCTGACCGCCATCGACGCCGCCAAGGCGAAGTGGTGGACCGCGCAGGTTCAGAACGAGGTCCTCGATCACTGTGTTCAGTTGCACGGCGGCTACGGCTTCATGACCGAGTACCGCGCCGCTCGCGCGTGGATGGACGCCCGCGTCACCAAGATCTGGGCTGGATCCAACGAGATCATGAAGGAACTCATCGGCCGCGATCTCGGCCTGTAATTTCGCAACTGCAGTCGATACGTCACTGCCGTCCATACGTCACTTCCCGAACCCGACGACACAGGAGCATCACCGCGCATGTCTGTTCTCGACAAGTTCTCTCTGACCGATCGAGTGGTCATCGTGACCGGTGCGTCGTCGGGCCTCGGGGTGGCGTTTGCGAAAGCCGCAGCAGAGGCCGGTGCGGACGTCGTCCTCGCAGCTCGCCGCGTCGACAAGCTCGAAGACACCGCGAAGCTGGTGCGTGACGCAGGCCGCGAAGCGCTGTGCGTGGCCACCGACATCGTCGATCCCGCGCAGGCCCAGAACATGGTCGACGCCGCGATGGAGAAGTTCGGCCGCGTGGACGTCCTGGTCAACAACGCCGGCGTCGGAACCGCTGTTCCGGCAACCCGTGAGACCCCGGACCAGTTCCGCGCCGTCATCGACATCAACCTCAACGGTTCCTACTGGGCAGCGCAGGCGTGCGGCCGCGTCATGCTCCCGGGCAGCTCCATCGTCAACATCTCGAGCATTCTCGGATTGACGACCGCCGGACTCCCGCAGGCCGCCTATGCGGCGAGCAAGGCAGGTGTCGTCGGACTGACCCGTGACCTCGCACAGCAGTGGGGGACACGCAAAGGCATCCGCGTCAACGCGATCGCGCCAGGCTTCTTCAAGTCGGAAATGACCGACCAATACAACGACGGCTACTTGGACGCGATGGCTCCACGCCTGATCCTCGGCCGCATGGGTGACCCGGAAGAGCTCGCGGCCACCATGGTGTGGCTCGCATCCGAGGCAGGCGGATACGTCACGGGACAGACCATCGCCGTCGACGGAGGAATCACCATCACCTGACGCCGATGCCGAGAAGTCGCCGGCTTTGCCGTATAAGTAGCTGGTGACCTCTCGCGCCGAACCTCAGGAGAACTGGGAAGACCGTCCGCCACCATCCATGGCTGCGACGGAGCTTCTGCGTGACCTGCCGGTGACCGCCCGCGGCGTCCGTACCAGGGCTTCTCTGGTTGCAGCGGCTCGAACTGTGTTCGAGCGCGCCGGGTATCTCGACGCCCGTCTCACGGACATCACCAAGGAAGCGAACTGCTCCACCGGCACCTTCTACACGTACTTCGACAACAAAGAGCAGATCTTCGCCGCAGTTCTCGACGTTGCGCAGGAAGACATGTTGCACCCCGGCATGGGGCGGGTCCGCGATGTCGACAATCCGTATGCGGTCCTCGAATCGAGCAACCGTGCCTATCTGACGGCATTTCGCCGTAACGCCAAGCTGATGGGTCTGCTCGAACAGGTATCGCACATCGATCCGGCTTTCGCGAAACTGCGTCGGGACCGAGCCGAGACCTTCATTTCGCGTAATGCCCGAGCCATCGAACGCTTGCAAGCGGCAGGCAAGGCAGACAGCTCGTTGGATCCGCTGCTGGCTTCTCGAGCACTGTCGGCGATGGTGAGCCGTCTTGCCTACAGTTCGTTCGTCTCGGAAGAACCTGGCGCCGACGGCAACCCTGTCCCGTTCGAGGACGTCGTCAAGACGGCTACCCAAGTGTGGGCCAACGCCCTGGGCCTCGGAGGCGACCGCGGGTAGTTTTCAGCCTTCGCCGCGGGCCGCGAACTGCTCCTCGAGGCTGTGGCGCAATGTCTCCTCGCTGTTCTTGACAGCGTTTTCGACGAACGGCCCGATCAATCGGCCGAGTGCTTTTCCGGCAATGCCGCCGGGGAGTTTGTAGGCGAAGTCGACGGAAAGCTCGGTCTTGGAATCGTCGATCGCGGCGAATTCCCAGGTGGACGAGTTGGATACACCGCCGAGCGAAGACAGCTTGATGATCCGATTCTTCTCCCACTCGGTGACCTCGAGCTTGGAGCGCAACGTGCTGGGCCCGATCTGCATGGCCGCGTCGAACGTGGCGCCGAGCCCCTGATCGAACTCTCCGAACGGGGTGAACTCGGAAACACCGAACATCCACGTCGGGACATTGCGGTAGTTGTCGATGTAGTCGAAGGCGACATCAACCGGCACGGCAGCAACCGCGGTGTGGCGAACATGGATCATGACTGGTCCCTGTCTTTCGGTGAACACCGACTCTAACCAATGGCTCCGACGTGTTCGGCGGCGGCGCAAGAGCGATCTACGGTATCGGTATGACGAACGAGCTTCCGGTACGCGGGTCCTGGCGCGATTACGAAGACCTGGGATTGCCGAAACCGCTCGCCGCGGCGCTGGAGGCCTTCGTCGAGCAGGGTTATCACGGAACGTCGATCCGTGACGTGGCGTCGCGGTCCGGGCTGTCGGTGCCTGGGCTGTACCACCACTATCCGTCCAAGCAGGCTCTGCTGATCGGTCTGGCGACCGTCGTGATGACGGAGTTGTTGGAGCGAAGCCGCGCCGCCGAACTCGATGCCGGCGACGACCCCTCGGACCGTTTCGACGCGGTGATCGAATCTCTGTTGCGGTTCCACATGTTTCGACGCGAGCAGTCGTTCGTCGCCTCCTCCGAGATCCGCAGCATGGAGCCCGACAGTCGGGCGAGCTACATCGCGCAGCGCGACGAACAGCAGAAACAGGTGGACCGGATCGTCCTCGACGGCGTTGATTCGGGAGTGTTCGAGGCCGACCATCCCGAGGATGCCAGCCGCGCCGTTGTGACAATGTGCGTCGCCGTGGCGGTGTGGTACCGACCGGACGGTGAGTTGTCTCCGGAGGAGTTGGTGGAGAGGTATCTGGAGATAGCGCGGCGCATGGTGGGGGCGAAGCGGGTGGGGGAGTGACTGTGGGGGCGTAGCGGGGTGGATCAACCGGAATTCTTCAGCAATTCGAGCGCCGCGTCCCGGCCGGCCCCGAAGGGGGCGGTGCCGATACCGATCCCGTCTGCGACGAGGGCACCTTCGTGAAGCAGCATGATTGTCTCGACGAGACGTTCGTCGGCCCGCCCGTCCGTCGCCAGAATGCGCCGAAAGACGTCCAACATTTCCTGCTTCTGTTCGGCGATGACAGCGAATACCTGATGTGAGCGATCACTGAACTCGGCGTGCGCGTTGATCATGCTGCACCCCTTGCCTCCGCTCGCCCTCGACCAGGAGGCGGAAGCATCGAACACCGCACTCAACTGTTCGGCGCGGCTGTGTCCGGCTGATGCCAACTTCTTGTCGCGAAAGATCCGCCACCGCCGATCTCGATCCTTCAGATATTCCACGACGAGACCGTCTTTCGAGCCGAACCGCTCGTACAAAGTCTTCTTCGTGACCCCGGCGTCCAGTGCGACGGTATCCACACCGACGGCGTGAATCCCCTTTTCGTAGAACAACTTCGACGCCGACTCCAGGATGCGACGCGCTTTCGGAGTCAATTCAGGTGTGGATTCCTCTGTCATGGACAAAAGTATACCGATCTGTATAGTCGACTCCATGAGTAAACAGATCGGTATACCTCGGATCGTGACCTCGAGATCTGCCGTGACGGCTACCTTGTCGGTCCTGTTCGTCGCGTGCTGGAGTTCAGGGTTCATCGGGGCCAAACTCGGCGCCGGCAGTGCCGAGGTACCCACGCTGCTGATGTGGCGTTTTCTCCCGCTCGCGGTGGTGCTCGTCCCGATTGTCTGGCTCTCCGCGCGGCGCCGGAACACGATGCCGACACCGCGAGCGCTCGGCAGGCAGATAGTGATCGGGATGCTCTCCCAGAGCGGTTACCTGTTGTCTGTCTATTGGGCAGTCGATCTCGGCGTGAACACCGGGACAACTGCGCTGATCGACGGTATTCAGCCGCTGGTGGCAGCCGCGCTGCTCGGTCCGGTCCTCGGCGTCGCAGTCCCGCGGATGCAGTGGGTCGGGTTGGTGATCGGACTTGGCGGCGTCGCAATGGTCACGGCAGCCGACGCCGGAGCCGGTACATCGGCGCCGTGGTGGGCCTACGCGATTCCGTTCCTGGGGATGGTGAGCCTGGTTGCATCCACCTTCGTCCAGCAACGCGCTCCCACGTCCATGCCACCACTGCAGCCCTTGGCCATCCACTGCTCAACCAGCGCAATAGTTTTCACGATTCTTGCGTTCGCTTCGGGTGCTGCCGCACCGCCGAGTGTCAACACATTCTGGATCGCATTGCTCTGGTTGATCGTGTTGTCCACCTTCGGCGGTTACGGCCTGTACTGGTTGTTGCTGCGTCGCATCGGCATCACGTCCGTCAACACCTTGATGTTCTTGATCGCTCCGGTCACCGCGGTTTGGGGCGCACTGATGTTCGGAGAATCCTTCACTCCGTTCACCGCGCTCGGATTGGCGGTGGGCATCCTCGCCGTCATCGTGGTCACCCGCGTGGACAATCGCCCGAAGAAGCAGGACGAGGGCACGGATTCCTGCCCAGCCAGAGCTTCTATCACGTCGCGCTGACTATGCCCGATCGGGATATGAACCGCTCGCGGAGCGTGGTGAGTTGCTCTGCAGTGAGCTTGAGTCCGTTGAGTGCGTAGTCCTCGATTGTGCCGAAGTGCGTGCGCATTTCGTCCAGCGCGGCGTCGAAGTAGCTGTCACGGACTCCGAGGAGGGGCCGGAGTAGTTCTCCGTCAACGCCTTTGCTCGCGGCGAAGTCGAGGATCGGTTCCGTCATGGGCGCCAGATCAGTGTTCGTCTCCAGATAGTCGGCGCGTACATCGGCTTCGTCGGCGCCGAGGAGGAGCAGGAAAGAAGTTGCGGCCCATCCGGTTCGATCCTTGCCGGTGGTGCAGTGGAAAAGTGCTGCCCCGGCGCGTTTTTCGTCGATGAGGTCGAGGTAGAACGTGCGATAGGCGTCGAGTGCGGACGGCAGGCTGACGAAGTTGCGGTTGGCTTCCTCCATCTGCGCGATCCCACGGCCACCGCTGACACTCTCGGCGTACGCGGCCGGGTCCGTCATGAGTAGTCCTGTGGCCGCGGCGTTGTGGGCATTGTCGGCGAGTACGTCGAGCCAGACTGTCCGCGTCGAGTCAGGGAGATTGTCGAGTGCGCCGTCGCGCTCAGCTGCGGTCCTCAGGTCGTACACAGTCCGAACGTCCAGGCGGGCGACCGCGGCAACGTCGTCGCCGTCGAGTTTTGCCAGCGTCGCCGAACGATAGAGCGCGCCGGCGCGGACGGTGCCGTCTGCAACGGGAATGCCACCGAGGTCCCGGAAGTTCGGAGCGGTCTTCAGGAGAACGCGACGATCGAGCGGGTGAGTTGGCATGGCTGACTCCTCGTGGGTTCCGTTTCTGCACTGATCATTCATGCCTTCTGCACACTGCGCACGAGCTTTTCGGCATTGCGTCTCTTGATCCACTTGTCGATGACGAGTGCCATGAAGATCCACCCTCCCAACGCCGTGATCACCCACACGATGATCGGGGCGAGGATCCAGGACCCGACGCCGCTGATCGCAATGCCGTCGGGGACCAGGGTCGCAACCCAGAGCGCGAGCAGTGTGGCGACCAAGCCGACACCACCCGCGAGTGGAGTCGCATAGTGCAGTGCCACGCTGAGCACGAACGGGCCGAGAATCATGTGGGCGAGGGTGAATACACCGATAGCGGCCAAGAAACCGTTGACGCTCAGGCTGACCCCGGGTAAAGCGAAATGCACGACGATCAGCGCGATCGCGCCGAGTACGCATTGCGAAACGAGCTGAAACAGCAGACGCATGGCTTGTACCTCCGTGGTCGGGTCGAATCACCCGAGAGTGGTGTGTGCGTGGGGAAACGCTTCGTCAGAGCGCTTCGGGACGAGGAGCCGTCCAGGAGCCGTCGAGCACGGAGGGGTGGGGGCGGTACAGGCGCAGCACGTAGTTCCAGCCCGGCATGATGGGCAGTGCATTCGCGACGCCGTCGAGGTGAACACCGAAGCGGACAGTCGTGCTGCCGTCGGCATCGAGGGCGGCGGTGAGGCTGTTGATGCTGTTCACGCCCAGGGTGTTCTCTTCGAAGTATCCCGCTGCGTTGTACAGCGAGACCGACCAGAACGCATCCACGGGAACGTCGTTCAGGCGGAGACGGTATTCCCCGACCGGGAGACCTTCGTCGAAGTTGACGTAGGTGGCCTCGTACTCGGGAAGGCCACCCCATCCGGAGGCGGTACCGAGCAGGTGCCTGATGGGGTCGACTTCCGCAGCGGTGCCGAATGAATGGTCGTAGGTGGTGATGCCGCGCGCGAGTGCGAGGAGCGCGTCGCGGGTCTCGGTCTGCGACCGCTCGTCGTAGTCGGGCATCGGGAACTCACCGGTTCCGCCGCCGTCGATGGTGAGGGCGTCCTGCAACCGGTTCACCTCGGTGACGTCTTCGGGACTGTTCGGATCGACGAGGATGCGCACGATCAGCGCGGCGTAGTCGGTCCCGACCAATTCGCGCGTGAGCAGGTGCTCTCCCGGATCGCGCAGGATGACGGGACCGTAGTGATCTTGACTGACCACCCACACGGAGATGTAGCGCTTGCCGGTATCGGGCACCGTGATCGTGACGTTCTCGCGCACGTCGATGATCGCGCTGCTGTACAGGGTGTCGCGGTTCTGGCGGATGATCGGCTGGTTGTCGAGTGACCCGAGATCACGAGTGTGGTTCCACGTGCCCAGGCCGACGCCCGCGGCCAGGCGAGCGAACATGAGGTCGGATTCTGCCCGATTGAAGTTCAGGACGTTGACTGCGATCGCGGACATAGCTGGTTCCATTCGGTGTCGGGTACGGCACGGGAGCGGGAATCCCTCGCTCCATCGGGGGCGAATCAGCCGAGCAGTCGTGCTTTCGCTGCTTCGAACTCTGATTCGCTCAGTAGGCCCTGCGATTTGAGGTCGCCGAGTTTCTGCAACTCCGCGACGAGATCGACCGAGGCTGTGGGTGCGGGAATCGGGAGTACGGCCTGCTGCTGCGCAAACTCGTACTGCGCGTGCTCGTATTCGGCCTGGGCTCTCCGTTGCCGGCGAGTGGCCATGCCGTCGCTGACGGCGGTCGCGGTACCGGTCACGACCGCGGTACGGGCGGCGAGGCCCAACAGTCCGGGGCGTCCTCGTCTCGGGATGTACGGCATGTCAGACCTCCAATTTCGGGATGATCGTGTCCATGAGGGCGTTGACGACGGGTGCGGGTATCCGCTCGTAGCCCAGCAGCACCGCGCCGGACTCGGCGGTCCGGGCGGCGAGTTCGCGCTGATAGACCAGCTCGAGAGCGACCAGCAGCGCTGACGCGCCGGCGGGGATTGCCGCCGCGAGTTCGGTGATGTCGTCGTGCCCGAGCAGACCGGACGCGCCGAGCATCTCGACGCTGATCTCGAAGCCGTTCGGTAGTTCCTCGACCTCGACGAGGGTGAGTTCACCGTCCTCGGCCTTGGCGATGAGGATCAGATCGAGCAGTCGCACCAGGCCGGTATCCGTGAGGTCGGTGAGCGCGGAGAGCGCGGCGGGATCGAGGCCGGCTCCCGGCAGGCCGAGAAGATAGAAGTCGACAGGTCCGAAGCGGGCACTCACGACAGGACCTTCAGTTTCAGTGCGGCGAACTCGTCCTCGTTGATCGCTCCGGCTTCGAGCAACGCTGCGGCTGTGGCGATCTCCTCGCTGGGGCTCTTTCCTGCGACCTCGCGGATATACGATTCGGCAGCGTTCTCGGCGTCACGTGCGGCCTTGTTGCTGCGTTCCGTCATCCCTTCGCCGCGGGCGACGAGGTAGACGAGCGCGGTGAGGATGGGCAGGAAGAGCAGGAAAAATATCCAGACAGCTTTCAACCAGCCGCTCAGCTTGTGGTCGCGGAACAGGTCGGCGATGATCGCGAACAGCGCGAAGAGATATCCGATGAAGACGGTCGCCCACAGCATCCAGCCGAGGCTTTCCCAGAAACTCATGTGTCTTGTCCGTTCGTGTCGGGCCTGCGCACCGGTATTCCGCCGACTGGCGCATTTCGGTTGATTGCGGCAATTCTCACCGGTTTCCGCAGGCTTCGATCGCCGTCTCATCCGAAGCGGATGAGACCGGATTTCCACGGCGGTCGAATGTCTCGAGTATCTTCGACACATGATCGAAGCCGTGCGTGATGCACTCGCCTCCGGTGAAGCGGAGCAGGCTCGACGCGTGCTGCGGAAGAATTGGCTCCGTCTGATTCTCGAATCTCATACCAGGGAACTGGAGCAACTCTGCCTTGCTCATCCCGATCCGCACGATCCGCACATCCTGCTGATAAGAGCGTGCTGCCGTGACCTCAGCGGCGACCCGTACGGCGCGGAGTTTCTCCGCGGGCAGGGTCTGCGGGTGGCGTCGGACGATTTTGTCGTCTGCTTCACCGACCTGCTGCTCGCTCCGGACACCTCGACCAAGGCCGTGATCGCCGATCGCGCGCGCCACGCGCTCTCCCAGTGCGAGCCCGAAGACGATTACCCGTCCGCGCTGTTCCTCCTCGGATGGACCGAGATCAGGCTTCGTCGTGATCTTCCTCGTGCCATCGCGCTACTTCGTTCCGCCAGCGATGAGGCACAGTTGCAGTCGCGTGCGGAGACATTTCGTCTGGCGCAATCCAATTTGGCGTTTGCCCTCACCCACGCGGGAGCATTCACCGAAGCCGAACAGATTCTCGACGGCCTCCCGTCCCGAGAGTTGGCGTCCGACTGGGAACGCTTCGAAGGTGGCCTCCCGCAGTCGAATCGAGGATGCATCGCGTACTGGCGTGGCGACTTCGAGGAGGCGATCGCTCAGTTCGACTCGATCATCGTCGAGGGCAGTCCCGGAACCAACTTCGAGGCTCTCGCCCGGCTGTACCTGGTGATGAGCCTGATCGCTCTGAACCGGGAAGACCGGTACCACAACGCCGCTCGTCTGCTGCGCGGCGTGAGCACTGCGGACAAGCACGGCATTCCTTGGGATACATTGCGACGCGTCACCACGGCCTGGCTGGCCCACGCTCAGGGGCAGGACGACCAAGCGCGCCGGATCGCAACGCCCACTCTGACCCGAACCGGTGCTGCGGTCGCTCATGCCCTTCTCGCGGAGCTCTATCGAGTCCTGGGAGATCCGGAATCGTCGGCTCGGGCGCTTCGTTTGGCAACCTCGGCGGGGCTACCCCGATATGCGTTGGTGAGCACACTTGTCACGTCTGCTGCGCTGAGTTCCGTCGCAGGGCGTGGATCGCAGGCGCACGAGCAGTTGGATCGTGCGCTGGCGGAGGCAATACCCGAGCGGATTCTCGCCCCTTTTCTCAGCGGCGATCCGGTAATTGTCGATCTCTTGAACGCGCACGCAGTACAAGGGTCGAGACACCAGGAACTCCTGCGCACGATTCTGGAAAAACGGAGCCGGCTCTCTGCCCAGCTCACAGGAGTTCTGACCGAACGTGAGAACGAAATTCTCACGTTTCTGCGCACCACGATGACTGCGGACGAGATCGCTGCGCACCTCGGCATTGCCTACCCCACCGTGAAGACACACATTCGCTCGATCTACCGCAAATTGGGTGTGACCAAACGGCGTGCCGCTGTTCAAGCAGCCGACAACCTAGACCGCGGGATCGGGCGCGATTCCGCGGCGGAGGCTGCGAACCGTCAGGTCCAAGGCCTGTAGTCGCGTCCCGGAACCGCGGTTCACGTAGTCCATGGACGTGTAGAGCAGTGACCACAGCAGGTTCTGCACCCAGTCCGAACCCATGTCGGGGTCGATGGACCCGTCGGAGTGTCCGCGCTCGATGGCGTCGGTGACGTCGTCGTCGTTCGACGCGGACTCGGCAAACGAATCTTCTTGATACACGCCGGGAGTGAAGAACAGGACCGTCAAAAGGTCGGCCAGTTCGAAGTATTCATGGCACAGGCGAACCAGTGCCTCGGCTCCGGTGCCCTCACCGAGTCGCGCCGCCGCTGCGGCCTCACCGACGGCGCGAGTGGCCTCGGCGGCGACTGCGTCGACCAGGTCTGACCGTTCGGGAAAGTAGCGGTGCAAGGTGGTTCGTCCGACCTTCGCGGCCGAGGCGATCTCGCTGAGCGTCGCGGCCGGCTTGGATGCGAACACCGAAACGGCAGCATCGAGGATGGCCTTCCGGGTGCGCTCGCGGGTCGCGCTTTGTTCTGGTGCGCTGTGGATCGTTGTCACGAATTCGAAGCGTAGCCGTGTCCGGTTTCGGTATCCAGTGTTTCCGTATCGGAATTCCTCTTGCCCTTTATGGAACATTCGTGTTCCATAAATTCATGCTTGAATCCGATGCGCCTCAGCCCGCGCCGAAATGGAGCAATCTCCGCGTCCTCTCGGAGTTCGCTCGCCCGCATCTGCCCTCGCTCCTCCTCGGATTAGTGCTGGCTCTGTGCGGTTCCGCGGCGACGCTGGCAACGCCGATGGTCACCAAATGGGTTCTCGACACCCTCGACACCGGTGCGTCGCTGAAGGGGCCGATCCTCACGCTCGTCGTCCTCCTGGTCGTCGGTGCGGTGCTCGGCTGTGCTCAGTGGATCGTTCTCGGGACCGCTGCGGAGAAGGTTGTCTTCGACGCCCGGTCTTCGCTCGTGAGGCGATTCCTCGCCGCGACCGTGCCTTCGCTGCAATCGCGATCCGTCGGCGAATTGGTCACCCGGGTCACCTCGGACACCTTGCTGCTGCGGGAGGCGGCGTCGTCGGCCGCAGTGAATATTCTCAACGCAGCCGCGTTGACCATCGGAACAATCGTTCTGATGGGCGTTCTGGATCTGCCGTTGCTGGGTGTGACCATGGTGGCAATCGTGTTCGCCTCCATACTCTTTGCCGTTCTGATGCCGCGGATCTCCGCAGCCGAGGCGCGAACCCAGGAATCGCTCGGTCAGCTCGGCGGCGTTCTCGAGGGCGGTTTACGTGCGATCCGGACGGTCAAGGTTTCCCTGGCCGAGGATCGCGTCGGCGCTCTGGTGACGAACAACGCGTCCGATGCGAAAAAGCATGCGATCACAGCGGTTCGAGTATCCGCGACCGCATGGACCGTCGCCTGGACCGCCATCCAAGGGTCGATCATTGCCATCCTTGGGTTCGGTGCCTGGCGCGTCGCCGACGGTGAAATGGCAGTCTCGACGCTCATCGCGTTTCTGCTCTACGCCTTCACGCTGATGGGGCCGGTGTCCGAGCTTGCGCAGAACGTGACGTCCGTTCAGTCGGGAATCGCGGCAGCTATCCGGATTCGCGAGATGCAATCGTTGCCCACCGAGCAGTACGACGAGGTCGTGGACGTAGTCGAGAAAACGAGCGCAGCCGCGCCGCTGATCGAGTTGCGCGACGTCACCGTGAGCTACCACGGCTCCAACCAGCCTGCGTTGCGCGATGTCTCGCTGGTCATCCCCGAGCGTGGGCACATGGCCATCGTCGGCCCGTCGGGTGCCGGAAAGACGACATTGCTCTCCACCGTCCTGCGATTCGTCGAGCCCCGATCGGGTGAGGTTCTCCTGCATGGAGTCGGTTACGACGCGCTCGATCACCGGGCTGTGCGAGAGAGTCTCGCGTACGTGGAGCAGGAGACCCCGGTGGTGCCCGGAACGATTCGGGAGAACGTCGTCTTCAGCCATCCCGACGCAACGGACGAAGAGGTGCAGTCCGTTCTGCGCTTGCTCCGCCTCGACGACGCGATCGAGGCCCTGCCCAACGGACTCGACACCGCACTGACCGCCACGTCGCTGTCGGGCGGCCAACGTCAGCGGATCGCGATGGCACGCGCAGTTCTGCGACCGAGTGCTTTGCTTCTGCTCGACGAAGCCACAGCCCAGGTCGACACGCTCACCGAAGCAGCGATTGTCGACGCGATCAACGAACGTGCGCGCACCGGCGCCGTGGTGACTATCGCTCACCGGCTCTCGACGGTGCGTGACGCCGACTGGATCGTGGTCATGGAGGACGGTCGGATCCGCAACATCGGCAACCACGACGAGCTCATGGACAAGGACGATCTGTACCGCGACATGGTGGTTGCCGGCAGGCTCGATCAGGGCGAGGCGATGCTCGAGGATTGTTGACCCGACGCGTCGGCGTGTGCGAGAGTGCTGGTACCGAGCGATCGCTCGGTCGGGATGTTCTTTCGGAGGTGGCTGGTGGCAATCGATCTGACGTACGCGCCCGAGGTGGTGGCGCTGATCGAGAAGACGCGCGACTTCACGCGCAACGTAGTGCTCCCCATCGAAGACGCACATGCCGGTGACATCGCCGTCGCGGGTGGCGACGCCATCCGTATCGAGATGCAGGCGGCAGCAAAAGAAGCAGGTGTCTTCGCCCCGCATGCGCCGATCGAATACGGCGGCCACGGGCTCAACATGAGTGATCGCGCGCCGGTCTTCGAGGAAGCCGGCTACTCGCTCTTCGGCCCGACTGCGCTCAACATCGCTGCGCCGGACGAGGGCAATGTCCACATGCTGGCCCACGTCGCGAACGAAGCGCAGAAGCAGCAGTTCCTCGCGCCGCTCGCGAGCGGGGACATGCGGTCGGCCTTCGCCATGACCGAGCCTGCGCCCGGAGCCGGATCCGACCCCTCGGCCTTGAACACCCGCGCGGAGAAGGTTCCCGGCGGCTGGAAGATCAACGGTAAGAAGTGGTTCATCACCGGCGCCGACGGTGCCGGATTCTTCATCATCATGGCGCGCACCTCCGGCGAGCCCGGGCAGCGCGGCGGAGCGACCATGTTCCTGGCGCCGACGAACACTGCGGGTCTCGTCGTGGGTCGACACATCGACACCCTCGACAAGGCCATGATCGGCGGGCACTGCGAGGTCACGTTCGAGGATCTCTTCGTTCCCGACGAGGCTGTTCTCGGTGAGGTCGATCAAGGTTTCGCCTACGCCCAGGTTCGCCTCGGTCCCGCCCGCATGACGCACGTGATGCGCTGGCTCGGTGCAGCGCGCCGCGGCCACGACGTTGCCGTGGCCAGGGTTGCCGAGCGTGAAGGTTTCGGCTCGAAACTCGGTGATCTCGGAATGATCCAGAAGATGGTCGCCGACAACGAGATCGACATCGCGGCCAGCCGCGCGCTCTTGGTCCAGGCCTGCTTCGAGCTCGATCAGGGTGGACACGCCAGCAACGCGACCTCCATCGCGAAGACCTATGCGGCCGAGGCGATCTTCCGGATCGTCGACCGCTCCATTCAGATGTGTGGCGGAATGGGCGTGTCCGGCGATCTGCCCCTGGCACGGTTGTCCCGCGAAGTGCGTCCCTTCCGCGTCTACGACGGCCCGTCCGAGGTTCATCGCTGGGCAATCGCGAAACGTGTTGTCGGAGCCGCGAAGCGGGCCGCTCGGGAGGAGTCGAAGTGACGGACTTTCCAGGACTCGATCTCGCGGCGCTCCACAAGTATCTGCAAGCCGCAGGCGTCACGGTCAGCGGTGAGTTGCGAGCCGAACTGATTTCAGGCGGCAAATCCAATCTCACCTACGGAATCTTCGACGACAACTCGAAGTGGATTCTGCGTCGTCCACCTACCGCCGGTCTCACGCCGTCGGCGCACGACGTTGCGCGCGAGTTCCGAATCACCTCGGCGTTGCAGAACACTGCAGTACCGGTCGCGCCGACCGTCGTGCTGTGCGAGGACGCCTCGGTGATGGGTGCGTCGTTCACGGTGGTCGAGTTCGTCACCGGTCAGGTGATCCGGGCCAAGACCGAGTTGGAAGCTGTTCCGGCAGAGCAGGTCACGCAGTGCACCGATGAATTGGTGCGTGTACTGGCCGCCCTGCACGACGTCGATTACAACGCCGTGGGTCTCGGCGAACTCGGCCGACCCGACGGTTATGTCGCCCGCCAGGTGAAGTTGTGGGCCGGTCAATGGTCGCGCGTCAAGACCGAGGACTCGGCAGACGTGGACAGGTTGGCCTCGAGCCTCGCGGACATGATTCCGGCGGAATCAGCCTCGTCGATCGTGCACGGCGACTACCGGATCGACAACACGATCCTTGCGGCGAACGACGTCACCAAGGTTGCCGCAGTGGTGGACTGGGAACTCTCGACGCTGGGAGATCCGCTGGCGGACATCGCGATGATGTGTGTCTACCGGCACCCCGCCTTGGATCTGGTTCTGGGTGAACCTGCCGCGTGGACGAGCCCGTCGCTACCCTCCGTTGTCGATCTGGCGCAACGGTATTCGACCGTATCGGGTCGAGAGCTGGCGCACTGGAACTTCTACATGGCGTTCGGGTTCTTCAAACTCGCCGTCGTGGCGCAGGGTATCGATCACCGATACCGAGCAGGCGCCACCGTCGGTGGGGGATTCGACAAGGCTGGATCTTCTGTGCCGGAACTGATCTCGGCCGGACTCAATGCACTGCAAGGAAAATTCGAATGACTCGATCAGCACTGGTCACCGGCGCCTCCAAGGGAATCGGCCTCGGCATCGCAACGCGCCTGGCATCTCAAGGGTACGGACTGACCATCACCGCCCGTGACGCCGAACGACTTGCGGTCGTCGCCGAAGAACTTACGCGCGCCGGATCGCCGGACGTCGTAGTCTCGGCAGGTGACATGGCGGACGAGAACTTCGCCTCAGCACTCGTCGCCACGCACGGCGATCGGTTCGGCTCCATGCGGGCCCTCATCCTCAACGCCGGAGTGGGAACCAGTGGGCGAGTAGCGGATTACCCCATGCGACGATTCGACAAGACCGTCGCCGTCAATCTGCGGACACCGTTCGCGCTCCTGCAAGCATCGCTGCCGCTCCTGCGCACTGCGGCGGATGCGGACCTTGCCGGTGGCGCGAAAGTGATCGCTCTCGCCTCGATGGCCGGCGTCTACGTCGAGAGCGGCCTGGCTGTCTACGGAGCCACCAAAGCTGCACTCATTTCGATGGTCGAAGCACTCAATGCCGAGGAATCCGGAAACGGAGTGAGCGCGACGGCCATTGCTCCCGGTTACGTCGACACGGACATGTCGGCGTGGACGCACGATCGGATCACACCCGAGACCATGATCAAGGTCGACGACATCGTGGAGTTGGTGGACGGACTGCTCAAGCTCTCGTCTCGAGCCGTGGTTCCGAAGGTCGTCATGACGCGAGCCGGAACCAACGGCTACTCGGCCTGATCAATCCAGCTTGGCTTCGCCTCGCTTGCGGAAAAAGTGGAAGCCGGGCACTCCGACGATCGCTTGACGCAGGTCCTTGACCACTCCGAGGAGTTCGTGGATCTCGGGCGAGACGGAGTCCAAGGTTCCGAGGATGGGCAGGACCGCGGTCACGCGGTCGGTGAGCTCCGGCAGTTGGTCGATCAGTTTGATCGCGGCGCTGACCTCCGCCTCGGACAGGTCGTCGGCGAATCTGGCCGCCAGCGGCGCGAGCTGCAACGCAATGGGCTCGTAGATCTCGAGGAGCTGTCCCGCGATGTCCGAGGTCTGCTCGACGGCCTCGACCAGCGTCTCAGCTCGAACGGTCACGGCGGCGGCTCCGATGACCACGCGGTCGGCGTTGTCGGCGATCTGGTTGATGCGTGCCACCAACCTCTCGACCGAGAAGAGGAGCGCCTCCAGTCGAGTGGGCAGGGTGACCGCAAAAGCGACCGTGGACAGGGACCAGTGCACCACGTCGCCGACGGAGCGGACGACGGTGGAGCTGCCGGGCAAAACTAGAGCCATCCCTCGATACTGCCTGATGTGACGTCAAAGTACAGGTAAATCTCACATTCACGAGGCTCGCGGCGTCTTCGAGGTGTCGGTGCCGGCACGGACAATCAATTCACCCGCTGCCTGCTGCACCGCGCAACCTGGAAGGATCGAGACATGACGGCTATCCGTACACACACTGTGATCGATTCGCCGATCGGGGCGTTGACGCTGGTAGCGGCAGGTGAAAACCTCTGCGGGCTGTACATGGCGGAGCATCGTCACAAGCCGGACGAGTCCACGTTCGGTGATCGTTCCACAGCGGTCTTCGGTGAAGTCGAATCGCAGCTCGCCGAGTACTTCGAGGGTGATCGCACGGAGTTCTCCGTGCCGCTGGCGCCCGTGGGCACAGAGTTCCAGAAGCGGGTGTGGGATACCTTGCGAACGATCCCGTACGGCGAAACCTGGACCTACATGGAGCTCGCGCAAACTTTGGGTAACCCGCTTGCGATCCGTGCTGCCGCCGCGGCAAACGGCAAGAATCCGATCAGCATCATCGTTCCCTGCCATCGCGTGGTCGGTAGCGACGGCAGCCTGACCGGTTTCGCCGGCGGCCTCGAACGCAAGAGGTTCCTGCTCGACCGCGAGCACGGCGGCGAATCGGATGTTCTCTTCTGATGCGTTCGACTCACAATTCGGTGATCGGGAACGTCTACCGCTCGTGACACTCAAACCGTTCGAAGACGTCGTGACCGAATACGGTGCGGTGGTCCTGCGTGTCTGCCGCGCTGTGGTCGGTCCCGTCGACGCCGAGGACGCGTGGTCCGAGACGTTCATTGCAGCGATGCGGGCCTATCCGGATCTGAACCCGGACGCGAACGTCGAAGCCTGGCTGGTGACCATCGCGCATCGCAAGGCGATCGACATCACCCGAGTGCGTGCCCGAGTGGCCGTCCCGACAGACGACGTTCCGGAACTGCCGACGCGAATCGGCGTACCGGGAACGTGGGATCACGAATTGTGGGACGCCCTCGAACAGCTACCGCTCAAACAACGCGCGGCAGTTGCCTATCACTTCCTGGGTGGGCTGCCGTACGCAGAGATCGCGGACATCCTCGGCAATACGCCGGCAGCAGCCAGACGGGCGGGCGCCGACGGAATCGCCACCTTACGAAGAACCTACTTGTCCGCCACCGCTGCGGAAGGGAGTCACTCATGAATACCGATGCCGAAGTTTTCGAGGCACTTCCAGCAGTTGACGCCGGCGCTCTGGCCCGCCTTCGCGCGCGCCTGGCCGCGGAGGCCTCCGCCGCCGAGTTGATCGACGTGGCATACCGAACCGTAGATTCGCCGGTCGGGAAGTTACTGCTCGCAGCGACCGATGTGGGCTTGGTGCGGGTTGCTTTTGCCGTCGAAGGGCACGACCTTGTTCTGGACCGGCTGGCCGGTACGGTCAGTCCCCGAGTGCTTCATTACCCGCGCCGGCTCGACACCGTCGCTCGCGAGTTGGACGAGTACTTTGCCGGTGCTCGTCGAGAATTCGATCTGCGCTTGGATTTCCAACTCGCCAAGGGGTTCCGACGCGAAGTGTTGCGTCATCTTCCCGAGATCGAATACGGCCACACTGCAAGCTATTCGGTGGTCGCAGCAGCGTCGGGCAGCCCACGTGCCGTGCGGGCCGTGGGGACCGCCTGCGCCAAGAACCCACTGCCGTTGGTCGTCCCCTGTCACCGGGTGGTGCGCAGCGACGGCAGCCTCGGGCAGTACGCCGGCGGCCCCGAACTGAAAGCGATTCTGCTGGATCTGGAAGCCGGCCGGTGAGCGCAGTGACGCTGCGCTTTCAGGCGCCCTATGCAGTCGAACCGCTCACCGGTGCCCTGCGGGCTCATTGCGTCGCCGGCCTCGAACGTCACGACGACGGTGTTCACACCAGAGTCATACCGTTGCCGTCCGGCCCGGTTGTCGTGTCGGTGTCGTGGACGGACGACGGTGTTGTCGTGGATTCCGATGTGCCGGTAGCGGATTCCGCAGAGCTGGAGGTGATCGTGCGTCGTTGGCTCGACCTCGACGCCGATCACACTGCTGTAGAAGCGGCGTTCGGTAGCGATGAGTTGTTGGCCCCACTAGTGGCCGCCCGTCCAGGATTGCGGGTGCTCGGCTCGGTGGACGGGTTCGAGACCGCGGTGCTCACCGTTCTGGGACAACAGGTATCGCTCGGCGCGGCGAGGACGTTCGGTGGGCGCTTCGTCGGCGCATTCGGAGCGGCGGTGGACGCGGAGTTTCTTGCTTTCCCCGGCCCGGCCTCGGTTGCAGCGCTATCGCCGGAGGATATTCAGAAAGCCGTCGGACTGACCACTGCGCGCGCAAAAACGGTGCACACGTTGGCAACTGCGGCAGCGAACGGCCTCGATCTCTCCTGGGATGCGGATCCCGTCCAATTTCGGCGAGAGTTGTTGTCACTAACAGGAATCGGACCGTGGACCGCTGACTATCTCACTGTTCGAATTCTCGGTGATCGCGACGCATTCGTACCTGATGATCTGGTCTTGAAACGGGCGCTGGGGGTCTCGTCGGGCAAAGAAGCCGCGGCGTTGTCCGAGAAATGGCGACCCTGGCGGGCCTATGCGCTTTTTCATCTGTGGACCAAAGAGGCGTTTCTGTAGTCGGTCAGTCTTTGGCGCGCGCCAATTCGGACGGCCACCAGATACGTTTCCCGATGTCGTGTGAGAGCGCCGGAACGAGGACACTGCGCACGATGATCGTGTCGAGCAGCACGCCGAAGGCCACGGCAAAACCGATCTCGGCCAGGAAGACCAGTGGCAGGATGCCCAGTACGGCAAATGTTGCGGCCAAGACGATTCCGGCTGAAGTGATCACGCCGCCCGTCACTGCAAGACCGCGCAGAACGCCTGCACGGGTACCGAATTCTCCCGTCTCCTCCCGGACCCTGGTCATCAAGAAGATGTTGTAGTCGATACCCAGTGCGACGAGGAACACGAAGGCGAACAGCGGGAAAGACTGATCAGCCCCGGCGAACCCGAACACGTGCGTGAAGAAGAATCCGCTCACGCCGAGGGTCGCCGCGAACGAAAGCACCACGGTGACAATGAGAATCACCGGGATCAGCAGAGCGCGAAGCAAAGCGGCCAAGACCAGGAAGATCACCACCAACACGATCGGGATGATCAGATTCCTGTCGCGGACCGAGGCGGCCTGGACGTCAAGGGTGGTGGCCGTGCTGCCGCCGACAAGTGCGTCGGCGCCGGGCACGTCGTGGACGGCCGTCCGCAGTCGCTTGACAGTATCGAGTGCCTGCGGTGAATCGTAGGAGTCGGCGAGGGTTGCATTGATCATGGTGCGGCCGTCGATCGGTGCAACGGTGAAAGCCGCTGGGGCGCAACCCGCAGCGGCGGCTTGGGCGACGGCAGCGGGATTGGTCTTGATCAGCTCGCTGACCTTCGCGACGTCCACCTGGGTGCAGACGGCGCCGGGATCCTGCGAGATACCTTCGACGCCGCTGGCGGCCTTGATGACGGCGTCGGCCTGGTCGGCGTTTGCGGTGATCACGGCGGGTGCGCCCGCTCCGGGATCGAACTTCGAGTCGTAGAGTTCCTGTCCGACAACGGCGTCGGGGCGGTTGGTGAAGCTTTCGGTGGATGTCAGGCCATCGGTTTTGAGACTGCCGATCCCGGCCGCGAACAGGATGATCAACAAGACTGTGGCGCCGATCCACAGTGGGCGGTCCTTGCTACCGACGACCTCGGCGATCTTGCCCCACATCCCGTGCGTCGTCAGGTCTGCGGCGTGATCGACCTTGGGCTTGCGCGGCCAGAAGACCCACCGTCCGGTAGCGGCCAGAGCGACCGGCATGAAGGTCATCATCACCAGATAGGTGCAGGCGATCCCGATGGCGGCGACGGGTCCGAGGCTCTTGTTGGAGTTGAGTTGAGAGAACGTCAGGCAGAGCAGTCCGAGAATGACGGTGACAGCCGAAGCGGTGATGGCCGGCGCAGACTCGCGCCAGGCCTTGATCATCGCGTCGAAGCGGTTGGGATACGTGTGCAGTTCTTCGCGATAGCGAGAGATCAAGAGTAGGGCGTAGTCGGTACCGGCACCGATCACCAGCACGAAAAGAATGCCTTGAGATTGGCCGGTCAGCGTGAGTACTTCGGCCTTCGCGAGGAAGTAGATCACCATCGACGACAAGCCGATGGCGAGAAGGGCGGAGAACAGCGGGAAGAACCACAACACCGGCGATCGGTACACGACAAGCAGGATGAGGATCACGACCAGAAGTGCCGCGCCCAGCAGCGCTCCGTCCAGACCGGCAAAGGCGTCGATGAAAGCGACGAGTAGTCCACCTGGTCCAGCAGGGAGTACCTCGACATCACCAGCGGCCTGCTCGGCGGCGTCGATGACGTTCTGCTCGGTGGTCGCCAGGACGTCGCCCGCGACTGCGGTGTCACCGTCTTTGGCGACGAGTGGCACGAAGATCGACGCAGTTGTGCCGTCGGCGGAGTACTGGGTGGGCTGCATACCGTCGGCGTCCACTCCGGAGATGCCGGAAATGGAGTTACGTGCCGAGTCGATCGCAGACTTGTCTGCCTCGGTGAGGGCCGAATCCCGATGGAACAGAACAAAACCAGGGATTGTCTCGACCGCGAGGAAGTTCGCGGATTGGTTGCTGACGATCGTCGATTCGGCGGAACTCGGGAGGTACGAGGCGTTGTCGTTCTTCTGAACCTCGGCGAGTTTGCCTTGGAACGAACCGCCGAATCCACCTGCAATGAAGGCAAAGATGGCAAGGGCGATCACGGTGAAGATCGGCAGTCGACGGCGTTTGACCGCTCCGCTGTCGTTCTGTTCTGCGTCAGTTGTATCCAGCTTGGTCATGGTTCTCCTCGAACACAGTCGACCAGCACCAACAAAGCAACGTTTTCCAGTAGAACACGCAATACGGGCGCGGTGGAACCACTTGGAGTGGAATTGACGACGCTACGAAGTGCCTTTGCCGTAAGTCTCGCGGGCGGCGACGTCCATAGGAAAACGGACGACTGTGTCGCCGAACAACAATCGAGTTGCCGAAGCCGCAGCGGCCAGCACGTGAGCGGTACCTGACTCGGGGTTTCGCGTATGCACGACCACCTCGTCGTGTTGGAAGAAGACCAACTCGCCGTCCGGATCGTCGGCGAGGCGGCGCCTGAGGTCGGCCAGGAGGCAGAGCGCCCACTCGGAGGCGGTGGCCTGCACGACGAAGTTGCGCGTGAATCGGCCGCGAGCGTGAGCGTCGCCGTGGGAGTAGAAGTCGGGAGACGGTGGGGGACAGGCCCGGCCGAGCAGCGACTTCACCACCTCGCCGCGCTCGCCTGCCTTGGCAGCTTGCTCGACGTACTCGACGGCGACCGGGAATCGCTTCCGCAACAAGATGAGCAGTGCTTTGGCCTCACCAGCCGTTGCTCCGTACAGGACTCCGAGGATGGCGACCTTCGCTTTGGCGCGGTCGCCGCCGAAGGCTTCGGCACCGACAAGTGCGTACAGATCGTCGTCGCCGGCGGCAGCCATCATGCGGCGGTCGCCGGACATGGCGGCCAGAATTCGGGGCTCGAGCTGACCGGCGTCGGCGACGACGAACACGTGGCCCGGATCGGCGACGACGCTCGAGCGCATGGTCTTGGGAATCTGCAGAGCCCCGCCGCCCCGGCTCGCCCACCTGCCGGATACAACGCCACCAGGGACGTAGATCGGGCGGAATCGATCACCCCGCACCCAACTGTCCATCCACTGCCAACCGTTGGTGCTGTACAGCTTGGCGAGTTCGCGATGACGCAGCAGCAACGGGACCGCCGGGTGATCGATTTCCTGCAGAAACCACTTGCGCGTCGACGGCAGTTCGATGCCCTGACGCCCGAACGCCTCGGTGATCTCCACCGACGACGAAGGATTGACCGGGCGCCCGAAGACCTCACTGATCTGGGCAGCGAGTTCCTGCATGCGAGCAGGGAGGTCGTATCCCGTCGGCCGCGGCCCCAGCCGTTCTTCGAGGAGTTCGCGATGCTTCTGCGTCGAGAACGGCAGGCCCGTGTGTGTCATCTCGGCGGCGCTGAGAGCTCCGGCCGATTCTGCTGCGATCAACAAATCCAAACGCGCGTCCGTGCCGATGGTTGCGCGCTGCTCGGCGAACTCGGTGGCGACAGCGACGGGATCGAGAACGGGGGCAGTATCGAAGAGGCCGAGGCGATCGTCGTCGAACTCGTCGACAGGCGGTGACGGTTTACCGACGCGCATTCCGAGGATCGCGCGGGTCAAGGAAATGTCGTGGCACCGCTGAACCCGTACGCCTGCCCGCAGTAGCGGTGGGTACACGGTCGCCGTACTCGGCCACACCCACCGCGGGTGCTCGGCTTCCTCGATGGTGCGCACCGCCGCGATCAGGTCGGGGTAATCGACGGGATCGGCGAGCGGCGTTCCACCGGGATCGGTCCGTAGGACAGTTGCCGTCACAGCTCCCGTGGACGTCGTACTACCGGGAACCAGGACAACTCGCACGACATCAGTGTGACGGCAGGGTCCGACACGACCATGCTCGGCGCTGCTCAGGCAGCGACAAACCGGATGTGCTGACCCGGGCGGGCTTGACCGAGCCGATCGATATCCGCGTCCGCCACCACTCCCACCACCGGATAACCGCCGGTGATGGGGTGATCGGCGAGAAACACGACAGGTTGGCCGCTTGGCGGGACCTGGATCGATCCGAGGGCCACGCCTTCGGTGGGCAGCTCGGTGTCATCTGTTCTTCGAAGTAGTTCATCGGTGCCGACGCGGCCGAGGCGTGCGCCGATCCGGTCCGAGTCGCTCGAAACCTCCCATCGCCCCTGGACGAGCGTTTCGGGGTTGGTGAATCGATCTGCACGTGGACCGAAGACGACTCGAAGGTCGAGAGTCTCGTTTGTCATCGGCGGCACCGGCGCTAGGTCGACCGGTGAGAACGCGATCGGCGACGGCCCGATCGGGAGAACGACACCCGGCTCGAGCGGTGCCGGACCGATCCCGGACATGGTGTCGGTACTGCGCGATCCCAGGACCGAGGGAACCACAATGCCGCCTCTGACGGTCAGATACGTCCGCAGTCCACTCGGTGCGTAGTCGAGGTGGACGGTCTGACCAGGCCGCAGAGAGATCACGCTCGCATGCCCGACCGGAATGCCGTCGCGGTAGGCCTGTGCGGGCGCACCGGTGAACGCGATCGTCGACGAGTGACGGGACCGAAGACTCAGCCCACCGAGGAGGACCTCGATACCGGCCGCGCTCTCGTCGTTGCCGACGAGTCGATTGCCGAGTCCGAGCGATCGCCTGTCCGCAGCACCGGAAACCCCGACGCCCGAGCGCAGATGCCCTATCCGTCCCAGGTCTTGAATCAGGCTCAGCGGCCCGGTTTCGAGTATCTCCAGGCCGTTCATCGTTGTTCCTCGTTCACGAAGCGCACGCGGCCCCCGGGCTGAACGGTGGCCGGTGGAGTGGCGTTTAGGTCCCACATCACGGTGTCGGTGCTTCCGATGATCTGCCAGCCGCCCGGAGATGCCCGCGGGTAGACCGCGCTGTATCCAGCGGCCAGGGCGACGGAACCGGCAGGCACAGACGTTCGTGACTGAGTTCGACGCGGGACGTGGAGTCGCGTGTCGTTTGAAGTCAGGTAGGCGAAGCCGGGTGCGAATCCGATGAAGGCGCAACGCCACATCGCCTCGGTATGGGCCGCAACCACCTCGGATGGGCTCATTCCGAGTGACTGTGCGACGTCGTCGAGGTCGGGTCCGTCGTACCTGACGGCGATGGTGAGTGCGTCTGCCTCGGAACGTTCGTCTGCGATCGAGGCAGAATTGGTCTGCTCGAGATCGTTCAAGCACTTCCGGACGTACGTGAGATCTGCCGCGGGGGTGCACGTGACCAGGACCGTGCGAGCTGCCGGGAGGAAGTCCTCGACCCCGACCGGGGTGTTCCGTGTCAGTGCTTCGGTGAATGCGAGAACGTCGGCTTCGGAATCGAGGTCTACGAGAAATGCGCATTCTCCAGCGGGAAGTATGCGAGTCACGGGGAGGGCTCCCTGTCGATTCGAGTCCGCTCCACGTCCGCTCGCATCCCGGCGATGAAACTCGCGATGGTGGCTCGCTCCGTGGCCGTGTAATTGCCGATGGTGTTCACCGCCCGTGAAATGAGCGGATCGAAGTAGCTCTCGCCGAGAGTGACTGCAGTGGGTGTGACCTGCAAGAGCACTCGCCGTCGGTCCGCCGAGTCCCGTTCGCGAGCTACGTGGCCCGCTTTGACCATGCGGTCGACGAGCGCAGTCACCGATGCCGAGTTGATTCCCAGTTGTGCGCCGAGCCAGCCTGGCGTCGCCGGTGTGTCCGACCGCTCGGCATCGAGAAGGCAGATCAACGCGCGCACGTCGGTGGAGTGCATTGTGTACTTGTTTGCAAAGCCGGAAACCGCCACGTTCAAGTCGACGGTCAGTGCGCGAAGCGAGTGCACGATCGCCATCGCTTCGTCTTCTGCATCGCCGACGCTCAAGGATGCCTCCAGCCCTGGTGTGTTGTCTCTCGATTGTCTACTATCTCGATAATCGAGAGAAATGGGGGTGGGGGATGGACTTCGATCGCGCATACGACGCTGTACTGACCAAATGGCCGCAGAAACCGCTGGGTGTGGACCTCACAGGCCGGTTCGGGAGCACGCATGTGAACGTCTGTGGACCTGAGGACTCGACGCCGTTGATCCTCTTTTCCGGTGGAGGCGCCACCTCGACGGTGTGGTTCGACAATGTTGTGGCGTTGTCGAAATCTCGACGAGTCTTTGCCGTCGACACCATGGGGGATGCCGGGCGCAGCGTTCCGAATGGTAATCCGATGAAGTCCGCCGACGATCTGATCGAGTGGATGGACTCGATAGTCGAGTACGCCGGCTCCGACGCTGTCGATGTGATCGGACATTCCTACGGCGCGATGATCGCATTGGCATTTTCTTTGCGTCGCCCGGAACGTGTCGGGAAACTTGTTCTGCTCGATCCTAATTCGAGTTTCTCCGGTATGAAGGCGGGCTACCTTCTGCGTGCGCTTCCGCTGTTGCTCAAGCCGTCGCGGGCTGGCCGACGGCGACTGTCGGAGTGGGAGACAGGCGAGTTGAGCCTCGACTCCGACTGGCTGTCACTTGCGGAAGCAGGCGCTTCGGAACTCCCGCGCCCCGATCTCGTAGTGCCTCAACGTCCTTCGGTGGAGGACTTGAGCGCACTGGATGTCGAGTTGCTGGTGGTCCTCGCGCAGGACGGACGGGTGCATGATGCGGAAGCGGTGTCGAGGTCAGTGCGGAAAACTGTTCCCGCAGCACGCGTCGAAGTGTTGGAAGATGCTTCGCACCACAGTATTCCGATGGTCCCGGCCGATGCACTCAACCGGGTGCTCGTCGACTTCTTGGAGGGCTAGCGGATCAGGGTGCGACGACGCACCCCGGACCGATCGGCGTGGCCGGATTGACATCGACCGTTGTGACCGGCCCGCCCGCGGACGTCTGGTAGGCCATCAGAGAGTGTTCGCCGGGTGCAGTCGGAGTCCACAGAGTGACGGCATGGCCGAGTACAACCGGCAAGGTGAAGTAGGGATTGACGGTGTCCCAGATCAATTCCTGCGGGAACATGGTCGATGCCCGGTTCATGTCGACAATCGAGACGTTCGGCTCGTCCAACGCTGCTGTCCTGGCAACCACCAGATACGTGCAACCAGCTCCGTACGGCGTCGTCGGCCCGCTGCTGAGACCCGGAAGGATCGTGACGTCGACTACGTCCGCGGAAGCCGACGTCGCGGTACAGATGGCTGCGCTCGCGCAGAGGGCGGCGGCAAGCGCGGTGGTGCGCGCGATTCGTGAAAGTGTCATACCAGCAGGTCGGTTTTATCTGGATGGGTGTTACAGGCAGACTGATCGGATGCGTGCACTTCATCTTCTTCTGGCCGGCTTCGGTTTCCTGCTGGGGTTCCTGATTATTGTTGTCTCCGGCCTGATCGAGTTGGCGTCCGTCGCCTCCCGAACCGATTTCGCCTTTGTCGGTGACTCCGCCGTGTCGGTTGGTGTTTCCAACGAGGCGATCTACACCGCGATCGCTGCTCCACTGGTGGGTGCGCTGTTGGGCTGGCTGTCAGCTGTCATCGCGACGAGGTTCGGGTGGAGCCTCACTCGTGGGAGTGTCACTCCGGCAAGCGAGTGACCAGGGCATTGCACTTGCTGGTCCGCGGGATATGAGGAAAGGCCCCGACCTCAACAGAGATCAGGGCCTTCCTTTGTATTGCGCTACTTTTGCACCGAGCTACTTCTTGGAGACGCGGAGCAGCTTCTTGTTCACGAACTCGTCCATTCCCCACGGACCGAGCTCGCGGCCGACTCCGGAGCGCTTGACTCCGCCGAAGGGCAGACCGGGCAACGTCGTTCCGTGCTCGTTGACGAACGCCATTCCCACGTCGAGATCGGCAGCGACCGACCGGGCGGAATCGAGATCGCTGCTCCAGACAGACCCGCTCAGACCGTAGACCGACGAATTGGCAAGTTCCACAGCCTCGCTGGCCGACTTGACCTTGTACACGACGCCGGCAGGTCCGAAGAGTTCTTCGCTGTAGGCACGCATGTCCGGGGTCACGTCTGCGAGCAACGTCGGTTGAACGTAGGCGCCCGGGCCGTCGGTCTTCTTTCCACCGGCCAGCAGGGTCGCGCCCTTGGACACGGCGTCGTCGATCTGCTCGATCAGTGTGTCCGCCGCGCTCTGTGAGGACAGCGGGCCCAGGACTGTGGATTCATCCAACGGGTCACCGGCAGAAACGGATTCGAAGGAGGTCGCCAACTTGCGCGTGAAATCATCGTAGAAATCTTCGGTGACGATGAAACGCTTGGCCGCATTGCAGGCCTGGCCTGCGTTGGACAGACGTGCCTTGGTGGCTGACTTGACGGTGGCATCCATGTCGTCGGAATCGAGGACGATGAACACGTCCGATCCGCCGAGTTCGAGGACGACCTTCTTGAGATTGCGTCCAGCAGTTTCGGCGACGCTGGTGCCTGCGCGTTCGCTGCCAGTCAGTGACACGCCTTGAACTCGGGGATCGGCGATCATGTCCGCGATCTGTTCGTTGGTCGCGAAGACGTTGACGTAGGCGTCGTCCGGCAATCCGGCTTGTCGCAGAATCTCTTCCATCAGCAGGGCGGACTGCGGACAGTTGGACGCGTGCTTGAGAATGATCGTGTTGCCGAGCATGAGATTCGGTGCCGCGAAGCGGGCGACCTGGTAGTACGGGAAGTTCCACGGCATGACGCCGATCAGGGCGCCGATCGGTCGCCGGTACACAACCGACTCCTCGGCGCCGGGAACGTCGAGCCGTTCTTCCTCGAGCAACGCCGGGCCGTGGTCTGCGTACCACTGATAGATCGCGGCCGAGAGTTGTACTTCGCCCTTGGCCTCGCGGACCGGCTTACCCATCTCCAACGAGATCATTCGGGCCAGTTCGTCTGCTCGCTCTGTGTACAGTTCGGCCGTCTTGCTCAGGACTGCCGCACGTTGCTGTGGCGCACTGTTGCGCCAGGTCAAGTAGCCGCGATGCGTGTTCGCAAGTGCGGCTTCAACTCCGGCGTCATCCAAAGTATCGAATTCCCTGACGGTTTCACCTGTCGCGGGATTGACGGTTTTGTAATTAGCCATAGTTGTACAACGTGCGGAGGGGGTTCGAAGATTCCCGAAACGCGCAATCACATTGAATCGGCCCAACAGGTTTCGATCAAATCCCGGCTGGGTACCACCTCACGCCACCTTGGGGCGATGGGTGCGTTGATAGCCCTTGCGGTCGTAGAAACGGGTGGTCACGATGCCGAGTACGACGCCGATCAGTAGACCCACCAACGTCATCCAGACGGCATGCAACAGGCCGGCCTCACCGCGTGCGCCGAAGAACAGGATGGACCGCGTGCCCATGTAGATCTGGTGCATCGGCTCGAACTGGGCCAGCCACGCGTACAACCTGGGGCTGGCTTCGAGGGGGATGGTGCCGCCGGAAGAGGGCAGCGCGAGAATGACGAAGACGAACAGATTGATCAACATGCCCAACGAGCTGAACGCGGCCATCACCGACATTGCCGTGATGCCGACCGCTGTGATGACCAACGCCCCGTACTCCCACAAGGCAAGTCCGTGTGTGACCGGCATTCCGAGGGCGCGACTGATCCACTGGAACAACGCGGAGACTATGCCGGACAGCACGATCATGAATGCCCATTTGACGAGCAGCGTCCGAAACCTGTTGATACCCACAACGTCGTTCTGAACGAAGAGTGGACCGAACTCGGTGGGCGCATACCCGAGCATGCCGTCCACCAAGGAGTTGACCACGGTTGCTCCGGTGAATCCCGCAAGGACCAACAGCAGCGCGAAATAGAATGCCACCAAACCGAATCCGGTTCCGTCGGGAAGCGGATCGTGGGCAACCGTGAGTACGTTCACCGGATTTTCGAGAAGCAGGCGGCTCGCTCCTGAGATCTGGGTTCCGGTGCCTCCCGCTTCCAGCTGCTGGGTGACCTGGGTGGTGAGCTGCTCGCCCATGTTCTTGTTGACCGAGGCGAGGGCTGTAGTTCCGATCGACTGGACGAGAGATGCGGAGACGGAACCGGCGCGGGGATTGGTGTAGATCGTGATGATCGGTTGGTCCACGTCACCGGCGACGACGCTGGCCTCCGCCAGGATGATCGTCCTCTTCGTGAAATCACTGGGAATCACGATCGCGCCGTACAGCGTGCCGGAGTTCAGGCGTGATTGGGCTTCGGCGATACCGATCTGCTGCAGGTCGATCTTCTGGTGGTCGATTCCGCTGTCGAGGCCGGCGACGATGTCGTTTCCGAAATTCTTGCGGTCGGCGGGATCGCTGCCGGGAAGAGTGTCCCCTTCGTCCTGGTTGACCAGGGCGATCGGGAACTGGTCCAGATGTTTCTTGGGGTCGAGTATCCCGCCCATGTACAGCGCTGCCAGCGCCGACATCAAGAGGGTGACCACGATCAACGGCGTCAACCAGAATCGTGGCGTGTGCATGACGGTGCGGGCAGACGGCTCCGTGTTCTTGCTCATCGTCAGTCGACCGGCTTTCTTTCGCGCGGAGTTCCTCGGGCTGAGCGTAAACGCAAAGGTGCGCCGGGGCAGTCTCATCCGAAAAGGCTGAGAACGGATCGGTAGGGTATGGCCCGCGGCAACCCTGCCGAGACGATTTCGGAGAAACCGTTGACCAACGTGCTGATAGTTGTCCTGATACTCGTAGTGATCGCTGCCGTCGCGTTTGTGGTCCTGCGTGGACGCCAGGGCAAGCCGAATGCCCGTGTCGACCCGCTCGCCGACTACCCCGAGGTGTACGACCCTCACAAGATCGGAGTCGGCGACATCGTCACATACGCGGGCATCGACCACGTCGTTCGAGGGACCATCACGCTCGACGAAGAGGGTTACATCTGGCGTGAGCACCTACTCGACGGGTCGACCGGTCGCCGCTGGCTGACTGTCGAGGATGACGAGGGCGAACTCGAGATGACTCTCTGGATGCGTCGAGAAGGAACCAACCTGGTCCCGAACGGCGACGTCGTTCTCGACGACAAGGTTCACCGCAAGATCGAAAGTGGAACGGCGAAGTTCACGGCCGAGGGTACGACGGGTACGGCCCCTTCCGGTTCGATGGAATACGCGGACTACGCGACCGCCGACAAGACCGGTCTGATCGCATTCGAGAAGTGGGCGCGCGGACAGTCGTGGGAGGTTTCCACGGGACGGGCGGTCACACGCAGCGAACTCACCGTCATCCACTCGGGCCCCCCGGAATGAGCCTGTATCGACTCGATGTGGAACCGACCGACGTGAATGCCTCGGCACTGGGGTTGGTGCTGGGAGCGCCCTCGCCGCCGGCCCTCGCCGAGTTGGTGATCGAAACTTCCGATGCGACGTTGACACTCGGAGTGCTCGGGGCATCTCACGTGGTGACGGCCCGGGCGTCGGGAAAGGAACTGACCGAGCAGGTTTCGTGCGATGCTCTTGCCGCCGGCGGTGAACCCTTGCCGGCAGTGGAGTCCACGGATAACTACCGGTTCGAGTCTTCCTCGCTGGTCCTGGACCGAGTCGAATTCGATTCGGAAGCTGCATCGCTGAGAGAGTCCGCCGGCCAGGACGGTTGGATCTGCGGATCCTTTCCCGGCGACGACACAGCGTTGACCGCGTTGTGTGGCGTGCGAGACCGCCAGGGGTGGAGTTGGCAGAGTTGGCATTTGTACCCGGGGGAGGGGACAGGAGTGATCGTGAAGACGCGCAGTAGGTGGCGACCGTGAGGGGGCGGACGTGGTTGGCTCCGGTGATGGTGGCGGCCGCAATTGTGTTGTCGGCGTGCGGTGGTGGCGCCAAGGACTTCATCGCGGACAACTATTCCAAGACGTCCCAGGATGGCGACGTCGTGTTGTACTCGTCGAAAGATCCAGTGGGCACGACCGTCTCGCGGATTGTCGACGCGGACGAACCGGCGGCGCGAAGTGCTGACGGCGGCAACGAATACCTGCGCTACGACGACGACATCGTCACCGTCAGTTCGGCTTCGGGCGGTGGCAGCACCATCAAGGTAGAGGACATCGACGGCACGTATCGCAGCGGCGGATACGCGTACCTGGGACCGGGCTTCAACCCGGGATCCCCGGCAGGTGGAAGCAGCGGCAGCGGTGGCTCGGGTAGTGCCAAATGACGACAAGGAGAACGGCGTGACCAACATCTTTGCATCCACTTCCGTCGAGATCGGAACGGTGGATCCGGAATTGCTCGTCGGTGGCATTCTCGGCACCCTCGCCTATTTCGTCGTCGGCGTAGCGGTCCTGGCAACAGGATTTCTGGTCCTCGACCTCATGACACCAGGAAATCTGCGCCATCAGGTTTACGTCGACAAGAATCCGAACGCTGCGATTTTGTTGGCTTCCAATCATCTTGCGCTGGCGATCATCGTGGTGACTGCAATCCTGACCAGTTCGGACGGCTTTGCCCAGGGACTCGCCGACTCCGCGGTGTACGGACTGTTCGCGATCGTCCTGCAAGCGATTGCGCTGCGTTTGATGAACGCGTTTCTTCCCGGCAAGTTGGTTGCGCTGGTGCAGGATCCGAAGATGTGTGGCGCCGCGTGGGCCGTGGGCGTCAGCTTGCTGTCCATCGGTTTGGTGAACGCCGCAGCACTCACCTGATGGTTGCCGATGATCCCGATGTGAAAGTTGCCGAACGTTCGACCATGCTCGGCTCACGTGCACGTGTGCTACTTCTTGCTGCCGTCGCGGCGTGCGCGGCGTGTGGCCTGATCTACGAGTTGGCACTGCTCACTCTCAGCGTGAGTCTGACCGGCGGCGGCATCACCCAGACATCGTTGATCGTCGCGGGATTTGTTGCGGCGCTGGGTATCGGAGCGCTGGCTGCGAAACCTCTGCTGGGACACGCTGCCGTTTCGTTCGTGACGGTCGAGATTCTGCTCGGGCTGATCGGCGGATTCAGTGCCGTCACGCTGTACGTGACCTTCACGTTCTTCGGTTCGAGCGCTGCAGTTCTCGTGGCAGCAACGGCGCTGATCGGTATCCTCGTCGGTGCCGAAGTGCCTCTGTTGATGACGCTCTTGCAATCCGGTCGGAGCGACAACGACGCACAGAGCACCGGAAAAGTGCTGGCCAATCTCAATGCGGCCGACTACCTCGGCGCGTTGATCGGTGGTCTGCTGTGGCCGTTCGTCCTGCTGCCGTGGGCGGGCATGATTCGCGGTGCCGCACTCACCGGGATGATCAATCTCGTGGCTGCGGCAGTTGTCGCGCTGATACTTCTTCGGTGGCAGCTCAGCCTGCGCGCACGATTGATCGCCGTCGTCGCAATGCTGTTGGCGGCGAGCTTGATCGGATGGCTGTTGATCGCGGCCTCGGACATCGAGACCACATCGAGGCAGCGGTTGTACACCGATCCAGTGGTGGCCGCCGAGCGGTCGGTGTACCAGGAAATCGTCGTTACCGAGCGGGGCAACGACGTGCGCCTGTTTCTCGACGGAGACCTGCAGTTCTCGAGTGTCGACGAGCATCGGTATACCGAGTCGCTGGTGTATCCGGCACTGGTGAACGATCCGCGGCGGGTGCTGATTCTGGGCGGAGGTGACGGCCTCGCTGCACGGGAAGTGCTGCGGATGAACAGCGTCGAGCAGATCGTGCAGGTCGAACTCGATCCGGCCGTGATCGAGTTGGCGAATACCCGTCTTCGTGAACTGAACGAGGGAGCGCTGGAGGATCCACGGGTGGATGTCGTTCTCGACGACGCGTTCCGGTGGTTACGAGAAAGCCCGGAACCGGGTTTCGACGCGGTCATCGTCGACCTCCCCGATCCTGACACTCCCGCACTGGGCCGGTTGCACTCCATGGAGTTCTACGGACTTGCTGCTGCCGCGATGAATCCGGGCGGGCTGATGGTCGTCCAGTCCGGCAGTCCGTACTCGACACCGGATGCGTACTGGAGAACGGTGTCGACGGTTGCAGCTGTCGGGCTGAGTGTCTCGCCGTACCACGTCTTCGTGCCGAGTTTCGGTGACTGGGGGTATGTGCTCGCGCAAGCAGGTTCCACGCCGCCTGAGCTTCGACTGCCCGCTGATCTGCCGGAACTGCGGTTCCTCGACGAGCCGACGCTGGCGTCGGCGTCGGTGTTCCCACGCGATCGCCCGAGGCGGGAGTTGGAACCCTCGACACTCGACCGGCCACGCATCGTCGACGATATGCGCAAGGGCTACGAACGCTGAACTCCGGACCGAGTAGCTTGAACCGAGACTCTCGGCTACGACGGAGGTACGGATGACTGTTCGGATCGAGGAGCACTCACCGGGAGTCCGGTTGCTCACGATGGACCGCCAGGAGAGGCGCAACGCGCTCGACCCCAAGACGTACCGTGAACTCACGAACGCGATCCGGGAGTCCGACGACGACGATGCAGTGCGGGTTTCGGTGCTGACGGGCGCCGGTGGTGTCTTCACCAGTGGCAACGACATCGGAAGTTTCCAGGACACCGCCGGGAAAGACGGCGGCGAGGCCAAGGATTTGTTGATCGCGCTCGTCACCGCACGCAAGCCGATCGTCGCGGCGGTCGAAGGGTTTGCAGTCGGAATCGGCACCACGATGTTGTTGCACTGCGACCTGGCATTCGCGGGGCGAGGTACACGATTCCGCTTGCCGTTCGTTCCGCTCGGACTCTCGCCCGAGGGCGGATCGAGCTATTTGTTGCCACAGATCGCAGGCCTCAAACGCGCGACGGAACTGTTGATGCTCGGCGATATGTTCGACGCCGACGAGGCTGCCGAAGCCGGCCTGGTCAATCGGGTCGTGGAAGCCGGGACCGCACTCGACGTGGCGCTGGACCGGGCAGTACGCATTGCAGACTCCCCGGCTGAATCGGTAGCGCTGACGAAGATGCTGCTTCGTCGTCCACATCTCGATGCCCTGCTGGAGACCATCGACGTGGAGTCGGATCATTTCGCGAGACGGCGGCGATCCGACGAAGCGCAAGAAGCATTCGCAGCTTTCATGAAGAAGAGGTGATCGAAATGAACGGTGCACAGTCGCTCATCCAGAGCCTGGCCGACTCGGGCGTCGAAGTGTGCTTCGGCAATCCCGGAACGTCCGAGATGCATTTTGTCGCCGCACTCGATTCCGTTCCGCAGATGCGTGCGGTACTGGGACTGTTCGAGGGCGCTGTCACCGGTGCAGCGGACGGCTACGCGCGTATCGCCGGAAAGCCTGCCGCGACACTTCTTCACCTCGGACCCGGAATGGCGAACGGGCTGGCGAACCTTCACAACGCGCGCCGCGCCCACACGCCGATCGTGAACATCGTCGGTGACCACGCCACCTACCACCACGGTTTCGACGCTCCTCTCGAATCGAATATCGACGCGCTGACCGAATGGCTGGAGGGGTGGAGTAGACGTTCCGAATCCACCGCGACTGTCGGTAGCGATGCGGCCGACGCCGTTGCCGCGTCGATGGATTCGGCTGGAAGAATCGCGACGCTGGTCCTCCCTGCCGACGTCTCGTGGGGCGAAGGTGGAGTGATTGCGGGTCCTCGGGACATATCTCCGCGAGCGGAAGTTTCTGCAGCACAAATCGACTCGGTGGTCGGCGCGGTCAATGCCGAGGGACGCACCACGCTGCTGCTGGGTGGCGCAGCCTGCTCCGAGGCCGGACTGCGCGCCGCTTCTCGGATCGCGGCCGCGACGGGAGCGCAAATTCTGGTCGAGACCTTTCCGGCCAGGCTTCAACGAGGCGCGGGGCTGCCGTCATTCGAGCGCTTGGGATACTTCGCCGAGCACGCCACCGAACAACTTCGCGGAACAACTCAGCTGGTCCTGGCCGGCGCGGTTTCGCCGGTGTCGTTCTTTGCGTATCCCGGAAAGCCGAGCGATCTGGTCCCGGACGGCGCAGCAGTGACAACGCTGGCGAGCGTCGGTGACGATGTTGTCGGCGCTCTCGAAGCAGTGGCCGAACTCGTGGCACCAGGAGTCGAACCTGTTCTGCAGGAGGTGAATCGGCCTGCGCTGCCGAGCGGGTCTCTGGACGTACGGAACTGGGCCGACGTGATCGGCGCGCTCCTGCCGGATGATGCCATCATTTCCGACGAGGCAGCCACTTCCGGTTGGGCGATCCCGATTGCCCTTGCCGGAGCGCCGCGCCACGACGTGCTTACCCTCACCGGAGGTGCCATCGGCCAGGGCATCCCGGTGGCTACGGGCGCCGCGATTGCCGCGCCGGAGCGACCGGTGATCAATTTCGAGGCCGACGGAAGCGCGATGTACACCATCACCGCGTTGTGGACGCAGGCGCGAGAACAGCTGAATGTCACGACGATTCTGCTCAACAATCGCGCATACGCCATCCTGCGTGGCGAACTGCAACGAGTCGGTGCAGATGGTGGCGGCGTCGTCGCACAGTCGATGTTGGATCTGTCGTCTCCCGACATGGACTACGTGAAGATCTCCGAAGGATTGGGCGTGCCCGCGTCACGGGCGAGCACTGCGGAGGAGTTGGCGGAGCAGTTTGCCGCAGCGCTTGCGGAACCCGGTCCTCATCTCATCGAGGTCATGCTGCCACCCTCGTCGTGATTTCGACTTCGAGTCGATCACCGATCGTGTATTCAACTGGAGGTTTTCGGTGCTAGCCGCGATCGGTCTGTCTCTTCCGATTGCCCTCGGCCTGCTTTTCGTCTCGATGCCCATGGCGGTGATCGTGCTCGTCATGATCACCGCTGGAGCACATCGCGGGGCGGCATCTTTTCTACTCGGGTGGGTCCTCGGAATCTCGGCAGTCGTTGCGGTGACCATCGTGATCGCGGACTATTCGTTTGCGGAGTCGGAGTCGGAGTCGGCGTCGGAGTCGGAGTCGGCGCAGAGTTCGGTGTGGTCGAGCGTCGTACGAATCGTGTTGGGGCTCGTTCTGTTCGGATTGGCGTTCAAGCAGTGGCGAGCGCGTCCGAGGGACGGAAGTGATCCGACAGTTCCGAAGTGGATGAAGAGCATCGACGGGTTGACTCCGCGGAAGGCGTTCGGGTTGGCGTTCTTGTCCGCGGCGGTCAATCCCAAGAATGCAGCGCTCGCGGTATCCGGTGCGGCCACTATCGCAGTCGCCACGAATGTTGTTGCCCAACAGATTGTTGCCGCGGTGATCTTCACGATCATCGCGAGCGTCGGTATCGCGTCGCCGATCCTGGTGAAGGTGTTCTCCGGCAAGCGAGCCGACGACATCCTCGTGTCGGCGAAAGCGTGGATGACGGCGAACAATGCAGTGATGATGGCGGTCATTCTGGCGATCCTCGGTGCGACCGTGCTGGGCGAGGGGCTCAGCGGACTGCAATAAGTCGCCTACCATTGGCGGGTGACTGATTTCGACGACGATGCCGCTGGTTCCATTGCTTCCGCAGCTTTGGCTGTTCTGCGCGAGCAAGGCCCGCTGAGTCTCGAAGAGTGGGCGACCCATCTCGAGGAGTACGGATCGGCGACCGAGGTAGCCGACGTGCTCGAGTATCTGTCCGAACCCATGCTCGGATACCTACCGAGCGGAAAGTACGTTGCTCTCGACACTGTCCTCGAAGGTCTCGTGTTCACTCACCGACTCAGCGCCCTGGAGATTGCGTCCGACATCCTCGACGCGAGCCCCGACCTGGAACCGATCTTGGCATTCGGTGACGGCGACGGAGAGGACGGGGCGATCCGTGTGATCGCGGCGGAAGAAGCCGCCGTGGATCGCGGAGCGGCCCACTTCCGGAGTCGACGAGTCGTGATGCTCCCGGCCGGAACCCTCGGCGAGTGTGCCGAAGGTGATCTCGTCGGTCTGGCTGTCGAAGACGGACGACTTGCGTTTCGTCTGGTGGAGATCGAGGACGAACCAGATCTCGTACCGTCCCTCGGCGAACTCTTCGAGGAAGACGGCGTCGAGGCCTTGGATTCCGTGTGTTGGCAACTCCTGCTCGAAGACCCGTCACTGTTCACAGTTCCCATTGCGCCGTTGAGCGAGCTTTTCGAGGCAGCAGGGTACGAACACGAGCGAGAACTACTGGCTCGGCGGGGATTCGACTTCGATGCCTACGATCTGCAGATTCGGACCGCCCTGGTCGCGAGCACCTACGACCTGACCCACGACGAGGCAGTCTCTGCCGTCGCGTTTGTCGATCTGGCGGATCGCGGATACACCGACGCCGTCATCGCCGATTTCGACATCGCGGACTGGGCCCACCGTCATGTGAGCGCTGCTCCGGATTCTTTTGTCTCACTCGCGGATCCGGGTGCGGCGGTAGCGGTGTTCGATCTCGGTTTTCGGAACCAGGACCCGGTGACCGACGCAATTCTCGAAGCACTTGCGGCCGAACTGGCCGAGCGAGGTCCACGGTCGGTCCGGGCGGCGGCGCATTGGCTCGCCGGTAAGGCCGTCGATCGGCTGGGGCGCGTCCTCGAGGCGGAGGCGCACTACGAGAAGGCGCTCCTTGCCGAATCCGGTTGGGGTCCTGCCCTGTTCGAGCTGGCTCAGTTCGCGTCGGACCGCGGCGACGCGACCCGCGCGTTGTCACTGCTCGGGCGGATCGACGGCGGAAGTGAAGAGAATCTCTACGCCGTACTGCAGGACTTCGTCCCGGTCGATCATCCTGAACTCGGGCGAAACGACAAGTGTTGGTGCGGTTCCGGCCGCAAGTACAAGGTCTGCCACCTCGGAAAGGCGGATGAATCCGTCGAGTCGGATGGTCGGTGGTTGTACAAGAAGGCATGCCTGTTCGCGTTTGCCTCCGAATACGCCGACATCGTGACCGGGCTCGACGATCTCGAAAACGACAGTCTGTCCGAGGACGAACTGATCGCCGCCACGATCTTCGACGGCTCGGCACTGGACGTGGCTCTGTTCGAGGGTGGGATCTTTGCCGACTTCCTGGCCAGGCGCGGTGAACTGCTCCCGGAGTCGGAGGTTGTCACGGCCGCACAGTGGCTCGGAACCCGGAGGTCGGTGTACGAGGTGGTCGAAACTTCCGACGCCGGCGTCGTGTTGCTCGATCGTGGGTCCGAGGAGTCCGTGACCGTTGCGCACTCGCTCGACGGCACGCCAGGTGATGTGATCAGTGCCCGGGTCCTGACGGTCCCCACTGGCGCACTTGTGGTGGGCGTCGTCGTCATGGCTTCGGAATCGCAGGCTGCGAAGGTCCTCGAGGTTCTCGCTTCCGAGGAGCTCGACGCCGAAGAAGTGGTGCGTGCGTCGCGTGGAGGCGCCGATCACTCGACCGATGACCGGTGACGATGTATCGAGTCGACCCCGTTAAAGTTGGATAGGTGAACGAACCGATGGATGCCAATGACTTGATCGCCGAAGCCGCGATGGAGTTGTTGCGTGAGCACGGCCCGCAGACAGCGGCGGACTGGGGCACCCTGTTGGCTGATGCCGGTCACGGTACAGCCGAGGACATGGCCGAGTTCGTCGAGTACGTCGAGGACCCGCTACTCGGCTACCTGAGTGAGGAGCGGTACGCCGCACTCGACACGTTGTTCGAGCATCGAGTGCTGACCCATCGGCTCACCGAAGCGGAAATCAAGGCCGGCGTCCTCGATGCCAACCCCGATCTGATGATGCTGCGGGTTTTCCTCGATCGTGACGACGACGAGGTCCATGGCATCAGCGTCGTGCACCGCGGGATCGACGACGACCTGTTGGCTGATCGGGGGATCGAAGATCCGGAGTTCCCGCACGACGAGGGTTTTCTCCTCGACACCGATACTCTCGCCGAATGTTCTGCAGGCGATTTGATCGGATTGTTCGTCGCAGACCGTGAGCTGACGCTCTGCACCATTCCCGAGGTACTCGATCCCGCACCCGGATTCGGCGAGAGTTTGGCGACGGTCCTTGCCGACATCGGTGCGGACACCCTCGATGCCATCGTCTGGCAATTGATGCTCGACGAGCCGTCGCTCTTCCGTCAGCCGACCGCCCCGCTGGGCGAGATGCTCGAGGCGGCAGGGTACGTCCGCGACGGCGATTACGTCGCAGTGGACGGTTTCGATTTCGAGGCCTACCACCTGGCGAACCGGGCCCGCATGCTCGAGGTTCGGGAGAACCTGCACCCGGAAGAAGCCGCGTCGGTGATTGCCTTCGTCGATCTGGTGATGGCCGCGAAAGTCGTAGCCGTCGAGGACGTCTCGGACTGGGCGCGCAAGCAGGTCAAAGAGGATCCGCAGACCTTCGCCGGTATCGCCGAGCCGCCCGCGGCTGCGGCGGCGTTGGAGCTGCTGACCGAACTCGACGATCACGATTCCGTATTGCATTCTGTTGCAACTGCTCTCGCCGAAAAAGGGTCGCGTCGTGTCAAGCCGGCAGCGCACTGGCTGGCGGGCAAGGCTTCGGATCGTCTCGGCAAGATCCTTGCCGCCGAGGCGTCGTACGAAACTGCACACGATCTCGATCCCGACTGGACTCCCGCGATCTTCGATCTGGCGCTACTGGCGGCCGATCGCAGCGATGTGACGCGCGCGCTGGCACTTCTCGGGCGGATCGAGGGCGGCGAGTCCGAGGTTCTGCACGAGGTTCTTCAGCGCTATGCCCCGGCCGAGCACCCCGAACTCGGACGAAATGACAAGTGCTGGTGCGGTTCCGGTCGCAAGTTCAAGGTCTGCCATCTCGGCAAGTCCGAGGTGACGTTCGACGATCGGGCCAACTGGCTGTACGTCAAGGCACAGCTGTTCTCGCGCACTCCGGAGTACTTCGATGCCGTCTTCGATCTTGCGCTCATCCGTGCCGAGCAGTGGAACAGTGAGGAAGCACTGACGCTGGCCGTCGAGGGCGGTTTGGCCGTCGACGTTGCCTTGTTCGACGCCGGTATCTTCGAGGCGTTTGTCGAGCGTCGCGGAGAACTGCTTCCCGCCGACGAGCGGGAACTGGCCGACGAGTGGTTGAAGATTGCGCGCTCGGTGTACAAGGTCGCTTCGACGGAGCCGGGGCAGTCGGTGACTCTCAGTGACGTCCGCAACGGGCATCTGGTGAAGGTCACGGACGAGTGGGGCTCGGTCAATCTCGAGCCGGGCACGCTCGTGTGTGCACGAGTCCTTCCGGCCGGCTCCACGATGCGCACCTTCGGTGGCATCGAACCGCTTGCAGCAGAGGACAAGAAAGAACTGATCCAACTGATCGAGTCGGCGGACACCGAGCCGGGTCAGTTGGTGGAGTTCCTCAGCCGAGGCCTTGCCGGTGCGCCTTTCCGGTAGCGCGAACTACCGAAAAGGCGGGGCGGAAGGCACTAGGGCGTCACCTGAGCCAGCATCATCTGCTCGAAACCCTCACCGTACGGCGGGAGCATTCCCCACTCGCCGCGTGGATCATGCTGCGCTGCTTCGAATACCGTTCGCGCGTGACTGAACTCGAGGAAGCCCTCGCGGCCGTGGTAGTGCCCGATGCCCGAAGCTCCGACGCCGCCGAAGGGTGCGTCGCTCAGCCCTGGGTGTGACATCGCATCGTTGATGGTGACGCCGCCCGAGACGGTGCGTTCGAGTACGGATTCCTTCTCGTCCAGATCGGTGCCGAAGTAGTACAGCGCCAACGGCTTCGGCCGTGAGTTGATGTCGGCGACAACGCTGTCGAGTTCGTCGTACGGCAGGATCACGACGGCCGGCCCGAAGATCTCTTCCTTCATGATCTGCGCGTCGGTCGGAGGGTCGACCACGATTCGCAGTGGGCGGCGACGAGTATCTGCGGAGAGTTCTTCGTCGGGAACGGTGATGATTCGCGCTCCGCGCTCTGCGGCGTCCGCGATGTACCCCTCGATGCGTGCGAGGTGACGGTCGCTGACTATCGAGACCATGTCTTCGTTGTCGGCGATCGTGGGGAACAGTCCCGTGAACTGGTCGGTGAACGCGTCGATGAATCCTTCCGTGTTCTCGCGCGGAACATAGATCAGATCTGGCGAGACGCAGAGTTGACCGGCATTGGTCGATTTCGCGATGGCCAAACGCGATGCAGCAGAGCTGATATCGGCACTTCGTCCAAGAACGCTCGGTGACTTGCCGCCGAGTTCGAGGGTGACCGGAACCAGGTTCTTCGCGGCGTTGGCCATGACGAGCTTGCCGACGGTCGTGCTGCCGGTGAAGACGAGGTGATCGAACGGCAGCGACGTCAGTAGATCAGCGACCTCCGGGCCACCTGTCACCACCGCGACCTCCAAGGGGTCGAGCGTTCGACGCGCCGCCTCGGCCAGTACGGCCGCAGTGTTGGGCACGATCTCCGACGGTTTGAGGACGGCGCGATTTCCCGCTCCGAGGGCGCAGGCGAGCGGGCTCAGAAGAGTGAAAAGGGGAGCGTTCCAGGTTCCGATGATGCCGATCGAACCCTTCGGTTGGTACGAGACGTACGCCGTGGCGCCCAGTTGGTCCTGCATCGCTCCGGTGGCTCTCGGTGAGCGAATCATCCACTCTTCGAGCGAATCACGAACATGCTTGAGTGAAACCATCGACCCCAGAACGTCATTCATCACCGAGTAGGCCGGGATCCGGCCGCCGAAGTCTTCGTTGATCGCTTCGGTCAGATCCTTGTGGTTCGCCACCAGGAGATCGACGACGCGTTGGATGCGCTCGCGTCGTATCTGCGCAGACGGAAGACCGGCGGCGCGAGTTGCTTCCTGCTGGGCCCGCAGAATCTCGTGGAGATCGGTGGTGACGGCGGCATCGGTGCTCATGGGCACTCCTCGTAGTGGCGAAGTATTGACCGGACCGTATCGACGCGGCGCGAACCGACGCCCGTTTCGTCTCGTTGACCGGGACGGATTCGATTGGTAGAGAGAACACATGTCGCAGACACAGGTAGAAGACACTGCAGTGAAGATTTCCGTCGAGGAATCGGTGGGACTCGGATTCCTGACACTCGATCGGCCGGCGCGGCGAAATCCGCTCTCGGCGGAGACCATGCGCGAGGTGACGGCTGCCCTTCTCGAGTTGTCTGCAGACGAGCGCGTGCGGGTTGTCGTCGTGCGCGCCGAAGGCCCGGTGTTCTCTGCCGGTCACGATCTGACGGAGATGATCGGGCGAACCCTCGAAGACGAGCGGGCGATCTTCGACGGCTGTACCGAGATGATGGAGACCGTGCAGCGGATTCCGCAGCCGGTGATTGCCGCAGTCCAGGGCCCGGCTATCGCGGCGGGCTGTCAGCTGGCTGCGTCGTGTGATCTGGTTGTTGCTGCGTCGAACGCGGTCTTCGGCACGCCCGGTGTCAAGATCGGACTGTTCTGCTCGACTCCGATGGTGGCTCTGAGCAGGGCAGTAGGGCGCAAGCGCTCGATACAGATGTTGCTCACCGGTCAGACGATCGACGCCGACACCGCTGCGGACTGGGGTCTGGTGAACTTCGTCGTCACGCCCGAAGAACTGGACCGGCAGGTGCGCGAACTGGCCGCCAAGATCACGACGGCCAGCCCCTTGACGGTGAAGATCGGTAAGCAGGCGTTCTATCACCAGATCGATCTGCCGCAAGCACAGGCGTACGAGGCGATGGCGGAAACGATGGCAACCAACGCCGTGACCTGCGACGCTCAGGAAGGCATGCAGGCCTTCGTGGACAAGCGAAAGCCTGAATGGCGCAATAAGTAACGATCGCTCTTCCGGATTAGTTGGACGTCCTATAACCTGAGCGAATGAGCCTGGATCCACGCACCAACACCGTCGACGGAGTGCTTCGGCGCTCGGCAGCCAAGTACCCCGACCGCGTAGCCGTCGTCTTCGAAGATCGCACTCGCACCTACCGCGAACTCGACGACGCGGTGACGCGGGTCGCGGCCCACTTGCTCGGTCTGGGCCTCGAACACGGCGACCGCGTCGCGGCATACGGAACCAACTCCGACGCCTATGCAATCGGATTCCTTGCCTGTGCACGAGCGGGTTTGGTGCACGTTCCGGTCAACTACGCGCTCAAGGGGGAGGAACTCCGGTACCTCGTGGCGCAATCAGGCGCCCGCGCGGTGTTGGTGGATCCGGCATTGGCGTCGACGCTCGACTCGGTTCGCTCCGACCTCGATCTCGACCACGTGATCGCACTGCGGGACGCGGAACTGTCGGTGGTCACGATCAGCGAGGCCGGCGAGGTGCCTGTTTTCGAACCGCGTGCGACGTCGACGGATCTGGCGCAACTGCTGTACACCTCGGGCACAACCTCGAAGCCCAAGGGCGCCATGATGTCTCACGGTGCGCTGGTACACGAGTACGTGTCCTCGGTGATCGCGCTCGGGCTCGACAAGAACGACAACCCGCTGATCTGCATGCCGATGTACCACTCCGCAGGGATGCACGTCTTCATGCTGCCGTACCTGTCCGTCGGTGCGACGGTCAGTCTGATGCAGGCGCCGGACATCCCGGAGATCCTGCGCCGCGTCGAAGCAGAAAAGATCGGATCGCTGTTCCTGGCCCCGACCGTGTGGGTACCGTTGGCCAACCATCCGGACCTCGAGACCCGCGATCTGTCTTCGCTCAAGAAGGCGCAGTACGGCGCCTCGATCATGCCGGTCACGGTGCTCAATCGTCTGCGTGAGCGTTACCCGGACATAGGCTTCTACAACTGCTTCGGCCAGTCCGAAATCGGTCCGCTGGCAACCGTTCTCCAGCCCGGCGAGCATGCTGATCGTCCGTCTTCTTGCGGGCGAGCAGTGTTCTTCGTCGAAACCCGTGTCGTCGACGCCGACGGAAACGACGTTGCCGACGGTGAGTCCGGTGAGGTTCTCTACCGCTCACCGCAGCTGTGCAACGGCTACTGGGAAAACCCGGAAGCCACGGCCGAGGCATTCCGCGACGGCTGGTTCCATTCAGGCGATCTTGTCGTGCGGGACGAAGAAGGGTTCATCACCGTCGTCGACCGAATCAAGGACGTCATCAACACCGGTGGCATCCTGGTCGCGTCGCGCGAGGTCGAAGATGCGGTCTACACGCACCCTGCCGTGGCAGAAGTCGCCGTGATCGGTACGCCCGACGAGAAGTGGATCGAGGCGGTCACCGCGATCGTCGTGCTCAAGGACGGCAACGACGAGTTGACGCCTGAGGCGTTGATTGCCCACGTCAAGGAGCGAATCGCCCCGTTCAAGGTCCCCAAGCACGTCCGGTTCGTGGCCGAACTCCCGCGTAACCAGAGTGGCAAACTGCTGAAGCGGGAACTGCGCACTGTCTGACACTTGTTATAGGTTCTGCCTTACCTTCGGTTCGCTTTCAGGTCTTTGACTCCGATTGCCTCACGGTATTGACTTCGGAGGACGGCATGGACTTCGGAAACAGCAAGGTGAGTGGTGGGAATGCAGGTCGATGCAGATGACTTCGCAGATATCTTGGCGACTGCGCGGGAGTTCATCCGCAAGGAAGTCGTGCCGCGTGAGCAGGAGATAGCCGACACCGACGCCATTCCTGAGGACATACGCAAGAAAGCCGCAGCCATCGGGCTCTTCGGCTACGCGATTCCTCAGGAATGGGGTGGGCTCGGACTCGACCTCACCCAAGACGTCGAATTGGCAATGGAATTCGGCTACACGTCCCTGGCGCTGCGCTCGATGTTCGGTACCAACAACGGAATTGCCGGGCAGGTGCTGGTCGGCTTCGGTACCGACGAGCAGAAGGCTCAGTGGCTCGAGCGCATCGCCTCCGGTGACGTCGTGGCTTCCTTTGCTCTGACCGAACCAGGCGCAGGTTCCAACCCGGCCGGTCTTCGGACCAAGGCCGTCCTGGACGGATCCGAATGGGTCATCGACGGCAACAAGCGGTTCATCACCAATGCTCCACTGGCACAGCTGTTCGTGGTGTTCGCGCGCACTCGCCCGGCGGATTCCGATGGTCCGGGAATTGCAGTGTTCCTGGTGCCGGCCGACACGCCGGGAGTCACAGTTGGTCCCAAGGACAAGAAGATGGGTCAGGAAGGTGCCTGGACCTCCGAGGTCACCTTCGACAACGTCCGGGTTCCCGAGTCGGCCCTCGTCGGTGGCGACCAGGACACCGGATACCGCGCAGCGATGACGTCTCTCGCACGCGGACGAGTCCATATCGCGGCCCTCTCGGTGGGAGCAGCGCAGCGAGCGCTCGACGAATCTGTCGCGTTCTCCGTGGTCACCGAACAAGGCGGCACCGCTATCGGCGACTTCCAGCTTGTTCAAGCGATGCTGGCAGACCAACAGGCCGGTGTCATGGCCGGGCGGGCGATGGTGCGTGAGGTGGCCGCGCGGTACGTCAGCGGTGAGGATCGACGTCTCGGCCCCTCGGCGGCAAAGCTCTTCTGCACCGAGATGGTGGGCAAGGTCGCGGATCTCGCCGTGCAGATCCACGGTGGCAACGGGTACATGCGAGGTGTGCCGGTCGAACGCATCTACCGTGAAGTTCGCCTGTTGCGCCTGTACGAGGGAACCAGTGAGATCCAGCGACTGATTCTCGGCGGTGGGCTCGTGGCGCAAGCGAAAAAGCGCAACCAGCGCTGACACATTTACCTGACGAGCTTTAACCTCACGAACGGAGTGGACATGGGATTGTTGGACGGCAAGGTTGCGGTAGTGACCGGCGGAGCCCAGGGCATCGGGCTCGAAATTGCGCGCACCTTCATCAAGGAAGGCGCGACCGTCGTTCTCGGCGACATCAACGAAACCGTGGGAACGGCTGCGGTCGCCGAACTCGGTGGAGAGTCGGTCGCCCGCTTCGCTTCCTGCGACGTGCGTGACTCCGGACAGGTCGAGGCCATGCTCGATCTGGCCGAAAGTGCCTTCGGTCCAGTCGATGTCATGGTCAACAATGCCGGCATGACGCGCGACGCCACGATGCGGAAGATGACCGAGCAGGACTTCGACGACGTGATCGCCGTACACCTCAAGGGCGCCTGGAACGGAACACGCGCTGCCGCCGCCCGCATGCGCGAGCGTGAGAAGGGCGCAATCGTGAACATCTCGTCGATCTCCGGCAAGGTGGGCATGCTCGGGCAGACCAACTACTCGGCCGCCAAGGCCGGCATCGTCGGTCTGACGAAGGCCGCGGCAAAGGAGGTCGCGTTCAAGAACGTTCGCGTCAACGCCGTTCAGCCCGGGCTGGTCCGCACGGCGATGACCGAGGCAATGCCCGAACGGATCTGGAACGAGAAGCTTGCCGAGATCCCGATGGGGCGTGCGGCCGAGCCCTCGGAGGTTGCTTCGGTTGTGCTGTTCCTCGCGAGCGACCTCTCGAGCTACATGACCGGCACAGTTCTCGAGATCACCGGCGGCCGCCACATCTGATCCGTCCTGTTCGAGTGCAAGAATCCTGAGTGAGAGACTTCTGAGTGTGAGAATTCAAGGGTGACTACTGACATGGGACAGCCGAACTCGGATCTTCCGCTCGACGGAATCACCGTGGTTGCACTCGAACAGGCGGTGGCGGCACCGCTCGCCACCAGACATCTCGCGGACATGGGTGCGCGGGTGATCAAGATAGAACGCGTCGGCGAGGGCGACTTCGCGCGTCACTACGACCAGGCGGTTCACGGTCAGGCGTCACACTTCGTGTGGCTCAACCGTTCCAAGGAATCGATCGCTGTCGACGTGAAGTCGGAATCCGGCCGGCAGATCGTTCTCGATCTTGTCGCGCGCGCAGATGTGTTCCTACAGAATCTGGCTCCCGATGCAGCTGCGCGACTGGGATTCGGCGCGGAGGCACTGCGCGAGGAATTCCCTCGGCTCGTCGTGATCGACATGTCCGGCTACGGCAGTGCCGGTCCACGGCGCGAGCGCAAGGCGTACGACATGCTGGTCCAAGCCGAGACCGGAATGATCTCCGTGACCGGCACACCGGAGACGGCCACCAAGACGGGTATCCCGGTCTCGGACATTGCCGCGGGAATGTACGCGCTGACTTCGATTCTGAGCGCCTTGTTCCGTAGAGAGCGAACGGGTAAAGGAGCGCTCGTCGAGGTCTCGATGTTCGATTCCACCGTCGAGTGGCTGGGGCATCCGATGTACATGAAAATGTATGCGGACAAGCAGATTCCGCGCGTCGGTCTCGGCCATGCCGCGATCGTTCCCTACGATTCGTACCCCACGAGCGACGGCGAGATCCTGATCGGCGTCCAGAACGACCGTGGGTGGCGTGCACTGATGGTGGACGTGTTCGAGCGCGAGGATCTGGTCGATCATCCGCGGTACCGCACCAACATCGTGCGCGTCGAAAACCGCGGCGAGGTAGACGAATTGGTGGGTTCGCTGACTCGTCTGTACTCGACGGCGGACCTGGATCAGCGTCTGGCCGCCGCCGGTGTTCCGGCCGCAGCACTCAACGACATGGCCGGTCTGCTGGAACATCCGCAGCTGGAGAAGCGGGCCAGGTGGCGGTCAGTGGGCACCGAGAACGGTCCGATCGATGCCGTGCTGCCTCCGATGACGTACTCGGATGTCGAAATGCGTATGGGTGACGTTCCGGCGCTCGGCCAGCAGACGGATTCGCTACTGGCCGAGCTGGGACGGACGGGCGACCAGATCGCAGACCTTCGCCGCGGCGGATCGATCGGTTAACGCTTCTCACGTCGCAGGTTCTCGAACACCGCTGCAATCCCTTGTCCACCACCGATGCACATGGTCTCGATCCCGTACCGTGCCTGGCGTCGGTCGAGTTCGCGCAGCAGATTGGCGAGTATCCGCCCGCCGGTAGCGCCGACAGGATGTCCGAGCGAGATCCCGGAACCGTTGACGTTGAAGCGCTCCTCGATGTCCTGCGCGCTCAATCCCCAAGCCTTGGCGCACGCGAGAACCTGTGCGGCGAAGGCCTCGTTGACTTCGATGAGGTCGATGTCGCCGAGCGACAGGTCGACACGGGAGAGGGCTTTCGCTACCGCTGGCACCGGGCCGATGCCCATCCGGTTCGGCTCCACACCGGCGACGCCCCAACTGACCAGTTTCGCGAACGGACGCAGGCCCAGTCGTTCGGCGTTGGCCGCAGTGGTGACGATGGCCGCAGCTCCGGCGTCGTTCTGGCCGCAGGCGTTTCCGGCGGTGACTGTGGCTTCGGGGTCGACGCGACCTCGAATGGGGCGCAGTGCAGCAAGATCGGACAGCTGAATCCCCCGGCGCGGATGCTCGTCGCGGGTGACGACTGTCTGCTCACCACGGCGCCCGAGCACCGAAACGGGAATGGTCTCGTCGTCGAAGTACCCGCTGTCCTGGGCGTGAACGGCCCGTTCGTGCGATCGCACCGCGTATAGGTCCTGCTCGTCGCGGGTGATCGAGTACTCGCGGCGCAAGTTCTCGGCGGTCTCGATCATGCCGCCTTCGACCGGAAAGTTGACTCCGCCGGAGTTCGTGCGCGGTTTGGCCAATCGGTCGTGGAACTCGACGGAAGGGCGCTTTGTGCCCCAACGCATGTCGGTGGAGTAGAACTCGGTTCCGCTCATGCTCTCGGCGCCGCCGGCGATGACCAGATCACTCATCCCGGTCTGTACCTGCATCGCGGCGTAGATGATCGCCTGCAATCCCGAACCGCAACGGCGATCGAGTTGTATTCCGGGAACGGACACGTCGAGACCGGCGTCGAGTGCCGCGATTCGCCCGACGGCCGCGGCCTCTCCGTTGGCGTAACCCTGACCGAAGATGACGTCGTCGACATCGGCGGACGCAATGCCGGTTCGTTCGACGAGGCCACGCACAACAGTGCTGGCGAGTGTGGTGACGGGAACGTCCTTGAAGACTCCGCCGAATCCGCCCACCGGGGTGCGAACGGGTTCACAGATGACTGCGTCGTGCATGGAATGTGCCTGTCTCGAGGAGAGGTGGGGAATGCGTCGCGTGAACGGGCCGATCGAAGGGCCCACCGCGACCTGCTCACTCGAATATCCAGCACGCGTGGCGCGGTTGTCAACAGCAGGAATGACCTGTTCGGACATAGTTTCCGCCATACGGTTCGTATGCGAAATCGACTTTGACACATATACCGTTCGGGGATTGAATGGATGCAGCGTCTCTGCCGCACACACGTCGTGGTGGGATGAAAGTTCCTGGAGTCGAATCAGTTTCGTCGACAGGAGAGCACAAAGTACCGACTGACAGGTGGAACAGTGACTCGTTTGGCGCAGACGGCGGGATTGACCGAAACCCAGACCGATATCGTCGGGGCGGTACGCGAGTTCGTCGATCGGGTGGTCATCCCCGCGGCGCAGGAACTCGAACACACGGATACGTATCCGACCGACATCGTCAAGCAGATGAAGGACATGGGCCTGTTCGGTCTGACCATCGACCCCGAGTACGGGGGTATCGGCGAATCACTGCTCACCTACGCACTGTGTGTCGAAGAGCTGGCCCGCGGATGGATGAGCGTGTCCGGTGTCATCAACACCCATTTCATCGTGGCCCACATGATTTCCGCGCACGGGACGCCGGAACAGAAGGCGAAGTACCTGCCGCGTCTGGCTTCCGGGGAGATTACCGGCGCTTTCTCCATGTCGGAGCCCGCACTGGGCTCAGATGTTGCTGCGATATCGACCAAGGCAAAGCGCACGGAGTCCGGCGATTACGTGATCGCCGGGCAGAAGATGTGGCTGACCAACGGTGGTTCGTCGACGTTGGTGGCAGTCCTGGTCAAGACGGACGAGGGTGCGGAGAAGCTGCACAATAATCTGACGACGATATTGATCGAGAAGCCGGCAGGTTTCGGTGAGGTACTCCCGGGCCTGACCATTCCGGGCAAGCTCGAGAAGATGGGCTACAAGGGAATCGACACCACCGAGATGATCTTCGACGGTTTCGAGATCGGAGCGGAAGAGGTTCTCGGTGGCACCCCTGGCTTGGGATTTCGGCACATGATGGACGGCGTCGAGGTCGGCCGGGTCAACGTCGCCGCTCGCGCGTGCGGAATCGCCCAGCGTGCTTTCGAACTGGCTGTCACCTACGCCAAACAACGAGAGACGTTCGGCAAACCGATCGCCGAACATCAGGCCATCGCATTCCGGATCGCCGAGATGGGCACCAAAGTCGAAGCGGCCCATCTGATGATGGTCAATGCTGCCAGACTCAAGGACTCGGGCGAGCGCAACGACGTCGCAGCAGGTATGGCGAAGTATCTGGCGAGCGAATTCTGCTCGGAGGTCACACAGGACAGTTTCCGCATCCACGGCGGGTACGGCTACTCCAAGGAATACGAGATCGAGCGGTTGATGCGTGAGGCACCGTTCCTTCTGATCGGTGAAGGCACCAGCGACATCCAGAAGCAGATCATCAGCAAGGGCCTGCTGCGCACCTACAACTGAGCCGAGAAGCGGCACCGCGAACATGCGCGGTGCCGCTTTGTCGTGTCAGATCAGTAAGCGGACGGGTAAAAATCAGCGGGTGAAGGCCAGAGTCGTCACCGGTGACCGGTTACCGTATGCGTCAACGGCTTCGACACGGGCTTCGTATGCTGTGCCCGCTGCTGCATCGGGAATCGGAATGTCGAGGCTGTTCGGTCGTGGCATGAAGTAGAAGTCGGAAAGCACCTTCGACGAGACGACCTTCGCCCCGGTGGCTGTGTCCGTGATCTCGACGGCATAGTGATGGACCATCTGGTCGTCCTTCGCCTGCGCGATCCGTAGCGCTGCTTCACCGTTCGCTCCGGTGCTCACCGAGAGCGGGGTGGCCGTGGTGAATTCCGGTGCATTCGTGTTTCGTGCACCGGAGGTGTAGCGGAAGTTGTCCTTGATCTGCTGGTTGGTCGACCCGTCGAGTTCGACCGTCCACCCCGAGCCGCTCAGCGTGCCCGCGCTCGAGTACGGCGGCTGCCAGTTGGCCGACCACGCGCCTCCGGTGTAGATGTCGTGCTTGTCTGCCGCCATGTTGATGCGGTTGATTTCCGTGCGGTCCTGGTAGACCTCCACGAAGAGTGCTTGGGCAGTGGGTGATTCGAAACGGTTCGCGAGACCGGACTCGGTCACCATCTGGTAGCCGTGATCGATCTCGATGTACGACATCGAGCCGTCGTTGACCGACGTGAAGTCGCGCTGATGGATCGACCGGTCGTCGTTGTTGTTCAGGTGCGAGTGCCCGGAGAAGAAGATTGCCTGAGGGAAGGCACTCAAGTCTTCGGTCAGTCGAGGATTCGACGCCTGTTGGCCGTCCATGGCTGTATTGCTTGCCGGCCGGTGTCCCTGGACCAGGATCGGCTTGGTCAGGTTTCCGGATTCCGCGGTGATTTCGGTCAGGCGGGACTTCAGCCAATTACGTTGCGCTGAATCATTGTTGTATGTCTCGGTGTTGACCGTGAAGAGATGGACACCGCTGACGTCGGATTCGTAGTATCCGCCACCGGAATCCGGGAACCACTCCGCCGGATATCCGGCTCTGATCGCCGCGAGACTTGCATCGTGATTGCCGTTGGAGATCAGGAGTTGTGTGTCGTTCATGCCCTTCCTGGCGAGGTTTGCCTGGAAGATTTCTGCGACGATCTTGTGGTCGGGCCCCTTGCCGTCTCCGTTGTCGTTGATCATGTCGCCGTTGGAGAGGATCGCGTCGGGTTTCGGGAAGATGGAACCGATTGTGTCGAAGAAGCTTTCGTACTTCTTGTCATTGTTCGCGTGATCGCCGACGTGGACGTCGGACATCACGACGACCTGAGCCAGCGGCTTTTCCGAGGTCTTGATCAGGTAGCCGAACGAGACGGCCGCGCTCGCGTGATCGCCGCGGAAAGCGGCGACAGTGACGTTGGTGTCCTGTGCGATCTGCAACGGACGTCCCGGTGTGGCAGCTTGGCTGTCGGTGGTGGGTGTCGTTCCGTCCAAGGTGTAGCGGACGGTGGCGCCGCGCTCGGCGGTGAAGGTCAGGTCGACGGGGTGCTCGTACCGTCCGCCGGGGACGCTGACGCCGGGAGCTGCGGGTGGCGTGTTGTTCTCGCCCGAAGAGCTACCCCATTCGAAGGACGAACTGCCCCAAGTGGGTTCGGCGTGGGATTCGGCGGGGGCGATGCCGGGAACGGCGAGAGCCGCGGTCACGGCTGCTATCGCGATGGTCGTACGTCTCACGAGGATTCCTTGTCTTCGACGCGGTGGTTCAGACCCATACGTAATTGGTCTGGACCAATTACGGTAGGTGGCGCCGGGTGGAAAAAGGTGTGTCCTGTATGTCCGACTAGTGAAGCGTGTATGAACACCGTCCGCGCTTGCCTGCGGTACTGTCGGCCGCGCTTGTGGCAAAGTCGATGCCGTGGACCTACGTCAGATCGAGTACTTCCTTGCCGTTGCCGGTGGGGAGTCCTTGTCGACGGCTGCGCAGAATCTGTCGGTCACCAAGCCGTCGCTGTCGCAGGGTATTCGTGGTCTCGAGCGTGAACTCGGAGTCGAACTGTTTCACCGAGTCGGTCGTGGCTTGGTTCTGACGGCGGCAGGTCGGGCGTTGGTAGGGCCGGCGAGGCAGATGATGCGCAGCAGTGCGGCCGCATTCAACGTCGCGATCGGTACGGCCGACGAGCCTCGTGGGCGGCTCGACATCTGCTCCGCGGCACATGGTCTCGAAGGTCCGATCGCACGCATCGTGGCGGACTTTCGTGAGCGATGGCCTGCTGTGACCGTTCGGGTCGGTGAACTGCCGCAGGATGCATCGTCTGAGCAGGTGTTGGCAGACGGCGCATGCGAGGTGGTCTTCAGCTATTGGCCACCCGACATGTCGGCGCGGTCCACGAAAGTGATCGGGGTGAACGAATACTGGCTGGCAGTGCCGTCGGGGGTTCATCCTGGCGTCTGGCCGAATGGTGTGAAACCCGCTGCGGGAGAGCCGGTGTCATTGACGGCATTGCCCGATCTCCCCGTGGTGGGTGTGCTCAAACACTCGCGGGCGCGGCTAGCCATCGAGTCGTCCCTGCAGGCCGCCGGGGCCCGGACTCGGATGTCGACGGAGTTGGCGCAGCGGGAGACCGTCGGCGCGTTCGTCTTTGCGGGTTTGGGTATGGCATTCATGGAGCGTTCGTTGGCCGAGAGATCGGTCGCGTCCGGCGCGGAGATATTTCCGGTGGAGCCCGCAATCTCACTGAATTACGGCATCGAGTTCGATCCGGAGACGCTCTCGCCGTTGGGCAGGCTGTTCGTGGACGGCTTGTGACGTGTGGAGACGTTCTCGATGTACGCAGACCCGGCCGGCGAGAGCGGGCCGTCGCGGTAGACCAAGATCGTCTGCCGCGTGATCGGCGGGAAAAGCGAGCGAACCTCAGATGCTGGGGAGTCTTGTTCGGCGATCGATCTGGGCAGCAGCGCGGCGCCTACACCTTGCCCGACCATTTCCCGGACGGCAAGGCGATCAGGTACTTCCACGACGACGTTGGTGAGCTCCAGATCGTCGTCGATCGAATGCCCGCGCCGAAATGTCGATGCCTCGACCACCATCGGCAGGCGCGCAACCACGGCGCGCGGAACCGGATCGGGTAGGTCTGTGGCCAGGCGAACGGGGATCGACAAGACCGTTTCCTGGGTACTCACGGCAATTTCTCGAAGCCCGTCGGAGACATCGGTACTCGGGTGGGTCTCGAGAAACCCGAGTTCACACGTACCTGCTCTGACCATCGCGCGCACGTCCTGTGCGTTCGGGACGGCGTTCGTGGAGAACCGAATTCCGGGTGCCGTCAGATGGAGGCGTCCGGCGACCTCTGCAACAGGGTCGATGGCAAGATCGGACTGAACAGCTATGGCGAGTTCGCCGGCGCGTAAAGCGGTTACTGCGGCCACCGCGGCTTCGGCCCGAGCAACGTCGGCGAGCAGCGCACGTGCAGAATCGGTAATTGCCAGTCCGACTGTGGTGGGAGCCAGACCGCGAGTGGTGCGCTCGAAGAGTGTGGCTCCGAGTGCTCGTTCGAGGTTGCGTACGGCCTGCGAGAGTGACGGTTGCGAGATACGCAGGACGTCCGCGGCGGCGGTGACGCTGCCGTGATCGACGACGGCGACGAGATACTGCGCGCTGCGTATGTCCATCCCGGGTGCCTGCATCTGGCAAATTCTCCCAGATGACCGGACCTTGGCGGCGGTGACTTGCTGCGACCTGCAGACATAGGTCTCAGCTATGGCTCTGTGCGCCTTCTCGTCTTTGTGGCGCAGGCCATAGCGATGGTCGACTGTTCCAGTACCACCGACCGCGGTTCGTGCTCGGTGAGTACCTGGAACACAGGAGCGTGATGTGAGCGAGCTTCACCTACCCAACCGGATACGCCACTCGGCGTCGACACGGCCGTCCGAACCGGCGATCACGTGCGGCGACCGAACTTTGACATGGGCTGAGCTGGATGGCGAGACCAGTACCTTGGCGAGCGCGCTGGCAGAAGTGACCGCTGCCGGTGCTCGCGTCGGTGCGCTACTGCGGATGGGGCTCGAAGGTGCGGAAACCTTCATCGCGTGTGCGAAGGCGGGCGCAGTGTTCATCCCGTTGAACTGGCGGCTCAACCCACTCGAACTCGTCGACATCGCCGAGGACGCGGAGCTCGACGTCTTGATCGTCGATGACGAGTTCGCCGCGGGGGCGGCGGCGATGTCCTCAGCGTTGCCGGAGATCGAGGTCATAACCGTGGGAGCTGCAGGGGGCCTGCCGGATTCGCGAACCTGGGCGGAGTTCGTGACCTCCGGGAACGGCGTCGACCCCGGACAGGGGCACGATCCGGACGCAGCAGTTCTGCAGCTGTACACGTCCGGGACAACCGGCCGGCCCAAGGGCGTCGTGGCCACGCACCGGAATCTGTACAACGAGCCCGAGGGGTTCGATGTCTACGAATTCGGTTCGAATGCAGTCGCACTCGACGCACTTCCCCTCTTTCACATCGCCGGTGCCGGCTGGATGAGTACGTGCTTGTCGGCCGGGGTCCCTTTGGTGCTGCTCGGAGACCTGGCGCCGGCTCAGGTCGCTGATGCCATCGCGACTCACCACGTCACCCACGCATTTCTGGTACCTGCCGTCATTCAGACGCTGGTAGATCTGCCCACTCTCGACAGTTTCGATCTGACCAGCCTGGAGGTGGTCGCCTACGGGGCGTCGCCGATCACTCCGGCGCTCCTCGCTCATGCGATGACCGTCTTGAAGTGCAAATTCGTCCAGCGATACGGGATGACCGAGACAACGGGATCGGTATCCGTCCTTCGTGCTTACGACCATCACGTAAGCGGACCGCGTTCGGAGTTGCTCCGCTCTGCGGGAAAACCGATGATCGGCGTCGAGATCTCCATTCGAGACGTCACCACTGGTGAGGAATTGCCGCCCAACAATTCCGGTGAGATCGTCGCGCGCAGTAGAAACAACACTCGCGGGTACTGGCGACGTGAACGTGAGACCGCCGAATTGTTCACCCACGACGGCTTCCTCCGGACGGGGGACGCCGGCCATCTGGACGACGAGGGGTATCTGTTCGTCACCGACCGACTCAAGGACATGATCATCACCGGCGGTGAGAACGTCTATCCGATCGAGGTGGAATCCGTTCTGGCCGAACACCCCTCGGTCGCCGAGGTCGCGGTGGTCGGGGTTCCCGACAAGCGCTGGGGTGAATCCGTCACCGCGGTGGTCAAACTGGTCGACGGTGCCGACATGCCAAGCGTCGACGAGTTGATCGCTTTCAGCACAGCGAAGTTGGCGTCGTACAAGAAACCTCGCCAGATCCATTTCGTGGACTCCCTACCTCGCAACGCGAGCGGAAAACTGCTCAAGTCGAGCCTGCGGACCATGCTGAACGCGAGCGGAGAAGCATCATGATCGTGACCGAAGACGTCGGTGTCGCACAACGTGAGGCGTGGGCGAACAAAGTTCTTCCACCGGTGGAACAAGTGCGGGACGGATTGTGGTCGATCCCTGTTCCCATGCCGGACAACCCTTTGCGCTACGTACTCGTCTACGCACTCGCGCTCGACGACGGACTTGCCCTCATCGACGTCGGCTGGGATCACGAACAGTCGTGGCAGGCTCTCGTCGACGGCATTACATCGATCGGATACCACGTTTCCGAAGTGCGCTATGCGGCAATCACCCACCTGCATCCCGATCACTTCGGCCTGGCACCGCGTCTTCGGCAGGTCAGCGGCGCGACGCTTGCGATGCACGTGGCCGATGCGACGCTCCTCGGATACCACGGTCCCGAGCAGACCCGCGACGACATCACCGGCTGGAACCTGCAGTTGTCCGAACTCGGTGCACCGGCCGAAGTGCTCGACGCGTCTCGGGTCGACCTGGTGCGGTTCGCTGAGCACGAAACCATCGACGTTGTTCTGGGAGATGGGGATTCACTCGACCTACCCGGTTGGAATCTCCGGGCCCAATGGACACCGGGGCACACTCCCGGACATCTCTGCTTCGTGGAAGAGGACAGAGGCTTGTTGTTCAGCGGCGACCACATGCTGCCGAGGATCAGCCCGAACATCTCCACGATTCCCGGTGAACTCGAGAACCCGCTTCATCGTTATCTTCTCTCGCTCGAGGCGACGACGACACTGGGCGAATGCGAAGTGCTTCCGGCACATGAATATCGATTCCGTGGGATCGCCGATCGTGCACGTCAATTGATGGGGCACCACGAGGAGCGATTGGCGGAGATCGTGGCTGCGGTGCAGGCTGAGCCCGAATCCACGGCCTGGGAACTCTCGCGCACGATCTCCTGGTCTCGTCCGTTCGACCAGATGTCGCCGCGACTACTTCGCTTGGCAGTTCGCGAAACCCATGCTCATCTTGTTGTTCTGGCCAAGCGGGAGATCGTGACACCGTCCGGCGGCACGCCCGTGCGCTGGAGTCTTCGCGCGCAGTGACCTTTCAAGAATCTCATCACGGAAGTAGGAACCGAACATGAGCGTCGTGCTCACCGACTTCGCCGACGGCGTTGCCGTCATCACCCTCAATCGTCCCGAGGCCAAGAACGCGGTCAACCTGGACCTCGCAAAGGCACTTGCAGCCGCGATCGACGAGTTCGAGGAACGGTCCGATCTCACCATCGGCATTCTGACCGGAGCCGGTGGAACCTTCTGCGCCGGTATGGATCTGAAGGGTTTTGCCCGCGGGGAGCGACCATCGCTGCCGGGTCGTGGATTTGCCGGTCTGACCGAGTCTCCGCCGTCGAAGCCGCTGATCGCAGCCGTCGAAGGTTGGGCACTCGCCGGCGGTTGTGAACTGGCCTTGGCGGCCGACTTGATCGTGGCATCCACGGACGCGAAATTCGGCCTGCCCGAGGTGAAGCGGGGGCTTGCCGCGGCGGCCGGCGGACTCCTACGTCTGCCGAAAATTCTCCCGTACCAGTTGGCCATGGAAATCGCGATCACGGGGGATCCGCTCAGTGCCACCGTGGCGCATCATCATGGCTTGGTCAATCGGCTCGCCGAACCGGGACAGGCGTTGACCGTCGCACGCGAGCTTGCGGCCCGAGTAGCGGCAAACGGTCCACTGGCTGTGCGCGCGACCAAGCAGGTACTGGCAATGTCCGCCAAGTACACCGATCCGGACGCCTTTGTCGCGCAACGCGAATTCATCGATCCGGTCTTCACCTCACGTGACGCCAAGGAAGGCGCCACGGCATTTGCCGAGAAGCGCTCTCCCGTGTGGAGCGGTTCATGAGTGCCGAGACGATCGAGCGCGCGGCCGTGAGCATCGAACGTGACGGTGCTGTCGCGACGATTGTTCTCTGTCGGCCGCAACGCCGCAACGCTCTCGATCTCGACGCCTGGATCGCTCTACGTGAAGCAGTCCTCGAACTTCAAGAGGACTCGCAGATTCGCTCTGTGATCCTGACCGGCGCGGACGGGACCTTCTGCGCGGGATCCGATCTGGACAAGCGTGGCTCGTCGCACCCGCTCGATCGCATGCGTGTCATCAACGCAACGGCGATCGCACTGGGCGAGTTTCCCAAGCCTCTGGTGGCGAAGGTCGACGGGTTTGCCGTCGGAGCCGGATGGAACATGGCGTTGCTCTGCGACTTCGTCGTGGCAGCCAAGGGTGCGAAGTTCAGCCAGATCTTTGCCAAACGGGGGTTGTCTGTCGACTTCGGGGGTTCGTGGATCCTGCCGAGACTGGTCGGCCTCCAACAAGCCAAGCGACTGGTGATGCTCGCCGAGACGATCGACGCACAGGAAGCCTACGAGCTCGGGTTGGTGACGTATCTGGTCGAACCGGCCGAACTGGACGAACACACGTCCACACTGGCGCAGCGGCTCGCCGCCGGTCCGCCGGCCGCACTGAGTCAGTCTGCTGCGATGCTCGAACATCACACCTCACTCTCGTTGCGGGAAGCCTTGGACAACGAGGCGAGGGCCCAGGCGGTCAATTTTGCGACGGATGCTACCGACGCGGTTCGTGCCTTCGTGGAAAAGCGGGAGCCGGTCTTCACCGGTGAGTGGGCCGTACCCGGGGTAACTCGGGTGGAGTGAGCGTCAGATCGCTGGTCGTATGATGGATGAGTGGATCTGCACTTCGTTACCTACTTCGTCGCTGTTGTCGACCACGGTGGGATAACGAAGGCCGCTCAGGCTCTCTACATTTCGCAGCCCTCGCTGTCACAGGCAATTCGCACGCTCGAGCGTCGACTCGGCGCCACGCTCTTCGACCGGACCGGTAGGCGGTTGGTTCTTACCGACGCGGGCCGCACGTTCGATCTCGCGGCCAGGAGAATCCTTGCCGACGTCGAGCGCGCGAAGGCGAAAGTGACCGCCGTTCGCGAACTCGAGTTCGGCCGGGTGGACGTCGTCTCGTACTCGGCGTTCTCGATCGATCCGATGGTCGAGTTGGTCAGGCGATTCCGCGCCAACTTCCCCAAGATCGTCGTGCGCGTTCTCGACACGTACGGCCCGGCCGGGGTCGACAATGCGTTACGGCGAGGGTCGGCCGAGGTCGGCGTCACCGATCTGAGTATCGGGTACGAAGGTTTGGTCACGGCTCCGATTGCCACTCAGGAGTTGGTACTCGCCACCCATGCGTCGTTGTCCGGCCGGCTTGCAGCGCCGTTGACGGATCCGGTTCCGCGAGCGCTCTTGCACAGTTTGCCGCTGGTGGTCGATCTCGGTGATCAATCGAATCAGTTCCGGGGTCTACTCAGCGAAGGCGCCGAAAACGTAGTCGTGGACTGCGTCCATCCTGTGACCACGTGGGAACTCGTGCGTCGAGGGATCGGCGCCACTGTCGTGCCGAGAAGGGTTGCACAGCAGCAGATGACAGACGTCGGCGCCTTCTCCTTCGATCCGCCGCTGACACGCGACGTCGGCATCGTCTATCGCTCGGGCGAGCAATCTCCGGCAGCCGCTGCATTCATCGCGACGGCTGCGGAAATGGCTTCCTCCGCCGTTCCGTCCGAGGAAGAGGAGTGAACTGTGGAGTTCCGGCAGATGGAGTACTTCCTCGCGGTCGTCGAGAACAAGGGGATCAACGGCGCCGCAGCGGCTTTGGGAGTTGCTCAGCCGACCGTGTCACAAGCGTTGCGCGGGCTCGAACGTGAACTGGGAGTGAGGCTGTTCCATCGCATCGGGCGCGGCATGGTGCTCAGTGCGGCCGGTCGCAGCCTGGTCGGCCCGAGTCGACAGGTCCTGCGAGACGTAGCTGCGGCGGCTGAACAGTTGACGGCATCCGATGGCGCCATCGTCGGTCGCCTCGACATCATGGCTTTCCCGGCACTGACCTCGGGGACGATCGTCGATCTGATTGCGGAGTTCTGTCGACGGTATCCGCAAGCACGAGTCAGATTCTCGGAACTCGAGCGTGAGGACAATCTGGAAAGTCTCATCCGGGACGGCCACTGCGAATTCGCGGTGGCTCATCTGCCACTGGAGGCGGGAGAAGGCCTCGAGATCGTCGAATTGGGGGAGCAGGAGTACCGCCTGGTCTACCCGGCGGGAACCGAACTACCCGAGGGGCCGGTACGCCTTTCGGAAATGCCGGAGATTCCCATGGTGTTCGTTCCTCGCGGGGCAGCGATGGGTGACGCGATAGAAGATTCGATCCGAAAGGCCGGTACCAGAACGGAACTCGCGGTGGTGACCGAGCAACGGGAGTCGCGGCTCCCGATGGTCATCGCCGGGCTCGGCGGTTCGTTGGTCGAGCGCTCGGTGGCCAAATCGATGCCAGGTCAGGTGGTGGAACGGGCCTGCGAGCCGAGATTCCTGCGTGCGTACGGTCTCACCTTCGACCCCTCGACACTGTCGCCGGTGGGACAGGTATTCGTGAACCTGGTCCACGAGTACCTGTCCGACGAATCCCTGCCTGACGAATCCCTGCCTGACGAACGCCTGCCTGACGAACGCCGGTCACAGCACTAGAGTCGGCAGATACGTTCTCGAGCGGCAGCGTACTCGGCGGCGAGACGCTCTACTACTGCATGCGTCGGAAGGACTGCGTCGATCGCTCCGATGCCCTGTCCGGCGCCCCAGATGTCACGCCACGCCTTGGTATCGGTGTCGGTGGTCGCGAAACTCATTGCGGATGGATCGGATTCGGCCAGGTTGTCGGGGTCCAAGCCGGCGGCAACGATGCTGCCCCGCAGGTAGTTTCCGTGTACTCCGGTGAACAGGTTGGAATAGACGATGTCGGAGGCCCCTGAACCCACGATCATCTCCTTGTACGCAGGATCCGCATTGGCCTCTTCGGTGGCGATGAAAGCCGAACCGACATAAGCAAGGTCGGCACCGGCCGCGAGCGCAGCGAGAACCGAATCGCCATGAGCAATGGCACCCGACAGCAGTAGCGGACCGGCGAACCACTCACGAATCTCACGAATCAGGGCAAACGGCGACTGCCTACCGGCATGACCACCAGCCCCGGCAGCCACCGCGATCAGTCCGTCGGCGCCCTTCTCGATCGCCTTGCGTGCAAAACGATTGTCGATGACGTCGTGAAGGACGATTCCACCGTAGGCGTGGACTGCGTCGTTGATGTCGGTGCGAGCGCCGAGGGACGTGATGACGATCGGAACCTCGAACTCGGCGATGGTCGCCAGGTCCTCTTCCAGGCGGTTGTTGGACCGGTGGACGATGAGGTTGACGGCAAATGGCGCCGACGGATTCTCCGGGTGCTCACGATCATGTTCCTCACGAGCCACGGTGATCAGTTTGAGCCAATCCCGAAGTGCCGACTGCGGACGAGCATTCAGTGCCGGGAAGGACCCGATGATCCCGGCAGTGCACTGCGCGATGACGAGGTCAGGAGTCGAAATGATGAACATCGGTGAAGCGAGAACCGGGACACGCAGTTGCGACGTCAGGTCTGCGAAGGTCGTCACCTGGAACCGCCTTTCTGATCGACGGATTCGAGAAGTCTCGAGCGGAGGTCGGTCTTGAGGACCTTACCGGCAGCCGATGTCGGGAGGAGTTCTACCTCGACGACTTCGCGAATCTTCTTGTACGGCAATACCTGCTCGGCGACAAACGCTTTGATCTGCTCGGCGTCGAACTCGGCGCCCGGAATCATCACCACGAAGGCTACGGGCTCCTGGCCGGTGCTCCCCACTTCGCGGCCGACGACCGCAGCAGTCGAGATCGCCGGGTGCGAAACCAGAATCTCTTCGAGTTCACGCGGATAGACGTTGTACCCCTTGTAGATGAGCATGTCCTTTGCCCGGTCACAGATGAAGAGATATCCGTCCGAGTCCAGGTACGCGATGTCTCCGGTATCCAACCAGCCGTCGACGAACTGTTCTGCGGTGGTTTCCGGGTGTCCGAGATAGCCGTCGGTGACCTGAGGTCCACGCACCCACAGTTCGCCGCGTTCGTTCTCGCTCAGAACAGTCTTTCGGTCGAGCTGATCGCGAATCTGGATTTCGGTGTCGAAGATCGGGAGGCCGACGCTGCTCTGCCGGTACTGCGAGCCGTTGATCAGCGGAGCGGCCGTGACCACACAGGTGGCCTCGGTAAGCCCGTACCCCTCGACGACGAGCGCTTTGGGAAATGCCCGGCGGAGTGCGGCGAGGGTGACGCTGTCGATCGGGGCAGCGCCCGAAGAGACGACGCACACGCTGTCGGTGTTGCGCACCGTGGCGTCGGGATGAACCGACAGTGCGTGCCACATGGCGGGAGACCCGGTGAGATAGGTGGCCTCGTGCTTTTCGATCAGCTCGAGCATGCGGCCGGGTTCGAACCGACCGGCAAATACCTGGGTGAGACCGGAAATCAACAGGAACGACGTGTTGAGCAATGAATGTGCGTGGAAGAGAGGTGAGACGACGATGGTCGCCCCGGTCCCCGGCGTCGGACCGAGCACGTCGAGGCCTTCGATGCGTCGAGGCGTGACGAGACCGTCAGGACCTGCTTCCAACTCGTGCCCGGTTCTCCACCCACACATCTGCGTGATGTTGCCGACGACGTTGCGGTGAAGAACACGAACACCTTTGGAGACTCCGGTGGTTCCGCCGGTGAACGCGATGTGTGCGATGTCGTCGCTACGAACGGAGGCAGGGGTGAATTCGGTGGGTAGATCGGCGATGAAGGTGTCGAACGCGACGACCGACTCCGGTGTATCGAGCGTGCCCTCGGTGTCCTGAACCATCACGATCGTACGTACGGAGGTTCCTGAAGAGGCTGCAAGCAGTACGTGCAGCTGCGAACTCTGAGTGACCGCAGCAACGGCGGACGTCTCCTCGATCTGCTTGCGCAGTCCGAGTTCTGGCTGCAGCGGGTTGACCAATGTCACGGTCGCCCCGGCCTGCAGGCAGCCGTAGTAGGCCTGCAGGAACTCGACACAGTTCCCGAGATGTAGCAACACGACATCGCCGACGCCGACCCCAGCCCGCCGCAGTGCACCGGCGAATTGCGCACTGCGCTGACCGAGTTCGCGGAACGTGCACGTGCGCTCGCCGTCCACGACGGCGAGGCGATCACCGTACAGTGCCGCCATGCTGGGTGCCCAGTACGCCATGGTCGTATCCGGGTAGTGCATGTTGTGGCGCAGTTGTGGATTGGCGATCACGCTGGCGCCCGTCACCGGGGAGCCATTCGGATAGCGCCGTCGAGTCTGATGGTTTCGCCGTTGAGATAGCCGTTCTCGAGCATCGAGACGGCGAGCTGGCCGAACTCGTCCGGGCGACCCAGCCGTGAGGGGTTGGGAACCGAGGCTTCGAGGGCCGTGCGCACGTCTTCGCGCAGGCGCGCCAGCAGGGGAGTGTCCATGATGCCGGGAGCAATGGTGTTGACGCGGATTCCGCGGCTGGCGAGATCGCGGGCAGCGGTGACCGTCATACCGACGATGCCGGCTTTGGACGCTGTGTAGTTGATCTGACCGATCTGACCTTCGAATGCTGCGACCGACGCCGTCATGATGACGGCACCTCGCTCACCGTCCACGGCGTCGAGTTCCGCCATCCGTTCGGCGCCGAGACGGAGTGCGTTGAACGAACCGACAAGATTCAGCTTGACGACGAACTCGAAATCTTCGACCGATCCGGCTTTTCCGTCCTTGTCGAGAATGCGCATGCGACGTCCGGCACCCGCGCAGTGGACGACGCCGCGAAGGCCGCCGCGCTCGTGCGCCGCGTCGAGTGCTTCGGCGAACTGTTCGCTGTCGGTGACGTCGGCCGGGGCGAATTGTGCGGCAGCTCCGAGATCGGCCGCCACCTGCTTACCGTCGGACGAAGGCAGATCGATCAATGTGACCTGCGCTCCGGCGTCGAGCAGTCGTCGAGCGGTAGCCAGGCCGAGACCTGAAGCGCCGCCGGTGATCGCGGTGGAAAGTCCCTCGAGTTTCATGAATCAATTCTTCTTTCCTGCTGGATGACGTGTCGGCCCGAAAGCGTTGTCGGGTCAGATCAATTCGAGAATGGTCGCATTGGCCATGCCGCCGGCCTCGCACATCGACTGGAGTCCGTATCGAATTCCGTTGTCGCGCATGTGATGTGCCAGGCGAGTCATCAAGATCGCGCCGGATCCGCCGAGTGGGTGGCCGACCGCGACAGCGCCGCCGAGAGGATTCACACGATCGATGGCTGCGCCGGTTTCAGCCTGCCAGGCAAGGGGGACGGGGGCGAATGCCTCGTTGATCTCGAACGCTCCGATGTCGTCGATGGACAGGCCGGAGCGATCCAATGCCTTTGCGGTGGCGGCAATCGGACCGGTAAGCATGATGACCGGGTCGTCGGCTGCGACCACTGCGGTGTGAATACGGACGAGCGGCTTCCACCCGCGTGCGCGGGCGTACTCGCTGGTCGTGACGAGTGTGGCGCCCGCCCCGTCGGAGATCTGAGAAGAGTTGCCGGCGTGGATGACACCGTCGGCGTCGAAGGCCGGGGGCAACTTCGCGAGCGACTCCAGACTTCCACCTCGCCGAATGCCTTCGTCCTGGGACAAGCCGGCGATCGGAGTGATCTGCCCGGTGAATGCTCCTGCATCGGTGGCACGGCCCGCGAGTTCGTGTGAGCGGAGGGAATATTCGTCCAGAGCCGTTCGAGTGAGTGCCCATTTCCGGGCCATCATCTCGGCGCCGGTCCCCTGGCTGAAACTGTCCACACCGTAGCGTTCGAGTACCGAAGCCGGGAAATGCTCACCGTTCTTGCTGGCGGTTCCCATCGGAACTCGCGACATCGATTCGACGCCTCCGGCTACGACCACGTCGTTCTGCCCGGAGATGACGGTGGCCGCAGCAAAGGAAACTGCCTGCTGGCTCGATCCGCAGGCCCGTGTCAGTGTCACGCCGGGAACGCTGTCGGGCCAGCCGGCGGCGAGTGCTGCTGTACGGGCGATGCTTCCGGCCTGTTCGCCGACCTGACTGACGCATCCCCAGATCACGTCGTCGACCGTCGCCGCGTCGAGTCCGGTCCGTTCAGCGAGTGCACGCAGCACATGTGCAGACAGTTCGGCCGGATGGATCTCCGAGAGGGCGCGGCCGCGACGGCCGATCGGTGTACGTACTGCGTCGACGATGACGGCATCTCGCATGTATCTCTCCTGCTGTTCGTGCCCGGTTCTGCGACTGTGCGGTCGGGGCGTGCCTCGAGTCGATCACGAGCGGGTCGACCCGGCAATGTCTTTCGGTGAATAGCTTTGTTAGCGAATGGCTATACGTGGAGTACTCAGCCGCGGATGAGCTTGCGATCGCGCTCGGGATTGGCGAAGACGAGGACCAGAACCGCGGCGATGACTCCGATGACGCCGATTGCCTGGAAGGACTGGGCGTAACCGTCGGCCGGGGTTGCAGCGTTGTCCACGATGACTCCCGTTGCGTAAGGAGCGATCAGGCCACCGATCGACATGATGGCGAGGAAGAATCCCATCGTTCCGGCAGTCTGCTGCGGCGGGCACAGTTCCGAAATTGCAGCGTTGATGAGCGGGAAGGTGATTGCCGAGAACCCGTAGCCGATCGAGACCATGGCGACAGCGACGATGGGAGTGGAGATCTGTGGCAGGAACAGGAGAATCGATCCGCAGATCAGAACGCCGACGCAGGGAACGATGACGCGGACCGTGCGAGAAGTGAAGCCGCGGCCGATCAACTTGTCCGTGACGGAACCGGAGGTGATCATGAGGACGAGACCGACGATCGAGGGCAGCGCGAACATCGAACCGGCTTGCATCGCACTGTATCCGAGGCCGACCTCGAAGTACGACGGCAACCAGGTGAGAACGACGGTGGTCAGCGCGTAGATGGTGGCGATGAGGAAGCAGCAGCTGACGAAGGTGCGGGAGAGCAGGATCTTGCGCCACGGAACGTTGGGCTCGGTGACCGTCTTCGTGGCTGCCTCGGTTGCTTCTGTATCCGCAGTCTTTGTCGCCTTGACGGCCTTGCTCGTGTACGGGCCCTCGGACCAACCGGCCAACCAGCAACCCATCCACACGAGACCGAGAACGGAGAGCGAGAGAACCGCTGCGCGCCAGCCGTAATGAACGGCGATGAAGGTCAGTACCGGCGCGAGGGCGATCTTTGCCACAGAGGCGGATCCGGCGAGCATTGCGCCGGGAAGGCCGCGCTTGGCCGGCGGGTGCCACGAGTACGCCGCGGTGTGCATCAGCGCCGAGCTGGGACCCTCGGCGAATCCGAGGAGCATGCGCGAGACGATCAACATCGCGAGGCTGGCGCCGAGAACGAGGGGGAGCATGACCACGGACCAGATTGCGGCCAGGATCAACAGTGCCCAACGTAGGGTCAGGTACTTGTTGAGTGGTCCGGCGAGGAATCCGCCGATGCAGAACATCAGGAAGAAGAGCGAGCCGACCATGCCGATTTGCGAAGACTTCAGTCCGAGCTCACGAGCGAGGGGCTGAGCGATGATTCCGAGGACTGCCTTGTCCGCGTAGTTGACGATGTAGAGGAAGACGACGAGCCCGGTCATCGTCCACGCACGCTTGCGGGTACCGAAGACGGGGACTGCTGACGAATCTGGCGTTGCTGTTGCTTCGGGCTGGACGTCGTTACGCTGTGGCGCGATGGGGGTCACGTGGCGTCCCTTCGAGACTGGTGGGCGGATGCGATCGTGCTCGAAGCGCGGCCTCGAAGCGATCGATGGTGTTGTGTTTGCCGGCTGACCCATTCAACGTGTTCTGGATCACTTTGGGCAATGTCGCGTCGATGATCGGAACGATAGCGGTTGCCTATGTATCGCAGGTCAGACCATATTGGTACGCCCTATCGGAGCAATAGCCGATGAGTGTTGGATCGGATGCGGAACATTGAGGCAAGGTGAGATCAGGATCACCCTGTTCCCTCGACCGACTGGAGTTCATACATGCAGCGCACCGTGTTCAACGAGGATCACGAGGCATTCCGGGCTACCGTCCGCGATTTCATCGCGAAGGAAGTAACCCCGGTCCACGAGAAGTGGGAAGAGGACGGTCACCCGCCCCGCGATTTCTACCGACGACTCGGAGAGCTGGGCGTACTCGGAATTCAGGTGCCGGAGGAATACGGCGGAGGCGGCGAGAAGTCGCTCAAGTTCAACGTCGTCGTCGCCGAGGAAGTTGCTGCCGCCGGGGCTTCCTTCGGCTCGCAGTCGGTGCATACGAACCTGATCCTGCCCTACCTGCTCGAGTACGCGAACGACGAGCAGAAGAGTCGCTGGTTGCCGGGCTTCGCTTCCGGAGATCTGATGTTCGCGATCGCGATGACCGAACCGGGAACAGGGTCGGATCTGGCGAACATCGCGACGACGGCCAAGCTGTCGGAGGACGGTACGCACTACGTGGTCAACGGTTCCAAGACGTTCATCACCGGCGGGGTACTTGCCGATCGCGTCCTGGTGGTGTGCCGCACCGCGCCCAGCACAGCGGAGAACCGACGCACCGGGTTGTCGATTCTGGTGGTCGACACGTCGTCGCCCGGATACTCGGTGGGGCGCAAGATCAACAAGATCGGTCTCAAGACCTCCGACACCGCGGAGCTTTCGTTTGTCGACGTACAGGTACCCGTCGAGGACAGGCTCGGAGAAGAAGGCGACGGATTCAGCTACCTGACCCACAACCTGGCTCAGGAGCGCCTGACTATCGCATTCGGAGCGGCCGCCACTGCCAGTGCAGCGCTTCGCTTTGCCGTCGACTACGTCAAGGACCGCAAGGTGTTCGGCAAGCCGGTTGCGGCATTCCAGAACACCAAATTCGTTCTGGCCGAATGTGCCACCGAGGTCGATGCCATCCAGTTGGTGTCCGACAACGCACTCGAATGTCATGACCGTGGCACGCTGACGATTCCCGATGCAGCGAAGGCGAAACTGTTCTGCACCGAGGCGGCAGGTCGAGTGATCGACAAGTGCCTCCAACTCCATGGCGGATACGGGTACATCACGGAGTATCCGATCGCACGCCTCTACGCCGATACACGTGTCACGCGAATCTACGGTGGCACAAGTGAAGTCATGAAGACCATCATCGCGAAGGATCTTGGTCTCTGAATTGCTCGTTGCATGTTTTCGGCCTCGGAACTGTGTTCCGAGGCCGAAATACGTTCGTGAGTGGGTCAGTTCGCCGGAACCCCGACAACGCCGTCCGCAATGAGCGTCGAGGCGTGATCAGCGGTGGTTCCGAGGATGTCGGTGAGCACCGCGACCGAATCGCCGCCGACCTCGGAGGCCGGTCCGGTGCTCAGATGCGTGCCGTCGAACGACGCCGGGTTGGCGGCAGCGAGATAACTTCCGATTCGAGGCTGGTCGAGTGCGGAGAACATCGGGTTGTTCTCGAGTTCACCGGATTTCACAACCTCCTCGAAACCACGGTACCTCTCGAACAGTACTGACGACTGGTCCAGCGCGGCAGTGATCTCGGCGGCGCTGTGTTCCCGGAACCAGTGTGAGAACAGGGCTGTCAGGACCTCTCGATGACGGTAGCGGTCCGCTTCGGTGGAGAAGTCGGCTCCGAGGGCGGCTTCGACGGCGTCGACAGCCGCCGCGGTGCCGGTGACCGACGCAAGGTCACGGAAATGGCGAGTAGTGAGTGCAACGATCATGAACCGGTCGTTGTCGCTGGAGACGAAATCGATTCCGTACGTGCCGTAGACGGCGTTCCCGCCGGACTCGCGACTGCGGCCGTTCACCTGTACTTCGGTGAGGTAGCCGAGGGTTCCCGCGGTGGCCAATGCGACGTCTTCGAGTGGCAGCGTGATCTGCGTGCCGTGTCCGGTCGAGTCACGTTGGCGCACAGCGGCAGTGATCGACAGGGCGGCGTAGAGCCCGCACGCGACGTCCCAGGCCGGCAAGGCGTGATTGACAACTCCGGCGTAGTCCGCGGGGCCGGTGATCTGTGGGAATCCCAACGCGGCGTTGACCGTGTAGTCGACGCCGGGGCTGCCGTCGCGGCGTCCGAGAACCTCGAGGGTGATGACGTCGCTACGCAATTGGGCCAGGGAGTCGTGGCCCATCCAGGTGCGTCCGCCGGCATTGGTGACCAGGATTCCCCCGCCGGGTCCCGGAGCCGTGACCAGCTGCCGAATCAGTTCTTGGCCGCGCTCGGCGCGCATGTCCACTGACAGTGACCGTTTACCTTTGTTGAGTCCGGTCCAGTAGATGCTTTCACCGTTGTCGGTGACTGGCCAGCGCTTGTAATCGGAGGCACCGCCGATCGGGTCGATCCGGATCACCTCGGCGCCGAGCTGGGAGAGAGTCAGTCCGCACAGGGGTGCGGCGACAAAGCTCGAGACCTCGACGATTCGAAGCCCGGACAACGGGCCAAGGGTCTGATTCATCTGTGTTCCTCCGTGGTGGAAAAGTGTGTGCTCATGCCATCAACACAGTGAAACGCCAGTCGAGGACCGGGGTGTGTGCTGCAGAAGCATTGTGAGAGAACACGAGTGAACGTAGCTGCACTGCGGTTCCATGTTCGAGGGGCGACGAGCCTTCGACGTGTAGTTCGCTGGTGAGGGTATCGCCCTCGTGCACGGGCCCGGTGTGATCGCACGAGTGCCACCCGAGCACTGTCACCAAGTTCGGCAGAGCGCGGGTTGCCTGGGCGAGTGCAATCCCGATGGTGTGGCCGCCGTAGACGAGGCGACCGTGGGCGCCGACGCGCTCGTCGTGGTGCGTCGCTGCGATGTTCAAGCTCAGCCGGGCAAGCTCGGGGGCGCTGGAGACGACGTCGCCGCTGCTGCGAAACACCGAACCCAACAGGTCGGATTCGAAGTGCCTGCCGGGTACTCGCTCTCGATACGTGTCGAGGTCCCAGCCGTCAGGTGACAGGTACGGATCCGGTTCGGACGGACCGATCGCCCCGAGGTCGTCGGCGTGGCGAACTCGCGCCTCGATCGGATCGGGGCTCAGTGGGAGCATGGCGCAGCGGTAGAAGTCGAGGACCGTGTTGCCGTTCTGGTCGGTGGACGTCATCCGCAGCGCGGCAAGACCGGTGGAAGCGCGTCCCGGCTTGGCCGAGTTCTCCCTCAGCCCGACCACCTCGGTTCGTGTGTACAGGGTGTCGCCGAGCACCGGGAAGCGGTGGAATCGCAGTCCACGGTAGAAGAGGTTTGCCTTGACGTGGTGTGTGACCACGGTCGACTGGCCGATGGCGATGTCGGTGACGAGACCTGGATTCGCCACTGGTGCAGCGGAACCCGTGACACTCGACGACAGATGTGCGTCGAGCGGAAGGCGCATGCGGTCGCCGAGGATCGCCTGATGGGCGGCGGCGAGTCCACTGGTCAACGTGACCGCGGGGGCTTCGTCGAATACCTGTCCGTGGGTGAGGTCGTCGAAGTACGGTCCTCCGGCGTAGTGCTCGCTCATACAGTGACTCCTTCGGCTCGGGCAAGCGTACGACGCGCTGCCACGGCCACTGCCTCGTCGAGCATCTGGCCGTCGAGCTGGGCGGCACCCGAACCCAGGTTTTCGGCCTCTTCGAGTGCGGTCAGTACCCGTCTGGCGTCACGGACGGCGTCGTCCGAGGGGGTGAATGCGATAGTGGCCGAGTCGATTTGCGCCGGGTGGATGACCCATTTGCCGTCGAACCCGAGAGCGCTGGTCCAGTGCGCGGCGTGTCGGAAAGCGTCGTCGTCGGTGATGCCGAGGAAGGGCCCGTCGATTGCTGCGACGCCGGCTGCGCGGCAGGCAATTAGGATTCTGTCCTGAATGGCAAGCCAGTGTTCAGGCAGTGCCGAGCGTGAGCGACCCAGCGCTGCACCGAGATCGGCGTATCCGATGATCGCGGCCTGGAGACGAGGAGTCGCGCGGGCGATGGAGTCGGCATTCTGGACGCCGAGCGGAGTTTCGATCAGGGCTTGCAGGGTGGTGTGGTGCCCACCGGCAGTGAAGAGGATGCGCTCGGCCTCGAGTAGTTCGTCGGCGGACTCGACCTTCGGGACGATCACGCTCGTCAGCGATTCCTCGAGGCTGCCGCAGGCGATCAGGTCGTCGCGGGCCCACGGCGTGGTCAGGCCGTTGATTCGGACCGAGATGGTGCGCGCCCCACCGAACTCGAGCACCAAGGAGCTCACGAGGGTTCGTGCCAGGTCCTTGTTCGACGAAGTGACGGCATCTTCGAGGTCGAGAATGACCTCGTCCGCGCACGAAGAGAGTGCTTTGCGGGCCTTGCGCTCGTCCGAACCCGGTGCGACCAGGGACGCGCGGCGTCTGGTCGCGCGGTAGTGGTTCTCGTCCATGTGTGTCGATTACCTCGATCTGGGGATCAAATGTACGGCCAGTTGCGAAATAGATGAGCTGCCGTGAACGGCGTTGATGTGCACCGAACTGCCTCGATGCTGGCAGTTGCTGCGTATCGATGTCAAGGCCGGTATTGACATTGCGCGAACAATATCGAAATATGGCCGTACAAACTTTTTCAAGTCGAGGCGGATTCATGCTCAAGCTCAACGACGAAGAGACATTTCTGATCGAAACCGTGCGCCGGTTCGTCGACCGAGAGGTCAAGCCCACGGTCCAGGAGGTGGAGCACGCGAACGAGTATCCCGAGAAGTGGATCGATCAGATGAAGCAGATCGGGATCTACGGCCTCGCGATTCCCGAGGAGTACGGCGGATCGCCGGTGTCGATGCCTTGTTATGCGCAGGTGACGCAGGAACTGTCGCGAGGGTGGATGTCCTTGGCGGGAGCGATGGGTGGACACACGGTGGTCGCGAAGCTCATCTCGCTGTTCGGTACCGAAGAGCAGAAGGTGAAGTACCTGCCGCGAATGGCAACCGGCGAGATCCGGGCAACCATGGCGCTCACCGAGCCCGGCGGAGGCTCCGATCTGCAGGCCATGACGACCAACGCCAAGAGTGACGGCACAGATCTGATCATCAACGGCGCAAAGACATGGATCACCAATGCCCGCCGGTCCGGCGTGATCGCATTACTGTGCAAGACCGATCCCAGCGCAAGCCCTCGTCATGCGGGCATCTCGATCGTCCTCGTCGAGCACGGCGAAGGGCTGACCGTCTCTCGCGACCTCCCGAAGCTCGGATACAAGGGCGTCGAGAGTTGCGAACTGTCCTTCGACAATTACCGCATCTCCGAGTCGGCCATTCTGGGCGGTGCTCCCGGAAAGGGCTTCGCCCAGATGATGAAGGGGCTGGAGACCGGCCGTATCCAGGTGGCTTGCCGCGCACTGGGCGTCGCCACGGCCGCTCTCGAGGATTCACTTGCCTACGCGCAACAGCGCGAGAGCTTCGGCCAGCCGATCTGGAAGCACCAGTCGATCGGCAATTACCTCGCCGACATGGCAACGAAACTGACCGCCGCGCGGCAGTTGACCTGGCACGCGGCGCAGATGTACGACAGCGGCGAGCGCTGTGACATGGAGGCAGGCATGGCCAAGCTGTACGCCTCCGAGGTGGCGATGGAAATCGCGTTGTCCGCCGTCCGCATCCACGGCGGCTACGGCTACTCGACGGAGTACGACGTCGAGCGGTATTTCCGTGATGCACCACTGATGATCGTCGGGGAGGGAACCAACGAAATTCAGCGCAACGTGATCGTTTCGCAGCTGGTTGCCCGCGGCGGTCTGTGACGGAGCGGTGAGCAAGTAGGATCATGTCGCTATGAGCGGTAAGGAAAGAGAGACGGAGCCGGCGTACCAACGCCTCTCTCGTGAGCTTCGTCAGCAGATCTCTGCCGGTACCTACCGCGACGGCATTCAACTGCCCACCGAATCCGAACTGGCGCAGCATCACGGCGTGAGTCGGCAGACAGTCCGCCGAGCCTTTCACGACCTGGTTGCCGAGGGCATCGTGTACCGAGTACCCGGGCGCGGCACGTTCGTGACCGAGAACAGCGGCCGCTATCTCCGTCATCTCGGATCCATCGAAGATCTCATGAACCTTTCGCGGGACACGACGATGGAAGTTGTGGCACCGCTGCAACGGCGCGTGGACATCGAGGCGGCCAGTCGGCTTCGGCTCGACACCGACGTCGTGTACACCGTGGTCTTCCGACGGATACACGAGGGAGTTCCGTTCGTTCAGACGACGGCGCATCTGCCGGAGGCCGTTGCTCGGCAGATCATCGACCTGCCCGCCATGGCGGCCGGTGCGGTGAGCGCCAATACGGTGATCGGCTTGCTGGAGCCGCTGATCGACAGTCCGATCGTCGAAGCAGCACAGTCGATCACGGTGTCCCCGGCAACGGCGGACGTTGCCAGGGACGTCGGTTGCGAAATCGGCCACGCCATGTTGCGGGTGGACCGTTTGTACTCCAACGCGCAGGGCGTTGCCAACGAGTTGTCGGTGAGCTACTTCTTGCCGGAGCAGTACACGTATCGGGTGACACTGCGCCGGGGCGCACATTAGAACTGCGCCGCGGCGCTGTTGCTTTTCTTTGCTGTTCAACACCTTTCAGGAGAGAACTATGCGAATTTTCAATGGAATCGACGACGTGGAGACAGCTGTCGGTGAGCACTTGGGCTACAGCGCGTGGTTCCCGGTCACGCAGGATCGGATCGACAAGTTCGCCGACGCCACCGAGGATCACCAGTGGATTCACGTGGATCCCGAGCGGGCAGCGCAGGGTCCGTACGGCGGCACCATCGCCCACGGCTATCTGACTCTTTCGTTGTTGCCAGTGCTCGGTGCTCAGGTGATGCGTGTCGACGGAATCTCCATGACCGTGAACTACGGCAGCAACAAGGTGCGATTCCCCGAACCGGTCAAGGTCGGTTCTTCGGTGCGAGCCGGTGCGGAGATTCTTTCTTTCGAGCGCTCCGCGAAGGGCGCGACGATTGTCGTGCGGTACACGATCGAAATCGAAGGAGCGGGTAAGCCTGCGCTGGTGGCGGATACCGTGCGCCTGTTGGTCTCCTGATTCCTTTTCCATTCTTCCAGAACGAGATTCGAGGTCAGTTGTGAAACGAGCAGCATTGGTCGCGCCGGTCAGAACCGCGGTGGGCCGGTTCGGAGGGGCACTTCGTGACGTGTCTGCGGAAAGTTTGGCTGCCACTGTCGTCAAGGAGACCGTGCGTCGCAGCGGAATCGATCCGTCTCGCATCGACGACGTCGCGATGGGGCAGTCGTATGCCAATTCGGAGGCACCGTGCATCGGCAGGTGGGCGGCGCTCGAAGCCGGGTTGCCGATTTCGGTAGCCGGCTTCCAGACCGATCGCCGATGTGGAACGGGTCTGCAGGCCATCGTTACCGCAGCCATGATGGTCCAGACGGGTGCGGCCGACGTGGTTCTCGCGGGTGGCGTCGAATCGATGAGCGGGATCGAGCACTACACCACCGGAGCGCGGTGGGGAACCAAATCCGGTGGGCTGCAACTGTTCGACCGCCTCGATCGTGGCCGCGAGCGCTCGCAACCCGAGTGGCGATTCGGCCGGATCAGCGGAATGATCGAAACGGCCGAGAACGTCGCGGCGCGCTGCGGGATCACGCGGGAAGAGTCGGACGCCTTCGCTGTCGAGAGTCACCGAAAAGCAACACTGGCAAGAGATTCCGGCCGATTCGATGCCGAAATCGTTGCCGTCGAACAGACTGATCGAAAAGGGAACGTCACACAGTTTCGTGCTGACGAGGGGATCCGTCCGGATACCTCACTCGAAACCCTGGCACGGCTGCGTGCGGTGACACAGGGAGGCGTCGTGACCGCCGGTAACGCCAGCCAGCAGAACGACGCTGCGGCAGCGATGTTGGTGGTCGCCGAGGATCGTCTGGACGAGCTGGGGCTGGAACCCATCGGGTTCCTCGACAGCTGGGCCGCGGCCGGTTGTGAACCGGGGCTGATGGGCCTCGGGCCGGTTGCCGCCGTCTCGAAACTGTTTGCTCGAACAGGGGCAGGCTTTGACGACTTCGATCTGGTCGAGCTGAACGAGGCGTTTGCGTGCCAGGTTCTCGGCGTCGTGAAGGAATGGGGCTTCGAGGACCTCGATCGCCTGAACGTCAACGGTTCCGGCATCTCACTAGGGCACCCCGTGGGAGCGACGGGTGCGCGTATGGCAACGACCGCGCTTCACGAACTCGGCCGACGCGGCGGCGGAAAAGCACTGTTGACCATGTGTATCGGCGGTGGCCAGGGTATGGCGGCCGTGGTGGAGTCCGCCTGACGGGGTTCGCTTCTGGGTACACTTGCGGCGGGGGATCGGAAGTTCTACGGAGGCAGTCGGTTGACGAATGCAGGTGCAGCAGACACCAGCGGCGCGCTGAGCATCGAGGATGTTCGTCGCGCCAGGGCTGCACTCGAGGGTCTGGACGTCACCAGTTGGTCCGGTCGCTTCGAGCTGCTCTCCGACGCAAACCGTCTGCGTCTGCTGCTCTGCCTTCACCACGCACCGGGGATCTGCGTCACGGATCTGTCCGTGGCGCTGGGGATGAGCGGCACTGCGGTCTCACATGCGCTGCGCCTACTGCGTAGCCAGGGGTGGGTGAGCGCGACGCGCGACGGCCGATCGATGCGATACCAACTGGCAGACGACACCGTTCACCAGCTGTTGCATTCGATCGGCGCCACACATTTTCACGACGAGACACCCACCCCCGGGCACACGCACAGCTGAGCGTCTCTCAAGGAGTCGCGAAGAACTTCTCGACGGCCGGCGCAGCGTTCGGGTTTCCGTTGGTGATTCCCGCGCCGACTCCGGCAACCGTGCCGATGACTCCACCGACGATGCAGCCGGCGATGAAGTTCGGGAAGATCGACAGGCAGCCGATTCCGACGCCGAGGTTGGCTCCGATGAGCGTCGACTGCAAGCCGCCGTTGTTCCAGCCGATATTGACCTCGTTGGCCATCGTGTCGAACGCGGCTTGCTTCGGATCGTTACCTGGGAAGAGCATCAGCGCCGCCTGGCTGTTCGACTCGGCGGTCGGGGTCAGTAGGGGCTGGGACGGATCGAAGCCCGCATTCGGGGGCGCTGCGACCGCGGTGCCGGCTCCGGCGCCGACTGCGGCGACAACGAGAACGGACATGGTGAGAGTTCGGGACAGTTTCATGGGGACGGCCAATCTGTCTGTGTGGAACCAGTCGTGAATGGTGGCGGTGCAGTTCGTTAGCCAGAACTCCACCGTCTGGATCGATCGTGCGGACCTCCTCGGGCACAACGGGACCCGTCGTCTCCGCGCGACGGGCCGTGTTTGGTGGCTACCCGACTCCGGGTGCCCTGAAACCGCCCAGTCTCATTCGTTCTTCGACAAACGCGCGCGCAATTCCTCGACCTCGGCTGTGAGCCGGTCGACCTCGGCTTGCAGGGGTTGGCGTGCCAGAGCGAGGGATTCGTCCATGCGCTCCTTGTCGAAGCGAGGTGTGATGTTTCGACTGCAGTTCCAGTCGAACGCTTCGACCTCGATGACGATGGAACGCTGGGCTTTTGCGGTCATGGTGCCGCCGGGAACTTGCAAGAGCTGTTGCAGTAGTGCAGGGTCCTGGTCCGCCTCGATCACCTGCGCACGCCCGTAGATCTTCAATCTCGTCCGCGTCGGGTAGTCGATGACGAACAGTGAGATGCGATTGTTCGCTTCCAGATTGCCGAGTGTCACGAATTGCTGATTGCCGGGAAGATCGGCGAATCCGATTCGATTCGGACCCAACACATGCAGGAATCCGCGCGGGCCGCCGCGATGTTGGACGTACGGCCACCCGTCGGGCGTCACCGTGGACATGAAGAAGGAATCCACGGATTTCACGAATCCCTGAGCGCGGAAATCGAATTCCATCGGGCCTTCGTCGGGCTGATCGAGTTTCGAACCGTAGACGGTGAAACTCCCGGTCGACCGCTGACGCTCCACCGCAGCGGGGGAGAAGGCGATGTGTGCGTATCGGGTCGACATTCTTTATCTCCTGGTGCTCAGTGCCAGCGGTGGTCGGCAACGGCAGTTCGCGGACCGAACTTGGGTTTGACGGCTTGGCCGCTGACCTGCAGAAGCCTCACGGCGCGGTATCGATGCGGTTGAAGGGGCGCGAGGTACTCCACCATCTCGGCGTCGTCTATCGGTTCACCCAGCAGTGACCACCCGACGACGGCAGCGAGGTGGTAGTCGCCGACCGAGAGTGCATCGGAATCGCCGAAGGCGCGCTGAGCCACTTCGGCGGCAGTCCAGATTCCGACGCCGGGCACCGCTCGCAATCGTTTGGTCGCTTCGGCCCGGGGGAACGTGGATGCCTGCTCGAGGCGGTCGGCGACGCGAGCACACTGAACGATCGTCTTGGACCTCGCGGGATCGACGTTCGCGCGATGGAACTCCCATGACGGCATTCGACGCCATTGGTCCGCGGTGAGTGGAACTCGCATTCCGTCGGGTGCCGGGCCGGGCGGGCGCTCACCGAACTTGGTCAGCAGGCGGCGCCACGCGGCAAACGCGTCGATGCCGTGGACGCGTTGCTCGAGGATCGCGGGAACGAGAGCTTCCATGACGCGGCCGGTGCGGCCGATGCGCAGATGCGGGAAGCGTCGATGAGCTTCGGCGAGCTTGGGATGTTCGGGGGCGAAATCTTCGGCTTCGTCGTCGAGACCGAGCAACGCTTCGGCGCCGATCAGTAATTCCGTGGCGCCGGGACCCCACGCCTGCACCCGCACCGAGTGGCGATCCGACTGAGTGATGCGGTAGGTCACAGGACCCGAAAGTTGGCGGGAAACTCGCCAGATCGCTCCGTCGGCGGACCGCCGATGTGCGGGGTCGCCGGGTCCGCGCTGATGCGGGCTGAGCGTCAGCGCGGCATCGAGTGGTCGCTGAGAAGTCACCGTGACTTCGTCGACCGGAGATAGCGGCGTCATCGAGGTCAGCGTATCGCCACCGTCCATCCTCCGTTAAGGCGTGTGTCGGTGGCGCAACGTATTGTCCGAGCCATGATCATCGTGAGCACCGACGGATCCTGTCTGCGAAACCCCGGCGGGGCTATCGGCTGGGCGTGGGTCAATCACGAGGGTCCGAGCATGTCCGGCGGAGAAGCGTCCGGCACCAACCAGATTGCCGAGTTGCGTGCTCTGTTCGAGGCCGTCGTCGCCCATCCCGGTGCAGATCCTCTGCTCATCGAATCCGACTCGCAGTACGCCATCAAGTGCGCTTCCGAATGGTTGCCCAGCTGGAAGCGCAAGGGCTGGAAGACCGCGAGCGGCGGGGCGGTCAAGAACCTCGAATTGGTGCAGAGTATCGATCGAGCCATCACCGATCGTGTCGGACCGGTGCGCTTCCGCTGGGTGCGCGGGCATGTGGGCAACCACTACAACGAGATGGCAGACAAGCTGGCCGGCGAAGCCGCACGCGCCATCGTCTCGGGGGACATCGCGTCGGTGCCGCTTGCTGCCCCGGTGAAGAAGGAGCCGACCGCCGTGAACTCTCCGTACAAAGAGAAGTCCACGACGGCCGAAGAGCCGGCAGATCTGTTCACACTTTTCTGAGCGGTTCAGAAACCGGCGGCAACCTGAACCAGCGCACGGCCGGTGTACTTGCCTTCGCGTACCTGATCGATCACCGAGACGACGTCGCGGACGGCAACGAGGTTCGTGATCTCTTGCAGATGACGTGGTGCGAGGTCGGAGCCCAGACGGGCCCACAGCGCGCGACGGGGTTCGATCGGCATCAATACCGAGTCCATGCCCAGCAGTGAGACTCCGCGGAGAATGAACGGCAGCACGGTCGTAGGCAGCGCGGCGCCACCGGTCAATCCGCTGGCGGCCACAACACCGCCGTAGTTGATCGTGCTCAGAACGTGAGCGAGGGTCTTTCCACCGACGCAGTCGACGGCCGCCGCCCACTGAGATTTTCCGAGCGGGCGAGGCTTGGCGTCGGGATCCTCGGGGAGCCGGCCGATCACCGAAGACGCACCGAGTGAGACCAGAAGGTCTGCCGCGCCGGGCTTGCCGCTGGAGGCGACCACGTCGAAGCCTGCGCTTGCCAGAAGGTCGACACTGACGGTGCCGACTCCGCCGCTCGCGCCCGTCACCAGGACGGGACCGTCGGCGGGCGTCACTCCGCTGGCCAGAATGGCTTGGACACTCATGGCCGCGGTGAATCCTGCCGTGCCGATCGCAGCAGCGTCGGCGGTGGAAATGCCGTCGAGCTTCACGACCCACTCGGCAGGCAAACGGGCGATCTCGGCGTAGCCGCCGTTGCGGGCGGTCCCGATCTCGTAACCATGTGCGACGACCTTGTCGCCTGGGGCGAATGCGTCGGACTCGGAGGCAATGACCTCGCCGGCGACGTCGATGCCGGGGACGATCGGGTACTCGCGAACTACCCCGCCTTTCGGGGTGACCGCGAGCGCGTCCTTGTAGTTGACGCTCGAATACTCGACGCGAATGGTGACCTCACCTGCGGGGAGGAAGGACTCGTCGACGGTTTCGGGGGCGAAGTCGATGGTGCCGTCGCTTTCGCGGGCGACCCAGGCGTTGAAGGTAGTCATAGGTCGAACATAAAGGCCTTCGGCCCTGTGCGCCTTGTCGGTAGTGCGAACTACCGGAAAGGCGCACAGGGGGCGGAGCCCCTAGATCAAGCTGCCCTCATGCACCGCTCGATCGAACGCGGGCAGCGGACCACCGTCGCGCAGGGTCGACGCCAACGCCGGATCGGCGAGATGGAGGCGGCCGATCGCGATCAGATCGAACTCACCGCTGCCGATGCGCTCCTCGAGCTGTGGGATGTTGTCCACCACCGGCGCAACGCCTTCGATGCGGCTGTCCCGCAGCGACTTTCCGATCCCGACGCTGCCGACCGCCATCGTGACAGCGCCGGTCAGCTTCTTCGCCCAACCCGCTAGCGAGAGATCGCTGCCTTCGAAGGCCGGGACGTCGAAACGCCTGATGCTGGCGTCGAGAACGTCGACTCCGGCGTCGACCAGCGCGCCCAGGATGACGCCCAACTCCTCGGGAGTTTCCGCGATCTTGGCGGTGAAATCCTGCTGCTTGTGCTGCGAGAAACGGTAGATGATCGGCAGATCCGGTCCGATGGCCGCGCGGATCGCAGCGACGACGGCGGCCGGGAACTTGGTACGACGCTCCAGGTCGCCGCCCCACGCGTCGTCGCGCTGGTTGGTGCCCTCCCAGAAGAAGGAGTCGAGGAGGTAGCCGTGACCGCCGTGGATCGCGATGCCGTCGAAGCCGAGTTCGACGGCGTGCTTGGCGCTGCGGACGTACGCGTCGATGACGTCCTGGATGTCCTGCTCGGTCATCGCTTCGGTGCTCGCCTGTGCGCGCTCGACGTAGGCAGCAGAGTACGAGGTGACGCCGAGTGGGCCCCATTCGCCGGAGGGGCGCATCGGCTTGAGTGAGGGGTCCATTTGCGTCATCGCACCCCACAGCGGTCCGACGTGCCAGAGCTGAGGCACGATCTTGCCGCCCGCAGCGTGCACGTCGTCGACCACCTTGCGCCAGCCGGCCTGAGCGGCAGGGGTGTGGAGGTTGGGGACATTGGCGTGATCGACAGCAGTCTCGTGATCGATCGCGACGCCCTCGGTGACGATCAGTCCGGTTCCGCCCTCGGCGCGTCGGCGGTAGTAGTCGGCGACGTCGCGCCCGGGCACGCCCTCGATGGAGTACGTGCGCGTCATCGGCGACATGACTATGCGGTTGGACAATTCGAGCGAACGGATGCGGAGCGGTTGGAACAGCGGGTTGGTCACTTCGTCACAGCGCTTTCATGAATCGGAAGAATCCGGGGTCCTGGTCGACGCGGAGCCGCGTGAGCGTTCGGTAGCTGATCAGCCACCTGCCGTCTTCTTTGCGGTATTCCTCGTGGTAGTGGCCGTAGCCGTGTAGATGCAGTTCTTTCTCGCCGTCGTTCCACCACAGCATGTCCTCCATCGCCCAGATACCGGTTGCGGTGGTGGGCGAGGTCAGCACGATTTCGGGAGTGTGTGCGTGGTGTGCCGTGGTGAGGGGGATGTCGCCGTCGAGCATGTTCCGAATTGCGGCGGTGAGTTTGTCGATGCCCACTACCTGGTTCGAGGTGTCACCGGTCTTGGGTTGCTTGTCCGTCGGGAGTCCGCCCCACGTCTCGCTGACGACGTCTGCGGTGTGCAGGGTCGGGTAGACGTGCCACTGCTTGGTGTCCATGCAGCGTAGGCGTGCGGCGAAGACACGTTTGATTTCCTCGATTGCGAGCAGTTCCTCGACGGCACTGATCAACCCCACTTCGGACTCGGCCTGAGACATTCAACCTCCAACGGTGATCGGCAAGATGGGTTCACACTCGGGTGCTCATGGCGGGCCGTCAACGACCTGTCCCGGTGAGCGCGACGGCGCTCGGTATGGTCGAGCGAACGAAAGGGGTGTCAGACGTGTGTACCGAAGAGGTCCCATCGACCGGACCGGAAGAGATCGCCGAGGTTCGGGCTTTCTGGCGCGAGTTGGGTGTTCCGGGCGTGATCGACGTCCATACCCATTTCATGCCGAAGAGCGTCATGGACAAGGTGTGGGGTTACTTCGATTCGGCGGGCCCGATGATCGGGCGACCATGGCCCATCGCCTACCGCCTTGCCGAGGAGGAACGGGTACACCGTCTCCGCGAGTTCGGCGTCCGAGCTTTCACGTCCATGATCTACCCGCACAAGCACGCGATGGCCGAGTGGCTCAACCAGTGGGCCGTCGAGTTTGCCGCGCAAACACCCGATTGCCTGCACACGGCCACTTTCTATCCCGAGGAGTCGGCAGCGTCGTACGTCGGGAAGGCGTTGGAGTCGGGTGCGCGAATCTTCAAGTCCCACATCCAGGTCGGCAACTACGATCCGAACGACCCTCTGCTCGACAAGGTCTGGGGTCAGCTCGAGGACTCCGAGACGCCTATCGTGATCCACTGTGGATCGGGACCGGCGCCGGGGGAGTACACGGGGCCCGATCGCATTGCTTCGCTGTTGTCACGGTACCCGCGCCTGTCGTTGATCGTCGCGCACATGGGGATGCCCGAGTACAGCGAATTCCTCGATCTGGCAGAGGCTTACGGCAACGTTCGCCTGGATACGACCATGGCCTTCACCGACTTCACGGAAGAGCAGTGTGCCTTCCCGAAGGCCGACGTGTCACGGCTCGTCGACATGCAGGACCGCATCCTGTTCGGCAGCGACTTCCCCAACATCCCGTACCCGTATCTCACGGCCTTGCAAGCGGTTACGCGCTTCGATCTCGGAGACGAGTGGCTGCGAGCCGTCGTGCACGACAACGCTGCCAAGCTCTTCTCGGTGAGCTGAGTCCCACCGAGAAGAATTTCGGCTCAGCGCAGTTTGATGCTGCCGCCGTCGGCCATCAACGTCTGTCCGGTCATGTACTGGGAATCGTCGCTCGCCAGGAACACCACGACAGGAGCGATGTCGGTTTCGGGATCCCCGATGCGTCCGAGCGGTACCTTGGCAACCGATGCGGCTGCACGTTCGGGGAAGGCTTCCTGCCACTTGACGACGCCTTCGGTGGCAGCGAACGGGCAGACCACGTTGACCCGAATGCCTTCCGGCGCCCACTCGTTGGCGACGACGCGCGTCAGGCCTCGCACAGCTTCCTTGGCCGCAGCGTAGGACGTCTGGGTGGGCATTCCGTCCAAACCTGAACCCGATGCGAAGTTGACGACCGAACCCTTGGTCTTCGCGAGTTCGTCGTGGCACGCCTGCATCAGGTGGACAACGGGGTAGAAACCGGTGTTGAAGGACAGGTCGAACATGTCCTGCGTGGTTTCGAGCAACGGAGCCTGACGGGACGCGTGAGCGTTGTTCACCAGGATGTCGAGCTTGCCGAAAGCCGCGAGCGCAGCGTCACGGATCTGCTCGGCCGAACCGGCAGCAGCAAGGTCGACGTTCAGAAACTTACCGGAGCCGGCCAGTTCTTGTTCGAGGGCCTGGCCCTGCTCGTCGTTGATGTCGACGAACAGGACCTTCGCGCCTTCACGGGCGAAGACTCGGGTGATGGCGCGACCGATTCCACCGGCGCCGCCGGTGACGATCGCTACCTTGCCGTTCAACCTCATGAAAACGCTCCTCTTCGTCAGTGCTGCTTAAACTGTTGCGGTCTCGTCGACTGCAAGTGCGATCTTTTCGAGGCCGGCGACGCTGTAGGCGGCGTAGGTCTCGTACGGCCCACGGCCGGAGAAGTAGGACGAGAGCTGGCCACCGAGTTCTTCGACCGTGAACGCGGATCCGGCTGCGTCGAAACGATTCTCGACCTTGGGTGCTTCCATCAACGCCACCATCTTGCCGTAGACGACGAATACCTGACCGTTGATCTCGTCGGAATCGGGGGATGCGAGGTAGCTGACCAGGGTCGCGACGCGCTCGGGTGCAAGCGGATCGAGGCCGACGACGCCGGTGTTGTTCTCGCCGAAGGCTTCTGCCGTCATGGCGGTGCGGGCGCGGGGGCAGATCGCGTTGGTGCGGACGCCGTAGCGGGAGAGACCTGCTGCGCTCGAGAGCGTCAGCGCGGTGATACCGGCCTTGGCTGCCGAGTAGTTGGGCTGTCCGGCGCTGCCGAAGAGAAAGGCTTCGGAAGAGGTATTGATAATGCGGCCGTAGACCGGTGCGTCGGCGGCCTTGCTGGCTGCGCGCCAGTGGACTGCGGCTGCGTGTGAGGTGGCGGCGTGACCCTTGAGGTGTACGCGGATGACGTCGTCCCAATCGGATTCGGTCAGGTTGAAGATCATCTTGTCGCGCAGGATGCCTGCATTGTTGACGAGGATGTCGAAGGATCCGAAGTTCTTGACGGCCTCTTCGATGATGCGCCCGCCGAGTGACCAATCGGAGACGTCGCCGGTGATGGCGAGTGCCTGTCCGCCTGCTGCCTTGATCTCGTCGACCACGTCGTTGGCCGCTGCGCCCATGTCGTTGACGATGACGGCTGCGCCGGCAGCGGCGAGCCCGAGTGCCTCGGCGCGACCCAGGCCGGCGCCGGCGCCGGTGACGGCGGCAACTTTGCCTTCCAAGCTCAGTGATTGCGTCATGTCGTGCTCCTTCGATCCGGTCTGGCGAGTAGGTTCAGCAAAATTAGTATTCATTCTAATTTGAAGTCGAGAGTTCGGTTGTCGTTCCGAAAAAATCATTCGAGCAAAATCAGAATTAGTTCTAGTTTTGAGCAGAAGATCGGCCGAAAGACGAGTAGTCTCACTGAGCGGGAGCGGTGATCTGGGTCACGAGCGGCGCATGCCATTTTGGGTCGACGCGGCGACCCCACCGCGTACGCGCCTTGCGTCACCACCGATCCTGTCCCGGAGCCACCATGGTTGTCGACACCCAGAAACGTCCCCATCCCACACCGCCGTCGGAGATCCTCACGGCGGGATCGGCTTTCGCGACTTCTGGTGGCGCAACGGGTGAATCCGCCCAGTTCTTGGCCGCATTCGTCGGCACCAGGGTCGGATAGTTCTCACCGAAAACGCAGTACGGTCGGTCCCGAACTCCCCGGGCCGGACATCAAGGAAGGCACCAGTAGTGTCACTGAATTTGGCAGATCTGTACGAGGGCATTTCGGATTTGATTCCGGACCGCACCGCACTCGTGTGCGATGGCCGTCGTCGCACCTACGTCGAACTGGACGAGGGATCGAACCGCATTGCCCGCCACTTGGCGAGCGTCGGTGTCGGGCCGGGTGATCACGTCGCTCTGCACATGCGCAACAGCATCGAGTTCGTCGAGAGTTTGCTCGGCTGCCTCAAGATTCGCGCAGTCCCGATCAACGTCAACTATCGCTACGTCGACGCCGAACTGACCTACCTGTACAACGATTCGCAGTCGGTAGCGCTGATCGTGGACGAGGAGTTCGTTCCCGTCGTGGAGACTGTCCTCCCGGCCGCGCCCGGAATTAAACACGTCGTTGTCGTCGGTGGGTCGGTGGTCCGCGACATCGAAGGCGTCGACGTCGTTCGATATGCCGACGCTGCCGCGGAGCAGCCCGCTACTCGTGACTTCGCGCCCCGCAGCAACGACGACCTCTTCGTCATCTACACCGGTGGCACGACGGGTATGCCCAAGGGTGTCATGTGGCGTCACGAGGATTTCTACTTCGCGGCGCTCACCGGCGGAAATCCGTTCGGTCCGCCGCACACCACCGCTGAAGCTCTGTACGCCGCGGTCCCGAACGTGCCCGCGATGAACATGCTCAGCACTGCACCGTTGATGCACGGCGCAGCGTCGTACTCGCTGTTCACCGGATTCTTCATGGGCGCCAACGCAATTCTCATGGCGCGCTTCGACGCGAAGACGACCCTGCAGCTCGCCGGGAGTGAGAAGGCCGTCTCCATCACCGTTGTCGGAGATGCGATGGCGCGTCCGCTCGCAGACGAATTGGCTGCCAATGCTGCGGATTACGATCTCAGCACGGTCGGAATGGTCTCGTCGGGCGGAGCATTGTTCTCGCTCTCCCTGCGCGAGCAGCTCAAGTCCATACTCCCGAACCTGGTGATCCGCGACGGATTCGGCTCCTCGGAGTCGGGCGTCGACGGCAATCTCGAGATCGGCGAAGACGGCTTGATGCGCATCGCGGCTCGCGACGAGACCCGCGTCGTGGACGAAAGGATGCGGCCGCTGGAGCCGGGATCTCCCGAGACCGGGTACATCGCTCGCAGTGGTCACGTGCCGGTCGGCTACTTCAATGATCCGGTCAAGACGGCGGCTACGTTCCCGGTGATCGACGGGGTGCGGATGTCGGTGCTCGGCGACGTCGGACGTGTCGAAGCCGACGGCTCGATCGTCCTGCTGGGACGTGGTTCTCAGTGCATCAACACCGGTGGGGAGAAGGTGTATCCCGAGGAGGTCGAGCAGGCACTCAAGAGTCACCCGGCTGTGCTCGACGCTCTGGTCGCGGGAATTCCGGATGCGAAGTTCGGTGAGCGCGTCGCGGCGGTCATCACGACCCGCGAAGGCTTCGACGTCCCGGACGCTGCCGAGATCGGTGAGCATTGCGCGTCGCAGGTCGCTCGGTACAAAGTGCCGCGCACCGTCATGAACGTTCCGTCGATCAGGCGTTCTCCCAGCGGAAAGGCCGATTACCGCTGGGCCAAGGCCACTCTCGCCGAGCAAGCCTCCTAGTCCGGCCGGAGCCGTCCAGCGCGTTTGTGAGGGACGCGTTGGGTGGCTCCGGTGCTCTAGCCTGTCACCGTCAGAACCAGCAGAGCGACGTTGAGTGCAACGATCAAGCCCGCCGCAATCCACGCCGCGACGGTCGTGATCGGGGCATTTCGCGCGTCGCCCATGAGTTCGGGGTCCGAGGTCATTCGCACCAGCGGGATGATCGCGAAGGGGATGCACAGGCTCAAGACCACTTGGCTGAGCACGAGCGCCAGCGTCGGGTCGACGCCGAGTCCGAGAACGATCAGCGCCGGGATGAGAGTGACGATTCGGCGTGTGATCACCGGAATGCGAATGGCCAGAAGACCGTGCATGATCTCGGCGCCGGCTGCGCATCCCACGGAGGTCGACGCGAGTCCGGAGGCGAGGAGCCCGATTGCGAAGACAACGGCCACGCCCGGGCCGAGCGAATTCTCGATCGCGGCATGCGCGCCGTCGATGGTGTCGGTGCCGGGTACTCCGCGCAGAGCCGAAGCGGCCAGAAGCAGCATGCCGATGTTCACGCCGCCCGCGATGATCAAGGCGACGACGACATCCCAACGGGTGACTTTGAGTAGTCGCTGCAACCGTGGCCCGGGTTTGATGTGGCCGTGGCGATCACGTGCCAATGCGGAGTGAAGGTAGATCGCGTGCGGCATGACCGTGGCGCCGAGCATGCTGGCGGCGAGCAGTACGGTCTCGGTGCCTTCGAAGCGGGGCACCAGTCCCGCGACTGCTTCGCTGCCGGAGACGTCGGTGAAGGCGAGCCCGGTCAGGAAGCCGATCGTGATGATGGCCAGCAATCCCATGACCACGAACTCGAAAGTGCGCTGTCCGCGCCGACTTTGAATCGTCAGGATCACCATCGACACGCATCCGGTGATCAGCCCGCCGAGGAAGAGCGGGATGTTGAAGAGCAGGTTGAGTGCGATGGCGCCGCCGATGACTTCGGCGACGTCGGTCGCGATCGCCATCATCTCGGCCTGGAGCCAGAACGCGCGACGGTTGTTCTTGCGTAGCCGCTGACCGAGCATCTCGGGCAAGGATCTGCCGGAGACCAACCCGAGTTTCGCGGACAGATACTGCACCAGGACGGCCATCGCGTTGGCGAGGACGAGCACCCAGATGAGGAGATAGCCGTACTTCGCGCCGGCTGTGAGGTTGGCGGCGACGTTGCCCGGATCGACGTACGCGATTGCCGCGACGAACGCCGGACCGAGCAGAGCGATGGATCTCCCCGTAGGTCGTCGGCGCGGAGTCGTCGGCTCTTGCGTACTGGTGCTCATCGGTCTCCTGGTCACACGTACTCGGACCTGTTGGTTCGAATAAGTGAACTATAGAGTTCGGGGAGCCGAACTTTCAACAGCTGTGTGCGGTTAGCGACCGCAGAGGGTCCTTAACCGCGCACAGGGGGTTAGGCCGTCACCCCGGCGGCCAGGAGAGCGCGGGCCTCGGGCCGTCCGTCGAGGAGGGCGTTGGTACGCAGTTCGACCTTCCACTCGCCGTCCGTCTTGATCAGTTCCCAGCGGTTCGCGGTGATACGGAGGACCTTGAACCCCGTCGGGTTCTCGGGGTCCTTGATGACCAATTGCGAATGGCAGGTTGCGACGGCCTTGTTGCCGTCGATGCGGATGTGCGCTGGCGTCATCATGTGCGCCGCGCCGTTCATGATCCAGTTCTGGTGAGAGGCGCTGTGAACCATGGCCCGGAGTTCGCCGCGGCCGTGCATCGCGCCGGTGTCGACGTCGTAGACGCCGTCCTCGAGCCACAGGTTCGCGACCTCGTCGGCTGATCCACTGTCGACGGCGGGGCTGTAGGTGGTCAGCAGTTCGGTGATCGCGAGCTTGTCCTCGAGCAATTCCACTCGGGCCAGCAGAGATTCGATCAGGGCGGTCGTGTCGGTCATGGGTACGTCCTTTGCTCGGGAAGGTTGACGGATCAGGAAGTGGTGAAAGCGAGGCCCTCGGTGAGGGCGATTCGGTGAAGTTCTTCTAGCTGTTCGCAGTAGTGCTCGACGTTTCGAGCGCCGATCGAGCAACTGGCGATGGTCGCCCCGGCGTCGCGGACGCGAGTGAGGGCACGAAGCGTGGATTCGGGATTGCCGAGGGGGTCGAGCGGAGCGCCGGCGGGGAGGACGACGTCGAATCCGTCGGGGAGCGTCGTGGCGTCGAGCATTTCCTTCAGTTCGGAGAATCGCAGCCCGAACGGAACCCATCCGTCGCCGTGTGTGGTGGCCCGGCGCAACGACCTCTTGGTCCGGCCGCCGATCCACAGGGGTACGCGCTTCTGGACGGCATGGGGTTCGACGACGAATCCGGAGTAGTCGTAGAACTCGCCGTGATACTCCGGACTCGGCGTCGACAGTGATGCACGAAGTGCTGCCAGAGCATCGTCGGCACGCGCTCCCCGGTCGACGAACGGAGCATTTATGAGATCGAATTCTTGTTTCAGAGTTCCGACTCCGAGCCCGAGTATCAGGCGTCCGTTGCTGACGCGATCCAGTGTTCCGTAGCGCTTGGCGATCTCGAGTGGGTGGTGATAACCCAGTACCAGCACCTGCGTCGCCAAGAGGATTCGCGACGTGCGGGCGGCCAGATAGCCCAGTGTGGCGAGTGGATCCCAATAGGTTCCGCCGCGTTCGGTGGCAATCTCTTCGGGAACTGCTACGTGCTCACTGCAGGTCAGATGATGGAAACCGAGTCGATCCGCCGTAGCGGCCACTGTGGCGATCTCACCGATGTCGGCACTCGCCTCCCACTCCGAACGTGTGCTCGGGTGCTGAATCAGGACCGGCGTGACGATTCCCAGGTGCATCGGGCGTTTATAGCCCTCCTGCTCGCGCGGCAGCAGGGGAATTACCGCTGATCGGGATCGAAAAGGTGGATTCACTTTCCAGGAACTGTGACCTGGGTTATAGTCGGTAGAATCAATTCCAGTTTTCGGGAGGCGTCCATGACCATCGTTGACATGAACGACACACTGTCCACCGTCCAGACTGCCGGTGGGCAACCCAAGAAGGATCTGCCGCCGTCGATGGTCGAGCGGATGACGCTGATTCTCGACGCCTTCGACGGCCGTGCCGCGCGGCTGACGCTGGAAGAGGTCGCGTGCCGTACTCAGTTGCCGCGGTCCACCGTCCACCGCATTCTCGATCAGCTCGTCAAGCTGGACTGGGTCGATCACGCATCGTTCGGCTACTGCCTCGGGCGCCGCGCACTCGGCCTCGGTGGTGGCGACGGCGGCCACAGCCAGATCCGCGAAGCCGCAGCACCGCTTCTGCACGAACTGCACCTGCAGACCGGCATGGTCGTTCACCTGTCGGTGCTCGACGGACGCGAGAGTGTCTACCTCGACAAGGTCGGCGGACGGTTTGCCGCGGCCCTGCCGTCCCGCGTCGGCGGCAGAGTGCTCGCTCATTCGACGGCCGGCGGCAAGGCGATGCTGGCATGGATCGACCCCGAGCGCGTCGACGCTCTGTTCGGGTCGGCTCTTCCCCGCTGCACCGAGAACACGATCACCGACGTCGCTGTGCTCCATCAGGAACTGAACCGCATCCGTCAGCGTCGGGGACTGGCCTTCGAACGCGGGGAGTCGGCGCGTGGAGTCGCGTGCGTGGCTTCGGCAATTCGCGGACACGAGGGTCCCGTCGGCAGCATCGCGTTGTGTGGCGACATGCGGACCGCTCAGCTCGAGCGAGTTGCTCCGCTGGTCGTCGACGCGGCTCGTGAGGTCTCGCGGACGTTGTACCCCGAACTGGGTGCTCCTCGCCGCGGCCGCAAGACGCCTCCCGTTCCGACCAATACGTTCTCGGCGGAGACGATGGATCGCCTGCTGGCAGCGTCGTCCGACCACTGGATCTGACGTATTTCGATCGACTTGTCTCGCTGATCGGGACGGGTCATAGCAGCTCAGCGGTACTGATGGCACCGTTCGGACCATGACGACTGAACTGAGCTACGAGGGAACTCTGAAGGAACTGCAGACCGATCTCGGTGTGCTCCGGTACCACGAAGCCGGCGACGGCCCGCCGCTCCTGCTGCTGCACGGATCGGGCCCCGGTGTCACCGGTTGGCGTAACTACCGTGGCGTTCTCGCGGACTTCGCGGAGTACTTCCACTGCTACGTTCTCGAGTTCCCCGGATTCGGCGTCAGCGATCCCGGCCCCGACCACCCGATGATGATGGCGCAGGCATCGGTCGGGATGTTCCTCGATGGCCTCGGCCTCGGACCGGTCCACATGATCGGCAACTCCATGGGCGGCATCGTCGCCACCAAGGTCGCGATCGACGAACCGCACCGCGTGAGCAAGCTCGTCACCATCGGCGGCATGGGCAAGAACACCTTCTCTCCCGGTCCCGGTGAAGGCATCAAACTCCTCATGGAGTTCACCGACAACCCCACCCGCGAAGCTCTGGTCCGGTGGTTGCATTCGATGGTCTTCGACCGTGCCGTCGTCACCGAGCAACTCATCGAAGAGCGTTGGGCCCTGGCCACCGAGCCGACGACGCTCGAGATCGCCCGTCGTATGTACAGCAGCAAGGCCATGGCCGCCATGGGCGCGGCTGCAGCTGCTTCGACCGCCGTGCCGTACTGGGCGCAGCTGAACAAGATCAAGGCACCGACGCTGTTGACCTGGGGACGCGACGACCGTGTCAGCCCCGTGGACATGGCCATACTGCCGATGCGCGACATCCCGAACGGCGAAGTTCACATCTTCCCCAACTGCGGACACTGGACGATGATCGAAGCCCGTGACGCCTGGGTTGCGTCCGTTCTGGCATTCCTGACGCGTCCAGAAGGCAAGTAATGGGTGCTCCCACTCACCGGGAAGCGTTTCTGCACTTCGGCGGGCTACCTGCCACCGTTTCACCAACAGATTTTCATTCTGCCTAGGCACTCGCCGGGTACCGAAACCAGAAAGCCGGAAAAATCATGGGTCAGGTTCTGGACAACATCTCACAGTTCGCCGACGAGATCCGCGCCGACGGAGTCGAGGGCGACAAGCTGATGCGCTTGACGGACGGCAGCGCGAAGCGACTGCGCGACTCCGGCGTCATCCGGATGTTCCAGCCGAAGGAATTCGGAGGCCTCGAGGCACATCCGCGTGAATTCGCCGAGACGGCAATGGCTATCGGCGCGATGGACGGTGCCACGGGTTGGGTCAGCGGCATTGTCGGTGTGCATCCGTGGGAGCTTGCGTTCTTCGACCGCAAGGCTCAGGAAGAGGTGTGGGGAACCGATCCTGATACGTGGATGGCGTCGCCGTATGCGCCGATGGGCGTTGCGAGGCCGGTCGAGGGTGGGTACATCCTCAACGGCCGCTGGTCGTTCTCCTCGGGTACCGATCACTGTGACTGGATCATGATCGGCGCGATGGTCGGTGACGAATCCGGTAAACCGTTGATGCCGCCGAAGATTCTGCATGTACTGCTGCCTCGCTCTGATTACGACATCGACCAGGACAGCTGGAATGTCGTGGGCCTGCGCGGTACGGGGTCGAAGGACCTGATCGTCAAGGACGCATTCTTGCCCACCTACCGCACGATCGACGCCGGAAAGGTGTTCGACGGGACGGCGTGGAGGGAAGCGGGCCGTACGGAGACGTTGTACAAGTTCCCGTTCTCGTGCATTTTCCCGTTGGGGATCACTTCGTCGTTGATCGGTATCGCGGAGGGTGCGTTGGCGTGCAACATGGCTGCGCAGCGTGAGCGGGTGACGGTCAGTGGTGTTCCGATCAAGGAAGATCCGTACGTGCTGTTCGCGATCGGTGAGGCTGCGGCCGAGATCGCTGCTTCTCGGGCTGCGATCTTGGAGACGGTGGATCGTTTCTGGGACATGACGGAGAAGGGGCAGGAAGTTTCGTTCGAGCTGCGTGCGGTCGGTCGGCGTACGCAGACTGCTGCGGCGTGGCGGGCGGTGCGGGCGGTGGACGAGATCTTTGCTCGTTCCGGTGGTGGCGCGTTGCAGTTGAACACGCCGATGCAGCGGTTCTGGCGTGATGCGCATGCCGGTTTGGCGCATGCGATCCACGTACCCGGTTCCATCTTCCACGCGTCGACGCTCTCGCAGCTCGGTGGCGAACCGAAGGGCATCCACCGGGCAATGATCTGAGCCGTCCTGGGGACACCCGGAGGTGTCCCCATCGCGGTTTTCGTGGGAGGCGAGAAGCATGTCGGTGAATCTGGTCGATGACCTCGGACTGTCCGCAGAACCCGCATCGGAGTGACGGCCAACGCGCAATGTGGGTTATAGGACAAACACCGATAGGCTGGCGGTCATGGCTGAGTTCATTTACACGATGAAGAAGGTGCGCAAGGCGCACGGTGACAAGGTCATCCTCGATGACGTCACGATGAGCTTTTACCCCGGCGCGAAGATCGGTGTCGTCGGACCGAACGGCGCTGGTAAATCCAGCATCCTCAAGATCATGGCCGGACTGGACCAGCCGGGCAACGGCGAGGCATTCCTGGCTCCGGGCGCGACCGTCGGCATCCTCATGCAGGAGCCGGAGCTCGACGAGACCAAGACAGTTCGCGAGAACGTCGAGGACGGCCTCGGAGAGACGATGGTCCAGCTCAAGCGGTACAACGAGATCGCCGAGCTGATGGCCACGGATTACTCCGACGAGCTCATGGAAGAGATGGGCGAACTGCAGGAGAAGCTCGATCACGCAGACGCGTGGGAGATCGACTCGCAGCTCGAGCAGGCTATGGACGCCCTGCGCTGCCCCCCGCCGGAAGAGATGGTCACCCACCTCTCCGGTGGTGAGAAGCGACGCGTTGCGCTGTGCAAGCTGCTGCTGAGCAAGCCCGACCTCCTGCTCCTCGACGAGCCCACCAACCACCTCGACGCCGAATCTGTCCTGTGGCTCGAGCAGCACCTCGCTGCTTACCATGGCGCGATCCTCGCCGTGACCCACGATCGTTACTTCCTCGATCACGTCGCGCAGTGGATCTGTGAAGTCGACCGCGGACGTCTGTACGCGTACGAGGGCAACTACTCCGTCTATCTGGAGCAGAAGGCTGCACGCCTCGAGGTTGCCGGCAAGAAGGATCAGAAGCTGCAGAAGCGCCTCAAGGACGAGCTCGCCTGGGTTCGTTCCGGCGCCAAGGCCCGCCAGGCCAAGAACAAGGCTCGTCTCGATCGCTACGAGGAAATGGCGAACGAAGCCGAGAAGACCCGCAAACTCGACTTCGACGAGATCCAGATCCCGGCACCGCCGCGCTTGGGTGACGTGGTCGTGGAGGTCTCGAACCTCGACAAGGGCTTCGACGGCCGCGTGTTGATCAAGGATCTCTCGTTCACGTTGCCGCGCAACGGAATTGTCGGCGTCATCGGCCCCAACGGTGTCGGTAAGACGACGCTGTTCAAGACCATCGTGGGTCTCGAGGAGCCTGACGCCGGTGAGGTCAAGATCGGTCAGACGGTCAAGCTGAGCTACGTCGACCAGAACCGTTCCGGCATCGACCCCAAGAAGACGGTCTGGGAGACCGTGTCCGACGGGCTCGATTTCATCGTCGTCGGCCAGACCGAGTTCCCGTCGCGTGCGTACATCAGCTCGTTCGGTTTCAAGGGCCACGATCAGCAGAAGCCGGCCGGCGTTCTCTCCGGTGGTGAGCGCAACCGCCTGAACCTGGCGATGACGCTCAAGCAGGGCGGCAATCTGATCCTGCTCGATGAGCCGACCAACGACCTCGACGTCGAAACCCTCGGCTCGCTGGAGAACGCTCTCGAAGAGTTCCCCGGTTGCGCCGTCGTGATCTCGCACGATCGCTGGTTCCTGGACCGCACGTGTACTCACATCCTCGCGTGGGAAGGTGGCTTCGGTGACAACGAGGCCGCTTGGTACTGGTACGAAGGCAACTTCGAGGGCTACGAGGCGAACAAGGTCGAGCGACTCGGCCCCGACGCCGCGCGCCCGCACCGTGTGACGCACCGCAAGCTCACCAGGGACTGATCCGGTGTCCGACGTATACGACGTATACACAGCGCAGATCCAGGTCCGGTGGGGCGATTCCGACCGGTTGGGTCATGTCAACAACACGCGTTACGTCGAGTACATGCAGGAAGCTCGCATCCAGTTCCTGGAAGCGAAACTGGCGCCGCTCGGCGGCCGGCCGGGGTACCTCGTGGTTCGAAAGATGACCGTCGAGTTCCTCAAGCCGGTCACCGACCGGTCCGGTCCCTTGCACGTGGAGATCTTCACGACTCACGTCGGGACTTCCTCGTTCACGGTTCGGCACGTCATCCGTGACAACGCGGGTGTCGAATGCGCATTCGGTGACGCGTTGATGGTCGGATTCGACACGTTGTCCGAAAAGTCCAGACCGCTGGCGGACAGCGAACGCGTGGTGCTCGAAGCATCGCTTGTTCAGATGACGACATCGTAGATTTCGTTTCTCAGTTCACCCTAGGTACTGGTTGCCGCGGCTAGTCTCGAGTCAGAGATTGGTCGCGGCGATCAGAACCCACAAGGATGTGAGCCAGGAATGACAGACCGTGTACGGCAGCAGGGCACAGGCCTCGACGAAGCGACGTTGTTGACGCGTCTTCGCGAGGCCTTTTTCACGCACATCGACGAGGGTGACAGCGACGACGTCATCAACGGTCGATCGGATCGAGTCCTGCTCGCGCATCTTGCGCTCGGGAGGCGGCGTACGCCAGGCACGGCCGTATGGCGTGTGTACCGCCCGTCAGGATCCGAGGGTCTCGGCGCTGCCGTCCAGATCGTCACCGACGACATGTCGTTGCTCGTCGAGTCCGTTACCGCGATGCTCAACCGACAGGGTGTGGGAATCAGTCAATTCGCACATCCGATTCTGACGGTTGAACGCGACGACTCCGGCAATCTGATGTCCTTGGGCGACAGCGGTATCCAAGAATCCTGGATGCATGTCCAATTGGACTCCGAAGTCGAGGATTCCGCTCTCGACGCGATCGAGGCCCACCTCGGCAAAGTGCTCGCGGACGTCCGTCAGGTGGTTGGTGACACCCCGGACATGAAGGCACTGCAACTGCGCATTGCCGACGAGTTGGCGAGTGCCGCAGAAACTGCCTCCGGGAGGATCACCCCCGAAGAATTCTCCGACACCGCTCGACTGCTGCGGTGGATGGCGGACGGAAACTACGCCGTACTCGGATACCGGCGATTCGAGGGCACGAAGGACGGCTCACGCACGGTCGCCGGCAGTGGACTCGGCGTGCTGCGTTCCGACGCGGTCACCGAGGGCCCGATGAGCTTGCCTCCCGTTGCGGACCTCCCGGATCGACCCCTTCTGGTCCTGACGCAGGGATCGTTCCCCGCCACGGTGCACCGCGCTGTCTACCCGTACTTCGTGGGTGTGTCGATCCTCGACGACGAGGGAAACATCGTGGGGGAGCACAGATTCCTGGGTGTGTTCACCGTGGTCGCTCTCCACGAGAACGTCCTCGCGATTCCTCTGATCGAGCGACGCGTACGCGAAGTCATCGCGCGTGCCGGTGTCGACCTGCATTCGTACTCCGGTCAGGCGATGCTCGAGGTCATCCAGTCGTTCCCGCGCACCGAGTTGTTCTCGAGCGATGCCGAGACCCTGTTCGAGACCGTGCACGCCGTGCACAGCATCGGGCTTCGCCGCCAGGTGCGACTCTTCGTCCGTGAGGACACGTTCGGCCGCTTCGTGTCCTGCCTGGTGTATCTGCCTCGCGACCGGTACACGACGCGAGTTCGACTCGCGATGCAGCATCTACTCTGGCGTGAGTTCGGTCCGGGCACAGTCGATTACACCGCCAGAGTCACCGAGAACGACCTCGCGTTGCTGCACGTGACCATCCGGCGCGATCCGGACAGCGAACCGGTTCGTCTGGATGTTTCCGAGGCCAATCGCGAGCGCGTTCAGGCACTGCTGACCGAAGCCAGTCGTAGCTGGGACGACCGCATCACCGATCTTGTTCGCGAAAGCCCGGGTGTGGATCCGGAACTGGTGCAGCGGTATTCGCGGGTGCTGCCGGACGGATACAAAGAAGACTTCGAACCTTCGCGTGCGCTCGCCGACATCGCCAGGCTCGAGGCGTTGGCACCGGGTGCGATCGACGTACTGCTCTATCGCGCTGTGGACTCCGCGCCCGGTGCCTGGCGCTTCACGCTCTTCGTCGGCGGCGACGGTATCTCGTTGAGTCAGGTGCTGCCGGTGCTGCAGTCACTCGGCGTCGAAGTTCTCGACGAGCGGCCGCACGTCGTGCAGCGCCTCGACGGCGTTCAGTGCTGGATCTACGATTTCGGACTGTCGGTGCCGGCCGATCTTCGGGCGTCGGTGGAGGTCGATCTCGATGCGCAGGTGCCACTCGAGACCAGTACCGCCCCGCTGACCGAGGTTCAGAAGCGATTCACTGCTGCATTCGGTGCAGTCTGGTTCGGCCGGGCAGAAGCTGACCGATTCAACGAGTTGGTGCTGCGGGCCGGAATGTCCTGGCGGCAGGCCGTCGTGCTGCGTGCTTACGCAAAGTATCTGCGCCAGGCCACATTTCCGTACAGTCAGTTCCACATCGAAGGAATCGCGCTTACGCACCCGCAGACCGCGTTTGCATTGGTGCAGTTGTTCGAGGCGATGTTCGACCCCGACAAGCAGGACGACATCCGCGTCGCCGAATTGGACGAGCAGTTGCGTGCGTCCATCGACGAGGTACTCAGCTTGGATGCCGATCGCATCCTGCGCGGAATGTTCTCCTTGGTGAAGGCGACCTTGCGCACCAATTTCTACGTCGTCGACGCCGATGACCGCTCTCGCGACTACCTGTCGGTCAAGCTCGATCCGTCACGGATCAGCGAGTTGCCAAAGCCGCGGCCGGCTTTCGAGATCTACGTGTACTCACCCGAGGTCGAAGGTGTCCACCTGCGATTCGGTGCGGTCGCGCGCGGTGGGCTCCGCTGGTCCGACCGGCGCGAGGATTTCCGCACCGAGGTGCTCGGCTTGGTGAAGGCTCAGGCCGTCAAGAACGCGGTGATCGTCCCGGTGGGGGCCAAAGGTGGCTTCGTCGTGAAGAATCCGCCTCTGCCGACGGGTGATCCCGTCGCTGATCGAACGGCGACGCTGGAAACGGGTAAGGCCTGCTACACCACGTTCATCTCCGGATTGCTCGACATCACCGACAATGTGCACGCTGCCACCGGAGAAGTTGTGACGCCGGATCGAGTGGTACGCAAGGACGATCAGGATCGCTATCTGGTGGTTGCCGCGGACAAGGGCACGGCGACGTTCTCCGATCTCGCGAATTCGGTTGCCGCCAAGTACGATTTCTGGCTCGGCGACGCGTTTGCCTCCGGTGGTTCCGTGGGATACGACCACAAGGGCATGGGTATCACCGCCCGGGGTGCCTGGGAAAGCGTCAAGCGGCACTTCCGCGAACTTGGTGTCGACACGCAGACCGAGGATTTCACGACGGTAGGCGTCGGAGACATGAGCGGAGACGTGTTCGGCAACGGAATGCTCCTCAGTCGGCACATCCGATTGGTCGGCGCATTCGACCATCGACACATCTTCCTCGATCCGAACCCGGATGCAGCGAGCTCGTTCGTGGAGCGTCAACGACTGTTCGAGTTGCCACGGTCGTCGTGGGCCGACTACGACAAGAGCCTGATCAGCGAAGGTGGTGGCGTCTGGGATCGCACGGTCAAGTCGGTTCCGATTGCCGAAAGCGTCCGGATCGCACTGGGTCTGGCCGAGGGCGTCACGAAGCTGTCGCCGCCGGAATTGATGCAGGCGATTCTGTCGGCACCGGTGGATCTGCTGTGGAACGGCGGAATCGGTACATACGTCAAGGCGTCGACCGAGACCAACGCGCAGGTCGGAGACAAGAGCAACGACGCGGTGCGTGTCGACGGTCAAGACCTACGAGTCAAGGTGATCGGTGAAGGCGGCAACCTCGGCGTGACTGCTCTGGGACGAATCGAGTTCAGCGCCAACGGTGGTCACATCAACACCGACGCCATCGACAACTCGGCAGGCGTCGACTGCTCCGATCACGAAGTGAACATCAAGATTCTTCTCGATTCACTCGTGCGCTCGCAGTTGCTGCCGACGCAGGAACGGAATCCGTTGCTGGCGTCGATGACCGACGACGTGGCTGCGCTGGTGTTGGCGGACAACATCGCCCAGAACGCGCTGCTCGGAATCTCCCGCGTGACCGCACCGCAGATGCTCGGTGTTCACCGCCGTCAGCTGACGGATCTGACCAAGGCACGTGGCCTGGACCGCAAGCTGGAGGCGTTGCCGACCGACAAGGAGATCGAGCGTCGACTCGAGGTCGGTGTGGGTCTGACATCGCCGGAATTGGCGACGCTGACGGCGCACGTCAAGCTTTCACTCAAGGACGATCTGCTCGCAACCGAGTTGCCGGACAACGATTTCTTCGCCCAGCAGATCCCGCAGTACTTCCCGACCGCTGTTCGTGATCGGTTCGAAACGGAGATCAAAGCACACCCATTGCGGCGGCAGATCGTCGCGACGATGCTCGTGAACGAAGTGATCGACAACGGCGGAATCACGTACGCCTACCGCTTGGCCGAGGAGACCGGAGCGAGCAGTACCGACTCGACCCGTGCCTACGCCGCTGTGCGAGAGGTCTTTGCGCTCGACGAGGTGTGGTCGCGAATCCGCTCGGCCGGCGTCAGCGCAGAGATCGAAAACGAGCTGATCGTGGAGTCCTGCCGCCTGCTCGACCGCGCGTCGCGCTGGTTCCTGGCCAATCGACCCCAGCCGATCGCCGTCGGCGCCGAGGTAGCGCGCTATTCGGCGGCGTATCGGGCGACGGCGCCTCTGGTTCCCGGGCTGCTCGCCGGCCATCAGCTCGACGATCTGCTGGTGCGGGCCCAATCCGTGATCGATCGTGGGGCTCCGGAAGCGTTGGCACTGGACGTGTTCCGACTGCTCGACGTCTACTGCCTACTGGACATCGCGGATATCGCCGACATCGCAGATCACGACATCACCGAAGTCGCGGAGCTGTATTACGCCTTGGATGCGCATCTCGGAATCGACTGGTTGCTGAGCGCCGTTTCGGGACTCGAGCGCGGCGATCGCTGGCACTCGCTCGCGCGGCTCGCGTTGCGAGACGACCTCTACAGTTCGCTTCGGCAGCTGACGATGGAGGTTCTGGTCGGCGGCGAGCCGGGGGAGTCACCACAGGAGAAGATCGACGAATGGGAATCGACCAACGCCTCGCGGCTGAGCCGAGCGAGGGCAGCTCTCGTCGAGATCTTCGAGTCTGGGACGCTTGACCTCGCGACGCTCTCGGTGGCGGCGCGTCAGGTTCGCAGCATGGTGCGCAGCATGGGCACCCGATCGGAGGTAGGACGTTGAGCGAAGGATTCCACGCCGAAGTTGTGGTTCGGTGGTCCGACATGGATGCCTTCCAGCACATCAACCACGCACGGATGGTGACGTTGCTCGAAGAGGCGCGGATTCCTTGGTTGTTCGAAGACTCGCGTCCAACGGTCACTTTGCGTGACGGGGCTGTGATTGCCGATCTCCATGTGCGGTACCGCGGGCAACTGCGGCACGACGATTCACCGCTCGACGTCTTCATGTGGGTGGAAAAGGTTCGCGCGGTGGACTTCACGATCGCGTACGAGGTTCGCCCCCGCGGTGCGGATCTCAGTGTCCCGCCGTCCATCGTGGCATCGACTCAGATCGCGGCCTTCGATATCGACACTCAACGTCTGCGTCGCCTCAGCGGGCCCGAGCGCGAGTACCTGGAGAGCTGGCAACGTGCATGAACGTGTACTGACCGTGCCCGAGGAGGCCGAGCGAAAGAACTTGGCCGGCTTCATCGGTCACGCCTTGCGTTTGGACGAGTCCGCGGTCATCCGAATGCGTCGACGCGGCGATGCGCACCTGAGCGTCTGGGCGTCAACGGGTTTCGACGCTCTCGCTACGCGAACCGTGGCGGGCACCATCAACCCTGACGACACCTCGGCTGCGGGCGATCAGTTGCTTTCGGCGGTGGAACAGGCAACGGGTGAGCTGATCGATCCGGGGTTCGCCATGGATTCGGCGTGGCGCGGGGCGTTGCCGCCGATGGACGGCTTCGAGCACCTGGACGACGTACCCGCCCGGGTGCTGATCGAACTGGCGCAGCGGGGCAACGCCTTGGCGCTGGAGCATGGAAGTAGTCACGGTCCGCCGGCGTCGTTGCTCGATCAGGACGTGCTCGAGGTCAGTGGTCCGTCAGGCACGGTCGGGATCTCGATGCGAGTTATTTTTGCCTTGACCGCAATGGGATTCGTTCCGCACGCCGGATCCGAAGCGATGACCGCCGACATCGATCTCGAACAGATCGACGCGTCGGAACTGGTTCGGGTGCGGGCGAGTCGATCGTGGGTGCGCCTCGATGCACGGTTTGGTTCGATCTACCGTCACCGCGGTGGTTCGATACCGCTGATGGTTGCGCGGTAGGAGTTCAGGCGACGGCCACCACCAGCGCGATGGGGCCGCCGCCTGACGACGTGCGAGAGTGTTCGGTCAGATCAGCCACGCCGCAGCGTTGACGGGCAACTGACCGTCGACGAGTGGTGCGCTGCTCAACAGCAGCTGCCCGCTCGGCAGTGCGATCGGCACCTCCGTGGTGTTGAGAGCACAGATCAGACCGCCGCGTCGACGGAAAGCGAGGCAGCCGGGGGGACTGCCGTACCAATCGATGTCGGTGCCGGAAAACTCCGGCCTGGCGCTACGAAGTTCGAGGGCGGCGCGATACAGCGAAAGCATCGAGTCGACGTCCTCGATCTGAGCCTCCACGGTGAGCGTCGACCACTCGGCCGGCATCGGCAACCAGGTACTCGCACCGGTGGTGAATCCGAAGGGCGGCTCGGTTCCTTCCCAGGGGAGGGGCACTCGGCAGCCGTCGCGTCCTCGCTCGGCACGTCCGGATCGTTCCCAGACCGGGTCCTGTAGTGCGTCGTCGGGCAGGTCGACGTTCGGCAGGCCGAGTTCGGCTCCGTTGTAAATGAAGCTCGCGCCCGGAAGCGCCAACTCGACGAGGATCATCGCCCGTGCGCGTTGCGTTCCGATCTCGCCCCCGCCGTAGCGCGTGACTTCACGTTCGACGTCGTGATTCGACAGTGTCCACGTGGGCACACCCCCGACCTCTGCGACGGCCGCGAGGGAGTTCTCCACGGCCTCTCGGACGGACTCGGCCGAGAATTCGGTTTCTGCAAGCCGGAAGTTGAATCCGAGATGCAGCTCGTCCGGCCGGATGTATTCGCCGAACTTCTGGTTGTCCTTCACCCAGATTTCACCGACGGTCATCGCCTCCGGGAACTCGTCCATGACCTTGCGGATGCCGCGGTGGATTTCGTGAACTGCCGGGTTGTTGAACCGTGGGTCGTCGTCGGAATTGCGCATGAGCTCGTTGAGCTCCCAGTCGTGGTCCGGCAAACCGTCGGGCTTGGCCATTCCGTGAGCCACGTCGATGCGAAATCCGTCGATTCCGCGCTCGAGCCAGAAGCGCAGAGTCTTGGCGAGGTCGTCGAAGACTTCGGGGTTGTCCCAGTTCAGGTCTGGCTGTTCCTTGGCGAAGATGTGCAGGTACCACTGGCCGGGTGTTCCGTCGGCTTCGGTGACGCGGGTCCACGCCGGGCCGCCGAAGATGCTCGGCCAGTTGTTCGGTGGTTCGTTGCCGTTCTCACCTTTGCCGTCTCGGAAGATGTAGCGGGATCGCTCCGCAGAACCGGGCGCCGACGCCAGGGCAGCCTTGAACCACTCGTGCTGATCACTCGTGTGGTTCGGGACCAGGTCCATGGTGACCTTGATTCCGCGTTCGTGGGCTGACGTGATCAGCGAATCCATCGTCGCCAGATCACCGAACAGGGGATCGATGTCGCGAGGATCCGAGACGTCGTAGCCGTGGTCTGCCATCGGTGACTTCATCACCGGGCTCAACCAGATCGCGTCGATGCCGAGCAGTTCGAGGTAGCCGAGTTTCTCCTCGACTCCGCCGAGGTCGCCGATACCGTCGCTGCCCGAATCGGCAAAGGAACGCGGATAGATCTGATAGAAGACAGCCTCGTTCCACCACGGGGCTTCTGGCCGGCTTACAGAGGACGAATCCGCGGGGGTGCTCACAGCAGTTCATAGTGCCAAACGTCCGGCACTCTCACGACTTGGACACGGCAAAAGCGTGACTCTTTACCTAGCCTTGGTGTACTTTGCATTGACGCGGTGATGCCATGTGGCAACTTTGGTGTTACTGCCGGGGGAGAAGTATCGAGAATTCAACCAAGGGGGCTTGGCCTTGACTTTGTCGGCAATCGAAGCGGTTAATTTGGATCACGTGTCACTCGACGAGGATCCGATCAACCGGGACTGGATAATCTCCGGCACACCGGTTGCGCGCTCGGCGCAGTGGTCGGTGAGTAAAGACGGAACCACGACCACGCACGTCTGGGATTGCACGAAGGGGCGCTTTCGCTGGTACTTCCACGCGGACGAAATCGTGCACATCATCGAAGGTTCGGTCACCGTTCAGGCCGACGGAATCGCGAAGCGAACCCTCGGAGTCGGCGATGCCGCACTTTTTCGTGCGGGCAGCTGGTCGGAGTGGGAGGTCGAAGAGTACGTGCGCAAGCATGCAATCTTGAGTTCACCCCTGCATCCCACGGTGTCGTTCGGGGTACGAGCAGCTCGTCGGGTCGCGCGCGTGTTCAGGCCGAAGGCGAAGTAAACGGTCAGATGGCGGAGTTGACCATGGACGCGGCAGCCATCTCCATGTAGTCGATCAACTGCTTTCGGTGCACCGGGCTCAGAGTCTTCTCGTCGATGGACGCGATGGCGACGTGCATGCACCGCAGCCACGCATCACGCTCGATCGGGCCGATCACGAATGGATTGTGGCGCATCCGCAGACGCGGGTGTCCACGCTCCTCCGAGTACGTGTGCGGCCCGCCCCAGTACTGCTCGAGGAACATCCGCATCCGCCGCTCGGCCGGGCCGAGATCGGCCTCGGGGTAGAGCGGGCGCACAACCTCGTCCTTCGCGACTTCTTCGTAGAATCGCGCGGTGAGCTTGTGAAACGTCTCGGCTCCGCCGACGGCGTCGTAGAAGGTCTGCTGCACGTCGTGCTGTACGTCATTCATGGCAACTTCCATTGTGCCTGACGGCCGTAGTGGTCGGTTTCCGGGTCGACGACGGTGGTATCGGGTCGGACTGCGTACCCATTCACCGGAAATTCACCGGCCGTCCTGGCAATTTTGTTCGAAATGGGAGTGCGTAACGCGATCATCCGTGGTCAACTTGGGGGCAGTCTCCCGGAGGTCGTATGAAGAACCGACATGCTGCACGCAATCACCGACAACTCCAGCCCACTAGCGCGCGGAACGACCACGCGTTAGGGGCTGTTCTGGAAGTTGTTCCTGACGGGTTCGCGCACACTGCCGACCCACTCTTTTCCGAAGAACGTTCTCACCTCGAGATGTTCCCTCCCGATCGCGTAGTGCCCGAGTGGGTAAAACGTCGGGTGCTACTGCTCAACGTCACGTACGAACCGCTGACCGCCCTTCCTGCCCGGCGCGCGGTCGTACTGATGGCCTGCGGCAAGGCCGATACTGTCCACGAGGACGAACAAGGCCCGGTAGTCCATTCTGCGGACTGGTCGGTGCAGGTTCCCTCGGTCATTCGATTGCGCACCTACGTGCGCGTTCCGTATCGCGCCCGTATCCCCATGACTCGTGCCGCACTGATGCATCGTGACCACTTCCGATGTGCGTACTGCGGAGCCAAAGCCGAAACCATCGACCACGTCGTTCCTCGCAGCAGAGGTGGCGGGCATTCGTGGGAGAACTGCGTCGCGTGCTGTGCCCCCTGCAATCACCGCAAGGCAGACAAGATGCTCAGCGAACTCGGATGGACTCTCCGTGCGGAACTGGTTCCGCCGTCCGGCCCGCACTGGCGTCTGCTCGCGGCGACCAAGGAATTGCATCCGGCGTGGATGCCGTATCTCGGCGTGGGCGCAGCCTGAGCTATGTGTCGGCGTGGGCGCAGCCTGAGCTATGTGTCGGCGTGGGCGCAGCCTGAGCCGCGTTCTGTCGTCACCGAAACGAAATTGCCCGAGAATTTGTGGCCCTGACGCTTTCCTTCCTGGCGTTCTGGGCTACGTTATCTGGTGTGAGCATTCTCGAGGTAGTACTGATATACGTTGGGATTCCGGCCTTGATCACCGCGTTCTTCGCGGCTGCGTCCTTCCTCGGGAAGAAGACGCCGGGACCGGTTCCGCCGGCGTTCCATCTCGGTGAGTCGTGGGATCACGCTCCCGTGCTGTGGAGTGCTGTCGACGAAGTCACCGTTCGCGGTGGCCATCACGGCAGTGCGCACGCAATCGAAGCCGGTTCGGCTGATCTGATCGGAGGGTCCGCAAGTGGCAAGTGGTGATCATTCGACCGCGCTCGCAGTAGCGCCCGAGGACCTGCCGGTCGGCAGCGTCGTCACGTCCAGCGGACGTGTTTCCGGTGTGCACCGCATCGGCGAGCCGTTCACCGACGATCTTCCGTTCGAGACCAGGGATCTGGTCGCGCTCGACGTCGCGATGACCGAAGCGACGCGCGCCACCAAGGTGCGATTCAACGCTTACATCGGTGATCTCGGTTCCGATCCGGCAGCGGGTGCCGACGCACTGTTCCCGACCACGCCCGAAGCCGAGCGTTCCGTGCTGATCGCTGTCTCGCCCAACCAGCGCACCGTCGAGGTACGCAGCGGGCGGGCAATCGCCGATCGGGTCACTGATCGCGTTACCCAGCTCGGGGCAACCGCAGCTGTCGCATCGTTCAGCGAAGGCAATCTGATCGACGGACTGATCAGCGCAATCCGCGTTATGGCAGCCGCAATCTCAGCGCCGTAGCTTTTTGTCGGACAAAGGCCGGTGCCCGCGTCNNGACGCGGGCACCGGCCTTTCGCATGTCAGCTCGCGTCGAACTTTCGTGCGGCGAGCGAACGAACCACACCGGCCTGGCCTTCGACGACCAGACGACGCAGCGCGGGAGGGATGTCGCCTTCGAGGAATCGGTCTGCGGCCGCGATGGATTCTGCAGAGATCGACCACGACGGGTACAGCCCGATGACAACCGTCTGTGCCACTTCGCTCGAGCGTCGTTCCCACACTGCCGCGATGTCGGCGAAGTAGCGGGAGACGAAGGGTTCGAGCAATTCGTCCTGGCCTTCGCGAGCAAACCCGCCGATGATGGATCGCGCGGTGATGTTGGGCACCGAGTCGTCGCCGACGACCTTCGCCCAGACCTCTTCCTTGACAGCGGCCTGCGGACGTCCGGCCGCGGCAGCCGCGGCTTGACGAGCGCCCGCCGCGGTCGGGTCACGCTGGGCTTCGGCGTCGATGAACGGAGTTGCAGTTCCTTCGGCGTCGATCTCACCGGCAGCTGCGAGTGCCCCGACGATGCGCCAGCGTAGGTCCGTGTCGACGATCAGGCCGTCGAGCCCAACGGTGGAGGGATCGGCGTCGAGCAATTCGCGCAGAACCTCGGTGTGCCACGGGGAGAGTGCGGCGCCGGTGAGTGCGTTGACGAATGCCAGCTGGTGGTCGGACCCGGCCTCTGCCTCACGTGCGAGTTCGAGCAACCGATTGGCGAAGCTCGCCGCGCCTTCGGCCTCGGCCCAGGCAGGGTCTGCGTAGGAGCCGATGGCGGTCTGGGCCTGGAGCAAGAGACGTTGCACCACACCGACTTCGGTCTCCGAACTGATGCCGCGCTCGACCAGTGCGACGAAGTCGCGTGCCTTCAGTTCGGCCTGACGGGTCATTTCCCACGCCGCCGACCAGACCAAGGTGCGGGGGAGTGACTCGGTGATGTCGCCGACTCGCTCGATCGCGGTCGCCAACGATTCGGGATCGAGTCGCACGGAGCCGTAGGTGAGATCGTCGTCGTTGACCAACACGAGTGCACCGCGGGCGACGCCGACAAGTTCGGGGACATCCGTGCTCTCCACAGCATCGAGGTCGAGTTCGACGCGATGGCTTCGCACCAACTTGCCGTCGACGTCGTCGTAGATGCCGATGGCGATCCGGTGGATTCGACGCTCCCCGGCGCCGGGGGCGGCACCGTCCTGCAGGACGGCGAAGCGGGTGAACTTTCCGTCTGCGTCGACGTCGAAGTCGGGTCGCAGGATGTTGAGGCCGGTGGTCTTGAGCCACTGTCGACCCCAGTCGGAAAGGTCACGGCCCGAAGACTTTTCGAGTGAGCCCAGCAGATCGTCGAAGGTTGCGTTTCCGAATGCGTGCTCACGGAAGTACTCACGTAGTCCGGCGAGGAACGGCTCGAGTCCGACGTAGGCGACCAACTGCTTGAGTACGCTGGCGCCCTTGGCGTAGGTGATGCCGTCGAAGTTGACCTCGACGGCGGCCAGGTCCGGAATGTCCGCGGCAATCGGGTGCGTCGACGGCAACTGATCCTGGCGGTATGCCCACGACTTCTCGACGTTGGCGAACGTCGTCCACGCGTTCGTGTACTCGGTCGCTTCCGTCTGGCATAGGACCGAAGCGAAGGTCGCGAACGACTCGTTGAGCCACAGGTCGTCCCACCACGCCATCGTGACGAGGTCTCCGAACCACATGTGCGCCATTTCGTGCAGGACCGTCTCGGCACGACGCTCGTACGAGTAGCGGGTCACCTTGGAGCGGAAGACGTAGTCCTCCAGGAAGGTCACGGCGCCGGCATTCTCCATCGCGCCCGCATTGAATTCGGGGACGAAGAGCTGGTCGTACTTGCCGAAGGCATAGGGAACACCGAAGTTGCGGTGGTAGAAGTCGAATCCCTGCTTGGTCTCGGTGAAGAGCCGCTCCTCGTCCATGAACTCGGCCAGCGAAGAGCGGCAGAAGATTCCGAGGGGGATGTCGCCGTGCTCGTCGGAGTAGTTGTCGGTCCACTGCGCGTAGGGACCGGCGATGAGCGCCACCAGGTACGTGCTCATCTTCGGGGTGGTCCGGAAGACGTGCTGGCCGGGATCGGCGGCGAGGGTCTCGACGACAGCGGAGTTGGAGATGACCTTCCACGACGTGGGAGCGGTGACGCGGACGTCGAACGTGGCCTTCAGATCGGGCTGATCGAAGCACGCGAACATGCGCTTGGCGTCGGCCGTCTCGAACTGTGAATAGAGATAGACGGCGTCATCGGTCGGGTCGACGAATCGGTGCAGCCCCTCGCCGGTGTGGGAGTAGATGCAATCGGCCTCGATGACCAGTTCGTTGTCGGCAGCGAGGTCGGGCAGGCTGATACCCGTCGACTCGTCGTAGTCGGAGACGTCGAGCGCGGTGCCGTTGAGGACCGCGGAATGGACTCGGGCCGCGACGATGTCGATGAAGCTGCTTGCGCCTGCCGTCGCCGTGAACGTGACGGTGGTCTTCGAGGAGAACGTCTCCTCGCCGGGTGCGTCGTTGCCGTCGGTGAGATCGAGTTCGATCAGGTAGTTCTGGACGGTCAGGATTGCCGACCGTTGCGCTGCGGTTTCGCGTGTCAGGTTAGGTGCGACCACAAAGATCTCCTCGTAGATGGTGCGGATCTATTACGTCCATCCCATCACGAAGAGAACGACTGCACTCAAGCGGACACTTCTGCCAGCGGAATCTCCGGATCGGCCAAACGCTCCGGATCGACGGGGCCTGAAGACGCGACCAATTCCTTGATGGCGTCACCGGCATCCCAGATGTTCACGTTCATGCCGGCGAGCACCTTGTTCGCGGAATCGAGCCAGAATGCCAGGAACTCGCGCTTGTCGACGTCGCCGCGAGTGACCACACGGGAGTAGCCGCCGTGCGGTGCGTGACCCACGTATTCCATCCCGAGGTCGTACTGGTCGGTGAAGAAATACGGCATGCGCACGTACTCGGCAGGCCGCCCCAACATGGTGTCTGCGGCCGTCTCAGGCTGGTTGAGCGCGTTTGCCCAGTGCTCCACCCGAATTCGTGAATTCAGAATCGGATGCTGTGCGGCCGCGATGTCGCCCACTGCGACGATGTCCGGGTCGCTACTCTGCAGACCGGCATCGACGAGAACGCCGTTGTCGACGTCGATACCCGCCTCCGACGCCAACTCGGTGTTCGGCAACGCGCCGACAGCGATCAACACGGCGTCGGCCGGAATCACGGTGCCGTCGCTCAAAGTGACGCCCGAGGCGTGATCGCCGTCGACAGAGATTGCGCTGACGTCCGTGCCGGTGCGCAAGTCGACGCCGTTCTGGCGGTGCAGAGCGGCGAAGACCTCACCCATTTCCGGGCCGAGGGTCGATTCGAGCGGAAGGCCGGCATGTTCGAGCACGGTGACCTCGACGTCGAAACCGCGGGCCGACGCGGCAATTTCGAGACCGATCCAGCCGGCACCGATCACGACGAGCTTCTTGTCGGCGGCCAGGGTGCGCAGCAGCGCAGCGGCCTGATCGACTGTTCGTACGTAGTGAACGCCTTCGGCGTCGGACCCCGGGATGTCGAGGCGCCGCGAACGTGAACCGGTGGCCAAGGCGAGCTTGTCGTAGCTGATCGTGGAACCGTCCGGAAGTGACACGGTGTGCGCAGCGGGGTTGATGGCCGTTGCCGTCGTTCCCGGACGAAGATCGATGTGATGGTCGCGGAACCACTCGCCGTCGTGGACGGTGAATTCGGGGAGTGTCTTCTTGCCCGCGAAGAACTCCTTCGACAGTGGCGGCCGCTCGTACGGGAGGTGGTCTTCTTCACTCAAAACGGTGATCTCACCGTCGAAATCTCTGTCACGCAGGGCTTCTGCGATCTTTGCGCCCGCGAGCCCGCCGCCGACGATCACGAATCTCCGGTTGGTGCTCATTACTGAACCACTCCTTCGTACTCGTTTCTTTTCGACACTACTGCGATCGGAAGGTAGTTCGGGGGAAAGCGCGGGAAGGATTGCGGGTTCATGATTGTTGGCAGAACGGGAGTATGTCCCCGAACTGATATGACCTGACCGACATGAACTGATAGGGAGTTTCTTCGTGAGCGCAACCTCGAGCAAGACCACGGACACTGCTGACTTCTGGTTCGACCCGCTCTGCCCGTGGTGCTGGATCACCTCGCGCTGGATTCTCGAAGCCCAGCAGGTACGCGACATCGAGGCCAAGTTCCACGTGATGAGCCTTGCGGTTCTCAACGAGGGCCGCGACCTTCCCGACGAGTACCGCGAGATGATGACCAAGGCCTGGGGCCCGGTCCGCGTCGCTATCGCTGCAGCGCAGCTGAAGGGTGACGAGATCCTGCTGCCGCTGTACACGGCCATGGGTACGAAGATTCACAACGAGGGAAACAAAGATTTCGCCGACGTCATCAAGTCGTCCCTCGCCGAGGTGGGCCTGCCCCCTGAATTGGCCGAAGCTGCCGACACCGACAAGTACGACGAGGCACTGCGTGAGAGCCACCACAAGGGTATGGACGCCGTCGGACCCGACGTCGGAACCCCGACGATCCATGTCAACGGCGTGGCGTTCTTCGGTCCCGTGCTGTCACGCATCCCGCGCGGCGAGGATGCAGGCAAGGTGTGGGACGGCGCTGTCGCGCTGGCCGGTTACCCCCACTTCTTCGAGCTCAAGCGGACCCGCAACGAGGATCCTCAGTTCGACTGAGCGGCAGTGAGCGCCGGATTTCGGTAGAGCTGACCGGGCCGGAAGAACAGATGCCCTGAGTGCGTGCGGTTGCGAAGCGCGGCCGCACGCCAGGTCAGCACCGGATGTGACGACAAGATGTTGACGAACCACGGGAAGAAACCGGATTCGAGTGTCGCGCGATCGGCCAGTTCGTCGAACCCGACCAGACCCACGAGATACTTTCCGGCGCCGAGGACACCCATGGCGCCCGGTGCTCCCTGGGGGCGCATGTGGAAACCGAAGTTGTCTGCCGTGTACTCCATGGAACGAGACAGCGAAGACCCGATCACCGGAATGTAGTTCGACGCGAACTGTCCCCACTGACGCCAGTACGACGCATGCCCAGCAGCGATGTGGCCGACCTCGTGGCCGATGATGAATGCGAGCGCATCGGGCTCGCGAGCCTGCCCACCGACTTCGAACAGGTCGCTGTAGACGACGACGAAACGGCGAAATCCGTGCCCCGACGCAAACGCGTTGATCCGTCCGTTCCCCAGCACGACGTAGGCATCCGGCGGAGTTTGCATGCCGAACCGTGCCGCAGCCTCGGCAACCAGCCGATACCCCTCCGGAAATTGTGAAGGCGTCATCTTGATTCCGTTGACCTGTTGCGATCCGTACAGCTGACCTCGCGCGAGGAACAGCAGGATCGGAGCCGCGAGCACCACGAGGATCCATGTCGACAGATCACCCGCAGCGATCAGGACGATCGCCACCACATAAGTGACGACCGTCGTCAGCACCGCGAGCACGAGTAGCGGAATTTCCCACGGGTGGCGAACGGCGTCACTGCCCGGTGACACACGAACGGCAGGTGCAGCGGCCTGGCCGTTGACGGGGTACATGGGCACCACGATAGGTGCGCTCGCGCGGTGATGCGTGTTCCTGAAAGTGTGACGTCGACCCGGGTGCGCCCGGCTGGTCGGGCCTGAGAGAATTGTCGCCATGCGCGTATACCTGGGTGCCGACCATGCCGGATTCGAACGTAAGAACGAGATCATCGAACACCTGAAAGCGAACGGCCACGAGGCCGTCGACTGTGGTGCTCACGAGTACGACGCCGTGGACGACTACCCGGCATTCTGCATCGAAGCCGCAAAGCGCGTCGTTGCGGACGAAGGCAGCCTGGGAATCGTCCTGGGCGGCAGTGGCAACGGCGAGCAGATCGCAGCGAACAAGGTCCCCGGCGCACGGTGCGCCCTCGCCTGGAGCGTCGAAACGGCGAAGCTGGCCCGCGAGCACAACAACGCTCAGCTGATCGGCATCGGCGGACGTATGCATTCCCTCGAGGAGTCGCTTGCCATCGTCGACGCTTTCCTCGCCACCGCATGGTCGGGTGAAGAGCGCCACCAGCGTCGTATCGACATCCTGTCCGAGTACGAGAAGACCGGCGTCGCACCGGCTCTGCCGCAAGCCTGATTCGAAAGTTGTTCCGTGCCTGAAGGTCATACCCTGCATCGGCTGGCACGGTTGCATGCCCGCAAGTTCGTCGGTTCACCGGTCCGCGTCCTCAGTCCGCAAGGCAGATTCGCCGAGGACGCGCGGTTGGTGGACGGACACGTACTCACGTCCTCGGATGCCTGGGGAAAGCACCTCTGGCACACCTATGACAACGGATTGACAGTTCACGTACACCTCGGGCTGTACGGAAAGTTCACCGACTCCGCCCTACCGATGGAAGAACCGGTAGGCCAGGTCCGGATGCGAATGGTCGGTGCCGATTTCGGCACCGACCTTCGTGGTCCCACTGCCTGCGAAGTCCTGCTGCCCCCTCAGGTCGCCGCGATCGAGGCGAGACTCGGGCCGGACCCGTTGCGCCGCGACTCGAATCCGGAGAAAGCCTGGTTGCGAATCTCCAAGTCCAAGAAGGCGATCGGCGCGCTGCTCATGGACCAGGCGGTCCTGGCGGGTGTCGGCAACGTCTACCGCGCCGAACTTCTCTTTCGTCACGGAATCAACCCTGAACGACCGGGGAATCTTCTCTCTCACGACGAATGGACTGCCATGTGGGCAGATCTTGTCGAGTTGATGAAAGTCGGTGTCAGGCGCGGGAAGATGCACGTCGTTCGCGCCGAGCACGACAACGGAGATCCGGCGTACGCGAAGGATCGTCCGCGGACCTACGTCTACAGAAGAGCAGGATCGCCGTGCCGCGTGTGCGGCACGCCGATCCTGCATTCCGTCATGGAGGCGCGAAACCTGTTCTGGTGCCCGGTGTGTCAGTCGGCTTAGAAGTCGAAGCCGCCGAAGTCCCCACCGCCGAAATCGCCGCCTCCGAAGTCCCCGTAGTCGCCGCCTCCGCCGTCTGCGGTGAAATCGGTGTTGTCGATACTTCCTTGGTCCGCGCCGGAGTCACCGGCGTCCATACCCTGATCTCCCGAGTCGCCGGAGTCACCCTGGTCTCCGGAGTCACCGCCGGCTCCCGTATCGCCACCCTGCGCGAAAGCTTCTGCGCTGTAAGGAACCCCGGCCATTCCGGAGAACATGGTCGAGAACAGCATCATCGAACCCAGACCCCACGCCCCGGCGACGAGGGCAGGCTTCCACCACGGCTCGGAGTACCAGCCGGCCGGGACCGGGCGTCCTGCGACTCGGCCGCCGGGGTAGTAGTTGGGTGTGTGCGACGACGGATTGGGTGATGCGGCGACCTTGCGGCCCTCGAATTCCACCTCGCGATCTTCGGTGACCGAACCCGCGGCCTTCTGTCCGTCGATGGAAGGAACGTCCGGTCCCGGATCCATGCCCATCGCCACCCGTGCCGCGCGGATGTAGTAAAGCCCTTCCAGTGCAGTCTGTTTCGCGAGACGTGCCTGCACCGGCGTTGCGGCCTGATCGATCTGCGAGCCTGCGGCGTTGTATCGTTCGGCCGCGTCGGCGAGGGCTTGGCGCGACGCGTCGTCACTGCCGGTCAGGTTGTAGACCTGACCGCCGAGGCGTTCGATCGCCTGCCGGGCATCGGCTTTCGCGTCGTCGAGTTGCGTTGCGCTGTGGCCGGAACCGCGTTGCTGGCTTTTCATGACCAGAAATACGACTACGGCCAGAATGACGAGTATGAGAAGAATCGTGGTCACGAGTGGCCTCCCGAGCAGAATCGATCCGGACAACTCCAGGATACGGACTGCAGGGGAGTGGTCTGAGCGGGCAAAGTCTGAACACAAAAAATCCGCACCGGCTGGGCCGGTGCGGATTTTTGTGGAGTTTCCCTCCTGATGGAGGGGATGACGGGAATCGAACCCGCGTGATCAGTTTGGAAGACTGAGGCTCTACCATTGAGCTACATCCCCGTGCATACGACAACTCGGGATCGCCGTGTTCGTCGTCTGCGATACGAAACTGTACCCAATGCCCCACCGGATTTCATAATCGGGGGGTCGGAGAAGTTCGAGACCGTCGTTCACCTGGGGAATTTCGATTTGCCCGGCGAGTCGGGGTGTCTTTTCCTTCCGGCCCGGCCTCTGATTCCGGCTCGCATCACGGTTCAGGCAAGGCTGTATGTGGCGGCGGTGGATGACATAGTTGGATGACATACTTGCGGGGGCGGACAGCCGGGCCGTGTACAAACGGCGGTCGGGTTCGTGAGAGAGTAGTGAGCGCGATAGGGTTGTGCGCGGTCACCGATGGTGGCTGCCTTTGTGGCCCGCTGTCTTTGTGGCCTCGGATGGCCGTATCGTGTGTTTCATGTGATCGGAAACGGGATGTAGCGCAGCTTGGTAGCGCATCCGCTTTGGGAGCGGAGGGTCGCAGGTTCAAATCCTGTCATCCCGACAAGTACGTACATGGCACTCACCTCCAGCAAGTACGGGAGTGGAGTGCCGCGCCAGACAGCAGTACCGATTCAACACAAGTTGTGAGCAAGACCAGACGAAGGAGCGAAGTTTCGTGAAGAGCACCGTCGAGCAGCTCAGCCCGACGCGAGTCCGTATCAACGTTGAGGTGCCCTTCGCGGAACTCAAGTCTGATTTCGACAAGGCCTACAAGGCCCTCGCGCAGCAGATTCGTCTCCCCGGCTTCCGCCCCGGTAAGGCTCCGGCCCGACTCCTCGAAGCACGTGTCGGTCGCGGCGCAGTGCTCGAGCAGGTTGTCAACGACGCTCTGCCTTCGCGTTACTCCGAGGCTGTCACCAGCGCCGGCGTGAAGGCCATCGGCCAGCCCGAGATCGAGGTCACCAAGATCGAAGACGGCGAGCTCCTCGAGTTCACCGCCGAGGTCGACGTGCGCCCCGAGATCGAGCTTCCCGACTTCAGCTCCATCAACGTCGAGGTCGATCCGATCGAGATCACCGACGAAGCCATCGAAGAGCAGCTGCTTTCGCTGCGTCAGCGTTTCGGCACCCTCACCGGCGTCGACCGCGCAGTCGAGGACGGCGACTTCGTCTCGATCGACCTGTCGGCCACCGTCGACGGCGAGAACGTTGCCGAGGCAACCGCGAGCGGACTGTCGCACGAGGTCGGATCGGGCCAGCTCATCGAGGGCCTCGACGAAGCCATCGTCGGCCTCAAGGCGGGGGAGTCCAAGGACTTCACGTCGACGCTGGTCGCCGGCGAGTACGCGGGCAAGGAAGCTGTTGTCACCGTGACCGTGCAGACGGTCAAGGAGCGCGAGCTTCCGGCTGAGGACGACGAGTTCGCTCAGCTCGCCAGCGAGTTCGACACCCTGGAAGAACTGAAGGCTGACCTCCGTGAGCGCGTCGCACGCGTCCGCAAGGTCGAGCAGGCCGGTCAGATCCGCGACAAGGTTCTCGAGCAGCTGCTCGAGACCGTCGAGGTTCCGTTGCCGGAGGCCGTTGTCAAGGCTGAGGTCGACGCTGCACTGCACGACGCCGTTCACGGTCTCGATCACGACGAAGAGGCACTGAACAAGCTCCTCGAAGAGCAGGGCAGCAGCCGCGAAGAGTTCGACAAGGATGCACAGGAAGCCGCTGAGCGCTCCGTCAAGACGCAGCTCTTGCTCGACTCGATCGCCGATGCGGGCAACGTCACCGTCGGTCAGGACGAGCTCACCGAGCGCATCCTGTTCCAGGCGCAGCGTTACGGCATGGCTCCCGAGCAGTTCATCCAGCAGATCCAGCAGGCAAACCAGCTCGGCGCCGTCTTCGCAGACGTCCGTCGTGGCAAGGCTCTCGCGTCCGTCGTCGAGTCGGCCGGTGTCAAGGACACCTCCGGCGCAGTCGTCGACACCGCTGAACTGTTCGGCAGCAGCGAGGACGAAACCGAAGCGGATGCGTCTGATTCCGCCGAGAGCGAAGACAAGTAAAAACGCAGGCGGGCGGGTGTTTTCACCACGATCGACTGCACTGAGTTTTCCGCTTTGAGCGAAGTAGGGCGGCACCGGGACTCCGGTGCCGCCCTACTTCGTTACTGTCTGTGTCAGTAGAAGTGTTTCGCATAGACGATCCACCGCACAAGTAGATCCACATAGAAGGCAGGTACCGTGACTTCCAATCACCTGGAGACTTTGCAGAGTCCCGCCATGACTTCAGCGACCGCTGGGTTGAACCTCAGCGACTCGGTGTACGAGCGCTTGCTGCGAGAGCGCATCATTTTCCTCGGTACCCAGGTCGACGACGACATCGCCAACAAGCTGTGCGCACAGATCCTGCTGCTCTCGGCCGAGGACCCGACGCGAGACATCTCGCTCTACATCAACTCGCCCGGTGGATCCGTGACCGCAGGTATGGCGATCTTCGACACGATGCAGTTCGCCGAGTGCGACATCGCCACCTTCGGCATGGGCCTTGCGGCGTCGATGGGTCAGTTCCTGCTCTCGGCAGGCACCAAGGGCAAGCGTTACGCACTGCCGCACGCTCGCATCATGATGCACCAGCCGTCCGCCGGTATCGGTGGTTCCGCCAGTGACATCGCGATCATGGCCGAGCAGTTCAAGCACACCAAGCGCGAGATGGCCGAGCTGATCGCTCAGCACACCGGCCAGACGGTCGAGCAGATCACCGCGGACTCCGACCGTGACCGTTGGTTCACGGCGAAGGAAGCTCTCGAGTACGGCTTCGTCGACCACGTCGTCTCCCGTGCGAATCAGGCCGGCGGCACCGGCAACTGAGCCGGTTCGTCCATCCTTTCGCTGCCCAATTCATACTTTGGAGAACTGATGACCAATCTTTTCGGAGCTAACTCGCTGGGCGGCCAGGCGCCGTCGGGCCCCCAATCGCGTTACATCCTGCCCCAGTTCACGGAGCAGACCAGCTATGGCGTCAAGACGTCCGACCCGTACAACAAGCTGTTCGAGGAGCGCATCATCTTCCTCGGCTCGCAGGTCGACGACGTCTCCGCCAACGACCTCATGGCCCAGTTGCTGGTTCTCGAATCGCAGGATCCGGACCGCGACATCACCATGTACATCAACTCGCCCGGTGGTTCGTTCACCGCGCTGATGGCGATCTACGACACGATGCAGTACGTCCGTGCCGACATCTCCACTGTCTGCCTCGGTCAGGCTGCTTCGGCAGCTGCTGTGCTTCTCGCCGGTGGTACGCCGGGCAAGCGCTTCGCGCTTCCCAACTCGCGCATTCTGATTCACCAGCCGGCCACGGGCGGCATCCAGGGTCAGGTTTCCGATCTGGAGATCCAGGCTGCGGAGATCGAGCGTATGCGTCGGCTCATGGAGAGCACGCTGTCGCTGCACACCGGTAAGGATCCGGAGACCATCCGCGTCGACACCGATCGCGACAAGATCCTCACGGCCGAGCAGGCCAAGGAGTACGGCATCATCGACGACGTGCTGGCTTACCGGAAGCTCAGCGCACAGAAGTAGTCGATTTCCGCCTCGTGTCGAGGATCTGTATCGCGATTCCCGACACGAGGCGGACACGTCGAGAAGTGCCTGGTGGAGCGCTCGCCAGGCTGAAATCTCGGCTCTTTTCTTTTTTATCCGCAGGCGAAACGCCGGGAACAGGTCGACCCCGTTCGGGATCTGCGGGTACCGTCACTTCACGGGCTGGTTCTCGACCGGCGTTCTGCGATTGTTCGACCAGATTTGTTCGATCAGTTTGTTGATCAGTTTGTCTGATCTGACAACTACCGATCTGACAACTACCGACGTACTGCGGAGCGTCTCGGCCGATCGAGTGGCGGCGAGTGCACGTACATGATGGAAAGTAGGGACCTCACGAGATGGCACGCATCGGCGACGGCGGGGATCTGCTCAAGTGCTCTTTCTGCGGTAAGAGTCAGAAGCAGGTCAAAAAGCTCATTGCAGGACCCGGGGTGTACATCTGCGACGAGTGCATCGACCTCTGCAACGAGATCATCGAAGAGGAATTGGCCGAGTCGAGCGAGGTAAAACTCGACGAGCTTCCCAAGCCTGCGGAGATCCGAGAATTCCTCGAGAACTACGTCATCGGTCAGGACTCCGCCAAGCGGACGCTGGCCGTCGCCGTCTACAACCACTACAAGCGCATTCAGGCCGGAGACAAGGGCCGTGATGCGCGGGGTGAGACGGTTGAGCTCGCAAAATCCAACATCTTGATGCTCGGCCCCACCGGCTGTGGCAAGACGTACCTCGCTCAGACTCTCGCGAAGATGCTCAACGTCCCGTTTGCCATCGCCGATGCGACGGCGTTGACCGAGGCCGGCTATGTCGGCGAGGACGTGGAGAACATTCTGCTCAAGCTGATTCAGGCTGCCGACTACGACGTCAAGCGCGCCGAGACCGGAATCATCTACATCGACGAGGTCGACAAGATCGCGCGTAAGAGCGAGAACCCGTCGATCACGCGTGACGTGTCCGGCGAAGGTGTTCAGCAGGCGTTGCTGAAGATCCTCGAAGGTACGCAGGCGAGCGTCCCGCCGCAGGGCGGTCGTAAGCATCCGCACCAGGAATTCATTCAGATCGACACCACGAACGTGCTGTTCATCGTAGCGGGCGCGTTCGCCGGTCTCGAGCGGATCGTCTCCGATCGCGTCGGCAAGCGCGGTATCGGATTCGGTGCCGAGGTTCGGTCGAAGGCCGAACTGGATACGGTCGATCGTTTCGCCGAGGTCATGCCGGAGGATTTGATCAAGTTCGGTCTGATTCCGGAGTTCATCGGCCGACTGCCGATGATCGCGTCGGTGACCAACCTCGACAAGGAATCGCTGGTTCAGATCTTGTCGGAGCCCAAGAACGCTCTCGTCAAGCAGTACCGTCGTCTCTTCGACATGGACGGCGTCGAACTCGAGTTCACCGAAGAGGCTCTGGATGCGATCGCCGATCAGGCGATCTTGCGTGGAACCGGTGCTCGTGGCCTGCGCGCCATCATGGAAGAGGTTCTTCTTCCCGTGATGTACGACATCCCCAGCCGTGACGACGTCGAAAAGGTGGTCGTCACCGCGGAGACCGTCAACGACAACGTACTTCCGACCATCGTTCCGCGTAAGCCGGAACGTGGCGAGCGCCGCGACAAGACGGCGTAGAAACTTCAAAACGACTGTGGCCCGGCAT